>NZ_JBWQOK010000003.1:0-668971 GCF_056591635.1 Maritimimonas sp. 2304DJ26-3
TATGCAAAAAAGTTGCTAATTTGTTCATTGATTTTTTTTAATTTAGGAAGGAATAATCAAAACCTTCATCATGAAAACTAAAAAATCAAGAAGAACCTTCATCAAAAAATCTGCTATTGTATCTGCAGGAATTGGGTTGGCACCTAGCCTTACCTATGGTATGCATTCGAAGCAAAATGATAAAGTTAACATTGGTTTGATTGGAGTTGGCCTACGAGGTACAAATCATTTAAATAATTTACTTCAAAGAGATGATGTACTCATTACTGCTGTTTGCGATATAGATAATAAAAGAATAGATTTTGTGAAAGATATATTTAATAAGAAGAATATTCCACTACCAAAATTTTATTATAAGGATGAGCATGACTATAAAAATATGCTAGAATATAAAAATATAGATGCAGTGATTATCTCAACCCCTTGGTTGTGGCATGCTCGAATGGCAAAAGACGCAATGAAAGCTGGAAAGTATACTGGTGTTGAAGTTTCCGCTGCAAATACTATGGAAGAATGTTGGGATTTGGTAAACACACATGAAGAAACGGGGACTCATTTAATGATTTTAGAGAATGTAAATTATAGACGCGATATCCTTGCGATACTGAATATGATTCGACAAAATATTTTTGGAGAGTTGGTGCATTTTAGATGTGGATATCAACATGATTTACGTTTTGTGAAGCTAAATGATGGTAAGTCTGCTTATGGAAAAGGTGTAGAATTTGGAGACAAAGGAATATCTGAGTCGAAATGGAGAACACAACATTCAGTGTTAAGAAATGCTGATGTATATCCAACTCATGGTGTTGGGCCAATTGCCACTATGTGTAATATCAATAGGGGTAATCGCTTTTCCTCCATTACGTCTAATGCCACTAAAAGTATTGGATTGCACAATTATATTGTAAAGCATGGAGGGCGTGATCACCCGAACACTAAGGTAAAATTTAAACAAGGTGACGTTATAACTTCGACAATTGAAACTACAAATGGAGAAACCATTATTGTTACCCATGATTGTAATTTACCAAGACCTTATTCTCTTGGATTTAGAGTGCAGGGAAGTAATGGTCTCTGGGAAGTAGATGGAAATCGAATGTATATAGAAGGAAAGTCAAAACAACATAAATGGGATAATGCTGATGCTTGGCTCAATAAATATGATCATCCGTTATGGAAAAAATATGGAGAATATGCTGCCGGAGCAGGGCATGGTGGAATGGATTTTTTTGTATTACATGCATTTATAGAATCTGCGAAACTGAATGTTGCACCGCCACTTGACGTTTATGACGCAGCGGCTTGGAGTGCGATAACACCGCTCTCTGAAATTTCAATAGAAAATAACGGAGAACCGCAAGATTTTCCTGATTTTACAAGAGGAATGTGGATTAAAAGAAAACCCTATAACTGGATGAAAAACTCGTTTTAATAAGTGATATCTGGAAAAACCAATATTCACGTTTCTGCACCTGGTAGAATTTGCCTATTTGGCGATCATCAAGATTATTTAGGACTACCTGTAATTGCCTGTGCAATAAATAGATATATCTATTTGGAAGCATTCTTAAATAATGACACTTATTTTAAAATTAAAATGCCTGATATTCAGCAAGAACGGCATATCAATTTACAATCAGAATTTATTTCGATTGATGAGCGTGACTATTTTATTTCTTCATTAATAGTGTTGAAAAAGCATGGAGTTATTCCTGATAAAGGGTATGACATTATCATCAGTGGTGATATACCGGTGAATGCTGGATTATCAAGTTCTTCGGCGATAGTAGTCGCTTGGATTCGATTTTTACTAGAAGCCTTTGGAAGCTATGAAATGACCACTCCGTCATATGTCGCCAGATTAGCGTATGAAGCTGAAGTTTTAGAATACGGATCTCCTGGTGGATTGATGGATCAATACTCAATAAGTCTCGGAAATCTATTGTATCTAAATACGGTTACGGGAAGTCATAAAACGATTGATAAAACGGTGCAATCACTTATCATAGGAGAATCTGGTATTCCAAAAGAGACCCTCGGTGTTTTGTCGAAACTTAGAGGGAAGGCCTTAGAATCAATAGCACAAGTTTCAAAGAAAGCAGATTCTTTCGCGATTGAAGATACGACGTTGGAAGACTATTATTTACATGAGAATCTTGTTTCTCATGACTTAAGACCTATATTTTATGCCGCGATTAAGAATTACGATATTACTAAACGAGCTTTGCTTGCTTTTTCACAAGACGAATTAGATGTGTATTCTATAGGTAGTTTAATGACTGAACATCATGATGTTCTTAAAAATATATTGAAAATTACAGTTCCTAATATTGACCGTATGATTGATGCTTCTCTTAAGGCAGATGCACTCGGTGCAAAAATTGTAGGCTCAGGCGGTGGCGGATGTATTGTAGCCCTTACTAAACCAGAGAATGAAGAGAAAATAATTAATGGGATGCTCACCGCAGGGGCGAAAAGCGCTTATAAAATTAATATTGTAAATGGAGTTAAGGCTAAGAAGGATTTAGTATGACAGATAGTTTAATCATTTTGGCTGCAGGAATGTCTTCAAGAATGAAGAAAGACCTTAGTAGCGATATTATATTGTCAGAAAGAGAGAAAACTGAAGCCAATCAACGTACAAAGGGATTGATTACTATCGAATCTTCGGGCAGACCATTATTAGATTATATTTTGTTTAATGCTAAACATGCAGGTTTAAAAAACGTCTATATTGTAACTAGAGAAGAAAACAGCTTATTCAAAAAGTTCTATGGGAAAAAGTTATCAGGTAATATGTATAAAGGTGTTATGATAAACTATGCAATACAATATATTCCAAATAATAGAATGAAACCTTTTGGTACTGCTGATGCTGTATTTCAGACCTTAGAACAATACCCCGAATTAAAGCAATCTTCTTTTATCGTCTGTAATAGTGATAATTTGTATTCTATCAATTCATTCGAGCTTCTTAAGAATTCAGAGCAGAATATTTGTAGCCTTATTGCCTATGACAGAGCAGGATTGAGATTTTCTCAAGATCGAATTACCAGATTTGCAATTTTACATTTAGATGATAATCGGTTCTTAATAGATATTAAAGAAAAACCCTCCGATAAAGAAATGCAACAATTAAGAGATACTTTAGGAAAACAAAGAGTAAGCATGAATATTTTTAAGTTTAATGGGGCTCTATTTTTTAACTATGTAAAAGATTGCCCGGTAAACATCGAGAGAAATGAAAAAGAATTGCCAACAGCATTAATGAATATGATAAAAGATAACCCCGAGAGTGTTATTGGAATTCCATTGTCTGAACATGTGCCTGACTTAACTTCAAAAGAAGATATACCTATTCTTAAAGAGTATATAAATAAGATAAACCTAAAAGTATGGTAATTTCAAATGAATTATAATAGAACTTATCTGGTAAGATTACAGTTTTTAGGTTTTAGACTGCATGGGTGGCAAAAGCAACCTAATTTAAAGACGGTACATTTTATTTTAGATAAAACATTAAAGTTTGTTCTTGGTGACATTGATTTTAAAAGTATTGGGGCTAGTAGAACTGACGCAAAAGTTTCTTCGACAGATTATATTTTTCAATTATTTGTAGAAGCAGAGATAAATGAGCAAACATTTTTAGAAAATTTTAATAGAAATTCACCTAATGATGTAAGAGTTTTATCGGTTAAAGAAATTAATGATGATAACTTTAATATTATTCAGCATCCTAAAACAAAGGAGTATCGCTATTATTTTTCTTTTGGGGAAAAGAATCATCCTTATAGTGCAGCTTTTTTGGCTGGATTTTTAGAGGATTTAGATTTAGAATTGATGAAAGAAGGAGCAAAATTATTTGAAGGTAAACATAATTTTAAAACATACTGCACAAAACCATCTAAGCAAACTAAAACTATAAGGACTATCGAATATTGTCAAATAGAAAATAATATAGATTTTAAAGCATCTTTTTTTCCTAAAACTAGCTATATGTTAAAAATTAAGAGTAACGGATTTTTAAGAAATCAGATACGTCTAATTATGGGTGCTTTAGTCGAGCTAGGTAAAGGTAGTTACGATTTAGATTTTGTAAGAGAAAGTTTAAAAGGAAATAATAACAGTAAACTTATTAGAAATATTGCTCCAGCTTCTGGACTACATTTATATAAAGTAGATCTTATTACTCCTTTAAAACAGATCTAGAAATTACAATTTTTTGAATTTCTGAAGTTCCCTCGTAAATCTGTGTGATTTTTGCGTCACGCATTAATCGCTCTACATGATATTCTTTTACAAAACCATTTCCACCATGAATTTGAACTGCTTCAACAGATTGTTCCATTGCAACTTTTGAAGCATATAATTTTGCCATAGCACTAGATCTATCATAGTTATTACCTTGATCTTTATCCCATGCAGATTTCATTACCAAGTGACGTGCAGCTTCAATTTCTGTAGCCATATCTGCTAGTTTAAAAGCAATAGCTTGATGATTGCAAATTTC
Organism: Maritimimonas sp. 2304DJ26-3; assembly: GCF_056591635.1. Lineage (NCBI taxonomy): Bacteria > Pseudomonadati > Bacteroidota > Flavobacteriia > Flavobacteriales > Flavobacteriaceae > Maritimimonas > Maritimimonas sp. 2304DJ26-3. The sequence goes on from NZ_JBWQOK010000003.1 coordinate 4,514, forward strand.
AGTACCAAATGCTTTACGTTCTTTAGAATACTTTAATGCTAGCTCATAGGCACCTGAAGCAATGCCTAATGCTTGTGATGCAATACCAATTCGTCCTCCTGATAGAGTCTTCATAGCAAATTTAAAACCAAAACCATCTTCACCAATTCTGTTTTCTTTAGGAACCTTAACATCATTAAATTGCAACGTATGTGTGTCACTACCACGTATCCCTAATTTATCTTCTTTAGGACCAATGTCAAACCCAGGTGCACCTTTTTCAACTATAAACGCATTGATTCCTCTATGTCCTTTATCTCGATCAGTTTGCGCAATAACTAAATAAACATCAGATCGACCGCCATTAGTAATCCAGTTTTTTGTTCCATTAAGTAAATAATGATCACCTTTATCTATTGCAGTAGTTGCTTGAGATGTGGCATCTGAACCAGCTTCGGGTTCACTTAAACAAAAAGCTCCAATAAATTCACCAGCAGCTAATTTTGTTAAATATTTTTGTTTTTGTTCTTCGGTACCGAAAGCTTCTAAACCATAACAAACTAGAGAATTATTTACAGAAACCATAACAGAGGCAGAAGCATCAATCTTAGATAGTTCTTCCATAATTAATACATACGAAATGGCATCCATTCCACTTCCGCCGTATTTAGGATCTACCATGATTCCCATAAAACCAAGTTCTGCCATCTTCTTTACTAATTCATCTGGGAATTGCTGTTTTTCATCACGCTCTATAACGCCTGGTAATAATTCAGTTTGAGCAAAATCGCGAGCAGCATCTCTAATCATTATATGCTCTTCGGTAAGGCTAAAATCCATTCTATATTCGTTATTATTATATTCGTAAAAAAATGTGCTCAAAGATACTTTTTTACTAGCATATTTTCAATAGAGTTTTCCTATTTTTACCAATATGCTAAAAGATAATTTTTACGCTATAGGATTAATGTCTGGTACTTCACTTGATGGAGTTGATGTAGTTTATGTAGAATTTGACTGTTACAAAGATTATCTTTTTAAAATTATTCATTCAACAACTCTGCCTTATTCAAATCTTTGGAAACAGAAACTCAAGGATGCTTTTACTTCTAAAGAGGAAAATTTAGAAAAACTAAATGTAGAATTAGGTCATTATTTAGGGAGTATACTAAACGACTTTATTAAGAAAAATCAAATAGATAAAATTGATTTTATTGCTTCACATGGACATACCATTTTTCACAATCCAAAAGAAGGGTATACCTTGCAAATTGGTGATGGTCAACAAATTGCAAACATCACTAACTCTAAAATTATATGTGATTTTAGAACTCAAGATGTAAAATTGGGAGGACAAGGAGCACCATTAGTACCTATAGGCGATCTATTGTTATTTAACGATTATGATTACTGTTTGAATTTAGGGGGTTTCGCAAATATCTCTTTCCAGGACAATCATAAAAGAATAGCTTATGATGTTTGTCCGGTAAATATTGTACTAAACCATTATGTCAATAAATTAGGTTTTGCATTTGATGATAAGGGACGGTTAGCATCTGAAGGAAATATTAATGATTCATTATTACAACAATTAGAACAGCTATCTTTTTATAAAAAAGAACCACCGAAATCATTGGGTTATGAATGGGTCGAAGCTCAAATTTTTCCTTTGATAGATTCTTATCATTTAGATGCGAAAGATATATTGAGAACTTTTGTAGAACATGTTGCTTTGCAAATAGCTAATCAATTTTATGCTCAAAAAAAATCAGTTTTAGTAACAGGTGGTGGCGTTTTTAATGATTTTCTAATTTCAAGAATGACAGAACTTAGTAAATCTAATATTGTAATTCCTGAAAAAGAAATAATAGAATACAAAGAAGCATTGATCTTTGCCTTTTTAGGATTGTTAAAAATACAAAGCAAAGTAAACGTATTGAGCTCTGTTACCGGTGCTGAAAAAGATCATTCTTCGGGGAAAATTTTCATTCCTGAGCTTTGCTAAAAACTTTATATTTGTTCGGTTTAATTCAAATAATTTTAAAATGAATCAGCTTTAACTTCGCTTAAGAAATATTATACAAAGAGAAAAGAAAACACAAACTAAAGTTAGAACAAGTTATAAAATTAGAAATGAAAGAACTATTACAGAAATACGAAAATAAACAACCAGAAATAGTTTTTAATTGGAAAGACCCAGAAACAGAAGCAGAAGGCTGGACAGTTATTAACTCACTTAGAGGAGGAGCAGCAGGTGGAGGTACTCGAATGCGTAAAGGTTTGGATATGAATGAGGTATTGTCTTTAGCTAAGACAATGGAGGTAAAGTTTACAGTATCTGGCCCTGCAATTGGAGGCGCAAAATCTGGAATAAATTTTGACCCTAGAGACCCTAGAAAACAAGATGTTTTAGAACGTTGGTACAAGGCAGTTGCTCCACTATTAAAAAATTATTACGGTACAGGTGGAGATCTTAATGTTGATGAAATACATGAGGTAATTCCTATTACTGAAGAAAGTGGTGTTTGGCATCCACAAGAAGGAGTTTTTAATGGACACTTTAGACCTACTGAGGCTGATAAGATTAACAGAATTGGTCAATTACGTCATGGAGTTATAAAAGTTATTGAGAGTGAACAATATACGCCAGATGTTTCTAAGAAATACACTGTAGCAGATATGATTACTGGTTTTGGGGTTGCAGAGGCAGTAAAACATTATTATTCCATTTACGGTGGTGATGTAAAAGGCAAAAGAGCGGTTGTTCAGGGTTTTGGCAACGTAGGTTCAGCAGCGGCTTATTATTTGTCTCAAATGGGAGCAAAAGTTGTGGGTATAATAGATAGAGCTGGTGGTGTTATTAATGAAAAAGGATTTTCGTTTGAAGACATTAAAGAGTTTTTCTTGAATAAAAAGGGAAATACATTAATAGCAGATCAAATGATCCCTTTTGAGGAAATGAATGAACGTATCTGGAGTTTGGAAACTGAAATTTTTGCACCTTGTGCTGCTTCTAGGCTGATTACGCAATCTCAAATTGATCAAATGATCAATACAGGATTAGAGGTAATTTCTTGTGGAGCAAATGTGCCTTTTGCGGACCCAGAAATCTTCTTTGGAAATATTATGGAGCATACTGATGCTAAAGTTAGTTTAATCCCTGATTTTATTTCAAATTGTGGTATGGCACGTGTTTTCGCCTATTTTATGGAACGTAAAGTTTCTATGAATGATGAAGCTATTTTTAACGATACATCAGAAATAATTCGTACTGCATTAGAAAAAGTTTATAAAAAGAAATCTTCAAAAAATAAGATAAGCGAAACTGCTTTTGAAATAGCACTTGAACAATTACTATAATTTTATATCTTTAAACAAAAAACTAACCAAATGGAATCTATCATTATTATAATCTTCGTCTTAGGCTATTTAGCAATTACCTTAGAACATAATTTAAAAATTGACAAGTTAATTCCTGCTTTGGCAATGATGGCTATATGTTGGGCATTAATAGCATTTGGCATAGACGAATTCCCAAATTGGTTTGATTCAGCTAAAGGTGCACTGGTAGATGGGTTTTCTTCGCTTTCTCATGATGATAAAATGCACTGGATGGAAGAAACACTGTTGCATCATTTAGGTAAAACTGCGGAAATATTAGTATTTCTTTTAGGGGCAATGACTATTGTAGAAATAATTGATTATTTCAATGGTTTTGCCACAATTAAAAGTTTTGTTAGAACAAAAAGTAAGGCGAAACTTCTTTGGATTTTTGCTTTTTTAGCATTTATCCTGTCTGCTATTATTGATAATTTAACAGCTACTATTGTACTGATAACTATTCTAAGAAAAATTGTATTGCAAAGAGAAGATAGAATTTGGTTCGCAGGTCTAATTATTATTGCTGCTAATGCTGGTGGAGCTTGGTCGCCAATTGGAGACGTAACTACCACTATGCTATGGATTGGTAAAAAAGTTACAACCGGAAATTTAATTATGTACTTATTAATTCCATCATTGGTTTGTATGATTGTACCCGTATTTTTTGCTTCAAGATTAAAAGCTTTTAAAGGAAATATTGCAGATGTAGAAGACACAGAAGGAGAGGCAACAAGACATGGTAAAATAATGTTTTATTTAGGCTTAAGTGCTATTGTGTTTGTGCCTATTTTTAAAACGGTTACACATTTACCTCCTTATGTTGGTATGATGTTATCGTTGGCAGTAGTTGCTACTTTTGCAGAGATTTATAGTAAAACAAAATTTAGTATCACCAATGTTGAAACTGAACCTTCAGCTCATGATGATCATGCAACACATAGCCCTGTGCACGGAGCTTTGTCAAAAATTGAAATGCCAAGTATTTTATTCTTTTTAGGTATTTTATTGGCGGTTGCAGCTTTAGAATCTCTAGGGCAATTATTTGGTTTTGCTAATTGGTTACAAGATACTATGCCAATGATGACGACTGAATTGGCTGGTACCAGAGTTTCAGATTTAGTAGTGATGTTATTAGGTGTTGGTTCTGCTGTTATTGACAATGTTCCTTTGGTGGCGGCAAGTCTAGGTATGTTTTCTGAACCAATGGATAATCCATTATGGCACTTTATAGCCTATTCAGCTGGTACAGGTGGTAGTATGTTAATCATAGGTTCTGCCGCAGGAGTTGTTGCAATGGGTATGGAAAAAATAGACTTTTTCTGGTATTTGAAAAAGATAAGTTGGCTAGCATTTATTGGCTTTCTGGCAGGCGCTATAGTCTTTATAATAATGAGAGGATTTTTATAAAAAATAAACCCGAGAATTTTCTCGGGTTTTTTGTTTGCAACAAAACAATTTTCTACTCGTATTTTCGTTAAGAAATAGTATTCCCCTTAATTAGACAAAATTTATGTTTTTGAGTATTCAAGATGGAGCACAATCTGCTCAAGATAACCTAGAAGAAGTTGTATCAGAAGAAAAAACATTATCTATCTATCAATTGATAATGGATGGTGGTCTAGGAGGACAAATAGTTATCCTCGTTTTACTAGTCTTATTAGTAATTGGTCTGTACATTTATTTCGAACGCTTTTTTGCTATAAAAGCGGCTTCCAAAACAGATAAGAATTTTATGAATCAGATTAGAGATCATGTTTCTAACGGAAAGTTAGAGGCTGCTCAAATCTTATGCGCGCAAGCTAGTTCTCCAGCCGCAAGGTTGATTGAAAAAGGAGTTTCTCGTATAGGTAAACCTTTAGAAGATATTAATAAGGCTATTGAAAATGCAGGTAGTTTAGAAATTTATAAACTAGAAAAGAATGTAAGCGTACTTGCGACTATTGCTGGTGCAGCACCAATGATAGGTTTCTTAGGTACGGTGGTTGGTATGATTCTTGCCTTTCATGAAATGGCTACTAGTGGCGGTCAAGCCGAAATGGGTTCGTTGGCATCTGGTATTTATACAGCAATGACAACGACCGTTGCAGGATTGGTTGTAGGTATTATAGCCTATATGGCTTATAACCACTTAGTAGTTAGAACCAATAAAGTGGTTCATAACATGGAAGCTAAGGCTGTTGAGTTTTTAGACCTTTTGAATGAACCAGCTTAATTCTTAAAAAATGAATTTTAAGAATCGAAATAAAGTTAGCCCAGAATTTAGTATGTCGTCTATGACAGATATTGTGTTTTTGCTACTCATATTTTTTATGTTAACGGCAAGTACACCTAATGCATTAGATTTACTCCTGCCAAAAGCAAAAGGAAAATCTACAAATACACAGCATATAGCTGTTAGTATTAAGAAGAATGAAAACTATTATGTGAACAATAGACAAACCGCAGAGGGTAATATTGAAGGAGAGTTAAGAAAACTATTAGCTGATAGAGAAAACCCAACTGTTTTGTTAAGAGTAGAAGAAACAGTGCCCATAGAAAAAGCAGTTTTAGTGATGGATATTGCTAATAGAAATAAATTTAAAGTAATTTTGGCAGTAAGACCAAAGTAGTATGGCATTATTAGATACCAGACATAAAAGAAAATCGGCTGTAATAACAACCATTATTATGGGATTATTACTGTTTATCATTTTTACGTTTGGTATGAAATATTTAGACCCGCCAGAAGAATTAGGAATTGCTGTTAATTTCGGAACAACAGATGTCGGTAGTGGTAATATTCAACCTACGGAACCAATAAAATCTGCTCCTCAAGAAGAAGTTGTAGAAGAAACAGAAGTAGAAGAGGAAGTAATTGAAGAAACACCTATAGAAGAATCAGTATCGGAAGCTGCAACCGAAAAAGTTGTAACTCAAGAATCAGCAGAATCCATACGATTAAAACAAGAGCAAGCAGAAAAGCGTAGAGTTGAAGAAGCAGCACGAAAAGCGAAGGCCGAGGCAGAACGTAAAGAGCGAGCTCGTAAAGCAGCAGAAGCTCGTAAAAAAGCAGAACAAGATGCCAAGCGAAAAAAATTAGACGCCTTAATGGGTGGTGTAAATAATTCAGATGGAACGGCATCAGGAGGTGAAGGTAATGACAATCAAGCTGGCGACAAAGGCAATCCAAATGGAGATCCTAATGCTAGTGGTTATTACGGAACTGGAGGAACTGGTAATAGCGGAAACTACAGATTGAGTAACAGAAAAGCTGTTTCTAAACCTAAACCAACTTACGATTGTAACGAAGAAGGTAGAGTAGTGGTAAGCATTTCGGTAGATAAATCTGGTAGAGTTATCGCCGCAACACCTGGTATTAAGGGTACTACGAATTCGGCTTCTTGTTTATTGACAAGAGCAAAAGAAGCAGCGTTAAAAACACGCTTTAATTCAGATAGTAAGGCACCAACAAAACAAGTAGGTTCAATTATTTATAACTTCTCTTTATCAAATTAAATTGAATTATCAAGAAACTTTAGATTGGATGTTTTCTAAGCTTCCAATGTATCAGCGTCAAGGTAAAACCGCTTTCAAAAAAGATTTAACAAATACACTGGCTTTAGCAAAGCATCTTGGTAATCCGCATCAAAAATTTAAAAGTATACATGTAGCTGGTACCAATGGCAAAGGTTCTACAAGTCATATGTTGGCTTCTATTTTACAAGAAGCAGGTTATAAAGTAGGCTTGTATACTTCGCCTCATTTAAAAGATTTTAGAGAACGTGTTAAAATCAATGGCAGGGTCATTTCTGAGCAAAACGTGATTGATTTTATTTCTATTAACCAAGAATTTTTAGATCAACAAAAATTGTCTTTTTTTGAAATGACTGTTGGCTTGGCATTTGATTATTTCGCTTTGGCGGAAGTAGATATTGCTATTATAGAAGTTGGTTTAGGGGGTCGATTAGATTCAACTAATATTATAACACCAGAAATTTCTGTAATAACAAATATAGGATACGATCATACCCAATTTTTAGGAGAAACCTTGCCAGAAATAGCTTTTGAAAAGGCGGGAATTATAAAAGAAAGTATTCCTGTGGTTGTGGGTGAAAAGCAAGAGGAAATAAAAGATCTATTTAAAAGAATTGCTAAAGAAAGAGATACCTCAATTACTTGGGCAGAAACGATAGAAGAAGATTTTAAAACTGATCTTTTAGGAAGCTACCAAACTAAAAATGTAAGAACAGCTGTTGCTACAATTGATCAACTAAGTGGATTTGAAGTATCTAAACAGCATATTGAAACGGGACTACTGAATGTAGTTAAGGATACAGGCTTATTGGGCCGTTGGCAAGTATTGCAAGAAAGGCCTAAAGTTATATGTGATACAGCGCATAATAAAGAAGGTCTTACTTATGTGTTAGGCCAATTATTAAATGAAGATTATAAAAATTTGCATATTGTTTTAGGTGTGGTAAATGATAAAAATTTAGAGACCATTCTACCAATATTTCCTAAAGATGCTAGCTATTATTTTTGTAGACCAGATATTCCTCGTGGTTTAAACGCCTATCAGTTACAAGAAATTGCTAATAAATTTAAACTAAAAGGTTCAAAATATGCATCCGTAGATAAGGCATATAAATCTGCTTTAAAAAACGCTGTTAAAAACGACTTAATTTTTATTGGTGGCAGTACTTTTGTAGTGGCAGAAGTTTTATGATATTTTTCATTAAAATCTTTGCTATAATTAAAAACTAAATTATATTTGCATCCGCTTAGGGCAATTAGCTCAGTTGGTTCAGAGCACCTCGTTTACACCGAGGGGGTCGGGGGTTCGAATCCCTCATTGCCCACCAAAATTAAATCCACTCAATTTGAGTGGATTTTTTGTTTGAGTAATTCTTTTTATTTGTTCGCTTATCGGTTTGTATATGGTTTGTTGCGTTTGGTTTAGCGACGAATTTAGTAAATAAAACTGCCGATAGTTCTTTTGCGAGTGATTTTCCGAAGGGAAAATCCGAAGCAATGAACTATACACGTTGTTGGGCACAGTAGTTTTATTTACATTCCTTCAGTTTTACTTTTTTAATTGAGTCAAATTTCTGGTCGTACTTGAATGTATATTCTTTCGACAAGTCAGTATAATTTGAAACATAAAACTCAAGAAATTTGTATTGTTCGTCTTTATTAGTTACTTCCCCCTTTTCATTAATCATACTTCCAATACTGCCAGTTCTTCCCCAATGAAAAATTCCCAGCTTGTCTCTAGATGGCTCATTTGGATTTTTCTCCAAAGTCCATTCTTCATTAAAATCTCTGACATCCATTTTCGGAATTTCAGTTCGATTTCCACTTTCGTCAACGTAAAAGTAAGAGTGATCTATTAGTCCAAATTTTAACTCATTGTCAAGAATTAGTATTCCGTCATTTGGAACTTTGTAAACTAGGCCTTCTTCTGTTTTTTCTAGATGTTTTCCGCAGCCTGGTTTAAATATTATATTCACTTTTCCATAATAATTTTCAGGAATCAGAAATGTTTCGGGTCCAACAGTCTTTATTGCTCTCCAAATTGGCCAAAATGCTATAATCGCAACAACAAATAGTCCGATAGTTATTAATCTCTGTTTCCAGGTCCTTTTTGAAGCGATTAAAATCAAGATAATTCCAAGTAGGAAAATAGGCAAACCAATTATAGCATAAAAAGCTGCGAAAGTCAGTCCAAATGCACCTAACGAAAGTAAAATTAGTCCGCAATAAAATAAAGTGTTGCTTGAATTTTCGGTCATTTTGATATTGTGCCCAACGTTTAGATATGGTTCCGTTTTAATGAACTATATCGGCTGATAAGCGAAGTTCGTAGATTTTTATTTAAGAATCAAGCTAAATTAAAAACCCACTCAATTTGAGTGGGTTTTTTAACTCTATTTAATATAGTTTATTAATACAATCTATATTGAGGTGCTTTAATACCTTGCATACGTAAACCTACTAATGCTTGCCCTCTATGATGAATCATGTGGTCTTTAATAAAACTAAAAGCTTTTTTCTTAGAAAATTCTGGCTGCTTAGGATCAAAAGGAACTTTAAAAGTTTCCTTCATTTGCTCTTCGCTCATACCCTTATAAGTATCCTTAATGTCTTTAAAAGTTGCAGTAATGGTAGCAATTACTTTTTCTTTATCTGCACCCATTTCTTTTTCCATTTTAGCAGCTTCAGCGAAAGCCTCTCTACTTGGCATAGGTGCGCCGTTAACGAACATGTCTAATAAAAATTTAGAAGACATACCTATATGCGCCATTTGCTCGCCGAAACTTCTAATAGAATCATGTGGTCTAAACGTATATTTATCGGCTGGCATAGCCTCTGCCAATTCAATGGTATAAGATTTAGTTTCTTCTAAAAGCTCCATAAATTCAGCTTTTTCAATATCAAAACTTGTTGCAGCTTTTTTAGTGCTTATAAAAGCAACAGTACTAATTGCAATAACAGCAATTAAAAGATAGTTTGTTAATTTTTTCATCGTTTCTATTTAGTTTTAGTGAATAGTTAAATTTAAGAAATTATTCTAACAATGTGATCACTTATTTCTATTTCTACACGCTAGGTCAGATTGCACAGTTTTAGATTTCTTTGTATCATTACATTCCTTTAATTAAACCCTATGAGCGACGATAATAATATTTCTGAGATTAAAATTGAAGATCAAAAAGTAATTGAAAACAAAGAGCTCAGCATTTGGGAAGCATTGATTCCGGTGATTGCACTGGTAATCATGTTGTTTTACAATGTATTTTTTGTTTATGGAGATGACGCTTTAAGCGGAAGTAATCAGTTTATATTATTATTAGGAGCGGCAGTTGCGGCCATAGTAGGGTTTAGAAACAAAGTGTCTTATAAACGAATGATAGAAGAAGTTGCCGAAAATGTAAAATCTACAACAGGCGCTTTACTTATTTTATTGATGGTAGGTGCTTTAGCGGGTACCTGGTTAATCAGTGGTATTATTCCTTCTATGATTTATTATGGATTACAAATATTAAACCCAACAATATTTTTAGCTGCATGTGTTATTATTTGTGCCATTATTTCTATAGCTACAGGTAGCTCTTGGACAACAGCTGCTACAGTTGGTATAGCTTTAATTGGTATTGGTAATACCTTAGGGATATCACTTGGGATGACTGCTGGAGCCGTGCTTTCTGGTGCTTATTTCGGCGATAAAATGTCACCTTTAAGTGATACTACCAACCTGGCACCAGCAATGGCAGGTGGTGAATTGTTCGACCATATTAAGTATATGGCTTATACAACTGTACCAACAATTACAGTTACTCTAATTGTTTTTATTATTATTGGCTTAACCATAGAAACAACAGGTAGCCCAGATATATCTGATAAATTAATTGCAGTAGATGGAGCTTTTAATATAACGCCTTGGTTATTTATAGTACCCATTATTGTAATAGCTATGATAGTTAAAAAAACACCCCCTTTAATTGCTTTAATGATTGGCACATTGTTGGGTGGCGCGGCGGCTATTATTGCACAACCTGATATTGTAGCAAGTGTAGCAGGTGCAGATTCGTTAAATTTTACATCTGCTTATAAAGGTGTAATGAATGCTATGACAGTTGACTCTGCCGTTGTAACTTCTAGTGCAGAATTAAATGATTTATTTTCTGCCGGAGGGATGAAAGGTATGCTAGGCACAATTTGGTTGATCATTTGTGCCATGGTTTTTGGAGGTGTAATGGATGCCATTGGTGCTTTAACTAGAATTACCGACGCTTTGTTAAAATTAGCAACTACTACATTTGGATTATTTGCAAGTACAGTGGCAAGTTGTTTAGCTCTAAATGTTACGGCTAGTGATCAATATCTGGCATTGGTAGTACCTGGAAAGATGTTTAAAAAAGCTTATGAGGATAAAGGTTTAGCACCTGAAAATCTAAGTAGAACTTTAGAAGATTCTGGTACTGTAACCTCCGTTCTTGTACCTTGGAATACTTGTGGTGCATATCATAGTGGTGTACTAGGTGTTCCAGTAGTAGACTATGCTTTTTATGCAATCTTTAACTGGTTAAGCCCTTTTATGACATTGCTATTTGCAGCATTTCATATAAAAATAAAACAGCTTACTACTAAAACAGTTGTTGCTTAAATAAAGAAGTTCCAAACAATTCCGAAACGGAAAACCACATCTCTATAAGGATAATTAGGTGCAGAAAAATAATCGTTTGTATCACCAAAACTAGAATTAAAGTGTTCTAATTTAAAATATAAACGTGTACGTTGTATTTGAGCGTTGATAAAGAAATCGAAAACAGGATATCCTCCAATTTCTTGTTCATTTTGCAAATAAAATTCTGACAGTACCGGGTTGTATGCATTGGCAAAATACTTGGAAAAATAGTTGAATGTCACCCCGGTTTCTATATATACCGGATCACCTTTAAACAAATGATCGGCAAAATAAAGAGAATTCCTAGTAACAAACTCTGGTACTCTAAAAATAGATTCTCCATCGGTAACTTTTTGATACATAATTGTGTTATCGAAGCCGAATTTTCCGATCCTTAAATCTTTGGATACTTTAATCTTTAGATAATTAATAGTTTCATCAGATTGTAATGGCTCTGTTTGCCCAGTTAGTGAGGTTGCAGCATCTACAAAATAGGTGTAATTATCTAATTGAGTTATTTGTGCTGAAGCATTTAATAACTTGTCTGATCTTAGATCAAAGATAAGACTACGAGTGATTTCATTTCTAAAATCATTATTCCAGTTGTAAGCAACGTAGCTACTTTGATTTAATAAAAAATTGAAATTTGGTGACCTATTGTTATTAAAAAAAGTTCCTTTAAAAGTAAAAAGACTATCCCGTACATAGGTTGCAGATGCTTTGATATTGTTGCCTGTAAGATCACCAGAAACTATAGTAGAAACATCGGCATCAATGTTGAATTTTTTTAATTTGGTTTTCCATTCACCACCAATGGCAATTGTATTCCCGCTAAGGTTATCTGGAATGAGATTTCCTGCAATAGTAGTTACACTAGCATATTTATGCTGAAAATCATAATAATCGGCTTTAAATTTTACCTCGCCCAAAACAATAGGCGATTTTAGAGCTAAATACCCTTGAGCTTTAAAAATTGTATTCTCTAACTTATCATTTACACTGGCATTAAAGGAATCGCCAAAACCCTCATAGTTATTTGTTTGTCTATAATCGTAATGTTTACTTTCAAAATTTAGAATATTACCAACCTTTAAATATGTTTTGGTATTGTTTAAAGAATCTTTCCGTTGCCAAATTTTATAGTCATGTTCTAAGTAATAACGATTTCCACGTAAGAGATTTTCAGCATCATTAAAATTTGTGGTTAGGCGAGCGCGATCATCAAAATTTGGGTCGTTGGTTTGAAAATTGATAAGTGATTCTGGACTTAACCCTCCGTTCTCATCATTGGTTAAATCTTGAGCCGCTATATGCGTTCTAAAGTTATAGACATCATCTTTTGTGCGATAATTTGTAGTAATACGTAGATTACCATGACTACTTAAAGAAGTACGATATTTACCTAAAGAACGTAATCCTTTATAGGCAATCGAAAAATTTAAGCGTTTAGATGTATTAAAGGTAAATAGTGCATCTAGAAATTGTCCTTGTTCCAATCCAGATCGATAAGCTAATTCTGTAGTTGGTGTAGCTACACGATAATAATTAATATCTTCAGTATTATAATAATTAAAATGCTTGGCACGAGCTCCAGAAGATGGATAAAGTGATGCATCATTAAAAGTATAAGCCAAACTATTAAAAGTTTGACCTTGATTGTTAAAAGGTAACAACTCGAAATTATCTTTACGTATATAATTGAACTTATTATATTTTAATTGTGATAGAGTAGTATCCACGTAAGTGGTATCATATTTATAAGAAATGACTTTATAATCTTTATACGTTGTTTTAGCTGAAAGTTTTATTTTTTGCTCTTTAGGATTTCTAAGGGTATCGTCTTGTTGAAAGTTATTAAAATTATCATTCCCTCCAGGTTTTCTAGGAACGATCTGAGCAAATGTAAAGTAGGTGGTTAGTAAGAAAAATAATACGAAAACCGATTTTTGCATACTCCTAATTATAGGATGACAAAGGTAAACTATTTACTTTAAAAGTTTTGCCAAAAAATAAAGCCATATTTTAACATTTAGGCTATTTTTGAGAGAACGATTTAAGATGCTATTACACAATTTTTCAGGGTATAAACTTGAGGCTGGAACTGACGAAGCCGGTAGAGGTTGTCTTGCGGGTCCAGTTGTAGCTGCTGCTGTAATTTTACCTAAAGAATTTGAACATCCATTTTTAAATGATTCTAAACAATTAACCGAAAAACAACGCTTAAGCCTAAAACCTTTTATTGAAGAACATGCATTATCTTATGCAGTAAATTTTGTTTGGCAAGGTGAGGTAGATACTATTAATGTTTTAAATGCTTCAATTGCCGCAATGCATCGTTCGATTGATGATTTAAAATTAACACCAGAATACATAATTGTAGATGGTAATAGATTTAAAAAGTATAAGGAAATAGAGTATCAAACTATTATTAAAGGTGATGGTAAATATTTAAGTATTGCAGCTGCATCGGTTTTGGCGAAAACCTATCGCGATGATTATATGCAAAAGATTCACGATAAATTTCCACAATATAATTGGAAAAAAAATAAAGGATATCCTACTAAAGAGCACCGAGAAGCTATTAGGCAATTTGGTATTACAGAGCATCATAGAAAATCATTTAGATTGTTGCCAGAACAGCTTACACTAGATTTTTAAACTTCAATGTTACATATGTTTAATATTCTGTTACATATGTTTATACTCTTATTATGTTTTGAGTTTACATTTGTAGTGTCTATGAAAAAGTACATTCTATAAAATTGTTATGAAGAAGAAATAGAGGAAAAACCCTGTGCTAAAACAGGGTTTTTCCTCTTGACTTTTCTATGTCTAACGGGTTACTTTTGACTAAATTTTAAAAGCATGAAAACTTCTATTGTTTTAATAGCATTTATTTTTATAAATATGTTCGCATTAATGACTGATTCGATTGCTAACTTTTTAACAGGTGTAAATATTTGGGTATTGTTAGCTGTAGAAGCTTGTGTAGTTCTACTTTTCTACATAAGTGGTCTAAAGAAGAACTTTGTTAAAACTAAAAAATAAGTTTTAATACAGTGGTATTTGTATTATCAATTTGGTACCCATTGCATTGTCGTTATTGTCTACAAGATCTTTATAGGTAAGGGAAAAAGTATTCTTAAAATTCTTTACAAAATTTTCTAATCGTTCACGTGTTAAATCTATACCTATAGATTTTCTATGTATTACTTTTTTCGCTTTAATTTTTGCAGATTCTTTTCTGCCAATTCCATTGTCTTCTATAGAAATCTCAACAAACTCTTTGTTAGACTTGTTTACAGAGATTAACACTTTTTTAGTTCCTTTTTTAGAAGACAATCCATGCCAAATAGAATTCTCTAAAAATGGTTGTAAGACTAGTGGAGGTACTTTAATAGTTTCTAAATTTATAGATGGGTCAACATTAATTTCATGTTCGATTTCATTCGAAAAACGTATATTCTCTATACTCATGTATAGATTCATAGTTTCTAGTTCTTCGGCTAAACTAGTTTCTTTAACCGATGATGCATCTAATATTTTTCGAATTAATTTAGAGAACTTATTAAGGTAGTGAACAGCATTTTTTTGTTCATTATTTATTATATATAATTTAATGGAATTAAGCGCATTAAAAATAAAATGTGGGTTCATTTGAATCCGTAAAAGATCTTGTTCAAGAGTTAGAATTCTTTTTTCATTTTTTAGCAATCGTTGTCTGTATAAGAAGTATAGAACTGCACCTAGAAGGGTTAAAGCAATTAAGCTTATCAACCAAATATTTCTATTCTTCCTAAGGCTTAAATTGGCAATCTCATTTTGTTTACCAAGTACTTCTATCTGGTTATTTTTCTTTTCACTATCATACTTTATAATAAGATCATTTACATATTGTGTTGTGCGCTCATCAGAGATTTTTTCATCAAATTCTTCAGCTAACTTATAATAAGCAAGGCTATTCTTGTAATCATTTCTTTTTGCTGATAGTTCTGATAAATGAGTATAGGCTTCAGAAATGGAAGTAGATATTCCATACTTTTTTGCTATTTCTAATCCTTTTTTCAAGTTTTTATCAGCCATATTAAATTGACCTAATTTAGTATATGCCCAACCTAAATAGATATATTGTGTTGATAGATAGTCGTTATTACCTAAATCTATAGCTATTGGCAAACTTTTTTTGATAACATCAATGGCCTCTTTTGGTTTGTCTTGTTTAATGTAGATGCGAGCAATGCTACCATTACAAATTACTATGCCTATCTTATTATATATCTTTTCATTTATTACTATTGAGCTTTTGTAATGTACTAAAGCTTCGTCAAGCAGTCCGTGTTGCTCTTTGGCGTAACCAATGTTTTGGTTATTGATGGCTAACCCTAATCGATTATTAATACTTCTTTCAATCGCTTGAGATTTATTAAATTGTTGAATTGCTAAGTCATATTGCTTTAATAATAAGTAAATATTACCCATGCTATTATAAGAAACAGCTATGCTTCTACGAAGACCGAGATTTGGGTTTTCAACTTTTTCAGCAATCGATAAGGCTTCTTGATTATAATCTAACGCTGTTCTGTTGGCATCCATTTTACGATAATCTACACCTAACATATTTAAGCTAAATACTCTGAATTCTACACTTTTCGCTTGTTCAGCAGCTTCTAAAGCTTGTTGATGAATTTTTATTGCTTTTTGATATTCTGAAATGTTTCTATAACGAGTTCCTAATAAATTCAATACATAAGATTTACCTACCAAATAGTTGTTATCATCAAATTTTTTGATTATCGATCGTAGTTTTATAGTGTCATTTCTAAAAAACCGTAAGAGATTATTCATCTCTTTGTAAGTGCCTGGTCTAGTTATTAATAAGCTGTCGGAGTTTTTTATATAGTCTTGCTTCTTTTTTTGAGCATAACCATGTTCTAGAAAACTAAAAATTATTAATATGACACAGACAATTCTTTTCATAATTAATTAAAATTTATCTAGAAAATCGGATTTACGCTGTCTAGATACTGGTATTTTTTTATTGTCCTCGAGAATAACGTAACCATCTGTTTTTAAAAATTCTTTAACCTTATCTAAATTGACAATAAAAGAGTTGTGAATTCTAAAAAAATGATCTTTTGGTAAAATTTCACAGACTTCCTTTAGTTTTTTGGTAAGTACAATTTTCTTATTGTTTTGTAAATATAAGGTTGAATAATTACCATCAGACTCAGCATAGTAAATATCATTTGGCTCTAAGAAAACCAATTTACCATCAGTATTAATTGTTATCTTTTTATGATTTAATTTATCATTAAAGTTTAATAGTATACGTTCAAACTTATCGGCATTGGTAATCCTTGAATTGAATTTTTTAATTTTTGCAATTGCATCTTCTAAGTCATCACTATCTATTGGCTTTAACAAATAATCTATTGCTTCTTTTTTCAAAGCTTTTATGGCGTACTCATTATAAGCTGTTGTAATAATAATTGCAAAATCTTTTTTTGATAGTTTTTCTAAAAACTGAAATCCATCCATAGTTGGCATTTCAACATCCAAAAACAAACAGTCTATTGAGGTGTCTTCTATATAACGTAAAGCCTTTTCGGGCTCTGTAAAAGTAGCTATCACTTCTAACTCCTCACTAAAATTGGATAATTCCCAAGATAAGCCTTGAATTGCTTTTGGTTCATCATCAATAATTACAGCTTTTAGCATCTAGACAGGTTTTTATCAAATGTAATATAAAGAAGCACATGTTAGGTAAACCCATGTATGCTTAGTGCTAATTTAAGTATAATTGGTAAATAAGAATATAAATTTAGTGCTACATCAATTTTGTTGATATCTATACACTATTTTATACCAATTATACAATATCAGTTTGAGGGCATTGTTTCTTTTAGGACTTTTGAATTAAAATTGTTTAGAGCGAAAAAAGAAAACTATGATTTAGAGTTATTAATTGCTAAGAAGAAGACTTCAATTGCTATGAAAAGGATTATCTTCAATGCTATTATGATAAAGGGGATTATTCCCCTTTTTTTTATTACAGCTTATAGACAAGCTCTTATATGAAAATACTGAAAGTTACATTTGTGATAAGATATGTTACATATTTGATATCAAGCAACAATAGATAACAATAGTTTTGTTATTGAATTTTGAGCTGTAATATTTTTGATGATACTAGAGCTCTTACCTAAACTTTAAAGTTTTAGGGTTTATATGCCATTGGGTTGCTATTAACCTCAATTTAGATTAAATTAATATATTATGAAATTTTCAACTTTTAACTTTTTGATTCTTGCATTTTTCCTTTTTCAATACACGGTTGAAGCGCAAACAAAAAGATTAAAACGACCGTCTAGTAGAGTAGGCATTAATAGTGTTGATAGATTTGTAAGAGAATCTTTTGATCTTTATGACAAAGTCTATCGATTTGATAGTTATGCAGAACAAGGAAAACCTTTAGAAGATGATGATTTAGAACTCTTAATAGATGCTGTTGAAGATAGCGAACGAGTTCTAGCGACTGCGCCAGATGCTATCTCTGATATTGATGGTGCTGGTATTTTAAAACAAGGTAAAGCTACATTACAGATGAACCGAGCAAAGAAGGCTTTAAAATACAGTTTAAAAACCGCTAAAAAATTAATTACAGAAAAACGAAAGCAAAAGGAAGAAACAGGTGATGAAGATGTTGCTTCTAACGATACTTCCTCAAATGATAATGATTCAAGTATATCATCTCAAAGCTCTGGCACAAATGGAAATTCATCAGATAATTCAAATGCTCCAAAAGATATAAGAGTATATAGCAAATTCGATTTTGTACCAGGTGATAAGCTATTATTCTATGATGATTTTTCTAATGATTTTATAGGTGATTTTCCGTCTAAATGGAATACAAATGGTAGCGGCGAAGTAGTTACTCTTAATGAAGGAACCGAAAAGTGGCTAGAAATAAAACCAGGACATAACACTTTTTATACACCTTTGACTAATGCTTTGCCTGAAGAATATACCATTGAGTTTGATATTCTTGCTACTGGTTTAGATAAGAAAACTTCATCTAGTGCTATAATACGTTTGTTGTTAACTGACGATAGAAAATTTAAATGGGGGGTTAATCATGGTTATGTTACACTTCCATTTTGCCAATATCACCCTATTGGGATGAGGGTTAGAAATAACAAAATGGGGATTAACAATAAAGTAACGGCAGATATTAGAAAGGATGTACTTGATAAGTTAGCACATGTATCTATAGGTGTTAATAAACAGCGCTTTAGACTTTGGGTAAATGAAAAGAAATATGTAGACATTCCTCGTTTTTTTACCGAAGGTGTACAAATGAATCAGTTTAGATTTCAATTGCAACCTTATTTTAAAGACGGTAAAGAACGAGTGTTTATTAAAAATTTCAAGTTAGCTGAGGGCGGTGTAGATCTAAGACGTCAGTTGATTAATGAAGGAAAGTTTTCAACCAATGGTATTTTGTTCGATTCTGGTTCAGCTAATATACAGCCACAATCATTTGGTATCATTCGTCAAATTTCACAGGCTCTAAAACAAGTGCCAGATATGCGCTTAAATATTATAGGTCATACAGATTCTGATGGTTCTGATGATACAAATATGGCGCTGTCAAAAAATCGCTCAAATGCAGTAAAAGATGCTCTAATCAATATCTATAATGTTTCAAGTGATCGGTTGCAGACAGATGGTAAAGGTGAAACTGAGCCAGTTGGCGATAATAAAACGCCGGACGGAAAAGCACAAAACAGACGTGTAGTTTTTGTAAAAATTTAGAAAAATATATGAAAAAGAAGTACTCTTCTTCAGCCGGGGCAATTGCCTCGGTTTTTTTATTTTTTATTCTTTAATACTCCTGGTCAAAAAGCTACATTTGCAGCTTCAAAAAACTGAGTAAAATGATCAAGCGTAATAAAGCCATAATATCAAAATTTATTATACATAAAGTTGGCAATAAGTTTAACGAAGCTACAAACGTATTTTCAGAAAATGTGGTAACGTTTGATGAAGATAGTTATCGTCTGATGCAACCATTTTTACTAAAGCCTTTTGTAAATGTTACAGAAAGTTATCGTTTTAATCACCATTCAGATATTAGTATGAACGAGGTTAATAATTATGCAAAACAAGTCTTTCAAGATGCTTCCACTTTTGTAGAAATTTCTAAGAATATTGTTACGCATTTGTATGAACAATCTAATTCTGCACAGATTAAAATTGGCGATGTGATCATTGCTTTATTTGAAGGAATAGATTATCGTGACGTAGCAACACAGGCACTAGGTATCTTTAAGATCGAAAATAAAATAGATTTCTTTCAGACCTATTTAGAAGAAAATAGTTTTGACGTTTTTGTGCAAAAGGGTATAAGCACTAAAAAAATTGATAAAGGCTGTTTGATCTTAAATTCTACTGATGATGATGGTAACACCGTATTATCGATTGATAATAATAATTATGATGCACAGTATTGGATTCAAAATTTCCTAAATATTAAATATGCAAATGATAATAATCGTCATACACAGGTGTATTTAGAGATGTGTAAAGATTTTTCTGATGAAATTATCAAAGAAGAATATGGTAATCAACAACAGGGGCAGTTTTTAGCTCGTACGGTAGATTTCTTTAAGGAAAATGAAACCTTAAACATCCATGACTTTAAGGATAGCATTTTTGATGAAGATAAACATAAGGACTTATTCGAAGATTATAAAGACCAATTTCAGGAAGTCAATAATTTGGTAGTATTAAATCAATTTCCAGTTTCTGAAGTTGTTGTAAAAAAGGAAAAGCGTAAGTTTAAAAATGAGATTAAGCTAGATACAAATATTCAGATCAAACTAGACATTGACGCGCCAGATGCAGCAGAAGAATATTTAGAACGTGGTTATGACGAAGAAAAGAAAATGAAATATTATAAAGTATTTTATAACGAGGAAGATTAAATCTGAATTCTCTCAACAAATTCAGCTTCAAAAATAGAAGCAAAGCGATTCAGAATCTTTTGCTTTACCTCAGTTACATCTAATTTTTTACCCAATTCAACCTCCATTGAGGTAACAGCTTTACCTCGAATACCACATGGGATAATATGGTCAAAGTACCCTAGATCGGTATTTACATTTAAAGCAAATCCATGCATGGTAACCCAACGACTACTTCTAACACCTAAAGCACAAATTTTACGAGCAAATGGAGTACCTACATCTAGCCAAACACCGGTCTCACCTTTACTACGTTCTCCTTTTAAACCATAATCAGCCAAGACTTGAATCATGGTTTCTTCTAAAAAACGCATGTATTTATGAATGTCATTAAAGAAATTATCAAGATCTAGAATAGGATACCCAACTATTTGCCCATATCCATGATAGGTAATATCACCACCACGGTTTATTTTATGAAAGGTGATGCCTTTATCTTCTAATTGCTTTTCGTTGAGTAATAAGTTATTAAAATCACCGCTCTTACCTAATGTATATACATGCGGATGTTCAACAAATAAAAAATGATTAGGCGTATCTAGATTTAAATCTTCATTTCTATTTTTACGCTTTATTTGAACAATAGCATCAAACAATTCTTCCTGATAATCCCAGGTCTTTTTGTAGTCTTTTGTTCCTAAATCTTGTAAATAGATTTGTTTCATTATTTCAACTTCACTTCAAAATTCAATAGTAATGGATTTTTCATAACGGTATCCATTGGCATTTCGATTGTCAATGTCTTTTTATCGTCACTAATTTTAGCACCATCTATAGAAACACTTTTAATTTTCTTATCAAAATGATAAACAAGTTTATATGTACTTTCATCAAATATTTGAGCACCTTGTTTAATAGATTGATCGTATTGATTTTGCTCTTCTTCAGTTAATTTTTTTAATGTAACATTTCTTTTAAATGTATTGTTTTTAAAAGAATATTCAACATCTGAATTTGATTGAAAGTTATTTTGCTGCTTTTTCTTGTCACTCATTTCTTGAGCCTTCTGAATACGATCATTCATGTTCTTAAGCTGATTCAAATCTTTAAAGTCAAAAAGAAAATCCATATTCATTTGCTTTTTTTCTTCATCCATTTTCATGTGAATCTTTAAATCTTCTAAAGATTTCAAAGTTTCTTGTTCTTCTTTAGAAAGTTTGGCAATACTATCCTTATTTTGAGACAAAATTTCTTTGAAATACATAATCGAATCTATCTTTTCAGGTTCTTTTTTTATGGAATCGCTTTTTTGACTCATTTCTCCCATAGCTTCCATCATTTTACTCATATCCATTTTAAAGGCATACGTTCCCGAACCATCATTTTTTACATGAATTTCTTCCGTGAAAACACAGCTAGTAATAACAATACTTATAAAGGCTAAAAGAAGATTTTTGATTTTCATAGTGTAGTTTAATTTTTTGGATTATTGAGAATAATTAAAGCAGCTAGTACACCAGGTATCCACCCAAGTAATGTTAATATAAAAACAATTACTATAGAACCACAGCCTTTATCGACAACAGCTAATGGTGGACAAATAATGGATAATAGCACTCTAAAACATCCCATAAATAAACTACAAAGATAAATTAATTAAATTCAATATATACGTAGTGTAAAGCTGATAAATGTTACGTTTTTAAAGAAATCTTTTTTAGGATGAGATTTTATACTAGTTTCGTAATGATGAAAATTAAGGCTCACATCTTTCTATTAATTTTATTCTGTTCGGCTACTACTAGTAGTGCACAATATTTATTTTCTGGTACAGTAGATGATGCCAATTCTAATAGCACTGCTTATTTATCTTTAGTTGATGATTATAGAAAGATTTCTGGGGTTTATCAAGAGCAGATTATAAGTAAGGCAAAGATTGATTCTAATTATTTTGAGTTTTATGGAAATAATCTAGATGCTTCTAATAGAATGTATCGAGTTCATATTGATAATTGTGATAGTGATGAGCTCAATGTAAATCACTTTAACGGAAAATGCCCTACAAGTAGAGAAGTTATTTTTATAGCTAATAATAAAGATACGATTAACTTACCTATTTCTTTTGAAGATCAGGTTTTTTGTAGTATTCAATCGAACAGTAATCATTCAAAGGCTTTTTTTAAGATTGATTCTTTAAAAGAATTAATGACTTATGATTATAGCAGTTATCGTAGTGAAGCAAATAGAAAACTAAATGATAAAAAGTGGTTTACTGAATTACAGGAGTTTGGCAAGCAATTAAATGAGCCATTAGCAGAACTTTATATTTATAAATTTTTATCAGATAGAAGTGGCGATTTATACTCACATTATCTTAAGGATGTAGCCTCAAATGATTATTATGATGGATTGTCCGAAAGACTAAATGAAAAATATCCGAATAGTTCTTATAGAAAGCAATACCAATTAGAATTCACATCTGATAGATATGCTTTGGTAGCAATAGATAAAAGTTATTTTAAATGGAAATATTTTTGGTACTCTTTGCTAGGGTTGTCACTGTTTTTAAATCTATTTTTTTGGTTTCGACTTAAAAATGTAAAAAACCTCAAACAATCAAATCTAAAAGATCAACTAACAAATCAAGAACAGAAAATTTTAGATTTAATCCTGCAAAATAAAACGAACAAAGAAATTGCTCAAGAAATTTTTGTGAGCGTGAGTACTGTTAAAACACACATTAATAATTTATACAAGAAATTAAATGTAGATTCTAGAGAGCAAGTTAAATTACTGTTTAATAGATAATTAATAAAAATCAACCTAGGGTCTAGTACTCATTTCCACCTTTGTTTTTTATCAATGATAAGACTGTTTTTTGAAATTCGCTTCAAAAAAACAATCAATCATGCGTAACTTATTTTTTCTGTTAGTATTAACAATCTGGTCATGTACAAGTGAATCTCAAAATTTAAATAACGAAATTGTCGAGGAAGGTAAAAAGCCATACCTGTTAGGTAAAATTGATAAAGACGGATTGTCTTCCAAAAATTATCAAGATTGGTTTTTAACTGGTCAAAACGAATATAAACCTAGTCAAAATGTAATCGATAAAATTTCAAAAAAACTAAAATCATATACTATTCTTGCATTTATGGGCACTTGGTGTGGTGATAGTAGAAGAGAAGTGCCAAAATTTTATAAGGTTTTAGAGGCTGCTAATTTTCCTTTAGATCAACTAACTATGGTAGCAGTTAGTGGAAAACCAGATTTGTATAAGCAAAGCCCAGATCATGAAGAGAAAGGGCTTAATATTCATAGAGTTCCAACTTTTATCTTTTATAAAGATGGTAAAGAAGTGAATAGAATTGTAGAGCATCCCGTAACAACTTTAGAAGAAGATATTTTAAATATTCTAAACAATAACTATGAGTCTAATTATAGTATTGTAGACAAAGTGAATACTATTATTGAAGATGAAAATTTCTATAAAATAGCTTTACAACAACTCTATGAATATAAAGAAAAGGTAAAAAACATTTATGAGTTAAATACATATTCCAGAATCCTTACTTCTAGAAATGAAAACAATAAAGCAATAGAAGTATTAAAATTAAATACACAGCTTTTTCCAGATGATGCTAAAGTTTATTTGAATTTGGCAAATGCACATTATAAGTTAAATCAAAAAAATGAGGCACTATCAAATTATAATAAAGCGTTCGAAATAAACCCTACAAACAGCAATCTTAAGAATAGAATCGATCAATTAAAAAGTGATCTTTCAATTACTAGTAATTAATTAGAATTAGTGTAATTTTGCAGCTTTAAAATTACACTATGCAGTTAACAGAGCAAGAAATTGTAAGGCGCGAAAAACTTACCAAATTACGTGAGTTGGGTATCAATCCATATCCTGCAGATTTGTATCCTGTAAAAGATACATCTAACCAGATTAAGGATTCTTACGCAGAAGGTAAACAGGTAATAGTTGCTGGTAGATTGATGAGTCGTCGTATTCAAGGTAAGGCTTCTTTTGCTGAATTACAAGACAGTGAGGGAAGAGTGCAGGTGTATTTTAATCGTGACGAAATTTGCTTAGGTGAAGACAAAACTAAATACAACAAGGTATATAAAAAATTACTAGATATAGGTGATTTTATAGGTATTGAAGGAGAGTTGTTCAAAACCCAAGTTGGTGAAATAAGTGTTCGTGTAAAAGATTTTACATTACTATCTAAATCTTTAAAGCCTCTACCATTACCTAAAACGGATAGTGAAGGCAATACGTTTGATGAATTTAATGATCCTGAATTACGTTATCGTCAGCGTTACGCCGATTTAGTGGTAAACCCACAAGTAAAAGATGTATTTGTAAAAAGAACCAAATTGTTCAATGCAATGCGTCAGTTTTTTAATGAAGCAGGTTATTTTGAAGTAGAGACACCAATATTGCAACCGGTTCCTGGTGGAGCGGCAGCACGTCCGTTCATCACACATCACAATTCATTAGATATTCCATTATATATGCGTATTGCTAATGAATTGTATTTAAAACGATTGATTGTTGGTGGTTTTGATGGTGTCTATGAGTTCTCTAAGAATTTCCGCAACGAAGGGATGGACAGAACCCATAACCCAGAATTTACAGCTATGGAAATCTACGTAGCTTATAAAGATTACAACTGGATGATGGAGTTCACCGAAAAGCTTTTAGAATACTGTGCTATTGCTGTAAACGGAACAACCAAAGCTACTTTTGGTGAACATCATATAGATTTTAAAGCGCCGTATCCAAGGGTGACTATGGCAGAGTCTATCAAACACTTTACCGGATTTGATATTACCGATAAAACAGAAGATGAAATTCGTTCAGCTGCCATTAATATGGGAGTTGAGGTAGATGAAACCATGGGTAAAGGAAAATTGATTGATGAGATTTTTGGTGAAAAATGTGAAGGAAATTACATACAGCCAACGTATATTACTGACTATCCAAAAGAAATGAGCCCGTTAACTAAAGAGCATCGCGATAATCCTGAGTTAACAGAACGTTTTGAGTTAATGGTGTGTGGTAAAGAAATTGCCAATGCCTATTCTGAGCTAAATGATCCTATTGATCAACGAGAACGATTTGAAGCACAGTTAAAGCTGTCTGAAAAAGGCGATGATGAAGCCATGTTTATAGACGAAGATTTTTTACGCGCGTTAGAATATGGTATGCCACCGACATCTGGTTTGGGCATCGGTATGGATCGTTTGATTATGTTTTTAACCAATAATCAATCCATACAAGAGGTATTATTCTTCCCTCAGATGAAACCTGAGCGAAAAGCAATTGCCATGACGGACGAAGAAAAGGTTGTTTTTTCTATTCTAAAATCAAATTCACCAATTGACTTAAATTCGTTGAAGGCGGAATCTGGTTTAAGTAATAAAAAATGGGATAAGACCATTAAAGGTTTAACAAAAAATAAGTTAGCCAAAGTAAATAAAACTGAAGAAGGTTTATTTGTTGAAATGGTAGATTAATATCATTCCTACGAAAGCAGGAATCTAGATAATAAAAAAGGAATTACAATTTTGTAATTCCTTTTTTATTTGAAATCTAGTATATTCGCTTTATGCCAAACTCAAAAAAAATTGGTCTTTTTTTAGGACCTCTGCTTTTTTTACTAGCCATTAATTTACCATTCGAATTAGTTTCACAAAAGGGCGATATTGTAATCGGCGTTGCTTTATGGATGGTTATTTGGTGGATAACTGAGACTGTATCAATTTCAGTAACAGCTTTATTGCCTTTGATACTTTTCCCACTATTTAAGATAATGCCAATGGCTGAGGTTGGTGCTAACTATGGTAGCCCCATTATCTTTTTATTTTTTGGTGGTTTTGTGCTGGCTCTGGCTTTAGAAAAAGTAAATCTACATAGGCGTATTGCACTTAATATTATAAAACTTACTGGTACTACACCCAATAAAGTCGTTTTAGGTTTTATGATTGCAACAGGTTTAATGAGTATGTGGATCAGTAATACAGCCAGTACTGTTGTAATGTTACCAATAGCCTTATCGGTTATTCGATTATTAATAGATGATGAAGATGGCTTTACAAAAGATGATCAAAATTTTGCACTAGCAGTAATGTTAGGTATTGCTTTTTCAGCAAATGCTGGAGGTATAGCGACCGTTATTGGTACACCACCAAATTCAGTTTTAATAGGTTTCTTAGAAAATGAATACAACATAGAAATTTCCTTTTTAAAATGGATGACCGTTGGTTTACCATTCTCTATTATAATGATAGCTATTGTTTATTTAGTATTGGTAAAATGGATGTATCCTAATAGAAATTTACAATTTAAAGCGTCTAGAGATGTTATTGATGCTGAACTACAAAAATTAGGAAAGCTTTCAGCCAAAGAGAAACAAGTATTGATCATTTTCGGAATTACCGTCTTTTTATGGATTTTTAGAACATTGATCAATAAACTATTACCAGGTTTAAAGCTGTCAGATACCATTATTAGTATGGTAGCGGCTGTATCTATTTTTGCTGTTCCATTTAGTTTTAAAAGAGGAGAATTTATCTTGCAATGGAAAGACACAGAAAAACTAGCTTGGGGAATTCTAATACTTTTCGGTGGAGGTTTAGCACTTGCTAAAGGAATGTCGGCAAGTGGTATTGTAGACCTAGTTTCTAATACAATAGCTTCAAGTGATATCAGTATTCTATTAACGGCTTCTTTATTGATTTTATTAATGCTGTTTATGACAGAATTAATGAGCAATGTTGCATTGGTGGCAGTGTTAATTCCGGTTGTAGCGGGTATAGCTATTGGTCTAGAAATTCCAATAATTTATTTATTGATTCCAGTTACTATCGCAAGCAGTTGTGCTTTTATGCTGCCTATGGCCACACCGCCTAATGCTATAGTTTTTGCTAGCGGTTACATTAAAGTCCATCAAATGGCGAGAGCGGGTGTTATTCTAAATTTAATTGCAGTAGGCCTACTTATCTTAATGTTTCAATTTGTAATTCCTTTATTATTCTAAATGTCACTTCGAGTGATTCCGATTTTAAATCGGAATAGTGTCGGCAACAACCTCCCTCAAAATTAAACCTTTTTAAAATAGGTTAGTCATAGAACGGTGAAACCAAAAAAATGAATTATGAAAACAAAGAGAATAATTTTAATGTTAGCTATGGTGACTTTCTTATTTACTAATGAAAGCTTTGCTCAAAAGAAAAAAGTTAAAGTTGTAAAAAAGAATGGTAACACAACAGTTATTAAAAAAGGTGTAGATGCTGAAGGTAATAAAGGGGTATCTGTAAAACGTAAAGAAGCTGATGGCGATGTAAAGAAATTTGTAGGTGTAAATCAAGCAGATGGTGATAAGTATCGCGCTGCTGGAGTAAACAAGGCAGATGGTACCAAGAAGCGAGCATATGGTGTGAAAAACCCAGATGGTAGTAAGAAAATAGTGATCAAAAACGAAACTCCAAAAGGCGCTAAGAAAGCACATAAAAAAGCGAAACGTACATTCAAAAAAGGAAAAAGAGCTGGCGGAAAAAGATTATAAAATATTTCCCTCTTAACTCTGAAAAAAACATCTAAATAAAATTTATTTAGATGTTTTTTTGTTATAAAATATTAATTATTAGAATATTATTTTTTTAAGATTTAAAAAGAATAATGGGGCTCTAATATTTCATTTTTTTTATCGTTAATGTAATTGTTGAAAAATAAAAACCAATTTAATTAACCAAAAATGATAAGAAAAAACCTACAACTATTAACAATTTTATTTTTTTGTATTACTGCAATTAATGCTCAAAAAGTTGACTTAGACAGAGAGTATATAAAAGTCAAGTATACAAACTTACCAACAGAGCCCATTTTAGACGAAAACTTTAGAACCTATGCTGTTAGTTCAAATAACCCTAGAGTAGCTAATGAAATTAAAATTTATGGCTTCGAAAAATTAAATAAAGAGGGTACTTTAAATATTGATGTCAATATTGGTAATGTAATTATTGAAAATGTCGAAATATCTAAGAGAGAAAAAGTCAATAAAGATAAAGAAGGAAATGTGACTAGCACCGAAAGATATTATACTCCTGTAATTACATATTCTACAAAAGGATCTTATAAAATTGATAACTCACAAGGAAAACCTCTTTCATACGCTTTAGGAAATTCTAAAAATACCCACAAGGGTAATGAATACAATTCATACTCTAAAGCTTCAAATTATTTTAAAAACAATAGGTATACTTTAAAAAGCAAATTCAGAAATGAATTTATAGGTAGCTCAATTAAGAATATCAATAAAAACTTAAACAGACTTTATGGTTATGAGCCTTATGTGTACAATGAATTATTTTGGATCTTAGACTCTAAAAAGAACTCTGACTATGAAGGGCATAAAAAAGCTTTAGCTGATATTAAAGAGTTACTTGGGAAAGTTTCTCATGATGAACCTTTAGATGCTGTTAAACCTAACTTACAACCAATTGTTGATTATTTTATTAGTGTTGTGCCAAAGTATCCTGAAGATAAAAAGAAACATCGCAAAATGAAATATGCTAGCTATTATAATATTGGTCGCTTATATTATCATTTTGATATGCCAGATAAAGCTATTGAATTTGCAAATAAGGTAATCGAAAATGATTACGATAAAGGAGATGGTAAAAGACTAATCAAGCAAAGCGAGCGTTTAAAAGAGCTGTTTAAAATAAATAAGCTTACCACTCGTCATTTCCCAGTAGAAACTGTAGATAATTCAGATGCAATCGAAGCTAACGGAGCTGCTGTAGTTGAAGAAAAACCAAAAAACGTTTTAAAAGACAAATATTTAGAAACTGTATTTATCAATAGTGATGGTTCTAAAATGGAGGGTAAGATCAAATTAAAATTAGCTGATGATGTTGATTTATCAACTTTAGATCTTACAAACTATTTTAAAAATGCTGTTAAGATTCTAACTTTGACAGATGATGATGAAGTGAAGATTAAAAATTATTTTGCTAAAGAAAATGCTTCATTTGTTACTAATGGTATAACTTATAAAGCAGTAAAATTTAATCCAAATTCAGAAACAGGTTCTCAAGGTAATGTAGTAAGCCTCGATGGTGCGAAGTATCACTTTGTAAAAGTCCTTTATAAATCAGATAAGCTAAGCTTATATAAGTATAAAAAAGAGTTAATCTTTAAAAAGTCCAGTGATAAAAAAGGACAATCAACTTCTTCATTAGCATATACAATTGGATTTAAAAAGAAACTGTCGAAATTAGTGTCTGACTGTGCAGAATTGGCTCAGTTAGCAAAAGATGGTTCTTTTTCTAATAACGAAGAAAGTTTATTAGCTTTTGTTCAAGAATATAACGATAATTGCAAATAAATAAAACCATAAATAAATTTTAATTAACAATGAAAGTCAAAACTTTAATTTTAGTATTAGCAACCATCATTATGAGTTCTTATGCGAGCGCTCAAGATTTTCAAAAACCATTAGAGGGAAAGGCTGTAGTATATTTTTTAAGAACTTCTGGTTTGGGTGCAGCTATCAATTTCAAATTTTTTAATAATGACACCTATTTAGGGAAGTTTAAAGGAAAAAATTATGTAAAGCATGAATTTGAACCTGGTAAACATTTACTTTGGGCAAAATCTGAAAATTTAGATTTTATGGAAGCTGATTTACAAGCTGATAAAATTTACTTAGTACAAGTAAAGCCAAAAATGGGAGGGATGAAAGCGGCAGTGAGATTGAATACCGTGGATACTAGCGATGCTAAATTAATGGAGAAAATAAAGAAGCTGGTTTCAAAAAAAGCTCCAGTAGAACTCAGCATGAAAAAAGCTGAAAAAGTAACACCTAAGATAAAAGATTATCTTCAAAAATATGAGGAACTAAAAAATGGAGATGACAAGGAAAAGATAAAAACCCTATCTTCAGAAATGTTTTTCGAATAATATAATTTTCTAATTTTTATTATTAAGCCAGCTAATAGCTGGCTTTTTCTTTAACAATAGATTAAGAAATAATAAATTCATCTTTTTTTAACTTCGTGCGCTGTAACTTTACAGATAAAGTTCAGACTAACAAGAATATAAATTTGTACAAATGATTAAAAAACTAACTCAATTAATGATTGTGCTTTTTCTGTTTGGTTTTTCAGCCGACTTGGTAGCACAAAAAAAGCCTGTTTGGAAAAACAGAAAGAAAAAGAAAGGTAAAGTAGAAACTCCAGCTCCAAAACCTAAACCAAAAAAAGGAGCAATTCTACCTTATAATAAAGTTGTTACCAAAGAGGCTAAAACCGATGAAGGACTTTTTAAAGTTCATGAAATAGATGGTAAATTTTTATATGAAATACCAGATACATTATTGAATCGTGAAATGTTGATGGTTACGCGAATCGCCAAAACTGCAAATGGAATTGGTTTTGGTGGTGGTAAGGCTAATACACAAGTATTACGCTGGCAAAAGAAAGGTAAAAAAATTGTACTACGTGTAGTATCTCATCAAGTTGTAGCAGCCGATTCATTGCCAGTGCATGAGGCTGTAGTAAATTCTAATTTTGAACCAGTTTTATATACTTTTCCTATTAAGGCATTTAGTAAAGATTCTACTGCAACAGTTATAGATATAACAGACTTGTTTAATAAAGATGTTAAAGCTCTAGGGTTGCCGAATTTTAGAAGGAAGCAATATAAAATATCTCGTTTAGATGCTAATAAATCTTTTATTGAAGGAGTTAAAAGTTACCCACTTAATGTAGAAGCACGTCATGTAAAAACATATACTGCAGGTAATCCTCCTTCTAATGCTAGTACAGGTACTGTCTCTGTTGAAATAAATAATTCGATGGTTTTGTTACCTAAAGTTCCAATGAAGAAAAGATTGTTCGACGAACGTGTAGGGTGGTTTGCCAGAGGACAAGTGGATTATGGTGATGAAGCTCAAAAAAGTAAAACAACTAGATATTTAGATAGATGGCGTCTTGAGGTTAAGCCAGAGGATGTAGAAAAATTTAAAAGAGGGGAATTAGTTGAACCCAAAAAACAAATTGTTTATTATATAGATAGAGCGACTCCCGAAAAGTGGCGTAAGTATATAAAACAAGGTATTGAAGATTGGCAAGTGGCTTTTGAAGCTGCTGGTTTTAAAAATGCAATTATCGCAAAAGACCCTCCTACAAAAGAAGAAGACCCAGAGTGGAGTCCAGAAGATGTACGTTATTCAGTAGTACGTTATTTAGCTTCACCAATTCCAAATGCTAACGGTCCTCATGTTAGTGATCCGCGTTCTGGAGAAATTTTAGAATCAGATATTAATTGGTATCATAATGTAATGAGTTTGTTGAGAAATTGGTTCTTCGTTCAAACCGCAGCTATAAACCCTGATGCTCAAACAACAGAGTTTAAGGATGAGGTTATGGGGCGTTTGATCCGTTTTGTATCTGCTCATGAAGTTGGTCATACAATCGGACTACCGCATAATATGGGTAGCAGTGTTGCATACCCAGTTGATTCATTACGCTCAGCTTCTTTTACTAAAAAGTATGGTACGGCTCCTTCAATCATGGACTATGCTCGTTTTAATTATGTTGCGCAACCTGGTGATGAAGGTGTGGCTTTAATGCCAAATATTGGGGTATATGATAAACACGCAATTCGTTG
Source organism: Maritimimonas sp. 2304DJ26-3 (assembly GCF_056591635.1). Classification (NCBI taxonomy): domain Bacteria; kingdom Pseudomonadati; phylum Bacteroidota; class Flavobacteriia; order Flavobacteriales; family Flavobacteriaceae; genus Maritimimonas; species Maritimimonas sp. 2304DJ26-3. The sequence continues at coordinate 36,699 of NZ_JBWQOK010000003.1, forward strand.
GGGATATCGTCCAATTTTGGATGCTGAAACAGCCGAAGACGAAAAGAAAACTTTAAATAAATGGATTACGGATCATGCTGATGATCCAAAGTATCGTTTTGGTCACCAACAAGTAGGTGATGTAGTTGACCCAAGTTCACAGACCGAAGATTTAGGTGATGATGCTATGAAAGCAAGTGCTTATGGTATAGAAAACTTAAAACGTATAATTCCTAATCTTGAAAAATGGACAACTAAGGATGGCGAAACGTATGCCGATCTTAAAACAATGTATAATCAGGTATTGGCTCAGTTCAATCGTTATGTGAGACACGTTTCAACTAACATTGGCGGTGTTTATGAATACTATAAAACTGCTGATCAAGATGGAGCTGTTTACACATATGTTCCTAAAGAACATCAAAAGAATGCTTTGAAGTTTTTGAATGAGCAGTTATTTGCTACTCCAAAGTGGATGATTGATAAAGATTTGTTTAGCAAAACAGAATATTCCGGTTCAACCGAAAGAATAAGAAGATCTCAAGTAAATGCATTAAATAGTATTTTAAGTTTAGGGAAAATGGCTAGAATGATTGAGAACGAAACCCTTAACGGAAATGAAGCCTATTCTTTAAGAAGCATGATGAGTGATCTAAGAAATGGTATTTGGAGTGAGTTGAGAAATGACAGAAGTATAGATACTTACAGAAGAAATCTACAGCGTGCGCACATTGATAGATTAGGTTATTTAATGACTGCTAAGAATCAAGGTAAAGCTCCTGCTTTTGGAGGCTATCAAAAGTCTACCATTGTTAATACAAGTCAATCTGATATTAGAGCAATTGCAAGAGCAGAATTACAATCGTTGAAAAGATCGATAAGAGCCGCTTTGGGTAATTCTGGCGGAATGAAAAGAATACATTTACAAGATGCCTTAGAAAGAGTAGATGCTATTCTTGACCCTAAATAAAGTATCATTCTTAGCTTAAAAAAGAGTTAAAAAAACCTCATCAATTTTTGATGAGGTTTTTTATTTGTAACTTTTTTGGGTGTTTATAGTCAGATAGTTATCAATGTATTCAATTCTTAAAAATAATAAAGGCAAATTTAAAGAAGATGAGCTTCAACCAATAAGCTCATTATTAGCTGAAGTTAAAACTAATGAAGATTACCAAGACTTTTATGCTGCCTTTAAGAAAACGCAACTGCCTTTTATTCCTTGTTATGAGAAGGATGTAAAAAAAGTATATAAAGATTCTTTTAAGGTATTACATGAGTTAGGTAAGGTTTCTATCCCGGTTTCTGTAGCGCTTTCAATGCATTATTATGTATTGAATTCTATGGCATCATACCCATTTTCAAAAACAAGCAAAGAATATTGGAAACGAGAGATGCTACTTCAAAAGATAAAAAAAGAAAGATTGATTATTGCTAATACTGGTTCTGTACGCACCTTTAAAAATGTTGTAAGTGATAAAACGATTTTAATTAAACGAGAAGGAGATAATTATCATGTTAATGGCGAAACTCCTTTTATGTCTTTGTCAGGAATAGCAGATTATATGGTTTTTACAGCACCATTACCAGAAAATGATACAGCAGAAAAAGCTATCTTTTTTATACCAGCAAATAATGACAATATAGAGCACATAGATTCGACTTTTGGTGAAGTTATGGAAGGTTCTTTTACAAAATCTGTTCGGTTTAATAATGTGAAAGTGAGTGACGGAAATGTAATTAAATTAGACAATGCCGAAGATGAACGCTGTGAAATATTAGTCTACCAGCGCTCTTGGTTCCAAGGATTAGTACCTGCACCATATTTAGGTGCTTCATTGAGGGTTTTAGAAGAGCTAAAGATATTTAGTGAACAGAAGATTAAAAATGGCAAGAGATTATCTGAATCTGAAAGCTTTTTACAAAACCTTGGTGAATTAAACTTACAATATAAAACTGCTTTACAACTGTGCGATAATGCTGCTCAAAAACTAACTGGTTTTAAAAAGGATGACGATGAGGCTTTAGAACAATTATTTGATGCAACCCTTTTAGCTAAATATCACGCTACACATTTTTCTGAAGCTATTATTACCAAAGCCCGACACTTAATAGGTACCTCTTTTTTAGCACCCAATACTATTACCAATAAAATATATAAAGAAATAGTTTTTGGTGTACTACAGCCTATGGCAGATGTAGATATTAAAAAATATTTTAGCCATAAGTTGTAAGGCAATTTAGTTTGTTTATTAATTTAATTTCTTCGAACTTCGTGTTGTGAACTATAACCAGCTTGTAATGAGTCTGATAGAAGTATTAAAACAAATCCTTATCCTTATAGTTGTACCTCATTACTCAATAATCAAGTTAATTATCTTATCTTATAAGAAATAACTAGCTAATGTTAAAATTCTTTAGAAAAGTTCGCAACGATCTTATAAAAAATAAATTGATACTCTAAACTTAAAATTGATTACTAATGAACAGGAGAAATTTTATTACTAAAACTGGATATACTATTGGCGCCGTTTCTGTACTTTCTACATTAGGTTGTAGATTTTCTTCGACTGCACCTCTTGAAGGATGGGATGCGATAAGAGCTGATTTTCAACTAAATACTGATAAGATTCAAATGGCGCAATTTTTATTAGCTTCCCATCCTTCAAAAGTTAGAAAAGCTATTGAAAGTCATCGTAAAGGTTTAGATAAAAATACAGTGCAATATTTTCTATCTCAAAGTAGACGTAACGTTAATAAAGTTATTGAAGTGGCAGCTACCTACCTTGATTGTGACTCGGGTGAAATTGCTTTAACTGAGAATACTACAACGGGGTTGGCTATTTTATATTCAGGTTTAAAATTGAAACCCGGAGACGATATTCTTACCACTACTCATGATCATTATTCTACGGAAAGGTCATTAGATTTTGCGGCTCAACGCAACGGAGCTTCCATCAGGAGAATAGCGCTCTATGAAAACCCGGCGAGCACAAGTATCGAAGAAGTTATAAATAACCTTAAGAATGCCATATTACCTGAAACTCGAATTGTTGCGGTCACATTTGTTCATTCAAGTACAGGAGTTAAATTACCAATCAAAGAAATGGCAATTGTAATTAAAGAAATCAATAAAACCAGAGATGAATCAAATCGAATTTATTTTTGTGTAGACGGAGTGCATGGTTTCGGAATTGAAAATATAACTGTATCTGAATTAGGTTGTGATTTTTTTGTAGCAGGTACACATAAATGGCTTTTTGGACCAAGAGGAACTGGCATTATTTGGGCAAAAAAGGATGCATGGCATATGGTGGATGCAATCGTGCCTCCATTTGGCATACCACTCCGTATGTGGATGGGAACCATGCCGGAGGATAAGTTGACTTTTCATGAAAGGTTAACACCAGGAGGGTTTCATGCTTTTGAGCATCGTTGGGCACTGAAAGAGGCTTTTGAATTCCATCTGGAGATCGGAAAAGAGGAAATTCAAACTCGAACACACTCATTGAATACCATGCTTAAGGAGGGTATGAGAAATATAAAGCATATAGACTTACACACTCCTTTATCAAATTCACTTTCGGCTGGGATTAATAGTTTTGAGGTTAACGGAATGAAACCCAAAATTGCAATAAGCAAACTTCGTAAAGTAAATATTATTGGCAGTACTTCTCCATATAAAACGATTTATGCGCGATTATCACCATGTATTATCAATACAGAAGAAGAGGTGAAACGTTGTATTAGTGCACTTGAAAAAATTAATGAGTAAAATTATATTCTAAAAAGATAGAATCAAACTAAATGATGGATTGCTTTTAAAAAATGACAAACTAACTTAAGAGATAAATATCATAAGTGTAACGCAAATTTTACTTTAGCTTAAATTGCATTTCTATTGGCAAATGATCTGAAGCTTCTCCAAATGCTGTTAACACCTTACCATTTACATATTCTATAGAATTTTTGGTGTAAAAAATATAATCAATTCTTTTAAATGGATATTTGGTGTCAAAGGTATTTGCAATATCATCTTTATTAAAAGCTGCATTACCAACCTCTTCATTTTGGATAAGTTTTTTAATAATTGCTTCCCAATTTCTAGCTTCACTATTAAAATCACCTAATAATATGGTAGGGTATTCGGTAGCATATTTATTAAATAAATCTAATACATAATTAAACTGATTAACTCTTGTAGGTTTATCGAATGCCTCTAAATGTATATTAATGAGCACAATAGTTTTATCTTCTATTTTTGCCTTTACTACTTGAGCTAATCGCTCTAAATAAAGAGCATCTCTGTAAAAAGGGTTGTCTTTTACACGTTCTAAAACAATGCGCTCATAATCATGTAATGGGTACTTGCTTATAATAGATTGACCAGATAGCATCTTTCCAAAATGCATCGACGGTGGCCAGTAGGGGAAAGGTACATAAGTTTCATCCCAATTTACAGCTTCGGCAATATAATTGTATCCTAATTTGGCGAGTTCATCTTGCTGATTAACATTGTATGACCTCGCTGAAGCATAATCTATTTCCTGAAAGGCGATGATATCAGCATCCACTTTTTCAAAAAGAGATTTTACCTTAGAAAGATTAGTGTCGAATAATGATTTAGGTTTTTCGATGGCTTTATTGTTGGTCATGCCACTTAGGTATCCTATATTATAGGTAACAATACTGTAAATAGAATCACGATCTATATTTTGATCATAATTATTAGTGATAAGTTTACTATAATCTTTTTCCGAAAAGTTTGGTGATGATGCCCAAAAGAAGAAAAGTGTACTCGCTATTAATAATGCTACAATAAGAAAAAGGAGAAATTTAAAAAATCGTTTCATACTAGCTAAAATACATTTTAAAATTAAAATATTGAAAATTATATGGGTTATATAAATATTCTTCTTAATTTTGCAGCCCAAATATAAAAACAAATAGACAGAATATATGGAAGGAGGTGCTAACAAATGTTAATTATTCCAGTAAAAGATGGTGAGAATATCGATAGAGCGTTAAAACGTTTTAAAAGAAAATTCGATAGAACTAAAACAATGAAACAGTTGCGTGAGCGTAAGCACTTTACTAAACCTTCTGTAACTAAACGTAAGCAATTGCAAAAAGCACAATACGTTCAGGGTTTAAGAACTAGTGAAGAATAAATAAAGTTTTCACTTTTGTGAAAATTTTTCTAATAGATTACCGTTAGTATTTAATAACTACAATTTGTAGTTTTGTTTTGCTAACGGTTTTTTTATGCCCATAAAATCTTTTATAGAATATCTTTCTTTAGAGAAAAAATATTCTCCTCATACCGTTAAGGCGTATCAAGATGATCTTATTGCCTTTCAATCTTTTTGTAAAGATGATTTTGATGATGATAATTTAGCTAATGCTAATTATTCTCAAATCCGCTCTTGGATTGTCGATTTAGTAGATCAAGGAAAAAAGAATAGAACTATTAATAGAAAGATAAGTTCGCTTAAAGCTTTCTATAAATTCTTATTAAAGACCAAACAGATTACTAACGATCCGCTTATAAAATATAAGGCTTTAAAAGTAGCTAAAAGACTGCAGGTCCCTTTTACACAGAGTGAAATATCTGAAGTCATCAATAAGTTAGATGTAAATGATGATTTTGAGTCATTAAGAAATAGATTAATAGTTGAATTATTTTATTCTACCGGAATTAGAAGAACTGAACTCATTAATCTAAAAATAGGCGACATTGATTTTTCTAAAGAAACCGTTAAGGTTTTAGGTAAACGAAATAAAGAAAGATATATACCTTTATTAAAATCTATTCAAGAAACGTTGCATCTATATGTTAAAGTGCGAAATGAGTTTGAAAAGGATGAAGGAGACTTTTTATTTATTACTAAAAAGGGAAATAAAATATATGGAACACTTGTTTATAGAGTAATAAATAACTACTTTAGTACAGTCTCTTCTAAAGTGAAAAAAAGCCCGCATATAATTCGGCATTCTTTTGCTACACATTTATTGAATGAAGGGGCAGATTTAAATTCTGTTAAAGAATTATTAGGTCACTCAAGTTTAGCTTCTACTCAAGTGTATACTAATAACAGCTTGAGTGAATTGAAAAAAGTGTATAACCAGGCTCACCCGAGGAGCTCTAAAAACTAAAAGCCTATGAGAGTACATGTTCAATCTGTAAATTTTAATGTAGATAAAGGTTTAAAAGAGTTTATTGAGACTAAGATCGATAACCTAGAAAAATTTTATGATCGAATAATTGATGCTGAAGTTTATTTAAAAGTTCAGAAAACTAGTGAAAAAGAAAATAAAATAGCCGAAATTAAATTAAATGTACCTGGTGATGAGTTTATTGTAAAAAAACAATGTAAGTCATTCGAAGAATCTGTAGATTCGGCAGCTGATGCTTTGCGTAGACAGCTTCGAAGAAAGAAAGATAAGCAGCGCGCTCATTACACCTAAAGTTTCCTAAAAATAAATACAAAAAGTTTTGTAGAAAAAATAAAACTTTATACATTTGCAAACCGTTAGAAAAAGCGGTTTGTTTTTTTATGCAAAAAAACGAATAAAAAGCCGATATAGCTCAGCTGGCTAGAGCAGCTGATTTGTAATCAGCAGGTCGTGGGTTCGAGTCCCTCTATCGGCTCAAAAATAAACAAAAGTTTACATAAAAAGTAAACGATGTTCTTTGAATAAATAGTGTTGGGGAGATACCAAAGCGGCCAACTGGGGCGGACTGTAACTCCGCTGTCTTTCGACTTCGTAGGTTCGAATCCTGCTCTCCCCACATAATTTTAAAAATGAAATATCAACTCAGAAAATTTAAATTTTCTGAAAAAAATGCGAGAGTAGCTCAGTTGGTAGAGCGTCAGCCTTCCAAGCTGAATGTCGCCGGTTCGAACCCGGTCTCTCGCTCTAATTTTTCCTGCGAAGGCAGGAATCTTTTCCTATAAAAGAGACTAAACACTTTACGCCGGTGTAGCTCAGGGGTAGAGCGTTTCCTTGGTAAGGAAGAGGTCACGGGTTCAAATCCCGTCATTGGCTCAAAGTACGAATAAGTAAATACTAAATATATATAACTAAGATTTTAAATTAAATAATCATGGCAAAAGAAACTTTTGATCGTTCCAAACCACATTTAAATATTGGTACTATTGGACACGTTGACCACGGTAAAACAACTTTAACAGCAGCTATTACTAAAGTATTATCTGATAAAGGTCTTTCTGAAGTAAGAGACTTTGATCAAATTGATAATGCTCCAGAAGAGAAAGAAAGAGGTATTACAATTAATACATCTCACGTTGAGTATCAAACAGCTAATCGTCACTATGCACACGTTGACTGTCCTGGTCACGCGGATTATGTTAAGAACATGGTAACTGGTGCTGCACAAATGGACGGTGCTATCTTAGTAGTTGCGGCTACAGATGGTCCAATGCCTCAAACTCGTGAGCACATCTTATTAGGTCGTCAGGTAGGTATTCCTCGTATTGTTGTTTTCTTAAACAAAGTTGATATGGTTGATGATGAAGAATTACTAGAGCTTGTTGATATGGAAGTAAGAGAATTACTTTCTTTCTATGAGTATGATGGTGATAATGGTCCTGTAATTCAAGGTTCTGCTTTAGGTGGATTAAATGGTGAAGGAAAATGGGTTGATTCTATTATGGAATTAATGGATGCAGTTGATAGCTGGATCGAAGAGCCTGTTCGTGAAGTTGAAAAGGATTTCTTAATGCCAATCGAGGATGTATTCTCTATTACTGGTCGTGGTACTGTTGCAACTGGTAGAATTGAAACTGGTGTTGCTAACACAGGTGATGCTGTAGATATTATCGGTATGGGAGCTGAAAAATTAACTTCTACTATTACTGGAGTTGAAATGTTCCGTAAAATATTAGATAGAGGTGAAGCAGGTGATAACGTAGGTATCTTATTAAGAGGTATTGAAAAAACTGATATTAAAAGAGGTATGGTAATCTGTAAGCCAGGTTCTGTAACTCCACACGATAAATTCAAAGCTGAGGTTTATATCCTTAAGAAAGAAGAAGGTGGTCGTCACACGCCATTCCATAACAACTATCGTCCGCAGTTCTATGTAAGAACTACTGACGTAACAGGTACTATTAATTTACCTGATGGTGTTGAGATGGTAATGCCAGGTGATAACTTAACTATTACTGTAGACTTACACCAACCAATCGCAATGAATGTTGGTTTACGTTTCGCTATCCGTGAAGGAGGTAGAACTGTAGGTGCAGGTCAGGTGACTGAAATTTTATAAGACACCTAATTTTTAGTTAAATATATTATAGGATAGGTGCTTCTTTGAAAAGAGAAGCACCTTATATTCTATACGGGTGTAGCGCATTTCAATTGAAATTGAATCATAGTGTAAACCCAAAATTACGGGTTTAGCTCAGTTGGTAGAGCACTGGTCTCCAAAACCAGGTGTCGGGAGTTCGAGTCTCTCAACCCGTGCAAAAAACAAAGAAGAATAATGGGTATTGTTAATTATATAAAAGATTCTTTCAAAGAACTAAATACGCAAGTAACGTGGTTACCAATGTCTGATGCGCAAAAGTCTACTGTTGTTGTAGCTATGTTTTCAGTATTGTTTGCCTTAGCGGTATTTGCTGTAGATAAAGTTTTTCAATTAGGATTAGAGCAATATTTTAACCTATTTTAATTCAAAAAATGATTATGACTGATTCTGTAAAGAAATGGTATGTAGTGAGAGCTATTGGTGGTCAAGAAAATAAAGTAAAGACCTATATCGAAAACGAAGTTGCTCGTTTAGGTTTAGACGATTATGTTGATCAGGTATTGGTACCTACAGAAAAAGTTATTCAAATCCGTAATGGTAAGAAAATAAATAAAGAGCGTGTTTATTTTCCGGGTTATATTATGGTTGAGGCAAACTTAAGTGGAGAATTACCTCACGTAATTAAATCTGTTACTGGTGTTATAGGGTTTTTAGGAGAAACCAAAGGAGGTGATCCTGTACCATTGCGTAAGTCAGAAGTAAATAGAATGTTAGGTAAGGTAGATGAATTGGCTGTGCAAAGTGAAAATATTGCAATACCTTATATAATAGGTGAAACAGTAAAAGTAATTGATGGTCCGTTTAACGGATTTGATGGTACTATAGAAAAAATAAACGAAGAAAAGCGTAAGCTGGAAGTAATGGTTAAGATTTTCGGAAGAAAAACACCACTAGAGCTAAGCTATATGCAAGTAGAGAAAATTTCATAAATGTTACATATTTGATTTTCGCAATAGCTTCCAACATTTGCGAGATCATAACGCTAAAGTTTAAAAAATGGCAAAAGAAGTTAGTAAGGTTGTAAAATTACAAGTTCGTGGAGGTGCTGCTAACCCTTCACCACCTGTTGGACCTGCTTTAGGTGCTGCCGGAGTTAACATTATGGAGTTCTGTAAGCAATTTAATGCTAGAACTCAAGACAAGCCTGGTAAAGTTTTACCAGTTGTTATTACAGTATATTCAGATAAATCATTTGATTTTGTTGTAAAAACTCCACCAGCAGCTGTTCAGATTTTAGAAGCAGCTAAAACGAAAAAAGGTTCTGGTGAACCTAATCGTAAAAAAGTTGCTACTGTAACTTGGGATCAGCTTCGTACAATTGCAGAAGACAAAATGCAAGATTTAAATGCATTTACAGTTGAGTCTGCAATGAAAATGATGGCTGGTACTGCTCGTTCAATGGGAATAAAAGTAAAAGGAAACGCTCCTGTTTAAACTTTATAATTTTATAGAAGATGGCAAAATTAACTAAAAAGCAAAAAGAAGCTAAATCTAAAGTAGAAGCTAATAAAGCATATACTTTAAGTGAGGCATCTGCTTTGGTAAAAGAAGTGACAAACGTAAAGTTTGATGCATCTGTAGATCTAGCTGTAAGATTAGGAGTTGATCCTAGAAAAGCAGATCAAATGGTACGTGGTGTTGTAACATTACCACATGGTACCGGTAAAGATGTTAAGGTTTTAGCCTTAGTTACTCCTGATAAAGAAGCAGAAGCTAAAGAAGCTGGTGCTGATTATGTAGGTTTAGATGAATACCTCACAAAGATAAAAGGAGGTTGGACAGATGTTGACGTAATAGTAACAATGCCAAGTGTAATGGGTAAATTAGGTCCTTTAGGTAGAGTTTTAGGTCCTCGTGGTTTAATGCCAAACCCAAAAACTGGTACAGTAACTATGGACGTTGCTAAAGCTGTTAAAGATGTAAAAGGAGGTAAGATTGATTTTAAAGTTGATAAGACTGGTATCATTCATGCTTCTGTAGGTAAATCATCTTTTGATGCAGATAAAATAGAAGGTAATGCTAACGAATTGTTACAAACAATTTTAAAGCTAAAACCTAATACTGCAAAAGGAACATATGTAAAAAGTATCTATATGTCTAGTACCATGAGTCCTAGTATAGAGGTAGATGCAAAATCGTTAGTTTAAGCAAGTTAAATTTTTGAATTATGACTAGAGAAGAAAAATCGCAAGTAATAGACAATTTAACAAGCCAATTAGCTGACAGTAACACTATCTATCTTGCAGACATTTCAGGATTAGATGCTATAAGCACTTCTAATTTACGTAGAGCTTGTTTTAAAGCTGACGTTAGATTGGCAGTTGTTAAAAATACATTGCTTTCTAAGGCAATGGAAAAATCTGATAAAGACTTTGGTGAATTGCCAGAAACATTAAAAGGTAATACCTCTATAATGATTTCTGAAACAGGTAATGCGCCTGCTAAAGTTATAAAAGAATTCCGTAAAAAATCTGACAGACCTGTTCTTAAAGGAGCTTATATTGAAGAGTCTATCTATGTTGGTGATGACCAATTAGATGCTTTAGTAAATATTAAATCTAAAGAAGAATTAATCGGTGAGATTATTACAATCTTGCAGTCGCCTGCTAAGAATGTTGTTTCAGCATTACAGTCAGGTGGTGGTAAATTGTCTGGAATTTTAAAGACATTATCAGAAAAATAAAATAAACACACATTATAAACTAAATACAAAATTTTTAAAACAATAGAAAATGGCAGAGTTAAAAGATTTCGCAGAACAATTGGTTAACTTAACTGTAAAAGAAGTTAATGAATTAGCAGATATTTTAAAAGAAGAATACGGTATAGAACCTGCTGCTGCTGCAGTAGCTGTTGCTGGACCTGCTGCTGGTGGCGGAGATGCTGCTGGTGGAGACGAGCAAACTGAATTCGACGTAATACTTACTGCAGCTGGTGGTTCAAAATTAGCTGTTGTAAAATTAGTTAAAGAATTAACTGGTTTAGGTCTTAAAGAAGCTAAAGGTATCGTAGATAGTGCACCTGCTGCAGTAAAAGAAGGTGTTTCTAAAGACGAAGCTGAAGGTCTTAAAAAATCTTTAGAAGAAGCTGGAGCTGAAGTTGAGCTTAAGTAAGCTCTTCTTAGCTTAAACAACTAAGGTTTAGGTCTTTTGGGTAGATATCCAAAATGACCTAAACCATTTTGCGTATATATTCGCTCTTATAATTTAATAGGTTTTTTTAATTAAAATTTTCTCCATTGTCAACAACAAAAAGTACCGAAAGAGTAAACTTCGCATCAGCAAAATTAATTACTGATTATCCAGATTTTCTAGATATTCAAGTAAAATCATTCCAAGATTTCTTCCAACTAGAAACCAAGGCTGATGAAAGAGGTGATGAAGGATTATTTAAAACATTTTCCGACAATTTTCCAATAACTGACACTAGAAACCAATTTGTATTAGAGTTTTTAGATTACTTTGTTGACCCACCAAGATATTCGATTCAAGAATGTATTGAGAGAGGGTTAACATATAGCGTACCGTTAAAGGCACGTTTAAAATTATACTGTACTGACCCAGAACACGAAGACTTTGAAACAATTGTACAAGACGTGTATTTAGGAGTTATTCCTTACATGACACATAGTGGTACTTTTGTAATCAATGGTGCAGAGCGTGTAGTTGTATCTCAATTACACCGTTCGCCAGGAGTTTTCTTTGGTCAATCTTTCCATGCAAATGGTACTAAATTATACTCTGCAAGAGTAATACCTTTTAAAGGTTCTTGGATAGAATTTGCAACAGATATCAATAGTGTAATGTATGCATATATTGATAGAAAGAAAAAATTGCCTGTTACAACATTGTTTAGAGCAATTGGCTTTGAGCGTGATAAAGATATTCTAGAAATATTTGATTTAGCTGACGAAGTAAAGGTCTCTAAATCAGGGCTTAAAAAAGTTTTAGGACGTAAGTTAGCGGCAAGAGTATTAAAGACTTGGCACGAAGATTTCGTAGATGAAGATACTGGTGAGGTTGTGTCAATTGAGCGTAATGAGATTATCTTAGATCGCGATACAATTCTTGAAAAAGAACATATTGAAGAAATTTTAGAGGCAGGTTCTAAAACCATTCTTTTACATAAAGAGGATGATAATATGGGTGATTATGCAATTATTCATAATACCCTACAAAAAGATCCAACCAACTCAGAAAAAGAGGCTGTTGAACATATTTACCGTCAATTACGGAATGCTGAGCCGCCAGACTATGAAACGGCAAAAGGTATTATCAATAAATTATTCTTTTCAGAACAACGATACAATCTTGGAGAAGTTGGTCGTTACAGGATGAATAAAAAGTTAGAACTTGATATTGATATTGATCAAAAAGTACTAACTAAAGAAGATATTATTACTATCATCAAGAACTTAATTAAGTTAGTGAACTCTAAAGCAGAGGTAGATGATATTGATCACTTATCAAACCGTCGTGTTCGTACTGTAGGAGAGCAGTTAGCAGGTCAGTTTGGTGTTGGTCTATCGCGTATGGCTCGTACCATTCGTGAGCGTATGAATGTTCGTGATAATGAGGTATTTACACCGATTGATTTGATCAATGCTAAGACATTATCTTCAGTGATTAATTCTTTCTTTGGTACAAATCAATTATCTCAATTTATGGATCAAACAAATCCGTTAGCTGAGATTACTCACAAGCGTAGATTATCTGCATTAGGGCCTGGAGGTTTATCAAGGGAAAGAGCAGGTTTCGAGGTTCGTGACGTTCACTATACACATTATGGTCGTTTATGTCCGATTGAAACTCCTGAGGGACCAAACATTGGTTTAATTTCTTCACTTTCTGTATATGCCAAAGTGAATAATTTAGGTTTCATCGAAACTCCTTACCGTCAAGTTGAAGAAGGTAAGGTTGACACAAGTAAAGAACCAATTTATTTAAGTGCTGAAGAAGAAGAAGGTAAGAAAATTGCTCAATCTAATTTAGATCTTGATAAAGAAGGAAATATAACATTAGACAAAGTTGTTGCTCGTGAAGAAGGTGACTTCCCATTAGTAACTCCTGCTGATGTTGATTATATGGATGTATCTCCAAATCAGATTTCATCTATTTCGGCTTCATTGATTCCTTTCTTAGAGCATGATGATGCAAACCGTGCCTTAATGGGATCTAATATGATGCGTCAGGCAGTACCATTAATGAGACCTGAGTCTCCAATTGTAGGTACAGGCTTAGAACGTAGAGTAGCTACAGATTCTAGAATTTTGATAAACTCTGAAGGTAATGGCGTTGTAGAATATGTTGATTCTGATAAGATTACCATCAGATATGACCGTAGTGATGAGCAAAAGCTAGTAAGCTTTGATGAAGACGATAAGACTTACGAGTTAATCAAATTTAGAAAAACAAATCAAGGTACTTCTATTAATTTACATCCGATTGTTCAAAAGGGTGATAAAGTTAAAAAAGGACAAGTACTTTGTGAAGGATATGCTACCGAAAAAGGTGAATTAGCATTAGGTAGAAATATGAAGGTAGCTTTTATGCCTTGGAAAGGGTATAATTTTGAGGATGCGATTGTAATTTCTGAAAGAGTGGTTCGTGAAGATGTATTTACATCAATTCATATTGATGAATACTCTTTAGACGTTCGTGACACAAAGTTAGGAGCTGAAGAATTAACAGCAGACATTCCAAATGTATCAGAAGAAGCTACCAAGGATCTTGATGAGAACGGTATGATCCGCATTGGAGCTGAGGTAAAACCTGGCGATATCCTTATCGGGAAAATTACTCCTAAAGGTGAATCAGATCCTACTCCAGAAGAAAAATTATTACGAGCCATCTTTGGTGATAACGCTGGCGATGTTAAAGATGCTTCTTTAAAAGCTTCTCCTTCATTAAAAGGTGTGGTAATTGACAAGAAATTGTTCAAGAGAACTATTAAAGATAAGGCGAAACGTAGTAAAGATAAAGAAGAGTTAGAAAGATTAGAAGCAGAGTTTACTGTTAAATTTAATAATCTTAAAGATCGTTTAGTTGATAAGTTATTTACACTTGTAAATGGTAAAACGGCTCAAGGTATTCAAAATGATTTAGGTGAAGAAATTTTACCAAAAGGTAAGAAGTTTACACTTAAAATGTTGAATGCGGTAAATGATTTTGAACACTTAACTAAAGGTACTTGGACAACTGACAAGAGTATCAATAAATTAATTAGTGAATTGATTCACAATTATAAGATCAAAGTAAGTGATTTACAAGGCTCTTTACGTCGTGAGAAATTTACAATTACTGTAGGTGATGAATTGCCAGCTGGTATTGTAAAGCTTGCTAAAGTATATATCGCTAAAAAACGTAAGTTAAAAGTTGGTGATAAGATGGCAGGTCGTCATGGTAATAAGGGTATTGTTGCTCGTATTGTAAGAGCAGAAGATATGCCTTTCTTAGAAGATGGAACACCAGTAGATATTGTATTAAACCCATTAGGTGTACCATCGCGTATGAATATTGGCCAGATTTATGAAACTGTTCTTGGTTGGGCAGGTCAAAAATTAGATCAGAAATATGCTACACCAATTTTTGATGGTGCTTCAATCGATGAGATTACAGCATTAACTAATGAAGCTGGTGTGCCAGAGTTTGGTCATACGTATTTATATGATGGTGGAACTGGAGAGCGTTTTGATCAACCTGCAACCGTAGGTGTGATTTATATGATCAAATTAGGTCATATGATTGAAGATAAAATGCATGCACGTTCTATTGGACCTTATTCATTAATTACACAGCAACCGTTAGGTGGTAAAGCACAATTTGGTGGTCAACGTTTTGGTGAGATGGAGGTTTGGGCACTTGAAGCATATGGAGCATCAAGTACACTTAGAGAAATCTTAACTGTTAAATCTGATGATGTATTAGGTAGAGCTAAAACTTACGAAAGTATTGTTAAAGGTGAACCAATGCCAGAACCAGGATTACCAGAATCATTTAATGTATTAATGCACGAGTTAAAAGGACTTGGCTTAGACGTTAGATTAGAAGAATAATAATTTAAAGCAGCAAGCATTAATTGCTTGTTGCTTTTACCATATACATTTTTACATTTTAATTCGATTGCATATATCATGGCAAAACAAAGAGAAAAGTACACTGTAAAAAAATTCAATAAAATATCAATTGGTTTAGCATCACCAGAATCTATTTTAGAAAAATCTAGAGGTGAAGTATTAAAACCAGAAACGATCAATTATCGCACACATAAACCAGAAAGAGATGGTTTGTTTTGTGAGCGTATTTTTGGTCCTATAAAAGATTACGAATGTGCTTGTGGTAAGTACAAACGTATTCGCTATAAAGGAATTATCTGTGACCGTTGTGGAGTAGAAGTTACTGAAAAGAAAGTACGTAGAGATAGAGTAGGGCACATTAACTTAGTAGTTCCTGTTGCACATATCTGGTATTTTAGGTCATTACCTAACAAGATGGGTTACCTTTTAGGATTGCCTTCTAAGAAGTTAGATATGATCATTTACTACGAACGTTATGTTGTAATTCAACCAGCTGGAGCAACTAATGCTGAAGGTGAGCCGTTACAAAAAATGGATTTCCTTACGGAGGAAGAGTATTTAGATATACTTGAGACATTCCCAGTAGAAAATCAATATTTAGAAGATTCAGATCCAAACAAATTCATAGCTAAAATGGGTGCAGAATGTTTGATTGAATTATTGAATCGTATTGATTTAGATGAATTGTCTTATGAGTTAAGACATAAGGCAAATACTGAAACATCTAAGCAACGTAAAATGGAAGCCTTAAAACGTTTAAACGTTGTTGAAGCTTTCCGTGATGCAAATAAAAATAGAGAAAACAAACCTGCATGGATGATTATGAAGGTTGTACCAGTTACGCCTCCAGAATTACGTCCATTAGTACCATTAGATGGTGGTCGTTTTGCAACTTCAGATTTAAATGATTTATATCGTAGAGTAATTATCCGTAATAATCGTTTAAAACGATTGATGGAGATTAAAGCTCCTGAAGTGATCTTGCGTAACGAAAAACGTATGTTACAAGAATCTGTAGATTCATTATTTGATAACACACGTAAATCATCAGCAGTAAAAACAGAATCTAATAGACCTTTAAAATCGTTATCTGATTCATTAAAAGGTAAACAAGGACGTTTCCGTCAGAACTTATTAGGTAAACGTGTCGATTATTCTGCACGTTCAGTTATTGTTGTTGGTCCAGAATTAAAATTATACGAATGTGGATTGCCAAAAGATATGGCAGCAGAATTATACAAGCCTTTTGTAATTAGAAAGCTAATTGAAAGAGGTATTGTAAAAACTGTAAAATCTGCAAAGAAAATTATAGATAAGCGTGAGCCAGTAGTATGGGATATTTTAGAAAATGTTCTTAAAGGACATCCTGTATTACTAAACCGTGCTCCAACGCTTCACCGTTTAGGTATTCAAGCATTTCAACCTAAATTAATTGAAGGTAAGGCTATTCAATTACACCCATTAGTATGTACAGCATTTAATGCGGATTTTGATGGTGACCAGATGGCGGTTCACTTACCATTAGGCCCAGAAGCAATACTTGAAGCTCAATTATTAATGTTAGCTTCTCATAGTATCTTGAATCCTGCTAACGGTTCCCCAATTACAGTACCTTCTCAAGATATGGTTCTTGGTTTATATTATATGACTAAAGAGCGTAAGTCTACTAAAGAACATAAAGTAAAAGGTGAAGGAGCAACTTTTTATTCTCCAGAAGAAGTAACAATCGCTTTTAACGAAAAGCAAGTTGATCTAAACGCTGGTATAAAAGTTCGTACAAAAGATTTTAATGAAGAAGGAGAATTAACTACTCAAATAATTGAAACTACGGTTGGTAGAGTATTATTTAATGAAGTAGTTCCTGAAGAGGCTGGTTATATTAATGAGGTATTGACTAAGAAGTCTTTGAGAGATATTATTGGTGATATTTTAAAAGCTACCGATGTACCATCAACTGGTAAATTCTTAGATGCTATTAAAGGGATGGGATATAAATTTGCATTCCAAGGAGGTCTTTCATTTAGTTTAGGAGATATTATTATTCCTGAAGAGAAGTACAAGATGATCGATGCTGCTAACGAGCAAGTTGACACTATCATTGCGAGTTATAACATGGGTATGTTGACGAACAAAGAACGTTACAATCAGGTAATTGATATTTGGGGATCAACAAACAATAAGTTGACTGAGCTTTCTATGAAGCGTTTACGCGAAGATCAGCAAGGTTTCAACTCAGTGTATATGATGCTTGACTCTGGTGCAAGGGGTTCTAAAGAACAGATTCGTCAGTTAACAGGTATGCGTGGTTTGATGGCTAAACCTAAAAAATCTACAGCAGGTGGTGGAGAAATTATTGAGAATCCAATTCTTTCTAACTTTAAAGAAGGTTTATCAATTCTTGAATATTTTATTTCTACTCACGGTGCTCGTAAAGGTCTTGCCGATACAGCATTAAAGACTGCCGATGCAGGTTATTTAACACGTCGTTTAGTTGATGTATCTCAAGATGTGATTATTAATGAAGAAGATTGTGGTACTTTAAGAGGATTAGAAATTACTCCTTTAAAGAAAAACGAAGAAGTTGTTGAAACACTAGGGGAAAGAGTATTTGGTAGAGTTTCTTTAGAAGATGTTTATGATCCTATTAGTCAAGAATTAGTAGTTTCTGCAGGCGAAGAGATAGATGAAGATGCTGTTAAGAAAGTTAATAAGTCGTCTTTAGAGTCATTAGAAGTTCGCTCTGCATTAACTTGTGAATCTTCTAGAGGTATTTGTGCTAAATGTTATGGGCACAGTTTATCAACTAGAAAGAAAGTTCAAATTGGTGAGGCTGTAGGTGTAATTGCAGCACAATCAATTGGTGAACCTGGTACTCAGTTAACACTTCGTACTTTCCACGTAGGTGGTATTGCAGGAAACATTTCAGAAGAAAATTCATTAACTGCTAAGTTCGATGGTAAGATTGAAATTGATGATCTACGTACTGTAGAAGGTTTAGATAACGATGGCAATAAAGTTGATATCGTAATCTCTAGAACTTCTGAAATTAAAGTTATTGATAAGAATACGGGTATTACGTTAAGTACTAATAATATTCCTTATGGCTCTCATATTGCTGTAAAAGGTGCTAGAACTATTAAGAAAGGTGATGTTATTTGTAAATGGGATCCATATAATGGTGTAATTGTTTCAGAATTTGAAGGTAAAGTTGCGTTTGAAAATATTGAACAGGGTATTACTTATCAAGTAGAGATTGATGAGCAAACTGGTTTCCAAGAAAAGGTAATTTCAGAATCAAAGAATAAGAAAGTTGTACCTACTTTAATTATCGAGGATAAGAAAGGTGAAACACTACGTTCATACAGTTTACCTGTAGGAGCTCACTTAATTGTTGAAGATGGTGATAAGATTGAAGCAGGTAAGATTTTAGTTAAGATTCCACGTAAATCTGGTAAAGCAGGTGATATTACTGGTGGTTTACCACGTGTAACTGAGTTATTTGAAGCTCGTGACCCTTCGAATCCAGCTGTAACTTCTGAGATTGATGGTGTAGTATCTTTTGGTAAGATAAAAAGAGGTAATCGTGAGATCATAGTTGAATCTAAAACTGGAGATATCAGAAAATATTTGGTGAAGCTTTCGAATCAGATTCTAGTTCAAGAAAATGACTTTATAAAAGCAGGTATGCCATTATCAGACGGAGCAATTACTCCATCAGATATCCTAAATATTAAAGGCCCATCGGCAGTACAAGAATACTTAGTGAATGAAATTCAAGAAGTATATCGCCTGCAAGGCGTGAAAATTAATGATAAGCATTTCGAAGTAGTTGTAAGACAGATGATGCGTAAAGTGAAGATTGTCGACTCTGGTGATACTATTTTCTTAGAAAGTCAATTAGTTCATAAAAATGACTTTATGGAAGTAAATGATGCTATCTACGGAATGAAAGTCGTTGAGAATATAGGAGATTCAGAAAACCTTAAAGCTGGTCAGATTATTTCTGCACGTAAGCTAAGAGACGAAAATTCTATATTACGTAGGGCTGATAAAGTATTGGTTGAAGCTAGAGATGCAGTTCCTGCAACGGCAGAGCCAATTTTACAAGGTATAACAAGAGCGTCGTTACAAACTAAGTCGTTTATCTCTGCTGCATCATTCCAAGAGACAACAAAAGTATTAAACCAAGCAGCTGTAAGTGGTAAGGTAGATTACTTAGAAGGTCTTAAAGAAAATGTAATTGTTGGTAAGAAAATACCAGCAGGTACAGGTATGCGTTTTTATGATCACTTAATTGTAGGTTCTAAAGAAGAGATCGAAGCAAATTAGATTATGGCAGAGCAAGATAAAAACAAGCAGAATCAGTTGAATATTGAATTAGATGAAGCTGTTGCGGATGGAACCTATTCTAATCTTGCAATTATCAATCATTCAGTATCTGAGTTTGTTGTAGATTTTGTGAATGTAATGCCAGGTACGCCTAAAGCAAAAGTAAAATCTAGAATTATATTAACGCCACAACATGCTAAACGTTTAACGAAGGCATTGGCAGAGAATGTAGCTAGATTCGAAAAAGCCCATGGTGAAATAAAGGATTATGAGCAACCACCGATTCCGTTAAATTTCGGACCGGCAGGTCAAGCATAAATAAGTAAACGTCGAACGAAAGTTCGGCGTTTTTTTTATTTTCACATATCAATTTTTAATTGATTTCAATTCTACTTTAAGCTCTTGAAATAAGTTTACAATATTACTTAACTTTAATTCATCTTTATCATACTCTTGCGTGTTAATACAACACTTAAATTTCCAGAGTTCTAAAACATTTTCAATTTTCACCTCGTAAGGTGCATAAGTTTTATTATCAGAATAGAGTAAAAGACTTTTTCTATCTTTTATTCTATTATAAACACGTTTATATACTAAGCCATCATCTTTGGTAAGCACTACATATGTTCTTCCATCCTCAACGTCGCGAATATCTTCTACATACTTTCCTATTATAAAAGAACCATCTTTAACTGGTAGCATGGAGTCACCTTTTATAGGGAATGCTCTATGTGTTCCGGTAGGTAAAAAAGGTAAGTTAAATCGTTGTAAATGCTCAATATACTCTGGATCTGCGTAGCCTTTTAAATAACCAGCAGAAGCTTCTATGGGTACAACCTCAATAAGCTCTTCATTATATTGGTTAACACTTATGGGAAACAAAACTCTTTTATTTCCTATATCTATAAAAGATAAATCTTTAGACTTTCTTAGATCAACTTTGATGAGTGCATCAATAGGTATTTTAATATATTTAGACAACTCAAGCAACTTGTCTATTGAGGGTTCTGATCTTCCTAGTTCTATATTAACAATAGTATTTC
Source organism: Maritimimonas sp. 2304DJ26-3 (assembly GCF_056591635.1). Lineage (NCBI taxonomy): Bacteria > Pseudomonadati > Bacteroidota > Flavobacteriia > Flavobacteriales > Flavobacteriaceae > Maritimimonas > Maritimimonas sp. 2304DJ26-3. The sequence continues at coordinate 57,457 of NZ_JBWQOK010000003.1, forward strand.
TCGTCCACTTTAATTCTTCTGCAAAATATTCTTGAGAAAATTTCTTTAACTCTCGACAGTGTTTAATATTGGTTGCGATATAATTTTTATTCATTGTGTTAAAATTACACAATAAATGTGTATTTAATGCAATATTTTTGTAAAAACTTTATCCCTAATAATTGTATTTAAATAGTCATACATATTTTAGCCTTAGATATGGTACAATAAAACCTGAGGAATTATTATTGCTAGCTAAAGAGAATGGTATTAAAACGTTAGCGCTAACCGATATTAATACTACTTCAGCATGCTTAGATTTTGTTCGACTGTCATCTAAATATAACATTAAACCAGTCTTAGGTGTGGATTTTAGGAATGCTGCTGATCAACAGTTTATAGTACTAGCGAAAAACAATCATGGCTTTCAACAGATCAATACTTATCTATCTATTTTTCTTCATGATGATTCTTTAAAAATCCTCAAGCGACCAATTCATATAGCAAATAGCTATGTGGTTTATCCCTTTGAAAAAGGAAAGAATTATGAACTTAGAGAGAATGAATATCTAGGCGTAAAACCTAAGGATATTAATCATTTAAAATTCTCTAAATGGAATAGAAAACTTGATAAATTAGTTATTTTAAGAACGGTTTCTTTTCAAAATAAAAAAGGTTTTAACACACATCGACTTCTTAGAGCTATTGATAATAACACCTTATTAAGCAAGCTTCCTTTAAATGAACAAGGCTGTGAAACCGATCAATTTTTATCACTAAATAATCTAAAAATCATTTATGCCGATTATCCTGAATTAATAGAAAACACACAACGTATTTTAGAAGATTGTCATATTGAATTCGATTTTTCACAAGCCACACCTAGTAATCAACGTTCTTATACAGAAAGTGAAGAATCAGATTGCAAATTATTAGAGAAGTTAACCTATAAAGGATTACAGTATCGCTATGAGAATCCAAGCGAAACCGTTTATAAACGTATTGAAAATGAATTATCTACCATAAATAAAAGAGGGTTTGTTTCTTATTTTTTGATTAATTGGCGCGTTTTAAAGTATGCGCGTAGCAAAGGGTATTTTTATGTAGGACGTGGAAGCGGAGCAAATAGTATTGTTGCTTATTTATTAAGAATTACAGATGTAGATCCGGTAGAGTTAGATTTATACTTTGAACGATTCATTAATTTATTTAGAAAGAACCCTCCCGATTTTGATATTGATTTTTCATGGGCAGATAGAGATGATATCATAGCGTTTATTTTTAAGGAATTTAAGAATACAGCACTTATAACGGTCTATAATACATTTAAATTAAAGGCTTCAATTCGAGAATTGGGAAAAGTGTTTGGATTACCAAAATCTGAAATAGACTTATTGACTAGGGGAAAATATAATTTAAACCGGTTAGATAACCTTTCTCGATTGGTTATTAAGTATAGTAAATATATTCAAGGGTTTCCTAATTATTTAGGAATACATGCAGGAGGTATTCTAATTTCAGAAAAACCTATTCATTATTATTGTGCAACCTTTCTTCCTCCTAAAGGATATCCTACAACACAATTTGATATGGTAGTTGCAGAGGATATAGGTTTGTATAAGTTTGATATTTTAAGTCAACGAGGTTTAGGAAAAATAAAAGACACTGTCGAAATAGTTAAATATAATCATCCTGAAAAAGACTCAATCGATATTCACGACATTAAACGGTTCAAGCAAGATAAAAAAATTAAGTACCTATTAAAAAATGCGAAGGCTATAGGTTGTTTTTATGTAGAGTCTCCAGCAATGCGAATGTTGCTCAAGAAACTTCAGGTAGATAATTATTTGGGTTTAGTAGCGGCTAGTTCGGTTATTCGGCCAGGTGTTGCAAAATCGGGAATGATGCGTGAATATATTTTACGATACCGTTATCCAGAACGACGTAAGGAAGCAAATGAAATATTGCTCGAGATTATGCCAGAAACCTATGGGGTAATGGTATACCAAGAAGATGTAATTAAAGTAGCAAATATTTTTGGAGGGCTAAATTTAGGCGAAGCAGATATGTTACGTCGTGGTATGTCGGGTAAATTTCGATCTCGCGACGAATTCCTAAAAGTAAAACAGCAATTTTTTGATAATTGTAAACAAGACGGAAAAACAGATAATCTTGTAGCAAATATTTGGCGACAAATAGAAAGTTTTGCTGGTTACGCATTTGCGAAGGGGCATTCAGCTTCATATGCAGTAGAGAGCTACCAAAGTTTATTTTTAAAAGCGTACTATCCTTTAGAATATATGGTCGCTACGCTCAATAATGGAGGCGGATTTTACAGAGCAGAGTTGTATGTGCATGAAGCAAGAATGCATGGAGCAAAGATAGAAGCCCCTTGTATTAATAAAAGTGATCGTCTTACTATTATTAATAATACTACTATTTATTTAGGGTTTGTTTTTTTACATGCTCTAGAATTAAATACAATCGAAAAAATAGTTGATGCAAGAAGTCAAGAAGGAGATTTTAAAAGTTTAGATAATTTTATAGATCGAGTTCCTATTTCTGTTGAACAAATTTCTATCTTAATTAAGATTAATGCTTTTCGTTTTACTAAAATTAATAAGCGTGAATTGTTGTGGGATGCTCGTATGAAAATTAGTAAAATACCTAAAGAAGAGCATATTATTACATTGTTTAAAACAGAACGTATTTCTTACAAAACACCTGAACTAAGAAGCACAGCTTTAGAAAATGCTTTTGATGAATATGAACTATTAGGTTTTCCGTTATGCAATCCTTTTGAATTATTAGCAAAACCACAAGATAGTTTCTTAAAAGCTCAAGAACTTATTAATTATAAAAACAATATAATTACTATAGAAGGTTATTTAATTACTACCAAAAACACAGCAACTTCTTCTGGAAAAGCAATGCATTTCGGCACCTTTTTAGATCGAGATGGTGATTTTATAGACACAGTACATTTTCCTCCAGTAGCAGCTAAATATCCTTTTAGAGGCAAAGGGATTTATACTATTACAGGAAAAGTTATAGAAGAATTTGATTGTATTAATATAGAAGTAATGTCAATGTATAGAAAAGCTATTATTGAAGATCCAAGATATGCGGAGGAAACAGAAAAAATAACAGCTTAATGCAAGAAGAAAGAGCTATAGTTCATATGGATTTAGATACATTCTTTGTGTCTTGTGAGCGACTATTAGATAGTAGGTTAAATGGTAAACCTGTGTTGATTGGCGGTACTTCAGATCGTGGCGTAGTAGCATCATGTAGTTACGAAGCACGTAAGTTTGGTATTCATTCTGCAATGCCAATGCGAATGGCTAAGCAATTATGCCCTGAAGCAATTGTATTAAGAGGAAATTCTGGAGTGTACACAAAATTTTCTAATAACGTTACAGAAGTTATTAAAGAAAATGTACCATTATACGAGAAAACTTCTATTGACGAATTTTATATTGACCTTACCGGGATGGACAAATTTTTCGGATGCCATCAATTAGCTAGCGAATTACGACAGCAAATCATTAAAGAAACTGGCTTGCCTATTTCTTTTGGGTTATCAATTAATAAAACAGTCTCAAAAGTTGCAACGGGCGAAGCAAAACCAAACAACCAAATTCGAATTATAAAAGGACAAGAAAAACCTTTTTTAGCACCTCTATCTGTTCGAAAAATACCTATGGTAGGTGAAGTCACTTATAAATCACTATGTGACTTAGGAATTAAGCGAATTTATACAATGCAAAAAATGCCAATGCAATTAATGTATCGTGTTTTAGGTAAAAATGGATTAAGTATATGGAAAAAAGCGAATGGAATAGATAATAGTCCAGTAGTGCAATATCACGAGCGTAAATCTATTTCTACCGAACGTACTTTTGATAGAGATACTACAGATATACATAAACTACGAAGTATTATTATCGCAATGGCAGAGAATTTAGCGTATCAATTACGACGAGGACATAAGTTAACTGCTTGTGTAACTTTTAAAATTCGTTATTCCGATTTTCAAACATATACCCAACAAAAGCGTATTCCATATAGCTCGTTAGATACTAGTATTATTCCAATAGTATTAGATTTGTTTAAAAAGCTATATAACAGAAGATTATTAGTGCGTTTGGTAGGAGTTAAATTTAGCCATTTGGTAGAAGGAGGGCATCAAATTAACTTGTTCGAAGATGACGAAAAATTAATTGGTTTGAGCCAGGCCATTGATAAAATGCGCGAACGTTTTGGAGATCGTTCTGTTATCTCTGCGGCTGGTATGGATGCTAAAAGTATCAGTAGATGGAATCCTTTTACAGGAGAACCACCTCCCTTATTAGCAAATAGAAGGAGGTAAAATATCTTAAGAGTCATATATTTGACATAATGAAAAAAAATCCTCAAAAGCTTCAACAAAAACTTAATGAACGAAAAGACGCAAATGCCTTACGTGTATTAAAGAACCAAGTAAGTCTTATTGATTTTTCGTCTAATGATTATTTAGGTTTTGCTAAATCAGAAGATATATTTGACCAGGCACATAAATATCTAGTCGATAGAAAGATTAAAAATAACGGTTCAACAGGTTCACGACTACTTTCAGGTAATCACATATTATATGATGAGGTAGAAAAAACACTTTGTAATTTTCACAAAAGTGAAGCTGCCTTAATCTTTAATTCAGGTTACGATGCTAATATTGGTTTCTTTTCGTCAGTTCCTCAAAAAGGAGATATAGTTTTATATGACGAATTTATCCATGCTTCGATACGAGATGGTGTTAAAATGAGTAATGCTAAAGCCTATAAGTTTAAGCATAATGATCTAAATGATCTGGATAAGATACTAAAACGAGTTCAGGGTAATGATAATGGTCAAACTGAGCATGCCGAAGTCTATGTAGTTACAGAATCTATTTTTTCTATGGATGGAGATTCTCCTAACTTATCTAAGATGTCACAACTTTGTAATAAGTACAATGCTTATCTTATAATCGATGAAGCTCATGCCACAGGTGTTGTAGGAAATAAAGGGGAGGGGTTAGTTCAAGAATTAGGATTAGAAAAAGATGTTTTTGCTAGATTAATTACATTTGGTAAAGCATTGGGTTGTCATGGTGCCGTCGTTCTAGGTAATGAACAATTAAAACAATATTTAGTCAATTTTGCTAGAAGTTTTATCTACACAACTGCTTTATCTCCACATTCACTCGCAACTATAAAAACTACATACGATGTCATGCTGAGCGCAGCAGAAACATCCAAAGAGCTTCACAGTAATATTCAACATTTTAAATCTGAATTTAAAAGGCTGAAACTAGGTTTTATAGAAAGTAACTCTGCTATACATTGTTGTATGATTCCTGGGAATAAAAAAATAAAATCTATTGCTCAAAAATTTAAAGAAAACGGATTTGATGTAAAACCAATTCTCTCACCTACAGTACCTAAAGGAAAAGAACGCCTGCGCTTTTGTATACACTCTTATAATTCTAAAGAAGAAATCACAAAAGTTTTAGAGAACCTTGCTACTTTTGTAGCCAGATGAAGCAAAAAAAATACTTTATTACTGGGATTGGGACTGATGTGGGTAAAACGATAGCCGCAGCTATTGTTACCGAAGCGCTAAATGCTGATTATTGGAAGCCCATTCAAGCAGGAGATTTAGATAACTGCGATACAAAGAAAGTAGAGCGATTAGTTTCAAATGACAAATCTAAATTTCATCGAAATAGTTATGCTTTAAACACGCCAATGAGCCCTCACGCTGCTGCTGAAATTGATGGAATTAGAATTGATTTAAAAAAAATTAAAGAACCTAATACTAAAAATAGTTTAGTGATCGAAGGAGCAGGAGGCTTGTTAGTTCCTATAAACGATAAGCAAACAATTTTAGATATAATTAAACCAGATTATAAGGTACTTGTTGTTTCGCGCCATTATTTAGGTAGTATTAATCATTCACTATTAACAATTAAGCTATTACAAGAAAAAGGATTTGATGTTTCAGTAATTTTTAGTGGTAGTGAGCATAAAACTACAGAATCAATTGTTCAAAAAATGACTAATGTAAAAGTTGTTGGTAGAATTGACGAAGAACCATATTTTGATCAAAACGTGGTTAAGGAATATGCTGAACGGTTTAAAAAGAATTTATGAGTCTAAAAGAGCGTGATAAAAAACATCTCTGGCATCCCTTAACACAACATAAGTTAAGCCCTGATCATATCGCAATTACTAAGGCTAAAGGATGTATTTTATATGACGAAGACGGTAATGAATACATTGATGGAATTGCATCCTGGTATACCTGCATGTTTGGGCATTGCAATGAATATATTACCAGTCGAGTGGCTAACCAAATGCAACAACTAGATCATGTTGTTTTTGCAGGATTTACACACGAACCCGCAATAAAATTATCAGAAGCTCTAATTGATATTTTACCAGATAGTCAACAAAAGATTTTCTTTTCTGATAATGGTTCTACTTCAGTTGATGTCGCTATTAAAATGGCATTGCAATATCATTTTAATAAAGGTGAAAAACGAACAAAGATTATTGCCTTAGAAGATGGATTTCATGGAGACACATTTGGTGCTATGTCTGTTTCTGGATTATCTGTTTATAATGGACCGTTCCAAGATTTTTTTATTGATGTGGAAAGAATTCCAGTTCCAACTAAGAATAATTTTGATGAGATTAAGAAACAATTCAAACAACTAATTAGTCATGATAATGTGGCTGCTTTTATTTATGAGCCTTTGGTGCAAGGCGCAGCAGCTATGAAAATGTATGAGGGCAATTTATTAGATGAGCTGCTTGCAGTTGCAAAGGAGAATAATGTATTAACAATTGCAGACGAAGTAATGACAGGTTTTGGAAAAACGGGCAAAAGTTTTGCATCTGAATATTTAAAGAATCAACCAGATATTATCTGTTTGTCAAAATCGTTAACAGCAGGATTAGTGCCAATGGCTATTACCAGTTGCACGCAAAAAATATATGATGCTTTTTTGAGTGATGAATTGGCAAAAGGTTTTTTTCACGGACATACATATTCAGCAAACCCAATAGCTTGTACCGCAGCTTTGGCAGGAATTGAATTGCTGCAGTCAAATGAGGTTCAAAATAATATTAAACGAATTATTAAATCACACCAAGATTTTAATGTTAAAATAAAAGATCACCCTAAAGTAAAAGAAACACATCAATTAGGTGTTATCTATGCGCTAGATCTTAATGTAGAAATGGAACGCTATGGTAATCTAAGAAATAAGCTATTTAATTTCTTTATGCAGAACGGCGTATGTTTACGACCTCTAGGAAACACAATTTATATTTTAGCTCCTTTTACAATATCAGACGAACAATTAGATAAGATTTATAATACGATAGAAAAAGTTTTAGATACCTTCTAGACCTTTGTTAATTAAATTTATTGTAATATTTTTCTCTTTAATTTTCACAAATAGTTCCTCATAAGTCCATTCTCCACTTTCTTTTCGACCGATAATAGTAACTGATCCTTTGCCTTTGCTTCCTTTTATAGGTATAGTAATATTAGCTTTTCCAGAGTTATTGTTTAGAGATATGTTTCCTTGGATTATTCCATCGCTTTCAATAGAATTGCCCAAATGTTCAATAACTATAGTGTCGTTTGCAGCCTTTTCAAGAGCGTATTCATAAGGTTCAGAACCTGTCATTAATTTCGTGACGCCAAAAATAGCAGCACCGACGCCAAATACTAATAATAAAATAACAACAAGACACCCACTTACTGGGACCACCCATAACCAATTTCTTGAAAACCAGCTTTTTTGTTGTACATACTCGCTCATAAGTGCTTCTTTTTATAAATATAAGTGTTTAGTAGATGGTTTTTGTTACACAGAAACTTAAATTTGCCACAGTTTATGAAAGAACCAATTTCTATTACAGCAATTTCTTCAATTTCTCCTTTAGGAGATTTTGTAGCTGATATTTGGAAAAATTATCAAAATGATAATCACTTTTTTTCTAAGAAAAGAATTCTTGATAAAGAAGTTCTTGTAGCAGCGCTCTCAACCTTATCAAAGAACAAAATTGATGAATTAAAAAATTCGAATTCAAAATATAGAGATCTCGATGATTCGGTTTTATACGCTTTGTTCGCTTCGAGAGAAGCTATAAAAAAAGCTGGATGGAATGCATCTGATAATTTTGGAATAAACATAGGTTCATCTAGAGGAGCTACTTCATTGTTTGAAAATTATCATAAAGAATTTTTAAAAGAAGGAAAGTCATCAACGTTAAGTTCACCAACAACAACGTTAGGTAATATTTCTTCTTGGGTTGCACACGATTTGCAAACTCGTGGACCTGAAATTTCACATTCTATTACTTGTTCAACAGCTTTGCATGCGTTGCTAAATGGAATTGCTTGGTTAAATTCCGGAATGACAGATAAGTTTCTAGTAGGTGGTAGCGAAGCACCACTAACGCCATTCACTATAGCTCAAATGCAGGCTCTAAAAATTTATGCAAAAGAAAATAAAGAGTATCCATGTAGAGCTTTAGACTTAGACAAGGGAAGTAATACAATGATTCTTGGTGAAGGAGCATCGGTTGCGTGTTTAGAGAAAGGTAAAAGACAAAATGCCTTAGCTGTTGTTGAAGGTATCGGTTATGCAACAGAAGTTTTAGAGCATAATGCTTCACTCTCAACTGAAGCAGATTGTTTTCAGCGTTCTATGAAAATGGCATTGGGTGATTTTTCGAAGGAAGAAGTTAATGTTATCGTTACTCACACCCCAGGAACAATTAAAGGTGATTTAGCAGAATTTAGAGCTATTGAAAAAGTATTTTGTAACAAAATTCCTTTTTTGACAACTAATAAGTGGAAACTAGGCCACACGTTAGGTGCTTCAGGCTTATTAAGTTTAGAACTGGCCGTCCTAATGTTGCAACACCAAAAAGTTGTAGAAGCGCCATACACCAAAACACAAAATCAACCAAAAACCATCCGAAAAGTATTGGTCAATGCTGTTGGTTTCGGCGGAAATGCTGTAAGTGTTTTGTTGTCGAAATAATTTTTATATTTATAATATCATTAACCAAAAAACAACTCACTATGCCAGAATGGTTTTCTGAATTAAGTCTCTTTCCCAAAATTTACTGGATTGTCGCACTTTTAGGATCTGCTATTTTTATTATCACGTTGATTATGACATTTTTAGGAAGTGATGCTGATGATTTAGATGTGGATGCTGAAGTAGATGGTGATACAGGTATGGGATTTCAATTTATTACATTCAAAAATTTGGTAGGCTTCTTTACCATTTTTGGATGGAGTGGAATCGCTTGTATTGATGCAGGCCTTTCAATGCCCCTAACAATAGTTATTTCTATTCTTTGCGGATTAGTAATGATGACAATAATGGCTGCCATGTTTTATTATATGCGAAAATTAAATGATAGTGGAACCCTAGATTTTAATAATGCTATGGATGCTGTTGGAGAAGTTTATCTTACTATAGGTGCTAATCGCTCTAAAATGGGTAAAGCACATGTAAGAATTCAAGGATCGCTAAGAGAACTTGAAGCTTTAACTGACGCCAAGGAAGACCTAAAGTCAGGTACTGTCATTAAAGTAAAAGAAGTAACTGATAACGGAATTTTAATTGTAGAACCATTAAATCAATAATCATGCTAAACATTGCCTTACAAGCGAGCCAATTTGGACTCCCGCTCGCATTAATCTTTGGAGTCTTATTTATTTTCTTATTCTTTATTGTCTTAATAAGACGTTACAAAAGATGTCCGTCAGACAGGATTCTAGTAGTTTATGGTAAAGTAGGTGGCGGTCAATCTGCCAAATGTATTCATGGTGGTGCTGCTTTTATTATGCCAGTTATTCAAGATTATGAATATTTAGACTTAACACCTATGTCTATTGAAGTAAATCTTGTGAATGCTTTAAGTAAGCAAAATATTCGTGTGAATGTACCATCAAGATTTACCATTGGTGTTTCTACAGAGCCTGGAATTATGCAAAATGCTGCTGAACGTTTGTTAGGATTAGGCTTGCCAGAAATACAAGAATTAGCGAAAGAGATTATTTTCGGTCAGTTGCGTTTAGTGGTTGCTTCGATGGATATTGAAGAGATCAATGCTGATAGAGATAAATTCTTAGCAAATATTTCTCAAAGTGTTGAATCAGAATTAAAAAAAGTTGGTTTAAAACTTATCAACGTTAATATTACAGATATTGTTGATGAGTCAGGTTATATTGAGGCACTTGGTAAAGAAGCAGCCGCACACGCTATCAACGCTGCTCGTAAATCGGTAGCAGAGAAAAACAGAGATGGTTCTATTGGTGAAGCCAATGCCGTTCAAGATCAGCGTACACAAGTTGCAGCCGCTGATGCTCAGGCAGTTGAAGGTGAAAATACGGCTAAAATTGCTGTAGCAAACTCTGACTCTTTGCGTCGTCAAAGAGAAGCTGAAGCTGAAAGAGTTGCGATTGCCTCCGAAAAAGTACAAGCTGCAAAAGCTTTAGAAGAAGCCTATGCTGCTGAGCAGATTGCCGAAGCAGCAAGAGCAGAACGCGAACGTGCTTCTCAAACAGCAGATATTATTGTACCTGCGCAAATAGATAAAAATAAAGTAGAAATCGATGCTGAAGCCGAAGCAGAAATGATACGTAGAAGAGCAAAAGGTGAGGCTGATGCCATACTATTTAAAGCCCAGGCAGAAGCACAAGGTTTATATGAGGTATTAACAAAACAAGCAGAAGGTTTAGATCAAATTGTAAAAGCCGCTGGAAATAATTCTAAGGATGCCGTTTTATTATTGATAGCAGACAAATTGCCTGAGCTTGTAAAAACACAAGCGGAAGCCATTAAGAATATTAAGATAGATAAAGTAACTGTTTGGGAAAACGGTAACGCTAAAGATGGTAAAACATCTACATCTAATTTTATTTCAGGTATGTATAAGGCGGTGCCACCTTTACAAGAAATGTTTAACATGGCTGGAATGGATTTACCAGAATATCTTAAAGGGAAAGATGCTCAAAAAGAAGCGAAACCAAAAGATAAAGAATCAGATTCTAAATTTGAAGATAAAAAGTAATTTAAAAATTCCGCTGCTAAGGCGGAATTTTTTACTTTTGGCCTAAAATTAACTCAATTATATGAGCGTTACTAGACATAACTGGACAAAAGAAGAAATCCTTGAAATTTATAATAAACCTCTAATGGAATTGCTTTATGAAGCAGCTACCATTCATAGAGAGCACCATGATCCGAATACGGTTCAAGTGTCAACTTTATTATCAATAAAAACAGGAGGTTGTCCAGAAGATTGTGGTTATTGTCCACAAGCAGCTCGTTATCATACTGATATAGAAGGTAATGATCTAATGACCGTTTCTCATGTAAAAGCGCAGGCATTAAGAGCAAAAGCTTCAGGAAGTTCTAGAGTTTGTATGGGTGCAGCGTGGCGTAATGTAAAAGATGGCCCAGAATTCGATCAAGTGCTAGAAATGGTTCGTACAATTAACAAGCTTGATATGGAAGTTTGTTGTACTTTGGGAATGGTTACTGAAAATCAAGCACAGCGTTTAGCAGAGGCTGGCTTATATGCCTACAATCATAATTTAGATTCTTCAGAAGAATATTATAAGGAAGTAATTTCTACACGAGGTTACGAGGATAGATTAGAAACCATAGATAACGTTCGAAAAACGAATGTTACTGTTTGTAGTGGTGGTATTATTGGTATGGGAGAAAAAGAAGAGGATAGAGCTGGAATGTTGGTTGCTTTAGCAACATTGAATCCACAACCAGAATCTGTACCTATAAATGCATTAGTGGCTGTGGAAGGTACACCTTTAGAAGATCAAGAACCAGTTTCAATTTGGGAAATGATTAGAATGGTAGCCACTACTAGAATTGTTATGCCAGAAACACAAGTTCGTTTGAGTGCTGGTAGAACTGAAATGAGTAGAGAAGGGCAAGCCATGTGTTTTTTTGCGGGTGCTAACTCTATTTTTGCTGGAGATAAGTTGCTAACTACACCAAACCCAGACGTAAATGAAGACATGGAAATGTTTAAGCTACTTGGTTTAAACCCTCAAAAACCATTTATAAAAAAGATGCAACCAGAAACGGTAGAAGCTAAAGATTCTCAATATAAAGATTTAGGAGAAAAACCAAAATGGACACGACCTGAGCATAATATAGATCGCAATGAAGAGGCTAAATTAAGAGCGAAAGAATTGATAAAATAAAAAAGAGACCGAAAAGGTCTCTTTTTTATTACATTTTTACTTTAGAAATCTTATCATGGTATTTATTTACTAAGCCCAAGGCCGCAGAGCCATACCAAGGGTGTAATTCCATCACCAAACTACCTGCTTTTATTGCTGGGTCAGTTTCTGTTAATTTTTTAGCTTCTTCAACAGATTCTACATTAAAAATATAGATACCACGTAATTCACCATTATCTAGAAAAGGTCCGGCAATAGCCAACTTACCTTCTTTAGCTAAACGACCAATATTTTCCATATGAGCAGCTTGTAATTTTGTTGCTTTTTCTTTGTCTTTTGTTCTATTTGGTCCTGCTTTTAAAAATGCCATTACATATTTACGCATACCATAATCATCTGCTTGCATTTCTTTGGCAAGTGCTTCATCAAAATCCGAAGTAATCGTAGAATCAGCCTGAGCAAATGAATTAAAAGAAAGCAATGCAATTAGAGAAAAAGTAAGTAAAATTCTTTTCATGATTTGTGAGTTTATCACAAATATAAAATTTTATGCTTTTTAAGAGTGTTAAAGAAAAAATAAAACTCAGAATGTCAAATTATTGTGACTTCTTATGTTTTAAAGATGCTTCTACAAACGAAATAAACAAGGGATGTGGATTCAATACAGTACTCTTATATTCTGGATGATATTGAACACCTACGAACCAAGGATGATCTGGTAATTCTATAATTTCTACTAGACCTGTTTTTGGGTTTACGCCTGTAATTTTCATACCTGCATTTGTAAGTTGTTCTAGGTATTCATTATTGAATTCATAACGATGTCTGTGGCGCTCACTTATCATGTCCTCACCATATGCATCATAAACTTTTGAATCTTTATCTAGTTTACAATCCCAGGCACCTAAACGCATGGTACCACCCATATTTGTAATGGTTTTTTGCTCTTCCATTAAATTAATAACAGGATGTTCTGTAGCATCTACCATTTCGGTCGAATTGGCTTCTTGTAATCCTAAGATGTTACGTGCAAACTCTATGACAGCCATTTGCATACCTAAACAAATACCTAAAAATGGAATATTATGTTCTCTTATATATTTTATGGCATCAATTTTTCCTTCAATACCGCGCTCACCAAAACCTGGAGCTACCAAAACGCCATCAAGATTTTCGAGCTGTTGTATTGTTACATTTTCAGAATGAATCCAATGTAAATTAACTTTTACTTCATTTGCTGCACCGGCATGAATAAAAGCTTCTGAAATCGACTTATAGGCATCATGCAATTCTACATATTTACCTACCAAGCCTATTTCTACAGTATGTTTAGGGTTTTTATGTTTATCTAAAAAACTATTCCAAGCATTTAATGTTGGCTTATTTTCTGAAGATAGCTTTAATTTATCGAGAACCACTTTATCCAAACCTTCATCGAACATTAAGTTTGGAACATCGTAAATAGTTTCTGCATCAAGTGATTGAATTACATCTTTCTGCTTAACATTGCAAAATAAAGCCAGTTTTCTTTTTATATCTTCTGAGATTTTATGCTCAGTTCTACATACTAAAACATTAGGGCTAACACCGCTTTGCATTAACATTTTGACTGAATGTTGCGTTGGTTTTGTTTTTAATTCTCCAGCGGCAGCTAAATAGGGGACTAAGGTTAAATGGATGACAATAGCATTTTCTTCGCCTAATTCCCATTGTAATTGACGAACAGATTCTACATATGGCAATGATTCGATATCACCAACGGTACCGCCAATTTCGGTAATCACAATGTCATATTCACCAGTATTACCTATTAATTGAATACGACGCTTAATCTCGTCCGTAATATGAGGGATTACCTGAACAGTCTTTCCTAAATAATCACCTTTACGTTCTCGGTTAATTACGGTTTGATAAATTCTACCAGTAGTTACGTTATTAGCTTGAGATGTAGGAATATTCAAGAAGCGCTCATAATGACCCAGATCGAGATCGGTTTCTGCACCATCATCAGTTACAAAACACTCTCCATGCTCGTAAGGATTCAAAGTGCCTGGATCAATATTAATATAAGGATCTAATTTTTGAATAGTAACAGAGAAACCTCGTTCTTGTAATAATTTAGCCAAAGATGCAGCTATAATACCCTTGCCGAGTGATGAAGTTACGCCTCCGGTAACGAAAACGTATTTGGTGTTTTTCATTGCTATTAGGTTTTGCCAAAAGTACGAAGTCTAAAAATTCTGGCAAATAAAAAAAAGAGGAAAAAATTCCTCTTTTTAATTAATGTAACTAAATAATATTATTGCTTGGTTAAAGACATTTTTGCTGTTGTTTCAGTTGTACTTGTAATACCTTGTACAACAACTTCTTGATTTACTTCAACTTCAAATTTTAAAGTTGTGTCATTGATTTCTGTTATTGTTGCTATTTGCGTTTCACTATTTTGTATTACCGTTAATTCAGATCCGTTTATTGACCAAGTACCTTCATTCAAAAAATCACTTATTTGTACAGGGATTTCTTGAGTCGTACCCTGACCTAATATGGTTATGGTAACAACACTAATATAACTACCAGAGCTCGTAAAATTATTCGGATTTTGAGTAAAAACTACTTGAGCGTTTATATTTTTACCTTCGGATGTAAAGTTTGAAGTAATTGGGACACCCTGTAAATCTGTAGTGGTAGTACCTTCTTGAGTTATTTCTGTTAATTTCCAAGTACCAACTAGCTGATTGTTTGTGGCATCAACACCTATTGTTTCATCGTCACTACAAGAGACAAAAAATAGCAATAAACAAATAAACACTAAAGATCTTTTAAACTTTTTCATTTTGATAATTTTATGTTTGATTTATAACCAAACGTGAAAAAGTAGATTTTATTTACTCTTTTACAGGAATATTCTTCAGAATTTCTAAAACGTATTTCCAATATTTTTGTGATGAGCTAATACTTGCCCGTTCATCAGGAGAATGCGCCCCTTTAATAGTTGGCCCAAAAGAAATCATGTCCATTTCAGGATAATTTGTTCCTAAAATACCACATTCAAGACCTGCGTGGCAAGCTAAAACATTTGGCTGTTCATTAAATAGATCTGTGTAGATATTTTTAAGTACTTTTAATATTGGTGAGTTTGGATTTGGCTTCCAACCCGGGTACGAGCCAGAAAGTTCTACATTGAATCCCGCTAATTCAAACCCTGATTTTATGGCGTTAGCCAAATTCATTTTACCTGATTCAACAGAACTCCGAGTTAAACAAAGTATTTTTATTTCACCATCTTTCACTAAAACTCTAGCAACATTATTAGAAGTTTCTACCAAATCTTCAATATCAGGACTCATTCTAAAAACACCATTATGAGTGGTGTAAACAGCTCTCAATAAGTTAATCTGCTCTTTTTTAGATATGATAGTAGACGGTGAAATGCACTCTTCTAATAATATTTCGATATCATTTTCAATATCACTATACTCTTCTATAATAGCTTTTGCTATTACATAAAATTCTTCTTCTAAAACTTCAGGATTATTAGTTGTTATAATAGCATTGCTCTCCCTTGGGATAGCATTACGTAAACCACCACCATCAATCTCAGATATATTCATCAAGTCATTTAACGCAAATAAAATGCGATTCATCATTTTATTAGCATTACCAAAATCTTTATGAATATCCATGCCGGAATGCCCACCTTGCAACCCTTTTACAGTTATTTTATAAGCTGAAACATCATCAGGAGTTGTTTGGGTATTGTATGATTTTGTTGCTGTAATATCTATGCCCCCAGCACAACCTACACCGATTTCATCATCATCTTCAGTGTCTAAATTTAAAAGTATTTCACCTTCAAGCAAACCACCTTCTAATCCCATTGCCCCTGTCATTCCCGTTTCTTCATCAATCGTAAATAATGCTTCGATTGCTGAATGTTCAATATCATTAGATTCTAGTATAGCCATAATAGTAGCAACACCTAAACCATTATCTGCTCCAAGTGTTGTACCGTTTGCTTTTACCCAATCTGCATCTATCATCATTTCAATACCTTGAGAGTCAAAATCGAAAGTTGTATCATTATTTTTTTGATGTACCATATCTAAATGCGACTGCATTACGATCGTTTTTCGGTTCTCCATGCCTTTAGTGGCTGGTTTTTTTACAATAACATTACCCACACTATCGACGAGTGTTTCTAAACCTAATTTATTGCCAAAATCAACCATAAATTGAATCACACGTTCTTCTTTTTTTGAAGCACGAGGAACAGCATTTAAGTCAGCAAAATTGTTCCATAATCTAGATGGTTCTAAGTTTCTTATTTCAGAATTCATAGTTCGGTTATTGAATTTTTATAACAGTTTGATTAATAGGCTTTCTAACCTTTTTTAAGGTGCTCATAAAATCATCACTTGCTCTATATCCTATAGGTAATAATAAAACGGATTTAAGGTTTTGCTCTTTAAGATTTAAGATGTCGTCATATTTTTGAGCAATAAATCCTTCCATGGGGCAAGCATCTATTTTTTCTAATGCACATACAGTCATTAAATTACCTAAAGTTATATATGCTTGATTAATGGCTGATTTTTGTTTCTCTATGGTAGATTTATTAGAGAATAAATCTTTAAGCTGTTCGCGATAAGGTTTTAAAATTTCTTCTGAGGTTCCTCTTATTTTTTTTTCTAAATCGAAATACGAATCAATATCATCTAGGGTAAAATAATCTTGAATACAAATAATAAATAAGTGTGAAGCATTGTATACTTGCTTTTGATTAAATGAATACTCAACAAGTTGCTTTTGAAGTTTTTTATTTTTTATGACTAACAATTTAAGTGGTTGCAGTCCGAATGAAGTAGCGGTAAGATTAAAAGCCTGGATTAGTAACTCAATTTTTTCTTCAGAGACTATTTTTTCTATATCAAACTTTTTACAAGCATAACGCCATTCTAAACTTTCTATAATATTCATCTTTTAATTTTTATGCAAGGGATTGCATTTCTACAAGCTTTTTGTAGATGCCATTTTGGGCTAATAATTCATCATGCTCGCCTTGTTCTACTATTTTTCCTTTTTGCATAACAACAATTGTATCGGCTTTTTGAATGGTTGATAATCTATGTGCAATAACTACCGAAGTTCTATTTTTCATCATTTTCTCTAAAGCATCTTGAACCAATCGTTCAGATTCTGTATCTAAAGCTGATGTAGCTTCATCTAAAATCATTATTGGTGGATTTTTCAACACAGCCCTAGCAATACTTAATCGCTGTTTTTGCCCACCTGAAAGTTTGTTACCGCTATCTCCAATATTAGTATCGATACCATTTGGTAAATCTTTTACAAATTCCCAAGCATTGGCAATTTTTAATGCAGCTATAATTTCTTCATCTGTTGCAAACTCAACTCCTAAAAGTATATTGTTTTTTACGGTATCATTAAATAAAATTGCATCTTGTGTTACAATGCCCATCTGATTTCTAAGGGAAGCTTTAGTTAGTTCTCTAATATCTACTCCATCAATTAATATTTCACCTTTATTGATGTCATAAAACCTGGTGATTAAATTTGCTAAAGTAGATTTACCACTACCAGATTGACCAACCAATGCAACCATTTTTCCTTTAGTGATAGTTAAGGAAAATTCATCTAAAACATACTCATCTTCATATTTAAAAGAGATGTTTTTAAACTGAATGTCTTTATCAAAACTAGTTTTCTCAATTGCATTCGGTTTATCTTTTAAAGGGTTTTCGGTTTCAATTATTTCTAAAACTCGCTCAGCCGCTGCATTACCTTGTTTAACGCTATATGATGCCTTTGATATAGCCTTAGCAGGAGTTAAAATATTATAAGCTAATCCCATATAAGCTAAGAATGCTTCGCCGTCTAGAGATTTTTCAACTAGCACAAGAGTACCACCATACCAAAGTAATACAGCAATAACTGCTATACCCAAAAATTCACTGGTAGGCTTAGCGAGGTTAGTTCTATTTAGTAAGCTATTGGAAAACTTATTGAAACGTTGAGTGGATTCTTTAAACTTAGCGTTGAACTTCCCTTCTGCATTAAATCCTTTTATAATTCGTAAACCTCCTAAAGTTTCTTCAAGTAATGATAAAAAATAGCCTTGCTCTTTTTGAACTTTATCAGATCTTTTTTTTAAGCTCTTGCCTATTAAAGAAATCAAAAAACCTGAAACTGGTATAAAAATAAAGACAAATAAGGTCAATTTTACACTTATAGTAAGCATAAAAATGATAGTGAAGATAATAGTTAAAGGTTCTCTAAATATCAATTCTAAGATTGATAAAAAAGAATGCTGTATCTCTAAAACATCTGTACCAATGCGTGCCATAATATCTCCTTTTCTTTTTTCAGAAAAATAGGAGAGAGGCAATGCTACTGTTTTATGGTACAATTCATTACGAAGATCTTTTAAAACACCATTTCGTAAAAATGTAATAAAATACATGGCTAGGTAATTAAAAATATTCTTTAATAAGAATACCGCTATTACCAAAACTATAACTACAATAAGTGCTTTTGATTTGTCATCACCAGCAATATCGGTGATATAATAATTCATAATATCTTTAAAATAATCACCAGCATTTGTTATTCCTTGAAAAACAGGTTTTTCAGTAATTTTTTCTACATCTTTTTTAAAAATAACTTGCAGTAAAGGCATAAGGACCATAAAAGATAGAGCGCTAAATAATGCATAGAAAATATTACAAACAATATTCAAAATACCATATACTTTGTAAGGAAGTGCAAAGCGGATTATCTTTTTAAAGTAGTTCATTAATATAACTTCAGTTCTTTAATAATGCGTTCAATCTTTTGATCTAGTAATCGTTCTGTTGGCATTACTTGGTCTAAATCATCTAGTTGAAGATTGACACTAAAATAAAATTTAATTTTAGGTTCAGTTCCACTAGGTCTGGCTGCAACTTTGGTACCATCTTCGGTTTGGTAGATAAGAACATTCGATTTTGGCAGGTCTATGTCAGTTTTTTTACCAGTTGACAAATTTTGGCAGATAGAAGTTTGATAGTCATAAACAAACTCAACTTTTGAACCATCAATTTTTGTAATAGGATTTTTACGCATTTTTGCCATCATCTGCTGAATTTCTTGCGCACCATTAGCTCCTTTTTTTACAAATGATACTAAATGCTCTTTATAAAAACCATGTTTTAAATAAAGGTTTAATAACTCTTTATAGAAAGTAGAATTATTATTTTTTGCATTAGCAGCAATATTGCACGCTAATAAGGTGGCTGTAACCGCATCTTTATCGCGTATAAAATCACCTACCATATAGCCGAAACTTTCTTCACCGCCACCAATAAATTCCATCTGATCGTAATCACGGATCATTTTAGCAATCCATTTAAAACCTGTTAAGCCAACTTTGGTTTCAACATTATAACTTTTAGCAATGGCTTTGACCAAATCTGTAGATACAATAGTAGATCCAACAAATTGACTCCCATTTAATTTTCCACTTTCGTACCATTGTTTGATTAAAAAATCAGTCATAACACTCATGGTTTGATTCCCATTAAGGAGAACCATGTTATTATTAAGGTCTCTAACGGCAATACCTAAACGATCTGAGTCAGGATCAGTACCAATTACTATGTCTGCGTTTATTTTCTCAGCTAAATCTAATGCCATTTTTAAGGCTTCAGGCTCTTCTGGATTCGGTGACTTTACTGTTGGAAAATTTCCATTAGGTTTCTTCTGTTCTTTTACAATAGTTACCTTAGAAAATCCAGCTTTCTTTAATGCTTGAGGAATTGACATAACAGAAGTGCCATGCAAAGGTGTAAAAACTACTGACAAATTATCTTTGTTAGATATGTTAAAATTGGTATTTTCTACCGATGCTTTAATAAATTCAGAATCTATTTTTTTACCAATTGTTTCAATTAAGTCTTCCTTAGCATTGAAGTTAATTTCAGAAAAATCTAAAGCAGCTACTTCTGCAATAATTTCACCATCTTGTGGAGGTACAATTTGCCCACCATCGTTCCAATAAACTTTATATCCATTATATTCTGGCGGGTTGTGCGAGGCAGTCAATACAATACCAATATCGCACCCTAAATGACGTACTGAAAACGAAAGCTCTGGTGTTGGTCTTAAATCTTCAAATAAAAAGACTTTTATATTATTAGCTGAAAAAATACTTGCTACAACCTTTGCATATTCTTTACTATTATGACGACAATCATAAGCTATAACAGCTTTTAATACTTTATCAGGAAAACTTTTATGTAAATAATTTGAAAGGCCTTGTGTTGCTTTTCCTAAAGTGTAATTATTAATCCTGTTTATACCGGCACCCATAACACCACGCATGCCACCTGTGCCAAATTCAAGATCTTTATAAAAACGATCTACAAGATCGTCTGAATCGTTAGCAATTAATGTTTTAATTTCTTGCTGAGTGTTATCATCAAAAGTAGGGTCAAGCCATTTATTGGCCTTTTCTAAAATAGTGTTCTTTTCCATAAAATATTTTACTCCTAATAATTGTTAGGAACAAAGATACTAATTTAGATATTCAAGAAATCTATAAATTAATGGTATTACTTATTTTATAACGATCATTATCTCGTTTACTTCTTAGAATAAGTTCACCTAAAAATCCAGCTAAAAATAACTGTGTACCTAAAAGCATTGCCACTAAAGCAATATAAAACTGAGGTCGTTGAGTTATTAATCTGCCCGACGGATTTAGAACTAGTTTGTCTATACCCAAATACAAGGCAAATAAAAATCCGATAATAAACATTAAACTACCTAGTAAGCCAAATAAATGCATTGGGCGTTTGCCAAAACGTGAGAGAAACCAAATAGATATAAGGTCTAAAAAGCCATTTATAAAACGATCCATACCAAACTTGGTAACTCCATATTTACGAGCCTGGTGCTGTACTATTTTTTCGTCTATTTTTTTAAAACCTTCATTTTTAGCTAGTACAGGAATGTAGCGATGCATTTCACCGTAAACATCTACATTTTTTACCACTTCTTTTTTATATGCTTTTAAGCCGCAATTAAAGTCATGTAAATGTAAACCAGAGGTTTTTCTGGCGGCAGCATTAAATAATTTTGACGGTAGATTTTTTCTTATTTTAGAATCATATCGTTTTTTCTTCCAACCAGAAATAAGATCGTAATCTTCTTTAGCAACTAAATCATAAAGTTCAGGGATTTCGTCTGGGCTATCTTGCAAATCAGCATCCATTGTAATAACCACATTACCTTGAACTTCTTTAAAACCTGCATGCAATGCTTGCGATTTACCATAATTTTTTTGAAATCGAATTCCTTTTACATTCGTATTCTGATGAGATAGTTCTACTATAACTTGCCAAGAATTATCTGTACTGCCATCATCTATGAAAATTATTTCATATAAAAACTGATTGGACTGCATAACACGTGCAATCCAATCATGTAATTCTTGTAAAGATTCTTCTTCATTAAGTAGTGGGATAACTACCGATATGTCCATATATTTTTCGGTTTAGTATTCTTCTTTTTTCTGCATTATCGCAGAAGAGATCAAAGATATAACAAAACCAAGAAATATTGTCCACAACATGCCAAAAGCAGCAATCATTCCTGGAGATGAGAATTTCTCTTGCATTTCTATGGCATTATCAATTTGTTCTTCAGAGAAACTAGGATTGTTAAACATTTCTTCTCTAGCCATTTCTAGTTTTTGTGCCATAAAATCTGGCTCTATTACTGACATAAAAATCATGGTATAAATTATGCCGATTACGCCACCAATTAAAGCTATTCCAATACCGGTTTTTAATCCTTGTCCTAGAGTTAAAAGACCACTGTTTAATTCCTTATATTTCTTAATACCTAGAACTATAATTACTATCATAATTACTAAACTTAATATGCCAAAAGGCATATCATTGTCATATTGCATACCTAAGGCATAACGAATAACGCCTATTAGTATAGAAATGACTCCAAGATAGAGTCCGTAGTTTAGAGCGATTTTTTTTGTTGGGTTTTGTTGATCTTCCATTGAGTTAAATTTTTTGAGTTAAACAAATATAATTATTTAAGCGCTAGGCACTTAATTTTTACACTTAAAGAGTTGTTTAAAAAAGTGCAAAAACTATAGGAAAATTAGAAATTGGTTGTAAATTTGCAGCGGCAAGTCCTACACAACCAGCTCCCTTTGAATCCTCCAGGGCAGGAATGCAGCAAAGGTATTAGGTCGTAGCGGTGTGATGTAGGTCGCTTGCCATTTTTTGTTTACAAAAAATTCTAAACTTCGATTAGTTAGTAACACAAAACTTCATTTTGTTACATTTGCTTAAACAATTTATACATGTCTAAAGTAGTTTTAATTACAGGTGCTTCTTCGGGTATTGGTAAAAGTATTGCTGAGTTTCTCTATGATAAGGGAATGAAAGTTTATGGTACTAGCCGTAATCCTGATAAATTTAAAGATACTAAAATCAATATGTTGGCTTTAGATGTGACTAATGTTAAATCTATAGATGAAGCAGTAGATAGTATAATTTCTACTGAAGGTCGCTTAGATGTATTGGTAAATAATGCGGGTATGGGTATTACCGGTCCTATAGAAGATACACCTACAGAAGAAATGCGAAAGGTTTTTGAAACTAATTTTTTTGGTGCCATTGAAGTGATGAAAGCTGTATTGCCTCAGATGCGAAAGCAACAATCTGGGCTCATACTAAATGTTACTTCTATTGCAGGCTATATGGGTTTGCCCTTTCGGGGAATTTATTCTGCCACTAAAGGAGCATTAGAATTGGTAACCGAAGCGATACGTATGGAAGTGAAACAATTTGGAATTGAAATAACAAATATTGCTCCTGGTGATTTCGCAACAAATATTGCTGCTGGGCGCTATTATACACCTGTTTTTGATGATTCTGCATACAAAGAAAAGTATGCTGAAAATTTAACATTAATGGATATGCATGTAGATTCGGGTATGAACCCTAACGAAATGGCTAAAATGGTTTATAAGATCATTAATACTAAGAATCCTAAAGTACATTATAAGGTAGGTACTTTTATGCAAAAATTTTCAATTACGTTAAAACGAATCCTTCCCGACAAGGTTTACGAAAAATTACTAATGAATCATTACAAGTTATAGCTTGTAAAACATGTTAATAAAATCTACGTTATCTATTAGCATCTATTTTTTCTGAAAAGTATATTTGCTCAACTTAAAACAACACAATGAAATTTTTTATAGACACAGCTAATTTAGACCAGATTAGAGAAGCTCAAGATATGGGTATTCTAGATGGTGTAACTACAAATCCTTCATTAATGGCTAAAGAAGGTATAACTGGCGAGGCTAATATTATGAATCATTATAAAGCTATTTGTGAAATAGTTGATGGTGATGTTAGTGCAGAAGTTATTGCAACCGATTACGAAGGAATGATTAAAGAAGGAGAGGCTCTTGCGCAATTACATCCACAAATTGTTGTAAAAATACCAATGATTAAAGATGGTGTAAAAGCATGCAAATATTTTTCTGATAAAGGAATTAAAACCAATGTTACCTTAGTCTTTTCTGCGGGACAAGCATTGTTAGCTGCTAAAGCCGGAGCTACCTATATGTCCCCTTTTATTGGTCGCTTAGATGATGTGTCTACAGATGGTTTAGGTTTAATACAAGAGATTCGTTTAATTTATGATAATTACGGATTTGAAACTCAAATTTTGGCAGCTTCTGTTCGACATACAATGCATATTATGGATTGCGCTAAAATTGGCGCTGACGTTATGACTGGACCATTAAAAGCAATAGACGGATTGTTAAAACACCCATTAACTGATATAGGCTTAGCTAAATTCTTAGCAGATTATAATAAAGGAAATTAGGTCTTTTTGAATAGACAAATGAAAATCCCGCTGGAAGCGGGATTTTTTTATTTTAAAATGTCTCTACAAATTTTTAAATGATGTTCAGTATGTAATCTTAAAAATTTCTTTGTTTGATCTAAATTAAGAATGCCAAAATAAGGATGCTTAAAATTACTTTTAGAATTTAGGCCTTTAATACTTGCTAACTGTTCTTTAGCTTCAGTAAGTTGTGAAGTTAGGTCCTCAGGTTTAATCTCATCAAAAGATCTAACACGTTTTGGTGCTTTGCCTTTCCCTCTTGGAATCCAGTTCAATGAGAAAACTACAAGACGCCAAAAATTAAAATTTGATTTATAATTAATAGGATCAGATTTTTTAAGTGCTTTAGGTACGCCAATAATCACTTTTAATGAATGATCCAAATGCCAATCGATTCCTTTTTTTGAAACCGATTCATTACTTACAGAAGCTTTCTCTATAAGTTGCGAAATCTCGGTTAATTCTTTTTCTAAAAACATTAACTTTCTATTTGTTTTAGTTCTAACTCATAATCGTATTGTAAATCTTCGTGAAGTGTAACCACTATTTTTTTAATTAATAGTAGTTGACGATTTAGAATATTTTGCAATGTCTGATTCCTAGCTATTGAGGGTTTCATATTTTTTAGAACTTCACAGAAGTGAAGTAGTATTTCGACTTCAGTTTCTTTCTTTTTAGAATAGCGAATATATTTTTTTGCCATTCGTAATATTTTGCGAACACTCTTTTTAATATAGAAATAACTACTAGTATTAATTAATTTAAATTGCTCATCAATTTCTTGTTTTACACTTTCAATATAGCCAGCTTCACTATCAGATTCAAAAAGTAAGTAGGTAAGTAATTCTTTATTTTCTTTTTTAAAACGAGAAAGCCTTAAACATAGTTCTAACAACTGCTCTTTTGTTTGGTGGTTTAGTGCAGTTTTTAGTTCTTTTACTGTAGCTGCTTTCATAAGATTTAATCTTCGAGTTGAAAGTCTATGGTAGAAACTACTCTTACAATTTTTATTTCGGGAGTATTTTGATCTCGATCATTTATGGTAAATAAACCTTGTCTAGCTTTTCTAATTTCGCCAACCTTAGAATTAGAATCTTGAGCAAATTTTTCAGCAACGTCACGTGCATTTTTTGTTGCTTCTTCAATCATAGATGGCTTTAATTCATTTAACCCAGTAAAAATATATTCAATAGGTCTCCATGTATTTTTTGAACTCAATAAAATATCTTTAGTAATTAGGTCTAAAGATTCTGCTAAAGCTTCTTGTAATTTTTCTACATTACTAGTTCTAACTGTAAACTCAGACTTTGCTAAATAACGATACCTAGTATTTTGATTATTATTATAAATATTAGCACGTGCATCATTAATAGTGGCAATACCTTTTGTTAGCTCACTTTTATCAAAACCTTGATTGATAAAGAAATTATAAACTTCGTCATTTTGTCTTTCGATCTCACTTTTCAAGGTTCTAAGATCATTTCCAGTAAGGGTAATATTCATTGGCCAAACAGCAAGATCAGCTGACACCTCACGTTCAGACAACCCCTTTACTTGTACATAACGATCATATTTTTTACCTGTTTTATGCATATTACCTATAAAGTAACCAGCTATAATTATAGCTGTTGAAAGTAAAAGTGCTAGAATCCAGTTGCTGTTTTTCATAATGCTAATTTTTAAGTCAGAATGTTCCTTGAAAAGAGTAAAACAAGATACAATTCTTTTACAATAGTTTTTATGGATTTCTACAAAAATATATGCGACTATGATATTGTTTTAAAGTGCTGTATATTAAAGTTTAACATTTTATTATTACAAACCTCAATGCGTAAAAGTTAATTTTAAGAAATTAATTATAAAATCCAAATAATGTTTAGAATTATAATTTTATTACTAACTGTTTTAACGGTACATTCACAGAAGGAAGATTTTAATATTAATGAGTTTTATCCTATAGAAAATTCACATTCCTATATTGAGTTTACTTCAAAATATATGGGATATGCCAAGGTAAAAGGCAATTTTGAAAAGTTTAATGGTACATTTCGATATGATCAAGATAATATTTCTAAAATCTCAATTTCTATAGCCATAGATGTTAATTCAATTGATACAGATAATAATTGGAGAGATAAAGATCTAAAATCAGAGCAATGGTTTAATGCAGAAAAATTTCCATTGATTACATTTAAAAGTATGATGTCAAAATCTACTGATACTGGATTTGAAATAATTGGTGACCTTACTATTAAAGAAGTAACTAAAGAGGTAATTTTTAAAATGAATCCTGCTTCTGGTGTTCTTAAAGATACAAGAGGTGATTTGCAAGTAATCCTTTCTGGTGAGACCATTATTGATAGAACTGATTTTGGAATTGAAGGTAAAAGGTGGAGTGCACTAAAAGAAGGTATTGCCGGTGTTGCTGATGAAGTTAAAATTGAATTAAGTGTTTTAGGTAAACAGGTTAAGTTAAGAAATGCTAAAAATTGGGTAAGAAAAGAGAATAGACCACAGTCAAAAATTTATAAAGTAATCTCTGAAAAAGGTGTTAAAGAAGGACTTACACTATATAGTCAAATGAAGGCAGATGCAGAGATAAAATTACGCTCTAATGTTCTATCTATGGTAGGTTATATATTACTTTACGAAGATAAAAATGATGATGCACTAGCTGTTTTTAAAGAGAATATAAAATCATTTCCAAATGAAGGCAATTCATATGATTCTTATGCAGAAGCTTTAGCTGCTTCTGGTGATTTAGAGCAAGCAAAAATATATTATAAAAAAGCACTAGAAAAAGATTCAAATAACCAAAACGCCAACGAAATTTTTAGGCATTTAAAAGAGAATTAATTTCTTTCTAAAATTAAGAACTCATCATCCATAACATTACCAGTTAAGATGAGGTTTCCAAAAGGGGCTGCCACAGTAGAAGCAGACATTTCGCTACCGTCTTCGACATAGATTTGTTCAATTGTATAATCTCCTTTTTTTCTGTAGTTTATTTTAATGATTTCTGATGGCGAAGTCTCCTTTTTTCCTTTTGCATACGAAGCAAAACGCAATAGATTAGGGTGTGCACCTATCCATAAATTACCTTCAGTATCAAATTCTATATTATCGATACCAGTATCGCAATCAATATTTTCAATAAATTCTAGTGACCCATCAGTATTTCTTTTGTATACTTTTACCAAGAACTTGCGAGGCGAGGCTACAAATAGTAAGTTTCTTTTACCATCATAATTAATACCATTGGCGTACGAAATTCCATCGGCTACTTCTGTATAATTTTTTCCATCAAAATAAATAACATTAGATATATTTAAGCCACCATAATCTTCGATTAATTGACCTAAACCTTTAGTGTATTTATGGTCATTGGTAAAATAGAAACGATTGTTATCAATTAACACAATATCATTTGGACTTATCATTGAAGAATGCTCAAGCGTTTCGATAAATTCTAAATACTGACCGATGAGTTTAAAAACCTCAATCGAATGCCCTGTAGGTGTGTGATTGACAGCCATTATTTTATAGGCACTATCTATCTTAGCCATAGAAATACCATGTGGAGCGAAAGGTTTTTTAAAATTGGAAGTTAAATGTATTGGTTTATAATCCTTGGTCTTTAAATCTAAATAATACAAACCTCCAAATTCTTCTTTAGCTCTGGGTAAGGATTGTCTTGCAGTTGCTGAAACAATAGCGAAGCTATCAACAACACTTACAGTAATGTCTTCTGCACCTGCAATTGGAATTCGTTTTACTATTTCACCTTGAAACTTAGGTTCTATAGTTCTAAAAAAACCTGTTGAAATAAAAATATGGGCAACAAAGCCAAGTAGTAGCACTAAAAGAAGTAGTGTTATTTTTTTGAAGAGCTTCATAAGAAATTATAAAAAGTTACAATTTACTTATTTTATATCTAAGTTAAAATTAGGTTGAGGATTTGGAATTTCGCTTATCGTTTGGTGTATGGTGCGTTGCGTTAGGTTTAGCACCTAATTTAATAAATAAAACTGGCGATAGTTCTTTTGCGAGTGATTTTCCGAAGGGAAAATCCGAAGCAATGAGCTATACATGTTGTTGTACACTTTTATTAACTAGTTGCCAAGTTCTTTTTGATAACTAAGTTTAAAAGTCCTTCTGTTTTCGGATAGGCCGATGATTTCATTCAATAGGCCTTCATATTCTTCTAACTTTCCATTATTTTTCATCCAATTTTTAGGAGTATCCATTCCATCAAAATTACTCGCATCAGGATAGAACCATACCAGCGTTATTTTTCCGTATCCACCTATTGATCCTCTACTGGCTTCAAGTGGGAAAGGATAGTTAGAATCTAGCAGCAGTTTTGAGAATTTTCTTAGAACCTTGTCTATTTTATCTAATGATAATGAACGAAGTTCATATTCTATCATTTCGGCATATGGAAATTCAGAAACTGACATTTCTGCAACAGTGCTCCATGGTAGAATCATTTCCTTGGTATAGTTGAACTTAATACTTATATCAAGCTTTGAAAGATTTTCTATGACGTAATCAAATAACTCACTAGAATTAGCGCTTGCAAAAACTTTTCGATAATCACTTAACGTAAGTATGCTATTCAGGTCATCGCTAAAATTAACTAACAAGAATTCACCCTTCTCAGATTCATAAGTTAGCCAATCATAATTATAATCAATTTTGAACTCTTTGGCTCTATCTGCTATGATTTTTAGATTGTTTTTAAAAGATTTTTTATCCTTTTCATTAACATTCAGAAGCGTTAATTGAGTACAAATTTCAATGTCCTTTTTGGTAAGGGAGGATTGTCCATATCCTAAGTTTACAATTAATAATGCAAGTAAGAGATTTTTCATACTAATAATTGTGTACAACAATGTTTAGATATGGCTTCGTTTTAATGAACTATATCAATCGATAAGCGAAGTTAGCCGAAAAGGAATTAAGAATCAAGTTAAACTATAATTGTTCTCGCAGTACTTTAATCTCATCTCGCAATTGAGCGGCAGCAATAAAGTCAAGTGCCTTAGCTGCTTCTTCCATTAGTTTTTGGCGATCCCTAACACGTTTTTCAATTTCTGGTTTTGGTAAATATTCTAAATCTTGCTCCGCAGCTTTTAATACCGCAGAGTCGTAATGAAAAGAGGTGATGTTATTCTTGGTTAGACTCTCATCAATATTCTTTTTAATCTGAGTAGGCGTGATATTATGTTCGGTATTATAAGCGACTTGTTTTTCGCGACGACGATTGGTTTCATCAATGGTCAATTGCATACTTCTTGTAACTTTATCTGCATACATGATTGCTCTACCATTTACATTTCGCGCAGCTCTGCCCACTGTTTGCGTTAATGATCTGTGGCTACGTAAAAAACCTTCTTTATCAGCATCTAAAATGGCAACTAAAGAAACCTCTGGTAAGTCTAAACCTTCGCGTAGAAGATTTACCCCAATCAGCACGTCGAACAACCCTTTTCGGAGGTCTTGCATAATTTCTACACGCTCAAGCGTATCTACATCACTATGAATATAACGGCAACGAATCTGAATCCTGCTTAGATATTTTGTCAGTTCTTCCGCCATTCGTTTAGTAAGTGTAGTCACCAAGGTGCGTTCGTCTTTTTCTACACGTACTTGTATTTCTTCAATTAAATCATCTATCTGATTTAAACTTGGGCGTACATCAATCACGGGATCTAGTAACCCAGTTGGGCGAATAATTTGCTCTACAAAGATACCTTCTGTTTTTTGCAACTCATAATCTGCAGGCGTAGCACTCACATAAATCACTTGATTTTGTATAGCTTCAAATTCTTCAAATTTTAATGGACGATTATCCATGGCAGCTGGTAATCTAAAACCATATTCTACCAAATTTTCCTTGCGAGAACGATCACCACCATACATAGCATGTGTTTGAGGTATGGTTACATGACTTTCATCTATAACCATTAAATAATCATCCGGAAAATAATCTAATAAACAGAAAGGTCTGGTGCCTGCTTCTCTTCCATCAAGGTAACGTGAATAATTTTCTATACCAGAGCAATAACCCAATTCGCGAATCATTTCTAAATCGAATTCGGTTCGTTCTTTAAGACGTTTAGCTTCTAAATGCTTTCCAATTTCTTTATAATAATCTACTTGTTTTACTAAATCTTCCTGAATCTGATGGATGGCATTTTGTAATACATCTGGAGAAGTCACAAATAGATTTGCAGGGTAAATATTGAGTTTTTCATATTTCTCAATAATCTTATTGTTGACAATATCGAAACTTTCAATTTCTTCTATCTCATCACCAAAGAAGTGTACGCGATAACCATAATCTCCATAAGATGGAAAGATGGTAATGGTATCACCTTTTACTTTAAATGTGCCGCTTTTAATCTCAAAATCAGTTCTAGAATACAAGCTTTGAACCAATTGGTGCAAGAATTTTGTTCTGGCTAATTTTTGATCGACTTCAATAGAAATAACATTCTTTTTAAACTCTATCGGATTACCAATACCATATAAACAAGAAACCGATGCTACTACCAGTACATCACGCCTACCAGAAAGGAGGGAAGAAGTAGTGCTTAATCGCATTCGTTCTATATCATCATTTATTGATAGATCTTTTTCTATGTATGTTCCAGAAACGGGTATATAAGCTTCTGGTTGATAATAATCATAATACGAAACAAAATATTCTACTGCGTTGTTCGGAAAGAATTGTTTGAACTCAGAATACAATTGTGCAGCCAACGTTTTATTATGTGCTAGAACCAAAGTTGGTCGTTGAATATTTTGTACCACATTTGCCACCGTAAATGTTTTACCTGAGCCCGTTACTCCTAATAAGGTTTGATAACGTTCACCGGATAAAACTTCGTTACTAATCTGCTCAATAGCTTGTGGCTGATCTCCTGTAGGTTTAAAGTCTGATTCTAGTTTAAACTGCATCCTACAAAAATACGGTAATTTGTGTTGATTTTAATTCAGAATAAAAACAAACTTTATATCAATTTGAGTGATTTTTCTAAGAAAAATTATATCGAGAAATCTTCTGTTTTTGATGCAAAATTGCTATCGCAATTCCACTCAAACTGAAAAGATTTTTCTAAACTATAAATCTCTCCTCTTAAGTAGTCTATACGATAAATAGATGAAAAGGAATGTCCAAAAAGAGACGATAAGAACATCAGTAAAATGAACTGAAAAGTCTTTAGACAAATCTTCGCCTACTTGTTTGGCAACACTTTGTACAGCATTTAATCTGGTAAATGGTTCTTTGATTAAATTAGCCATAGACTCTAATGGTAGAAACTGCATAAATTGATTCACTTTTTCAGTGATACTATCGAAGCCAGTATCTCTAAATTTCCAGAAAAGAAATCCTTTTAAAATACTTTCTAAAATAAACCAAACTAAGATACCTCCGACGGCAAAAGCAGAACGTTTTACCAAAATACCCATAAAGAGCCCAAAAGAAAAGAACCCAACTAATTTTATAAAGAACGCTAATAGATATTCTAAATCAGAAAATACAATACTAAATTCATTATAATCTGAATATGCATATCCTAAAATTAAAGAAACTACAAATACAAATACGGTAGAAACAGCAGCAAATACTAATACCGTATAAAATTTAGATAGAATAAATTCTTTTTTACTTAACCCATCTATTAAGTTCTGTTTTAAGGTTTTGTTGCTGTACTCGTTAGCCATCATAGAGACAATTACCAGTAATAAAAAGAACTTAAAACCGGCTGCCACAAAGCTGTTAAAATGCCAGATGTATGGAAAGTTGAAAATACCTTGATCTGCCAAGTGAAATTGTACTGGGCCAATATCAAACTTAATCGCAGCAATTAATGCAATTGAAGTCAGTAGAGCAAAATAGATAATAGACAGAACTTTGCTGGCTCTGTTATGTTTTAGTTTATGAAATTCTATATTTAAAAGACGTAACATGATTGATTAGTTGTTGTTGGTTAAGGTTAAGAATTGTTGCTCTAAGCTTGGTTTACGCTTTACTAAATGAGAAAGTGTAATACCATTTTTAAATAAATAAGCATTGATGTCTGTAGCTGATAATTCTTCGTTTAAAGTCGCTATGATCTTTCCTTCATCTTGCTTTACAGAACTTATTGATGCATGTTGCTCTAACAATTCTTTTAATTTGTTTTCATCTCCGTCAGTATTCAATTCAAAAAAACCGCTTGTGGCTACTATCTCGTCAACTCTACCATCATATAATTTGACTCCTTTACGGATAACAACTACATGAGAACACACCTTTTCAACTTCATCTAATAAATGTGAAGCCAATAAAATAGTAGTACCATTGCTTGCAATTTCTTTAATGATTTTTCTGATCTCATGAATACCTTGAGGATCTAATCCGTTTGTTGGTTCATCGAGAATTAATATTTCAGGATTGTTTAGCAGGGCCGAAGCAATGGCTAAACGTTGTTTCATTCCTAAAGAATAGGTTTTAAACTTACTATCTTTTCTTTCATAAAGATTAACAACCTTTAATTTTTCATCAATCTTATCATAAGACACTCCCTTAATCTTGCAAATCAGTTTTAAATTTTGACTTGCTGTCATGTATGGGTAAAAATTAGGGCGCTCTATAATAGCTCCAACTTTTTTAAGTGCTTCATGCGTTGAGATGTTTCCATCGAACCAACTGAAATCACCAGAAGTGCGGTTTACTACATTTAAAATGATGCCTAAAGTGGTAGACTTCCCACTTCCGTTTGGCCCTAAAATACCATAAACATTTCCTTTTTTAATATCAAAAGAAAGGTTATTTACGGCATGTACAGATCCAAATTTTTTATCAAGATTTTTTAGGGATAAGATTGTTTCCAAGTGTATGATCGTTTTGGTTGTTGTATAGTATGACGACCAAAATAATCTTTTGTAACAAAAAAATCGATTAATTCATGAGTTCATCGAAATTATCGAAGTCAAAATCATCGATGTTTATATCGTTGTCTACAATATTAGAAACATCATCAACCAATTCGCTTTTAAATTCTTTTTCAGGAGCTTTATCTGGTACATTTCCAAGAGAAAGAAGTAGTAGTGGTAATTCACTTTCACTAAGGTTATCTATAATATCTACCAGTTCAACAAAGAAAGACCACATAGAAAAGAAATCATACACATAGATTAACTTCGATTTTTCCTCATCTATAATTTCAGATAATAAGATGTGTTGCATGGTGATAGCGTCTCCATTTTCACTCATATCGAATAGAGGAATCTCCTCACCTTGATTCCAATTGTCGTCTGTCGTAAAGAACGAAGCCATTTCCGATCCATCGAAACCAAAGGCATTAGTAACTGCATTGTGCAAATCTTCTAACGAATCATTTTTATGAATAGCGATTTCGCGAATAACGTCTTGCTCGGTGTCTAATATGATGCGTAATTTGTATACCATTAATAGTTGTAAATACTGTGCAAAGTTAGCTATTTTAGTAGGATATAATAGTATAGTTTTAATTACTTTTACCTTTCTAAATTTTATAAATGGAAAAAGAAACATTGCTAAAATTGGTAAATCAAGCTTCGCAAAACACTTTAATGGAAACATTAGAAATAGAGTTTATAGAAGTTTCGCAAGATAAAATGGTAGCTAAGATGCCAGTATCATCTAAAGTACATCAACCTGATGGTGTTTTGCATGGTGGTGCTAGTGTCGCTTTAGCGGAAACCGTTGGTAGCTTTGCTTCTTTCTTTTCAATAGATAGAGAGAAAAAAATAGTACGAGGTCTAGAAATATCAGCAAATCACTTACGTGGAATTAAAGATGGATGGGTAATTGCTACGGCAATACCATTACACAAAGGTAGAACTACTCATCTATGGGAAATTCGTATTGAAGATGAGCAACAGAGACTTATTTCTTTATGTAAACTCAGTACTATTATTTTAGACAAAAAACCATCTAAATGATGCGTGTGCTAAAACGTATTTTTAAAATTTTATTAATTATAGTTAGCGTACTTGTTCTCGGATTGCTAATAGCTGCTCATATATTTATGAGGTCCAGTTCAGACGAAAAAATATTGGAAAAACTAACAACAAGTTTTACGAATCCTCACGTTACTTATAAGAACTATAAAGGTTTTGAATATCGTGTTATTTCTATGCAAAAAGGAATAGATACAATATTACCTATTTTGGTTTTTGTGCATGGTTCTCCAGGTTCAGCAATGGATTATGAACGTTATTTTAAAGATTCTTTATTGAATGCAAAAGCAAATATTTTAGCTTACGATCGTGTAGGATATGGCCCGAAGAATCTTGGCGATGTTCAAGCATCTACTGCTTTTGAAGTTGAGGTGTTGCACGATCTAATTAAAGATTATCCAACAGAGAAGATTGTGCTAGCTGGCTATTCGTATGGAGGCCCAGTAGTATTAGCTTCAGATAAGGATTATAAATACAAAGTTTCTATGGCCAGCGCAGTAGTTGGTGAATATGAACCCATGTTTAAGGTGTTGAATTTTTATAAATGGAAGTTAACAAGGTGGTTACTTCCAGCTAAGGTAAAGGCCGCGGCAAAAGAAAAGTACGCGCATGTAGAAGAGTTTCCAAAATATAAAGATGTATGGAATAAAAGCCCTTCAAAGATTATTAATATACATGGAGATAAAGATTGGATAGTGCCCTATAAAAACTCTGAATTTTTACAACAGGTAATTGATAAAGATAAGTTTGATATGGTTACTATTGAAGAGGGAGGGCATGATCTTATATGGGCAGACTTTGATTTGATTAAGACTGAAATTTTAAAAACATTGAATTAAGTTGGAGTTTCAAGAACTTTTAAGAAAAATAGAGTCTTCACATAAAAGTAGGTTGCCTTTTGCTGCTTATAATAAACCGAATGCTAATAAAATTATTGGTTATTTTCAGAAGAATGATGAGTTAAATTTTCTTGGTTCTTTTTCTGATTCAGGTTTTATTTTCGCTCCATTTGATGATAAGCAGCAAACTATTATTATTCCTGAGCTTTATTCAACAAAATTAGTTGTTGCGCTTCCTTCTAAGCAATATCGTCAAGATGATATTGCAATTGAGTCTTCAGAAACTCGTAAGCAGTTTCATTTAAATTTGGTTACAAAAGGAATTGATTTTATAAAGTCTGACAAGGCAAAAAAGATAGTATTATCTAGAAAAGAAGAGATTATTTTAAGTAATTTCTCTGTGGCTTCTATTTTTGAAAAACTATTATTTAGTTATCCACAAGCAATAACCTATGTGTGGTTTCATCCAAAAGTTGGATTGTGGATGGGTGCAACGCCCGAAACGCTGATTTCAGTGCAAGAAGATACTTTTGAAACTATGGCATTAGCGGGGACTCAATCTTTCACGGGGAATTTAGATGTTAAATGGGATCAAAAGGAATTAGATGAACAGCAATTTGTAACCGACTATATAAATAATCAATTAGATGAGAAAGTTGAAGAATTAACTTTTTCAAATCCATATACTGTTAGAGCTGGAAATTTGTTACACCTAAGAACAGATATTTCTGGAAAGGTAAAAAATAAAGAAGATTTAAAAACTTTAATTGATGGTTTACATCCAACCCCGGCTGTTTGTGGTTTGCCAAAAGTAATAACAAAGCAGTTTATTTTAGATAATGAAAATTATAATAGGGAATTCTATACAGGCTATTTAGGAGAGTTGAACATTAATGATTCGTCGAACTTATTTGTAAACCTACGTTGTATGAAAATTGAAAACAATGTAGCATCGGTTTTTGTGGGTGGTGGTATTACCAAAGATAGTATTGCAGAGAATGAATGGCAAGAAACTGTAGAAAAATCGAAAGTAATAAAGAGTTGCTTGATTTAAAGCATAAAAAAAGCCTTAGCTTTTTGCTAAGGCTTAACCCCTTTATTATACTTTGTTTTTAATTTCTATATATAAAACAATCATTGTTTAAAAACTCCTACCTTGTTTTGAGAATTTTTATTTTTGAGCTTTAAAGTGTACCCAATAAGTGTCTTTTATTGAGATTTCAAAGTTTTTAAAACCTACTTTTTTTAACCAATTAAGTTGATCTGTTAAGCTGTCTGGCTTATCAAATTCATTATAATGATCCATGAGCCACTCCCACTTTTCATTGTTAGAATAGTTATTTAAAACAAAACTCTGCCAATATTCTAGTAATTGTTTATGCTCAAGAGAATTTTTATTGATCATAAGATCAGAACTAGTATAGATGCCATTTAGTTTTAAAGATTGGTAAATGCTTTTAAAAATTTCTTGTTTTTCTTCTCTATTACAATGGTGTATACTAAACCCGCTCGCAATTAAATCAAAATTATTTACTGGAAATTCATAATCATTAAAATAAGACTCAACTATATTGATGTTTTTAAAGCGCTTTTGACAATTAGAAAGCATTTCTTGCGAAGCATCTAATAATGTGTATTTCGCATTTGGGAATAATATTGATAATTGTTCAGTAACATTACCATTACCACAGCCAAGGTCTAAAATAGCTGTTGGATTAAAACCTTTTGGGTAACCATTAGAAAAACAAGACAGCAAAAAATCATAATGCGGTACACACTTTTGCATATCGCTAGTATAGTTTTTAGAAAACTCATCAAACTCAGATGCTATATTACTTTGTATTTTCAAGTTTCGCTTATCGTGTTCGTGTATGGTTAGTTGCGTAAGCAACTAAGATAACAAAAAAGCGTAGGAGTAAGGAAATCCTTCGGATTTCCGAGACACTCTTTAAACACCATTTGCAATGAACTATACACGTTGTTATCTGCTTTTATTTATTCTCTTTTCCCCATTTTTGCATGCTATAAATAATGGGCATTAATGACACACCTGTTTTAGTTAAAAAATATTCAACTCTAGGAGGAATTTCTGCATAAATCTTTCTTTCAATAATTTCATCTTTTTCTAATTCCCTGAGTTGTGTAGTTAACATTTGTTTGCTAATGCCTTGAATTCTCCTATTAAGTTTTCCAAAGCGATTAAGTTTCTTGGAAATTAGATATAGGACGATAGGCTTCCACTTTCCTCCAATCTTTGACATGCAATAAACTACTGGGCATTTCTCATATACTAATTTATCTTCCTCCATTTAACAATTTTATTTAATTATAAATAGTTGATTATCAATTATAGTCTGTTATATAAACTAAGTAATTATATTATAACTACTTGCAAAAATAGTATTAATACTTTAATATTGAACTATAAAAGCAAAAAATGACGTTTGAAGTAATTAATCTAAGAGACAAATATGACTTATTTCATGATTATTGGAATCCGAGAATTGTTGCAGAACTGAATGGGCAGCAAATAAAACTTGTAAAAGTAAAGGGAGAACTTATTTGGCATACGCATAAAAATGAAGATGAACTATTTTATGTGATCAAGGGAGAGCTAAAAATTTGCTTTGATACATCGGAGAGGGTAATTAAAGAGGGTGAAATGTTAAATGTCCCTAAAGGAGTAAGGCATAAACCAATTGCTACTAACGAATGTTGGCTGGTACTTTTCGAGCCATCTCGGATAATGCATACTGGGAGTGAGAATTGTGAGCAAACAGTATCGGAATTTAAATGGGTATAAATAGGACATAGATGAAAAAAATAATAGAGAGTTGGATTTCAAAAATTATTATTGGAGTTGTGGCCTGTGTCTTTGGCACGTTCGTTATTAAGAAATACTTAACTCAGCCAGTCCTTGCGGTAATTATTGAGCATCACGAACTGAGAGATGGAGTACAATATTTATTGTCTGGCCTTGTAATTATTGGGATGTATTATATGGTCTATAAATTATTAGAGAAAAGAAAACTTGGTGAGTTAGCTCTAAATAAAATAGGAAAAGATATGTCCATTGGTACATTTACTGGTTTTGGACTCATTTCACTTTGTATATTTTTACTATATGTATCTGGCTATTTCGAGGTGTATGGGTTTAATAATTTTTCAGTTGTTTTACTTCCCATGGCATTATTAATATCTGCTGCGTTATTGGAAGAAGTAGTATTTCGAGGAATTATTTATCGAATTCTGGAAGAACGTTTCGGTACTAATATAGCATTAATTCAGGCCTTAATTTTCGGAATAGTACACTATGGTAATATAAATGCCACGATAACTTCGGTTTGGTTTGTAGTAATGCTTGGTGTAGTTTTAAGTCTTATGTATACCTATACCCAGAGACTTTGGTTGCCATTTTTCTTTCATCTTAGCTGGAATTTTGCTCAAGTCGTGTACGGAACACCGCTCTCTGGAGATACTAATTTTAAAGCTTTATTATCTAGTAAATTTAATGGTCCAGGCTTTTTTATTGGCTCAGAATTTGGTTTAGAAGATTCATTTTTTTCAATTCTTTTTATGACGGTGCTTGCCATCTATCTCTATTACACGTGTAAGAAAAAAGGAAAGCTAAAAGGCATTAAATTTTATCAAGGTATAAAATCATCAACTTGAGGCCTTCTTTAATTGCAAATAATGTTTAGATATGGTTCCGTTTTAATGAACTATATCCTTCGATAAGCGAAGTTCGATGAAAATTCATTAAGAATCAAGATAAATTATTGCTTACTTTTATCATTCGATCATTACCAAACAAGTCTTTTCGTAGTTCTATATTTGTAAACCCTTTTTGTTTTAATATCTCAATAGTTTCTCTACCTAAATATTGATTAATTTCAAAAAATAATAAACCAGTTTTATTTAATTGCTTTTTAGCTAGATCAGAAATTTTATCATAAAACAATAATGGATTTTCATCTTTTACAAATAAAGCTAGATGCGGTTCATTGTCTAAAACATTGGCTTTTATTTCTTGTTTTTCAAGCTCACGTACATATGGTGGGTTCGAGATTATGATGTCAAATTTTTGCCCAGCTAATAGATGCTTCGACAAGCTCAGCATGACATTTGTGTTTAGAATATCTTGTTGAATTAAGTTAATTGATACTTTGTTTAATTCAGCGTTTTGTTTTGCTATTGCTAAAGCCTCTGTAGAAATATCTAAGGCAAAAACTTCAACGTTAGAGAGGTTTTTTGCTAAAGAAATTGATATACAGCCACTACCAGTACCAATATCGAGAATCTTTAAATTTCCTTTTCTGTTTTTAGTTTCTTTAATAATCCAATCAACCAGCTCTTCTGTTTCTGGTCGAGGTATTAAAACATCTTTGGTAACTATAAATGATAATCCATAAAATTCAGTTTTTCCTATTATATATTGTATAGGCTTTTCTTGCTCTAATTCCGCGAAAGCGTTCAAAAAGAATTCTAAATCACTTCCTCTAATTACTAAATCAGATTTTGTAACCAAATCTATTTTAGACATACTTAACTGATGATTGGCTAGTAGTTGAAAAAAAGAAGTGATTTCTTCTTTAGGGTAGAAGTTATTTAATTCATTATTGAATTTAGAGCGTAATTCTTTTAAGGTCATTTTACAGATCTTTTAGCATCCAGATACCACAAGCAGTATGACCAGTGTTGCCAATAGGGCCATTTAAATGTTTAAAGCCGTTCTTTTCATAAATCTTAATAGCAGATAACATAGTTGGGTCAGATTCTAGATAACATTGTTTGTAGCCAAGATTTTTAGCTGCTTGCAAGCAAGTGTCAAATATGTTTTTACCATAACCTTTGCCTCTAATTTTTGGCATTAAATACATTTTTTGAAGCTCACATATTTTGTCTTCAGAGCCATTTAAAGCTTTAATACCTCCGCCACCGACTACCTCGTTGTTAACCTCTAGAACAAAATATACCTGATCATCACTTTGATATGCTTCATACATTGCTGTTGTGTCTCCGTCTTCAAAAGCACTCCCTGTAGTTGGTAAGCCAAATTCAAGAATTGTAGACTTTACTATTTGTTCAATTTTCGGATTGTCTTTTGCTTCTATTTTTCTAATATTCATCATATAAATACTATATCTTAAAACTGTACATTTGTGATGTGAAGATACACGAAAAATACATAAAACGTTGTCTAGAATTAGCTAAAAAAGGATTGGGAAATACGAGCCCAAACCCGATGGTCGGTTGTGTAATTGTACTTGATGATGTTGTAATAGGTGAAGGGTATACAAGTGCTTACGGAGGAAATCATGCAGAGGTTAATGCTATAAATTCTGTTAAGGATAAATCATTACTAAAGAACGCTACATTATATGTTAGTTTAGAACCTTGCAACCACTTTGGCAAGACACCACCGTGTTCCAATTTAATTCTAAAAAACGGAATTAATAATGTGGTTATGGGTTGTGTTGATCCTTTCGAAAAAGTTGCAGGCAGTGGCATCCAAAAATTAAAAGACAATGGATGCAATATTATAACTGGGATATTAGAAAAGGAATGTAAAGAGAGTAATAAACGATTTTTTACCTATCAAACTAAAAAACGACCCTATATTATTTTAAAATGGGCAGAGACAAAAGATGGTTTTATTGATATCGATAGAGAAGTTATGACTATTGAAGATGCAAAGCCAAATTGGATTACAAATAAATATTCACGACAGCTAGTACATAAATGGAGAGCAGAAGAAGATGCTATTCTTGTAGGAACTAACACAGCCATAAAAGACAATCCTAAATTAAATACTAGAGATTGGGAAGGTAAAAATCCTGTGCGAGTAATATTGGATAGAAATCTACGAATCCCAACTTCTTACCATATATATAACGAAAAGGTAAAAACAATAATTGTTACTGAACAGGAAAGAGAGTCTTCTGATAATCTGATTTTTGAAAAAATAGATTTTTCTAATAATGTAGCTAAAAGGGTACGCGAAATTATTTATAAGCATAATTTATTATCAGTGCTAGTTGAAGGCGGTAAACAAACGTTACAATCTTTTATTGATGCTAATCTTTGGGATGAGGCCAGAATTTTTGTAGGAGATACCAACTTTTTAAAAGGAATAGATGCACCAAAGCTTTATGGAGAATTAATTTCTGAAACCAATATTCAGGAAGATGTTTTAAAAATTATTAGAAATACTTCTTCTCAAAAATGATAGATATTTTTAGAACTATTTCAAAACCTTCCAATGAGGCTATTTTTAAAGATCGAGGGAGTAAATTTTTAGGTTATGCTTTTCCATTAGAACAAGAAGAGCAAGTAAAAGAAATTATTGGTCATTTAAAGGAGCAGCATCATAAAGCGAGACATTGGTGTTATGCATATAGAATTGGTGAAGAAGAAAATGCTATAAAGTTTAGAGCTAATGATGATGGTGAGCCCAATAACTCTGCTGGCCAACCTATTTATGGACAAATTCTTTCAAAAGATTTAACTAATATCTTAATAGTAGTTGTTCGTTATTTTGGCGGAACTAAACTTGGTGTAAGCGGACTGATAAATGCTTATCGAACGGCAGCAGAAATGGCTTTAGAAGTATCAGATATCTTAGAAAAGACCATAGAGGTCAGATTTCGAATAGTCTTTGACTATAAAGACATGAATAAGGTAATGCGCGTTATAAAAGAGA
Source organism: Maritimimonas sp. 2304DJ26-3 (assembly GCF_056591635.1). Taxonomy (NCBI): domain Bacteria; kingdom Pseudomonadati; phylum Bacteroidota; class Flavobacteriia; order Flavobacteriales; family Flavobacteriaceae; genus Maritimimonas; species Maritimimonas sp. 2304DJ26-3. Next base: position 99,190 of record NZ_JBWQOK010000003.1, read on the forward strand.
AGAACGTACATGTTTTAGAACAAAAAATGGAAATGAATTGTGATTTTGTTGTTTCAATTAGAAAAAAGGAAGTCGAAAACTTAAAGTGGGCACTTGAAAATTTACGTTGTTTAAAGATTAAACAGGTTTAACTAAAATAGCTTTTCAACTTTCTCTAGAATATAATCTGGCGCCCTAGTAGGTTTGTTTTTTTGCATATCGATAAATACCAAAGAGCAATAGGCTTTATTTAGCAATTCATTGTCTTCATTATACAATTCAAAATTAAATTCTATCCGCACTGACGGTTTCTTAATTAAGGTAGTTTTTAGTATAAGTAAATCATCATATTTGGCAGGTTTTAAATAATCGATGTTTAAATTTAAAACTGGTAACATAATACCGAGCTCTTCCATGCGTTTATAAGATATGCCAAGGTTGCGCAACCATTCAACTCTCCCCATTTCAAAGTATTGGGCATAGTTACCATAATAAACGTAGCCCATTTGGTCTGTTTCACCATACCTGACGCGGATTTCAATAGAGTGTGATTGCATTTTTTTGATTCTAAAAAGTTGTGAGAATACGGAAAAAATAATTAAAAATCAATAGGAATTTTATTTTTTTATGACAAAAAATATTCACATTTTTGTAATACCAAAGAATGAAAGGATTCTCACCCAAGAATTCTTGATTTTTTACCCTTAACCAAAACAAAAACTAGACCCTAAAGAATGACAAAAACTGCAACTTCAGTTTGGAATAATTGCCTGTCCTTTATAAAGGACAATATTAAGCCTCAAGCATATAAAACTTGGTTCGAACCAATTAAGCCTATTAAGATTACTGGAGAAGCATTAACTATTCAAGTACCAAGCAAATTTTTTTATGAATGGTTAGAAGAGCACTACATTAAATTATTAAGAGTTGCTTTAGTTAGAGAATTGGGTGATGATGCAAAGTTGATTTATGATGTACGTATGGAAAATGCGTACAGTAGTAAGAACCCTCATACAGTAAAAATACCTAGCTCAAATAGAAAACCGTTCAATTCACAAGGAGTAACAGTTCCTTTAGAATTTGATAAACGCGAGTTAAGAAATCCATTTGTAATTCCAGGTATTCAGAAGGTTAAAATTGAATCTCAGTTAAATCCTAATTATAATTTCGATAGTTTTATAGAAGGTGATTCCAATAGATTAGCGCGTTCAGCTGGTATGGCTGTTGCTAATAAACCAGGAGGTACTTCTTTTAACCCTTTATTGATTTATGGAGGAGTAGGATTGGGTAAAACACACTTAGCACATGCTATAGGTGTTGATATTAAAGATAAATATCCTGAAAAAACAGTTTTATATATTTCAGCCGAAAAGTTTACACAACAATATATAGATTCTGTTAAAGGTAACACAAGAAATGATTTTATTCATTTTTATCAGATGATAGATGTACTAATTATTGATGATGTACAGTTCTTATCTGGTAAATCAGGTACGCAAGATGTATTCTTTCATATTTTCAACCATTTACATCAAAATGGTAGACAGGTGGTGCTAACGTCTGATAAAGCGCCTGTAGATATGCAAGATATTGAACAGCGTTTATTGTCTCGTTTCAAATGGGGTCTTTCTGCTGAATTGCAAGCTCCAGATTATGAAACACGAATCTCTATCCTTCAAAAGAAATTATTTAGAGATGGTGTAGAGATGCCGGAGGAAATTGTTGAGTACATTGCTAAAAATATAAAAACGAACGTTCGTGAATTAGAAGGCGTTCTTATTTCTATGATTGCTCAAGCTTCTTTTAATAGGAAGGAGTTTACCTTGGCTTTAACCAAGCAAATAGTAGATAAATTCGTTAAAAATACGAAGCGTGAGGTTTCTATAGATTATATTCAGAAGGTGGTATCTAAGTATTTCGAAATGGATGTTACAACTTTGCAATCTAAAACAAGAAAACGTCATATTGTACAAGCCAGGCAATTGGCAATGTATTTTGCTAAAAAAATGACTAAAGCTTCATTGGCAAGTATTGGCTCTCAAATTGGTAGTAGAGATCATGCTACTGTGTTACATGCTTGTAAAACAGTAGATAATCTAACTGAAACTGATAAGCAGTTCAGAAAATACGTAGATGATATTACCAAAAAATTATCGTTTTAATTTATTGATATGACTCGAATTCTAATGGTTTGCTTGGGCAACATTTGTCGCTCACCATTAGCTGAAAGTATTTTAAAGTCTAAAGTTGATTCTCATAGAGTGTCAGTGGATTCTGCTGGTACAGGAGGTTATCATATTGGAGAATTGCCTGATAAAAGATCAATAGCTGTTGCTAAAAAAAATGGTTTAGATATAACTGATCAACGTTGCCGAAAATTTATAGTAAAAGATTTTGATGAGTTTGATATAATTTATGTTATGGATAATTCAAATCGTCGAGATGTACTATCCTTGGCAAGAGATAAAAAGGATGAAGAGAAGGTGAAAATGATTTTAAATGAAATATTTCCTGACGAAAATGTAGATGTTCCTGATCCATATTATGGTGGAAGCTTTGGTTTTGAAAGTGTGTATGATATGCTTGATAAAGCTTGTGATAAAATCGTGGAGAAATTATGAGTCTAGGTAAGCTGTATTTAATACCAACTACTTTAGGAGATAACGAACCTTTAGAAGTTCTACCGCTTTCGGTGAAGCAGGTTATTGAAAAAACAAATCATTTTATTGTTGAAAATGAAAAAGCTGCAAGAAGATTTATAAAAAAAATTACACCGCGTAAATCTCAACCTGATATTACTATCTATAAGCTTGATAAATTTACTAAAGAAGAGGAGGTGCAAGATTATTTAGATGCTTGCATGCAAGGTAAGAATGTTGGGTTGATTTCTGAGGCTGGTGTACCGGCTGTAGCAGATCCTGGCGCTATAATAGTCAAGTTAGCTCACTATAAAGGTGTGCGTGTTGTGCCTTTGGTTGGCCCATCATCAATAATTATGGCATTGATGGCTTCTGGTTTAAATGGGCAAAATTTTGCTTTTAACGGTTATTTACCTATAGATAAAAGTGAACGAAAAAAGAAGATTAAGCAATTAGAACGTTTATCGTTAGAACAGAATCAGTCGCAAATATTTATTGAAACACCTTACAGAAATGAAAAGATGTTTACTGATTTATTACAAGCATTAACACCTACTACAAATTTGTGTATAGCTGTTGATATTACATTGATCAGTGAATATATTCATACATATTCAGCCAAAGAATGGAAAGGTAAAAAACCAGATTTACACAAACGTCCAGCAATCTTTATTTTGCACAAGAAATAAAAAATCCCCGACAAAAGCCGAGGATTTTTTAACTAACTAACCAATAATTATTATAACCAATCAAATTGCAGGTTTTCTGTTTGCTTCAATAAGTGAAGTGTCATAACCAGCAAACTTTTTTAAGTAATGTTCAATTGATGTGCCATAAGCATCGCTAAATTGAAATTCACCATTACTTCTTAAATATTTCTTTACACTACCAGCACCAGCTAAGTGAGCTGCTGCTAGAATACCAGACTCAGTAATTCTAATACCGTTGATTTTTTTACCAACGCTACGCTTAATGTCTCTTATTAAGATCCATTTATTTACAGAACACAAAGCTGAGAATGCATCTTCTTGTAGTTTTGCATCTTTTAAAAATTCTGTTGTGTTGTAAATTTTAAAGCGTTTAAGTGTAGATTTACCAAATTGGTACTTGCCTAAATAACCTAAGGTGTTAACAGTGTTGTACTTACCTTGAGATTCTTTAAAGCCTAATGCTTCTTTAAAACCAATGAACGATCTACCAGTTACAGGTAGTAAGGGCTCTACTTGTTTCTCAATCAATCCGGTAGGGTTTACCGTATAGATTGCATTTTTCGTTGGTACATTGTACTTTACAGATACTTGTTGTTTCCAGGTTGTAAAACCTGTTGTAATAAAGTATATTACTGTAATAATACTGAATACCTTTAGTACTTTCTTTTTCATGATATTGCAAATTAAAAACCAACCGAGGTTGGTTTAATTTGAGCGTGCAAATATATAGCAATTGTTCAAATATACAAAAAAATTAATAAAATTTTAATAAACTGTAAATCAGTAACTTAAAAATACAAAGTATGAAATTTAAGCTTGCCTTTAGAGTTTATTTCGAGTGTAGGAGCCGGAATTTTGATAAAATTAATCGTAGAGAATACAGTTTTAAGAAGTTTTGAGCGTGTTTTAATCTTAGTTAAATCTACATCTAAACTTAAGTAAAATTGACGATAACGTTCAATTTGCGATAGACTGGCATCTAATGGCTGATTTTTTTTAGCAGATATCATTCCTTCGGCGCCATAACCTAGAGCTAAATTAATCCATTTAGGGAAGTTACTTTTTTTATTAAAAGACCATAAATTAGCTGATAACCAGTAGGTTTGACCATTATAGTCTTTTAGAGTTTGCTCTAAAAAATTCTCACCTAATAACTCAGGACGCATATCAGCATAGGATGTAGTATGAAAAGAATATTTTAAGGTAATCCGCTGCTCATTCCATAGAAGTTCTTGTCCTATTAATAAACCAGTTCCAGTGGCATTTGCAATTAAGTCACCTGTAGAAAATCCCCATCGTTCAGAAAAACCATCTAAAACTTCTACAGAAGTTAAAAATAGAAAACCTAAAGGGGCTCCGTAGATTAACTTATTTTTTTTGCTTTCGCCGGCCCAATCTAATACTTCCATTCCTAATTTACCTACATAATATGAGGTCATAACATGCCCCACTTTATCCATCTGTAACCAATGACTATTATCATTTATGGTTTGAAAAGAAGTGCGTGGGTAATCAGCATACCACAGTTGATTCATTCCGACAAGAGCTATTGCGGCAGCCGATGCTTCTGTAATATAGACAGCATTTCTGCGCGATTTATTTAGGGTATCTGACTTTTGCCAAAAAGTAGTGCTGTTTTGACTAAATACGCTAGAACAAATAATAATTAGAAAGCCAAATATGCACCATCTATTATGACACATATTTATCTATTTATACCTTGTTGACTTACCCATCTATGGTATTTACCCGCATTAATGTTATGTTGAGCTAAGGTTTTAGCAAATTCGTGATACCCAAGTTTGGTAACACTAGCACACATATAATAATAATCATGCCTTTTATCATTTAAAACGGCATCTATAGAAGATATGTCTGGCATGGCTATAGGTCCTGGAGGTAAACCTTGATTTACATACGTATTATATTGAGACTCAATTTGAAGATCTTTATTCAATACACGCTTATATACTTTGTCTTGCCCATATTTTTGTTTTAAAGCAAAAATGATTGTTGGATCTGCGCCTAATGGCCACCTACTTCTTAATCTATTTAAATATAAACCTGCAACTATAGGTCTTTCTTCTGTTCGAGAAGTTTCTTTCTGAACAATAGAAGCTAATGTTATTACTTCATTTTTAGATAAATTAAGTCTCTCAGCTTTAGCTGTTCGATTTTTATTCCAGAATCTATTGTATTCATTTAGCATCCTGTCTCTAAACTTTTCTGGGGAAGTATTCCAATAGAATTCGTACGAATTAGGAACAAATATTCCTAGAATAGTAGCTTTTGTCAGTTTATTCTTTTTAAGAAACTCAGAATCTAAAATAGTGTTTACTAGTTCGGTAGAATCAGCCTCTAGTTGTTCTGCAATTCTCCCAGCTAATTTTTCTACACTATCTTGATTGTTAAATGCTATTTTTATAGGAGTTTGTTCGCCACTACGTAAAAGATCAACGAGATCATTATTGTTCATTCCTTTCTTAAGTATGTAATGTCCTGCCTTTATCTTGTTAGGATAATTTTTTTTATTGGCAACCCACACAAAACTATCTTCATTTTTCAGAAAAGAAGAGACGGCTTTTATTACTTCTTCAAAAGTAGCTTCTGTTGGTATATAGATAGAGGTTTCATCTTTAACATTATCGTTAAAGATTTTTGCATAATAATTATACCCTAAAATTCCTCCTCCGATAAGGAGAATTACTAAAAGACTTAGAATAATTCTTTTTAAACTCATTCTTTTATTAATTGAAATAAAATTTCATCTTTAAAATTTCCATTTGAGAAAATCCAATCTTTTTTAGAGCCAACTTTTTCAAAACCCATCTTTTTAAATAATGATAAACTCTTTTCATTCTCTTCTGAAATGTTAGCGAATAATTGATGTAAGTTTAATACAGTAAAACAGTAATTCTTTAGTATTTGCAAAGCTTCAGTAGCAAAACCCTTATGTTGATATTCTTTTATAATTAAAATACCAACACCTGCTCTTTGATGTTGAGGATTAAAATCAAATAAATCGATCATTCCTATAGAAGTATTTGTACTATTACCAGCAATAATTAGACGTAACTGCTTGGCTTCATATATGTCTAAATGGGCATTGATAATATATTGTTCTAGTAAATGCCTAGAAAATGGTGCTTGCGTGCTACTTACTTCCCAAAATTCATTATCATTTTCTATAGAAAATAAAAAATCTAAATCTTCTGGCTCTAAAGCTCTTAATTGAATATGTTCACCTTTAAGTACTTGCATTAGATTTCAATAGTTCCTTTAAAAACTTGTGTAGCTGCTCCTTTTAAAAACACATTTTTGTACGAATTATTATCGTAATCAAACGAAACTTCTAATTCACCACCTGGCGTTTTAAGAACAATAGTATTATTATTAGTTTTTTGTGCTTTATGTGAAGCGATGGCTACAGCTGTGACGCCTGTGCCACAACTTAAAGTTTCGTTTTCTACGCCACGCTCATAGGTTCGAACTTTAAACGTATTATTGTCAATTTGTTCAACAAAATTGACATTGCTTCCTTTCTCAAAATACGGAGATCCATAACGAATGGCACTTCCAGTATTTTTTACGTCTACATTCGAAACATCATTAACATATGTTATATGATGAGGTGAACCAGAATCTAAAAACAAATGATCATCAAACTCCTGAATTTCACTTATATTATTCATTTTTAAATTCACAACATTATTTTCTATTGTAGCTTCATGTAGTCCGTCGATAGCGTCAAAAACAACTCTGTTTTTTATGATTTCAAGGTATTCAGCAAAAGCAACAATGCACCTACCACCATTACCGCACATACTACTTTTGTTACCATCAGAATTAAAATAAACCATTTTGAAATCGACGGTATCAGAGTTCTGTAATAAGATTAGCCCATCTGCACCTATGCCAAATTTTCTGTCACAAAGTCGTGCTATAAGTTCGGTATTATTTTTGGAAAATTTTTCTTGTCGATCATCAATCATTACAAAGTCATTTCCGGTACCTTGATATTTATAAAATGTGAAGTTCATAAGTAGGACAAATGTAACGATAATTTCAAAAGAAAAAAGCTTGTTAAAGTATCGTTAAAGTCGTTTTTTATTTATAATAATGGCTTAATTTTGGATGTTGTGTTGATTGATTATTAACGACTTATTTGTAAAAATTTAATTTTTAAACATGAAGAGAATAGCAAGTTTAGTTTTAGCATCAGTTTTTGGAGGAGCATTGGCTTTAGGTGGCTTCTTTTTATTAAATAGTTTATCTGAAAGTGAATCATTAGCAAAAGATGCTGACCAAAGCCCAAAAGTATTTCAAACAAATTATATACCTAGATCTAAAGTTTCTTTAAGTAGCGATGCTATTGATTTCACAAAAGCAGCAGAAGAAACAGTTAATGCAGTTGTACATGTAAAGAACAAAGCAATTGCTGGATCTAATCCTTTAGAAGAATTTCTTTTTGGAAATAATAGAAGATCTGGTAAGCCTAGAACTGTAGGTGCTGGTTCAGGTGTTATTATTTCGCCTGATGGATACATTATTACAAACAATCATGTAATTAGAGGTGCTGAAGATCTAGAGATTACGTTAAACAATCAAAAAACATATAAAGCAGAGGTGATTGGAGCTCATGAACGCTCAGACATTGCTTTATTAAAGATTGATGATACAGATTTGCCTTTTGTACCATTCGCAAATTCTGATAATGTTAGAATAGGTGAGTGGGTATTAGCAGTTGGTAATCCTTTTAACCTAACTTCAACAGTAACTGCTGGTATTGTAAGTGCAAAAGCGCGTGATATTAATATTTCTAATAATTCTAAGATAGAATCTTTTATTCAAACCGATGCCGCGGTTAACCCTGGTAATAGTGGAGGGGCATTAGTAAATGTTCGAGGTGAACTGGTTGGTATAAATACTGCTATTACTTCGCAAACAGGCTCATATGTAGGTTATTCTTTTGCGGTACCATCTAATATTGCCAAAAAAGTAATCGAAGATATTATGGAGTTTGGCGATGTACAAACGGCTTATATTGGTATTGGATTTGCCGAATTAGATAGTGAGGAAGCTCGAAATCTAGATTTAGGTGCTACCGAAGGAGTTTTAATTACTAGATTAACCGATAATGGTGGTGCCCAAGAAGCTGGTATTAAAGTGAATGATATTATCATTAGAGCGGAAAATGTTAGAATAAATAAATTTGCTGACTTGCAAGGCTTTTTAAGTTCCAAACGCCCGGGAGATAAAGTGAATGTCACAGTACTTAGAAATGGATATGAAAAAGACTTTACAGTTAAGTTGAAAAATCAATTTAGTAAAGAGACTATTGATAAGTTGGATTATACTAAAAATTATATTGGAAGTCTTAAGAAGATTTCAAAGAAAAAGGCTTCGAAACATAGGATTAACTATGGAGTTGAAATTTTAGGAAATATGCATGATTATTTAGTTCAACAGGAAGTAAATGTTGGAGATGTTATTCTTAAAGTAAATGATACTAAAGTTTATGATGTGGATGATGTAGAAGGTATTTTAAGAAAGAATAAAGGAAAAAGAGTGGTCTTACAGGTGCTAAATGAAAAAGGTTTTGCGGAATATATTCAAGCTTTTATTCAGAATTAATAAAGTATAGCGAATAATAAAAAATCCATCAATTTATTGGTGGATTTTTTTTGTAAAAATTGTTACGAAAACGTTTGAAATGAGTACTTTTGCGCCAAAATTTAAACACAACAAAATTTAAAAAAATGCATACAAACGAAACGTATGAAAAAGAACTAGCTTTTCAAGCTGATCGCCGAAGAGCTGCTGTAGAGTTTATCAATATTACCAGTGATTTATGGTATGATAATGCTATTGAATTGGTGCTTTTTAGAAATCAATTAATTGATAGAAAAGTAAGTGAGATTTTAAACCTTACTGAATATGCAGGCGACTTTGTACAAAAACCTATTTCTATTTTCGATGCTGTAGAGATTGCTAGGGCTATTAAGCAATTAGATTTGCCGCCTGCAAAATTAGACATTGGTAAATTGGCTTACGAATTCCATATGGATGATTCTGATGATGTAGTTTCTTTTGTGTCTGATAAATTGAAAGATGCTAGCAAGAACAATGATATTCAACCTAAAGATGTTGTGCTATACGGCTTCGGTCGTATTGGTCGTTTGTTGGCTAGAGAATTAATGACTAGAACAGGTAAAGGTAAGCAGATGCGTTTGCGTGCTATTGTAACCAGAGGTACGGTTGATAAAACTGTTTTAGAAAAAAGAGCTTCGTTATTACGTAGTGATTCTGTGCATGGCGACTTTCCTGGTACGGTAAAAGCGGATGTAGAAAATAGTGCATTGATCATTGATGGTACAACCGTACATATTATTTCAGCAAATGCTCCAGAAGATATAGATTATACACAATATGGTATTAATGATGCCTTAGTTATAGATAACACAGGTGCTTTTAGAGATAAAGAAGCGTTAAGTCGTCACCTTGTTGGGAAGGGCGTAGATAAGGTATTATTAACCGCTCCTGGTAAAGGAGTTCCAAACATTGTGCATGGTGTAAATCATACAGACCATAATCCGGATGAAGTAGATATCTATTCTGCTGCATCTTGTACTACAAATGCAATTACGCCAGTATTAAAAGTGATTAATGATAGTTTTGGCATCAAATCAGGGCATTTAGAAACCATACATGCATATACTAATGACCAGAATTTGGTAGATAATATGCATAAAAAATACCGTAGAGGTAGAGCAGCGGCGTTGAATATGGTTATTACCGAAACAGGTGCGGGTAAAGCAGTTTCTAAAGCCTTGCCAGAATTGGAAGGCAAATTAACTTCTAACGCCATACGCGTACCGGTACCAAATGGTTCATTAGCAATTTTAAATTTACAATTAGAAAATGCAGCTAGTGCAGATGCTTTAAATGCTACTATGAAAAAATATGCCTTAGAAGGTGATTTGGTAGAACAGATACAATATTCATTAAGTAACGAGTTAGTATCTTCTGATATAGTTGGCACTTCGGCACCATCTATCTTTGATAGTAACGCAACAATTGCCACGCCTGATAACAAAACATGTATTATTTATGTATGGTATGACAATGAATACGGTTATAGCCATCAAGTAATACGCCTAGCTAAGCATATAGCCAAAGTAAGACGTTATACTTACTATTAGTATCTAACAACTTAAAAATAAAAACCGAAACATTTCTGTTTCGGTTTTTTATGTGCTAATTTTAAAGTTTCGAGATCTCATTCTCCTATAACCATCATTAGCGCACTTATATATGTTAATTCTTGGTTTAGAACTATGGCTAGCAGTGCTTATTATTAACATGTGCCCCAGTAGAAAGTACCACCAGCACACCATTGTATAGGTTCTACGATAAAGCTTCCCGGATTTACATAAAAACACTTTACGCAATTGGGCCCAGAGCAATTGTTTAATACTATATAGAAATAATCTCTTTGATTACATGGGTTATCTACTCTTACATTGATGTTACAAAAGCTATCACCAATCCATTTCCAACTAGGTGAACATTGGACATCTGAGGAGTTAATATTGTAATTTTTCTCTAAAATTTCGACTGCATTGATATCCTTTTTATTTTCAATTGGTTTTGAGTATAAGCTTAAAATGAAAGAAAAGCATACTCCTAATAAAATAATGTACTTTCTCATATTGTTGGTTTTAATAGTTAGACTGGTATAAAGTTCGATTTTATCTTTTTTAAAATCAACAGGGTTTTTCGTGTTTTTGTAGGGGATTTTTCCTGTTTTTTTAAATGGTATATTTCATTAAATTTAGCTTCTCTATTTTAACCACTCAATGCCTAAACCAAAACAACAAATTGAACAGCTACGTGCAGCACTTGAAGAGCATTCTTATAATTATTATGTATTAGATAACGCTACTATCTCAGATTATGAGTTCGATATAAAACTCAAAGAATTAGAAGCATTAGAAGCTGCTCATCCAGAATTTTTTGATATTAACTCACCAACACAACGCGTAGGAGGTGAGATTACTAAAAACTTTAAAACTGTAACTCATAAAAACCGTATGTATTCTTTAGATAATAGCTATTCTAAAGAAGACCTACTCGATTGGGAAAAACGATTGCAAAAAATATTAGGTAGTACAGATATAGAGTATACATGCGAATTAAAATATGATGGTGCTTCTATTAACTTAACTTACGCAAATGGTGAATTAAAAAATGCGGTAACTCGAGGTGATGGCTTTCAAGGAGATGATGTAACTACCAATATTAAAACGATTCGTTCCATTCCGTTAAAATTAAAAAACAATAGCGTTACTGATTTTGAGATGCGTGGTGAGATCATTCTTCCGCTTGACGGATTTAATAAAATGAACAAAGAACGTATTGCTGATGGTGAAGAACCGTATCGTAATCCGCGTAATACGGCGAGTGGCAGTTTAAAATTACAAGATAGTGCTGAGGTGGCAAAACGACCTTTAGATTGTTTACTATACCACATGGTTGGTAAATTGCCGTATAAAACACATTATGAATCATTGAATAATGCTAGAAAAGCAGGTTTTAAAGTTCCGACGGCTATAAAAGTGGCTAAAAGTATTAACCAAGTTTTAGAATTTATTACTCATTGGGATGTAGAGCGCCATAATTTACCATACGAAACCGATGGTGTTGTTATAAAAGTAAATTCTTTATATCAACAAGAAGAATTAGGATATACTGCTAAAGCGCCACGTTGGGCGATTGCTTATAAATTTAAAACTGAACAACAAAGTACATTGTTAAACAAGATTACATATCAAGTTGGTAGAACGGGAGCTATTACGCCAGTTGCTAATTTAGAACCTGTGCAATTAGCAGGCACCATAGTAAAACGAGCATCTTTGCATAATGCAGATCAAATAGCAAAATTAGATATTAGAGAAAATGATACTGTTTTTGTAGAAAAAGGTGGTGAAATTATTCCGAAAGTAGTTGGTGTCGATTTATCAAAGCGTTCTAAGCACTCTCAACCAACACAATATGCTACTAATTGTCCTGAATGTAATACCGAACTTGTTAGAAAAGAAGGTGAAGCACAACATTATTGCCCTAATGAATATGGTTGCCCAACACAAATAACTGGTAGGATTCAACATTATATTGGTAGAAAGGCAATGGATATAGATGGTCTTGGTGCTGAAACTGTTGAATTATTGTATAAAGAAGATTTAATTAAGAACTATGCTGATCTATATAATCTAACTGTAGATCAAGTTATTCCATTGGAACGTATGGCAGAAAAATCTGCTCAAAATTTAGTGGATGGAGTAGAGGCTTCTAAGCAAATTCCTTTTGAAAAAGTATTATTTGCATTAGGAATAAGATTTGTAGGCGAAACTGTTGCTAAAAAACTAGCAAAATACTTTAAAAGCATGAGTGCTTTGATGCAAGCATCATTTGAAGAATTGATAGCTGTTGATGAAATCGGTGATCGTATAGCAGAAAGTGTAATAGATTTTTCACAAGATCCTCAAAACATTGAGATTATTAATCGGCTGCAAAATTATGGAGTGCAATTAGAGCTTTCAGCAGAAGTACAAGAAGGACAAACAGATAAATTAAAAGGTAGTATATTTGTTGTATCAGGAGTTTTCGAAAAATTATCTAGAAACGAGTTAAAGAAATCTATTGAAGATAACGGAGGTAAAATCTCTAGTTCTATCTCAAAGAAAACAACCTATGTGATCGCTGGTGATAATATGGGACCTAGTAAGCGGATAAAAGCTGAAGATTTAGAAGTGCCTATTATTACAGAAGACGACTATTTGTCTATGCTATGAACAAATCTAATCTTGTAAAATTATTTACTGTCCTATTTTTTTTAATAGGTGCATTAGATATGGTTGGGTTAATTCTCAATGATATTCGTATAAGAAGTGTTTTTAAGCCACTAATAGTACCAACTCTAGTTTTGGTGTATATATTTTCTGTAAAAAAGATTAACTGGTTATATATTCTAGCTTTATTTTTTGCTTTTTTAGGGGATGTATTATTGCTTAATAGTAGTGATAGCTTTTTTCTTTATGGATTGTTTGCTTTTTTAATTGCTCATTTATTTTACATCTTAATAATAAATAAGAGTATTAACAAGTATAAACTAAAGACTCTATTAATAGCTTCTTTGCCTTATATTTTAACCTTAGTTACTATATTATTAGTTATTAAAAATAGTTTGGGGGAATTGATGGTTCCAGTTTTTGTTTATGCTACCATCATAGCAATTTTTGGAATTCTTGCTTTTTATAACTACTTAGAGAAAAGGAACAGCACAGCGCTTCTATTGTTTATAGGAGCTTTTATTTTTGTAGTTTCAGACGGTATAATAGCCATAGAGAAGTTTAAAACAGATTATAGAGAACTTGAGCTAGGTTTGAGCATTATGGGAACTTATATATTGGCACAATATTTAATTTACCTATATATGATTAAAAAGGATGAAACTATTTAAATAAATCCATTCCGGGTATGTTAGGTATTCCGTCTTTGGCGGCAGCGGCTAATTCAGCTTCGTTAATTTTTGTTGCCTTAGAAATGGCATCGTTTATAGCTAAAATAAGGTAATCTTCTAATTCTTCTTTGTCTTGTAAAAGAGCGTCAGCAATAGTAATTGACTTTACTTCTCTATTTCCCGTAACCGTAACCTTTATGGCTCCACCTGTTGATTCTCCATCAACTAAAACGGTATTCAATCTTGCCTTAGTTTCTTCTACTTTTTGCTGAGCATCTTTTAGCTTTTGCATCATACCCGATAGGTCTCCAAACATATATTTTATTTTAACATTTTCTTATTGCAAAATTACTATTTTAGAAAGGTTTAATTCATTAATTAAAGAATAATTTATTTAGAATTTTAGTTGTAATATCCCTTACTTTTGCAACTTCGTGTAATCCGAACAAGAACAAATGAAAAGATTAGATATACAAGTTCCTATAGCCGATAAAGAACCTAAAGAATTAGAAAAACACGGTGATATACGTATCGATAATTATTACTGGATGCGATTGACAGATGAGCAGAAAACAGCTAAAAACCCTGATAAGCATACACAAAAAGTGTTGGACTATTTAAACTCTGAAAATAGTTATTACGATGCTATTACCGCACATACTAAAGATTTTAAAGATTCACTTTTTCAGGAAATGAAATCTCGAATTAAAGAAGATGATGAATCAGTACCTATTAAAGATAATGGCTATTATTATATCTCGCGTTATGAAAAAGGAGGGCAATACCCTATTCATTCACGTAAAAAAGAGAGCTTAGAGGCCGGTGAAGAGATCATATTTGATGTAAATAAAATGGCTGAGGGCTATGATTATTATGCGCTTACGGGTTTAAATGTGAGTGAGGATAATAAATTAGCTGTTTTTGGTATTGATACTGTAAGTCGTCGTCAATACACATTGCAATTTAAAAACCTAGAAACAGATGAAATCTATCCTGACAGAATAGAAAATACGACAGGAGGTGCTGCCTGGGCCAATGATAACAAAACGGTTTTTTATACCAAAAAAGACCCGGTTACTTTACGTAGCGAAAAAATATACAAACATGTATTAGGTACAGATCCTTCTAAAGATGAAGTTGTATTCCATGAAGAAGACGAAACCTTTGATGTTTTTGTATATAAAACCAAATCGAAAAAGCATATCATAATAGGTTCGTATAGTACATTGACAAATGAATATCAATTTATGGATGCTAATGATCCGAATAGTGAATTAAAAATTATTCAACCTAGAATTAGAGGCTTAGAATATAGTGTATCACATTACGGAGAGCATTTTTATATTTTAACCAATAAAGATGATGCTACCAATTTTAAATTGATGAAAGCACCAGAAGATAAAACTACTCAAGAAAATTGGGTAGATGTAATACCGCATAGAGATGATACACTTCTTGAGGATATTTCTATTTTTAAAGACTATCTAGTGTTAGAAGAACGCAATAATGGATTAAATAAAGTACGTTTTAAAAGGTGGGACGGTGCAGAAGATTATTATTTACCATTGGATGAAGAAACATATTCTGTTGGTGTATATAATAATCCTGAATTTGATACGGATATTATTCGTTATGCATATAATTCATTTACTACACCTGCATCGGTCATCGATTTTAATATGAAAGATCGATCAAAAGATATTAAGAAAGAACAAGAAGTCCTAGGTGGAAAGTTTGATAAAAATAACTATACCAGTGAGCGTGTTTGGATTGATGCTATAGATGGCGAAAAAGTCGCAGTATCAATTGTGCGCAGAAAAGATACAAAACTAAATAAAGACACTCCCTTATTATTATATGCTTATGGTTCTTATGGTTATACTGTTCCAGATAGTTTTAGTACTACTAGATTGAGTTTATTGGATAGAGGTTTTGTATATGCTTTAGCACACATACGTGGAAGTCAATATTTAGGCAGACATTGGTATGAAGATGGCAAGCTGCTTAACAAAATGAATACGTTTACGGATTTTATAGACGCAGGTAGAGGATTGATTGAGAAAGAATACACTTCAGCTGATCATTTATATGCCAGTGGCGGTTCAGCCGGAGGATTGTTAATGGGAGTTGTTGTAAACTTAAAACCTGAATTATTTAATGGAGTTATAGCTGCTGTACCTTTTGTAGATGTAATGACAACCATGTTAGATGAAAGTATCCCTTTAACAACATCTGAATATGATGAATGGGGTAATCCTAATAAAAAAGAATATTACGATTATATGTTGTCATATTCACCCTATGATCGGGTAAAAAAACAAGAATATCCTAATATGTTGGTTACAACTGGTCTGCACGATAGTCAGGTACAGTACTATGAACCAGCTAAGTGGGTAGCTAAACTCAGAGAATATAAAACGGACGATAATATTTTACTAATGCATACCAATATGGAAGCTGGTCATGGAGGCGCTTCAGGTAGATTTAATGCTTTAAAGGAAACTGCGCGCGATTATGCTTTCTTACTTGACTTAGAGGGTATAAAAAAGTAATTAAAAAAAAAATAGTAAATTTGCCAAGATTTTAAACATTAACCGGATAAAATTGTTATGAAACAAAATTTAGGTGTAAACCAAAATGTGTTAGAACTGATTGGTAGCACTCCTATGATCAAACTAAACAAGATTACGGAGGATATAGAAGGAGAGTTCTACACAAAGTTTGAGGGTTTTAACCCTGGCCATTCAACTAAAGACAGAATTGCGCTTCATATAATTGAACAAGCTGAGAAAAAAGGAATCCTTAAAAAAGGAGATACTATTATAGAAACAACTTCAGGTAATACTGGTTTTAGTATTGCTATGGTTAGTATTATTAAAGGTTACGAGTGTATTTTAGCCGTAAGTTCTAAGTCATCTAGAGACAAAATAGATATGTTAAAAGCTCTTGGCGCTAAAGTATATGTATGTCCTGCGCATGTGAGTGCTGATGATCCTCGCTCTTATTATAACGTAGCTAAAAAATTACATTCAGAAATTGCTGATTCCGTATATATCAATCAATATTTTAATGAGTTAAATATTGATGCGCATTACAATACTACTGGTCCAGAAATTTGGGAGCAAACTAAAGGTGAGATTACGCATTTAGTAGCTGCTAGCGGCACAGGAGGTACAATTTCTGGAACTGCACGTTTTCTAAAAGAACAAAACCCAAATATTAAAATTATCGGTGTTGATGCTTTTGGTTCTGTATTGCAAAAGTTTCATGAAACTGGTGAGCTAGATCCTAAAGAAAGTTATCCATATAGAATCGAAGGCCTAGGTAAGAACTTAATACCTACAGCTACGGATTTTGATATGATCGACAAATTCGAAAAAGTAAATGACGAGGATAGTGCCCATAGAGCACGCCAGATTGCTTTGACCGAAGGGATTTTTGCTGGTTATACTAGTGGAGCGGCAATGCAAGCAGTAATGCAATTAGCTGATCAAGGTGAATTTAATGCTACTAGTAAAGTTGTGGTTATTTTTCCAGATCATGGTTCGAGATATATGGCTAAAGTTTATAGTGATGATTGGATGCGTGAACAAGGCTTTTTTGATTCTCAAAAACATGCTCAAGAAGTAATAGAGTATATAAAATAGAACTCAATTTATACAATGAAACTAGAGGTTTACAGCAACTGTAAGCCTCTTTTTTTGTTAAAAAAAATAAATAATACGTTTTGTATAGCCTTAAAAAAGTGGTTACTTTGCAACCGTCTAAAAATCAATGAAGATGAAGGATTTATTTGAAAGAATAATAAAGGATAAAGGACCATTAGGTAAATGGGCTAAGCAAGCTGAAGGATATTATGTATTTCCAAAATTAGAAGGACCAATTTCTAATAGAATGTCATTTAATGGCAAAAAGGTAATTACTTGGAGTATTAATGATTATTTAGGTTTAGCTAATCACCCTGAAGTTTTAAAAGTTGATGGTGAGGCTGCTATGGAGCACGGAATGGCATACCCAATGGGTGCTAGAATGATGTCTGGACATACTAAATACCATGAACAATTAGAGCAAGAATGTGCTGAGTTTGTTGGTAAAGAAGCTGCTTATTTAGTAAATTTTGGTTACCAAGGTATGGTATCTGCAATTGATGCATTGGTTTCTAAAAATGATGTGATAGTTTATGATATGGATACGCATGCCTGTATTATTGATGGTGTACGTTTGCATGCTGGCAAGCGCTTTGTTTATAAGCATAATGATGTTGAAAGTTTAGAGAAAAACTTAAAGAGAGCTGAAAAAATGGCAACCGAAAATAACGGTGGTATTTTGGTGATCTCTGAAGGTGTTTTTGGTATGAGAGGTGAGCAAGGTAAACTAAAAGAAATTGCTGAGTTAAAAAAGAAATATAATTTTAGATTGTTGGTTGATGATGCGCATGGTTTCGGTACTTTGGGTGATGGCGGTAGAGGCACAGGTTATGAGCAAGGCGTGCAAGATGATATAGATGTCTATTTTGCAACTTTTGCGAAATCAATGGCAGGTATAGGTGCTTTCTTTGCTGGTGATAGTGATATTATTCAGTATTTGCAATACAATATGCGTTCGCAAATGTTTGCTAAATCGTTGCCAATGCCAATGGTAAAAGGTGCATTAAAGCGTTTAGATATGTTGCGTACTATGCCAGAATTAAAAGAGAAGTTATGGCAAAATACCAATGCACTTCAAAATGGATTAAGAGAAGCAGGTTTTGATCTTGGTACTACACAAACATGTATTACACCAGTTTTCTTAAAAGGAGACATACCAGAAGCAATGGCTATGGTGCACGATCTTAGAGAAAACCATGGTGTTTTTTGTTCTATAGTTGTATATCCGGTAATACCAAAAGGATTGATTATTTTACGATTAATACCTACGGCAACTCATACTTTGGAAGATGTAAAAGAAACTATCGAGGCGTTTTCTGCAATTAGAAGCAAATTAGAGGGTGGTATTTATAAGCGTATTGCGGCTGCAATGCAAGCATAAAATGTCTCTAGAAATAAAAATTAAAAATCCGCGTTAAGCGGATTTTTTTGTGATTGATTTTATTTCAATGTAGTACAAACCAAAATTAATTATAGCCGTTGTTGCGGTGTTGTTCTTATTGAATTTTTTCATTTGTTATTCATTAATTTTTTCAAAGCATTTCGATGATTAATCAAGCGTCTATAGGTAGAACTAATTAAAGTAATTCCTAATAAATACAATAAAAGTGTTCCGCATAAATATAAGTAACTTGAATAGCTAAAGTCGAATTCCATTGTTTTTTCAAAGCGAAAAACGCTAGTAATTATAATTATGAGAATACCAATTATTGTAAAGAGAATAAAATTTAAAAAAACTGATTTCTCTCGTTTTCGATATAGCTCTATTTTTTCGTTTAATTTTTTATCTCCTTCACAATTTCTTATCTACTGATTTTTATTCCACTTTCGCAACAATCTTCCAAATACATCACAACGATTCAAGTATATGATCTCGTTTTAATGTTGCAGCTTTGTTCAGTATCGTTTAATTATATATACCGATAACGAAGTTCTATAAAAATAATTAACATACAATAGCAAATTATTCCAAAACACTTAATCTCGCTTTAGCAGTAACAGAAATACCATCAAAATCTTCTTTCAAAAATTTGTGATAACCAACAATACCGATCATGGCTGCATTATCTGTGGTATATTCAAACTTTGGTATATAGGTTTGCCAATCATATCTTTTTTCAGCATCTTTTAAAGCATGTCTAATTCCTGAATTCGCGGAAACACCTCCAGCAATAGCTATATGCTTAATACCAGTTTGTTTTACAGCTTTTTTAATCTTTTTTAATAAAATATCAATAATGGTATATTGAATCGATGCGCAGATATCATTAAGATTTTCTTTTATAAAGTCAGGATTCTCTTTTACTTTTTTCTGAATAAAATAGAGGATAGAGGTTTTTAATCCACTAAAACTAAAGTCCAATTCATTTTTTGTCTTAGGATTTGGAAACTGAAACGCTTTCGGATTACCAAATTGAGCAAACTCATCAATCAATGGCCCTCCAGGATAACTTAGTCCTAAAATTTTAGCAGATTTATCAAAGGCCTCACCAACGGCATCATCTATTGTTTCACCGAGAATTTCCATATCAAAATAATCATTGATTTTAATCAATTGGGTGTGACCACCACTAATGGTCAAACAGATAAAAGGAAAGCTTGGTTTTACATGAGATTCTTCCTTAATAAAATGAGCCAATATATGAGCTTGCATATGGTTAACAGCAATTAACGGAATATCTAATGCTAACGCCATAGATTTTGCAAATGAAGCCCCAACAAGTAATGAACCCATTAATCCTGGTCCTCTAGTAAAAGCAATTGCATTAAGCTCTTTTTTGTCAATATTAGCTTGTCTTAATGCTTGATCTACAACCGGAACAATATGTTGTTGATGGGCCCTGGATGCAAGTTCTGGTACAACGCCACCATATTGTGCATGAATTTCTTGATTTGCTACAACATTAGCCAATACTTTATCGTTGTGTAAAATAGCAACACTCGTGTCATCGCACGAAGATTCAATTGCCAATATATATATAGAACTTTTACTCATCAATTATTTAAAAAAGGCACAAAAATTGTGCATAGAAAATGTGTACTTTTAGTGTTGCAAATTTATAATATTAAATTCTATCAAAAGACTTAAAAAAATAACCATAAGATTACTACTAGGAATCATCTTTTTTCTATTAGTTACAGTTATTTTATTACGACTTCCAATAGTGCAAACTCAACTTGGTAAACGAGTTACAAGTTATCTTAATAATAGTTATGGAACTGATATGACAATTAAAAAGGTGGACTTTTCTTTTTTAGGAAATGTTAACCTTAAAGATATTCAGATCAATGATCATAAAAATGATTCTCTTATTTATGTAAAAAGCTTAGTTACTTCTTTATTTAGCTACAGGAATATATTAAATAATAAATTAGAACTTGGTGAAGTTGACCTTAAAGGTGTAACCTTAAATATGATAACTCATCTAGGTGAAGAAAATGATAACCTTTCTGTTTTTGTCGAAAAGTTCGATGATAATAATGCAAAGAATACAAATTCACCTACATTTTTAATGACTTCTTCTAAGCTTAATCTAGAAAATGTCAATTTCATTTTATATGATAAAAATAAGCGGGAAGCACCTATTGTTTTCTATAAACATATAACAGGTCAGGTTGATGACTTTAAAGTTGAAGGCCCTAACGTTTCGGCAAAAATTAGAAGGCTTGCTTTTGTGGAAGATCATGATATTGAAGTTACAGATTTAACAACTGATTTTGAATATACTAAGCAGCAAATGCTTTTTTCAAACACCAAACTTCAGACAAAACATTCATCATTAAATAGTGATATTGTTTTTAAGTACGATAGAAAAGACCTAGCAGATTTTAATAATAAGGTGCTTATTGAAGCAGATTTTAGTGAATCGTCAGTATCATTAATAGATCTAAATAAATTCTATAATGAATTTGGAAAAAATGATAAAATTAACTTTACAACAAAGCTTCTAGGTACACTCAACGACTTTAGACTTGAAGGTCTTAGCTTAATTTCTAATCGTAATTCTATAATAGATGGAGATTTACACTTTAAGAATGTGGTTAATACTGAAAACGGATTTTCATTAGATGCTAAACTTTATGAATTATCTTCTAACTATGAAAATCTTAAGCTATTATTACCTAATATTTTAGGAAAAACCCTACCTACTACATTTCAAAAATTTGGCAGATTTTCATTAGCGGGTCAATCATTTATAACAGATAGGTTAGTTAATGCGAACATTACAATTAAGAGTGCGTTAGGCAGAACAATCTCTGACTTAGAACTTACCAATATTGATAATATCGATAATGCTAAATATAATGGTAATATAGAATTTGTAGATTTTAATTTAGGCAAAATTGTTAATGATTCATTGGTCGGTAATATATCATTGATAGCCGACGTTGATGGCTCAGGGTTTACTTTAGAAAAACTAAATACTTCTGTAAAAGGAAATGCATCAAAGTTTGAATATAAAGGTTATCAATACTCAAATATAGATGTGAATGGTGTAATTAAAAACCAACTGTTTGATGGTAGTTTAATAACTGATGATCCTAATTTAAAAATGACATTCAAAGGTTTGGCTGACCTGTCAATAGATATCTATAAGTTTAATTTTAAAACCAATATTACACATTCAGACTTTAATAAATTAAATCTTTTTACTAGAGATAAATTAGCTGCTTTAAAAGGTGATATTGATATTAAGCTTACAGGTAGTTCTGTAGATAATATGGCAGGTGAAGTTGATTTTAAGAATACTTCCTACACCAATCATAATGACAGTTATTTTTTTAAGGATTTTAATGTTACATCATCATTTAGAGATAGCACTAGAATACTGACGGTAAATTCGTCAGATATAGTAGAAGGTTCGATTAAAGGAAGGTTTAAATTTGGAGAATTGGTCAAATTGACTAAAAATTCATTAGGTAGTATCTATACCAATTATGAACCTGATAAGGTCACATCAGGACAATTTTTAGATTTTAATTTTAAGATTTATAATAAAATAGTAGAAGTTTTCTTCCCTGAAGTTAATTTAGGATCGAACACTTCAATCAGAGGAAAGATAAATGCTGATAGCGAAAAATTTGAACTACTGGTAAAATCACCAAAAGTTGATGCTTATCAAAATCTAATTAAAGATGTTCGTTTGCAGATTGACAATAAAAATCCACTTTATAACACATTACTTAGCATTGGTAAAATAGACACCAAATACTATAATATTGCGGAGTTAAATTTGGTAAATGTTACATTAAATGACACGTTGTTTTTTAGAACCGATTTTGCGGGTGGTGATAAGTTAAAAGAGAAATTCGATTTGAGTTTCTTTCATACGTTAAATGAAAATAACCAGTCGGTTGTAGGTTTAAAGAGATCAAACATTAGATTTAAGAATAATGACTGGAAAATAAACCCCACTAATAATAACCAGAATAAGGTTGTTTTTGATGAAAGATTACAAACTTTTGCTTTCGATAAGATTGATGCTATTTCTGGAAACCAAAAAATTGATGTTTTAGGGGTTATAACTGGAAAGAATGATAAAGACTTAAAATTAAATTTAGAGAACGTTAAACTAGAAGGGGTCACACCTAAAATAGATAGCCTTGCTTTTAAAGGGTTGGTAAATGGGATTATTAATTACAAACAATTAAATGGTGAACTGTTACCAATAGCCAATCTTAATATTAATGATTTAGAAATCAATGGATATAGAAAAGGAGATTTCTTGGTAACAGCGAGAGGAGATAACTCTTTCAAGAAATACACTATAGATGCTACTCTAAAAAATGAACAAATAAATAGTTTAGCAATTAAAGGTGAAGTAGATTTTGCTCCAAAACAACCAACAATACTTGGTAGTTTCTCTTTAGAAAAATTTGCTATAAAACCATTTAATCCTTTGGGTGAAGGTGTTTTAGATAATATGAGAGGTAATGTATCTGGGTCTGGTATCATCACTGGTCTTTTACGAAACCCAAATATTGACGGTGAGTTATCATTGGAAAATGCAGGGTTGGCTTTTCCTTACTTAAATGTAGATTACGATTTTATCGGAAAAACAAAAATTGATCTTAATAAACAAACTTTTACATTTTCTCCAACTACCTTAGTTGACGTAGCTCATGATACTGAAGCTAGATTAACAGGTAGTATTACACACCAACAATTTGAAAGATGGTTTTTAAACTTCGATTTAAACACGAGTAATCTATTGATATTAAATACAGAAGAAAATGAAGATATTCCATATTATGGTACAGGCTTTTTAGAGGGTGAAGCAAGTATAAAAGGATATACAGATCAATTGGTGATCGATGTTGTCGGTAAAACAAATCCAGGCACTAACTTTATCATTCCGTTAAGCGATGTTAACGCCATCGGAGATTCTAAATTGATAAAGTTTATTTCAAAAGTTGAAAAAGGGATTGATGAAAATACCGCCAATGAATTAGTATTTAACGCAGTAAAGGGTTTAACCTTAAATTTTGATCTAGAAGCAACAGATGATGCTAGAGCAGAAATTGTGATTGATAAAAATACGGGTAGTGTATTAAGTGGAAGAGGTAATGGTTATTTAAATATAGCTATTAATACCAACGGAAAGTTTGAGGTAATAGGCACCTATGTTGTTAGTGAGGGTATTTATGAATTTAGAAACATAGTTAATAAAGACTTTGTTGTACAGCCAGGAGGAACAGTAGTTTGGGATGGAAACCCGTTTGATGCATATTTAAATATTGATGCAATTTATCGGGCTCAAGCGAACCCAAATGTTTTATTAGAAAATGTAAATTCCAGAGAAATAGATATTGACTTAATAGCCAAAATTTCTGGGCAATTATTAAATTCTAATATAGAATTTGATTTGCAAATTCCTAATTCAACGTCATTAGTTAATTCAGAATTACAATTTAAATTAAGCGACCAAGATAGTAAGATGACTCAGTTTTTTTCGCTATTAGTAGCTGGTTCTTTTACTAATGTAGATACAGGAGGTATAGGATTTGATGCTGGTGCCGCGGGTACATCATTACTATCGGAAAAAATATCTAGTGTGTTATCCAACCTATTAAAAAGTAGAGGTGATAAATTTAATGTAGGTGTATCATATAGAATCGGAGAGGATAATAATTTGAACCAAGCACTAAATACGGATGATCAATTGGGTATTACAGCTTCTGGTCGTTTAGGTAAAAAAATAATTTGGAATGGAAAAGTGGGTGTTCCTGTTGGTGGGAATACGCAATCTAGAGTTGTTGGTGAGGTTGAACTGGAGTTACCACTAAATAAGGCGGAGACATTTAGATTAAAAGCCTATAACAGACAAAATGAAGTGGAATTTGCTGTGGCCGATGAGGAGGGATATACCCAAGGTGTAGGGTTGTCTTATCGTGTAGATTTTGATAGTGGCAAAGAATTAAAAGAAAAGATTTTCGGCACAAAAAGTAAAAAAGATGCTAAAAAGCAAAAAAGAGATAGCATTAAGGTAAAGAATAAGCTTATCAAGTTTACTTCTAAAAAGAAAGATACAACTAAAGTTAGTTCAAAATCTCCCAAAAGATAATCTAGTTTTTATAGGTTTAGATTATACAGATTTATCGATAACGTTTTCGTACAAAAAGTTGTTTTTGAAGAGAAAAAATGATTATAATATATAATTTTGTCAAACCATTTTAATATGCCACAAAAGATAAAAAAAATAGGTGTAATTACTTCAGGAGGAGATGCTCCGGGTATGAATGCTGCAATAAGGGCGGTAGTTCGAGCATGTTCTTATTATAATGTCGAATGTATAGGCTTTTATAGAGGCTATCAGGGAATTATTGACAATGATTTTATCAAACTAAATGCGCGTAGTGTTAAGAACATTATTAGTAAAGGAGGTACTATTTTAAAGACGGCAAGGTCTAAGGAGTTTAGATCAGTTCAAGGTAGAAAAGCCGCTCTAGATAATTTAAAAAGAAATGAGGTTGATGCACTTGTTTTAATTGGTGGTGATGGTACTTTTACAGGAGGTGTAGTTTTTAGTAAAGAGCATAACATTCCATTTATTGGAGTTCCTGGTACTATTGATAACGATATTGCTGGTACAAGTCATACAATAGGATACGACACAGCTTTAAATACAGTTGTTGATGCGATAGATAAAATTAGAGATACAGCAATTTCTCATAACCGCTTATTTTTTGTTGAAGTTATGGGGAGAGACGCTGGTTTTATTGCTTTAAATGCTGGAGTTGGAGCTGGTGCTGAAGAAATTCTAATTCCAGAAGAAGATTTAGGACTAGAACGATTACTTGAATCGCTAAAACGTAGTAAGCG
Source organism: Maritimimonas sp. 2304DJ26-3 (assembly GCF_056591635.1). Taxonomy (NCBI): domain Bacteria; kingdom Pseudomonadati; phylum Bacteroidota; class Flavobacteriia; order Flavobacteriales; family Flavobacteriaceae; genus Maritimimonas; species Maritimimonas sp. 2304DJ26-3. The sequence continues at coordinate 125,010 of NZ_JBWQOK010000003.1, forward strand.
TAGTGGTAAGTCATCAAGTATTGTAGTTGTTTCTGAAGGTGATAAAATTGGAAAGAATGTTTTTCAATTAGCCGATTATATTAAAGAGCATTTGCCCGAATATGAAGCTCGAGTGTCGGTACTAGGGCATATGCAACGTGGCGGTGGGCCAACTTGTTTCGATAGAGTGCTTGCTAGTAGATTAGGAGTGAAAGCAGTAGAGTTATTACTAGACGGTAAATCAAATTTAATGGTCGGTCTAGTAAACAACAGTGTTGAAACTACCGATATTGAAAAAGCTATCAAGAATGAACACGATGTTGATAGAGAATTGTTAAGAATATCAGATATATTATCAATCTAAATAGATTAAAGAATGATTAAAATTGGAATTAATGGTTTTGGTAGAATAGGTAGAATTGCCTTTAGGTCAGCCATAGCTAGAAAAAATGTACAAATTGTTGCTATTAATGATTTATTAGAAGTAGATTATTTAGCTTATTTGTTAAAATATGATTCTGTTCATGGAAAGTTTGATGGAGAAGTTGAAGTGAAAAACGGAAAGTTAATCGTAAATGGCAATGAAATTAGAGTAACAGCTGAACGTAATCCGGAAGATATCAAGTGGGATAAAGTAGGGGCTGATTATGTTATTGAATCTACTGGTATTTTCACAACGTTAGATCAAGCTCAGTTGCATATCAATGGTGGGGCTAAGAGAGTATTTATTTCTGCACCATCTAAAGATGCACCAATGTTTGTAATGGGTGTAAATCATCACGAAATGACAGTTAATGATACTATCGTGTCAAATGCTTCATGTACTACCAATTGTTTGGCTCCAGTTGCTAAAATACTAAACGATAAGTTTGGAATTAAAGAAGGCTTAATGACGACAGTTCATGCATCAACAGCTACTCAAAAAACAGTCGATTCTCCATCAGTTAAAAATTGGAGATTAGGAAGATCTGCTCTTAATAATATTATTCCTTCAACTACAGGAGCGGCAAAGGCGGTTGGTAAAGTGATTCCTGAATTGAATGGTAAATTAACAGGTATGGCATTTCGTGTGCCGACTGCAGATGTGTCAGTTGTAGATTTAACAGTTAATTTAAAAGAGGCGACTACTTATGAAGCAATTTGTGATGCAATGAAAGAAGCTTCAGAAGGAGATTTAAAAGGTATACTAGCATACACAGAAGAAGAAGTTGTTTCACAAGATTTTGTTGGAGAACCATGTACTTCTATTTTTGATGCTAAAGCTGGTATTGCGATCTCAGATACTTTTGTTAAAGTAGTGTCTTGGTATGATAATGAATATGGTTATTCTACTAAAATAGTAGATTTAGTAGAGCACGCAGCGAAAGTAGAAGTTGAAAATTTAGAAACTGTTTTAGCATAAAATATTCTGAAATTTATAGTAATTTTAAATCCTGCTTTTGGCAGGATTTTTTTCTTTTATAACTATTTGATAATTAAAGTATTGTCAAGATTTGAAAGATATTATAAATTTTAAGACTAAATAAAAATGATTAAAATAGGAATTAACGGTTTTGGTAGGATAGGTAGATTGGCATTTCGATCTGCTGTTACCAGACCTAATGTACAGATAGTGGCTATTAATGATTTATTGGATGTAGAGTATTTAGCTTACTTATTAAAATATGATTCTGTTCATGGCAGATTCGATGGTGAAGTAGAGGTGAAAAACGGTAAGTTAGTAGTAAATGGTAATGAAATTAGAGTTACTGCTAATAAGAATCCTGAAAATTTAAAATGGAATGAAATTGGGGCTGAATACATAATAGAATCTACAGGCTTTTTTACTAAAGAAGATGCTGCTGCAAGACACCTAAAAGCAGGAGCAAAAAAGGTGATTATTTCCGCACCTTCTAAAGATGCGCCTATGTTTGTTATGGGTGTTAATCATAAAGATATTAAACCCAATCAAAAGGTTATTTCTAACGCTTCTTGTACAACAAATTGTTTAGCGCCGTTAGCTAAAGTTTTAAACGATAACTTTACAATTACAGAAGGTTTAATGACTACGGTCCATGCTGCTACATCGACGCAAAGTGTTGTGGATGGACCAAATAAAAAATGGCGTAGAGGTAGAACCGTTGTAAATAATATAATTCCAACAACAACTGGTGCTGCAAAAGCTGTAACAAAGGTAATTCCAGAATTAAAAGGAAAATTAACGGGTATGGCCGTGAGAGTTCCTGTAGCTGATGTTTCATTGGTAGATCTTACTTTTAAAACGGAGAAAGCTACATCTTATAAAGAGATTATGAAAACTCTTAAAGAGGCATCAGAAAATGAATATAAAGGAATTATAGGTTATACAGAAGATGAAGTAGTATCGCAGGATTTTGTTTCAGAAACAAGAACATCTGTAATTGATGCTAGCGCAAGTTTAGAATTGAATGAAAATTTCTTTAAGATTATTTCTTGGTATGATAATGAGTTCGGATATGCAACCAAGATTGTAGATATGGTAGAATATGCTGCCAATATTTAAATAAGATTAATATTATTATAGAATCCTGCTTCGGCAGGATTTTTCTTTTTACTTCCTTAAAAAGTACTATTTTTATCCGTAATGAGTAAAGCTGTAAAAATTATTGAATGCCCAAGAGATGCCATGCAAGGAATCAAGGAGTATCATATTCCAGCAGAAGTAAAATCTACTTATATAAACTCATTATTAAAGGTTGGATTTGATACTATCGACTTTGGAAGTTTTGTGTCTCCAAAAGCAATTCCGCAAATGCGAGATACAGCTCAAGTATTAAATATGTTAGATTTATCTGATACTAAAAGTAAACTACTTGCAATAGTTGCCAACGTTCGAGGGGCTAATGATGCATCTCAGTTTGAAGAAATAGATTATTTAGGGTATCCATTTTCTATTTCAGAGAATTTTCAGATGCGAAATACAAGTAAAACCATAGTGCAATCTGTTGAGGTGTTAGATGAAATTTTAACGATAGCCGATACATCAAATAAAGAAGTGGTTGCCTATTTGTCAATGGGTTTTGGTAATCCTTATGGTGATCCTTGGGATGTTGATATTGTTGCTAGTTGGACGGAAAAGTTGGCTGGTATGGGTGTTAAGATATTATCTTTATCAGATACTATAGGGAGTTCAAACCCTAAGATTATTGATTATTTATTTTCAAATTTAATTCCTCAATATCCTGATATAGAGTTTGGCGCACATTTACATACAACACCAACCAAATGGCACGAGAAGGTGGATGCGGCATATAAGGCAGGGTGTAAACGATTTGATGGAGCTATAAAAGGATATGGAGGTTGTCCGATGGCCAAAGATGAACTAACGGGTAATATGCCTACAGAACATTTGGTTGCCTACTTTAAAGAAAATAATACCAATATCAATGTAGATTTTGATAAGTTTAAAAAAGCATACATTCAATCCTCTAAAGTATTTCATTAGCAAAAAGTCATGAAAAATTTTAAATTATTTCTTCCGGTTATTTTTTTAGGATTATTAATTTCTTGTTCATCAGTAAAGCAAACTGCTACTCAAACACAATTTGTTGTAGATGATGGTAAAATAGCATTTACCTTTTTACAATTGAATGATGTATATGAAATTGCTCCGCTCGAAGGCGGTAAAGTAGGAGGAATGGCGCGCGTTGCAAACCTAAGAAACCAATTAAAGAAAGAAAATTCGAATACATTTACTTTTATGGCTGGTGACTTCTTGAATCCATCATTACTGGGTACGGTAAGATATGAAGGTCAAAGACTTCGTGGAAGACAAATGATTGAGGTGATGAATGCTTTAGGAATGGATCTAGTAACTTTTGGAAATCATGAATTTGATTTAAGTAAAAATGACCTTCAACAACGATTAAACGAATCTGATTTTGCATGGACTTCTGCTAATGTCCGTCAGAAAGTTTGCGGAAACACTTATCCATTTTACAAAGAGAAGAACGGAATTAAAGAATTTGCTACAGATACTCACATTATAGAAGCACAAGATGATGATGGAACAACTATTAAGATTGGTTTTTTTGGCGTTCTTATACCTTCAAACCCGGTGAGCTATGCTGAATATACAGATATGTTTGAACAATCAAAAAGAGCATATAATTCTTTAAAAGATAAGGTTGATATTATTTTTGGCTTAACCCATGTTGAGGTAGAACAAGATCAAAAAATTGCAGAAATGTTACCTGAACTTAAATTAATTATGGGCGGACATGAACATAATAATATGCTAGTTGAAGTTGGCAATACTAAAATTGCTAAAGCAGACGCTAATGCTAAAACAGCTTATGTTCATAGATTAAATTATGATAAGAAAACAAAAGAACTTAAGTTGAGCTCTGAGCTTGTTCCTATAAATGAACAAACAGGTGAAGATCAAAAAGTAAAAGCTATTGTTGACAAATGGAATAAAGTTCTAGATGCTAAGATCAAAGAAATAGTAGCAAATCCAAATGAGGTAATATTGGTTGCTAAAGAACCATTAGACGGCAGAGACAAACCTATTCGAAGTATACAAACCAATTTAGGTGAGCTCATTACAAAAGCTATGGTTTATGGTTTTGATAATAAAGTAGACGCTGCTCTTGTAAATGGAGGATCTATTAGAATTGATGATCAATTAGAAGGTAACATTACCAGTGTTGATATTTTTAGAGTATTACCTTTCGGTGGAGGTATTTTAAAAGTTGAATTAACAGGAAAACTTTTAAATGAAGTTTTAGATTATGGTAAGTCTCATGCTGGTGAGGGTTCATATCTACAACGCTATTTAGCAGAACAGAAAGATGAAGAATGGTTCATAAATAATAAGCCAATTGATCCTGAGAAAGTCTACACGGTGGCTTTTAGTGATTACTTATTAAAAGGTTTCGATATTCCTTTCTTGAAAGCAGATAATGAAGACGTTATTAGTATTTATACTCCTAAAAAAGATGAGCTAGGTTTTGATATTAGAAAGACAGTTATTGCTTATCTTAAATCCTTAAAGTAAATTTTCTTATCTGAAAATTAATTAGTTACAACTTTATTTAAAATTATTCTAAATAAACTTTTGTCAGAATATTTAGGCTATATATATTTGCCATCAGAAATTATTCACTATTTATAATTAGTCTAAATAAAAGAAATGAAAAAAATCAACTTACTCGTTTTTGCACTAATAATAAGTGCGTTCTCATTTGGTCAAACTGTGCCAGATTCTTTATATACAAATCCTCAAAATCAACAAAATGCTGCGCAGCGTATCCTTTCGGGTAATATCAATACGGGTGTTACCGTTGGTGGTTATGGTGAAATTTTATATAACCAACCAGAAGGCGATAATGGTGAGCTAGATGTACAGCGTTTAGTAATACTTTTTGGATATAAATTTAACGACCGAACTCAGTTCGTTACAGAAATTGAATTTGAGCATGTTGAAGAGGTTTTTGTTGAACAAGCATTTTTGCAATATAGTGTAACCGATAATGTAAACTTACGAGCAGGTTTAATGCTAGTGCCAATGGGTATTGTTAATGAGTTTCACGAGCCTACTACATTCAATGGTGTAGAAAGACCTAGTATAGATGGAGCTATAGTTCCTACAACGTGGCGTGAAATTGGGTTTGGTGTCTCTGGTAGATTAAACAATGCTTCATTACGATATCAAGCCTATATAATGAATGGTTTTAAATCTACCACACCAGATGGCGATGGTGTAAGAGGGTTTTTAGGCGGAAGTTCTGGTTTACGTGGAGGACGTCAGAAAGGAATTCAATCTACAATTAATAAACCAACTTTTTCGGCTAAGTTAGATCACTATGGTATACCAGGATTGCGTTTAGGTCTTTCAACTTATTTTGGGAGAACTCAGGCGGACGATGATATAGATGATATTGAAGGAGCAGATGTAGGTATTGTAATGGTTGGAGCTGATGCCAGATATGCATATCAACGTTTTACAGCAAGAGGACAATTTATTCATGCTACTATTTCAGATTCAGAAGCTTATAATGACCTTACTGGAAGAAACTTAGGTAGTGCCTTACAAGGATGGTATTTAGAGGCTGCATATAATTTATTACCTCAAACTAAAAAGCAACAATTATTTGCATTTGCTCGCTATGAAGATTATGATACGCATCATTCTGTTGATGGTGGTTTAAATAAAAATCTTTCTTATGATAGAGAAGAATGGACTTTTGGATTAAGCTATAAATTAGCTCCTGGCGCTGTTGTAAAAGCAGATTATCAGTTAAGAGATAATGCAGCTGATACTGGTGTTAATCGCTTAAATTTTGGAGTAGGCGTTTGGTTCTAAAAAAATATTTGAGTTAGTTATTTATAAGAAACCGAAGTCAAAAATGATATTTTTACTTCGGTTTTTACGTTTATTTAGATTTATTTTAAATAAAAATACTATTTTTGTTGCATGAAATTTTCTAAAGTTTTATTCCTTTTTGTTGCTATTTCTTCAGTTGGATTGATGTCTTTCAATTTGTCTTCTAGAATACAAAAGAAAGTTTCTAAAGAAATAAAACTAGCTTTTAATATTGAAGAATTTTCTCTAGAGAAAATCGCAGTTTCAGAAGAAGTTAACAAAGAGCTTGTTCATAAAATTAAGGGAGATAATTTTTTTAAAATTTTTAATGATCAGCAACTGTTAGGCTATGCTTTTGTAGATAAAGCTCCAAGTAAAACAGATGAATTTGATTATTTGGTACTATTTGATAAAGATCTTGTTATAAAAAAGGCTAAAGTGTTAGTATATAGAGAAGATTATGGTGGAGAGATCGGTAGCAAGCGCTGGTTAAAACAATTTATTGGTAGAACAAAAACTGATAGATTGAAATATGAAAAAGATATTATTGCCATCTCTGGAGCTACCATTTCTGCAAATTCAATGACTATAGCTGTAAATAATCTTTTGCAAACCATCGAAAAACTTCACAAGCATAAGGTGATATAATCAGCATGCAACTAAACGGATTACTACTTACCTTTCCTAAAGAAATAAAACTCCTTATCGGAGCTTTTTTATTGGTTTTAAGTATTGGTTTTTATACGGGTTTAGCATTTGTAAACGAAACTTCTGGAACAAACCCAGATGGAATTGAAGAAAATTATATTGGGAATGAACATGTAGAAGAAGCCGAAGTGATGAAATTCAAAAAATCAGATAGAGAGATGTTAACCATTGTGCATTCTCATATTTTGTCAATGTCTTTGATTTTCTTTCTGCTAGGGTTAATACTTAGTACAACCAAGTTGAGTTATCGTTTAAAACTATTCTTACTCATAGAACCTTTTATTTCTGTTTTACTCACATTTGGAGGAATTTACTTTCTATGGAAAGGTGTTTCTTTTATGAAATACATTGTCATATTTTCGGGTACACTAATGACACTTTCGTTCACACTTTCGGTACTTATAATATTAAGTCAACTTTTAAAAAAAGCTGAAAAATGAAAAATACAGTAGCCGATTTGCTTAAGGGAGAAAAAGCAATAATAAAAAAAGTTCCTGTTAAAGAAATTCCTTTAAAATTAATAGAAATGGGCTGCATAGAGGGTAGTTATGTAGAGCTAGTGCAACATGCTCCATTTTCTGATCCTTTATATTTAAATATTAACGGTACTTATTTGGCGGTTCGTAAAGAAACTGCTGCTCAAATTCAAGTTGAACGAGTATGAGCAAACAATTAAAAGTAGCCTTGGTTGGTAACCCCAATACAGGCAAAACTTCATTATTCAATACTCTTACTGGGCTTAATCAAAAAGTTGGTAATTATCCTGGTGTTACTGTAGACAAAAAAACGGGTATTAGTAGTTTATCTGATACTACAAAAGCCTTGGTAATAGATTTGCCAGGTACTTATAGCTTAAATGCGAGTTCAATTGATGAAGATATAGCTGTTAAAGTATTATCAGAATCATCCTATCAAAATTACCCAGATGTTGCAATTGTTGTCGCCGATGTAGAAAATCTAAAACGTAATCTTTTATTATTTACACAAGTTAAAGATCTGGGTTTGCCAACTATTCTTGCAATAAATATGCAAGACCAGATGAAAGCGAAAGGAATTTCTATTGATGTTGAGAGTTTAGAGCAAAGTTTAAAAACTAAAATTGTTCTAATAAGTACCAAAGAAAATACTGGTATTAAACAACTTAAAAAAGAGATTGTTGATTATCAATCGCTGAATTTAGAACCTTGTTTTCAAAATGTAGAGGGAATCTTAGATAAACAAGACAACGATGAGAAAAAGATTAAACATCGCGAAACAATAAAGAGATATCAATTCTTAACTGATGCATTAAATAAATCGTATACCGTAAGTAGAAATAAAGCAACCGATTTGCGAGCTAAATTAGATGCCATATTAACGCATCCAATTTTGGGCTATGTCATTTTTTTCGCGATTCTTTTCTTAATCTTTCAAGGATTGTTTTATTGGTCAGAAGCACCTATGGACTTTATTGATGCGTCTTTTGCTTCAATGAGTGAGTGGATAAAAAATAATTTACCATCTGGCTTATTTACCAATTTATTGGCTGAGGGTATTATACCTGGTATTGGCGGCGTAGTTATTTTTATACCTCAAATAGCCTTTTTATTTATGGTGCTTTCCATTTTAGAAGAGAGTGGTTATATGAGCCGCGTAGTATTTCTAATGGATAGAATTATGAAACGCTACGGCCTTAGCGGGAAGAGTGTTGTACCACTTATTTCGGGTACAGCATGTGCGATTCCGGCGATTATGGCGGCAAGAAATATAGAAAGCTGGAAGGAACGTTTAATTACTATTCTAGTAACACCTTTTACAACTTGTTCAGCTAGAATACCAGTATATGCTATTATTATTAGCTTAGTTATCCCAAATAAAAGCGTATTAGGTGGCCTTTTCAATGTACAAGGCATTACATTAATGTTGCTTTATTTATTAGGATTCGTAGCAGCGATTTTTTCAGCAGCAATTTTAGATAAAATATTAAAGATAAAATCAAAGTCGTATTTCGTAATCGAAATGCCAGATTACAAATTACCATTAGTTAAAAATGTATTATTTCATATGCTCGAAAAAACAAAGGCTTTTGTTTTCGGAGCAGGTAAAATCATTTTAGCAATATCCATTTTATTATGGGTATTAGCCTCTTTCGGGCCAACAAACAATTTTAAAAATGCCGAAGAGATTGTTAGAAAAGAGTATGTTGATGTAAGTTCTGAAGAGTTAGACAGCAAAATAGCTTCATATAAATTAGAGAACTCTTATATTGGTATTTTAGGCAAATCGATTGAACCAGTTATTAAGCCATTAGGGTATGATTGGAAGATCGGTATCGCCTTAATTACCTCGTTTGCGGCTAGAGAAGTTTTTGTTGGAACTCTAGCCACAATTTATAGTGTAGGTTCAGAAGAAGAAACTCCTATTAAAAATAAAATGAGAAACGAAGTAGATAGTGTCACAGGAAGGCCAATCTATAATTTCGCTTCGGGTATTTCTTTATTGCTATTTTATGCTTTTGCTATGCAGTGTATGAGCACACTTGCAATTGTTAAGCGTGAAACAAATAGTTGGAAGTGGCCTGTAATTCAATTAGTGAGTATGACGACCATTGCTTATATAGCCGCTTTAATTGCGTATCAGTTTTTAAAATAAATGAACCTCATTCAAAACATATTATTAATTGCTGCAGTTGGTTTTGCATTATGGATTTTATATGATAAATTTCTAAGGAAGAAGAAAAAAACTGACAGTTGTGGTAATGATGACTGTGGTTGCTAGTTTTTTGACTTTAAGTATTATAAATTCCTCTAAAAGAAGTACATTTGCTCGCAATTAAATCTTAATTGCATCATGACATCTCATCAATCTAAGTTTGTAGGAGAAGGATTAACCTACGACGACGTACTTTTAGTTCCAGCGTTTTCAGAAGTATTACCACGAGAAGTAAATATTCAAACAAAATTTTCAAGAAACATTACTATTAATGTTCCTATAGTTTCTGCTGCTATGGACACAGTAACAGAATCTGCTATGGCAATAGCAATTGCTCGTGAAGGTGGAATTGGTGTGTTGCATAAGAATATGACTATCGAACAGCAAGCTGCCGAAGTTCGTAAGGTAAAAAGGGCTGAATCTGGTATGATTATCGACCCTGTAACTTTACCTATATCAGCTAAAGTCTTAGACGCAAAAAGAAATATGGCTGAGCATAAAATAGGTGGAATACCAGTAGTAGATGATGCTGGAAAATTATTGGGTATTGTTACAAATCGTGATTTAAGATTTGAAAAAGATAATGATCGTGCCATTACTGAGGTAATGACAAGTAAGAATCTAGTTACTGCAGATGAAGGAACTTCTTTAAGTGATGCAGAAGTTATATTACAAGAAAATAAGATTGAAAAACTTCTTATTGTAGATGATAATTATAAGCTTTCAGGATTAATAACTTTTAGAGATATTACCAAGGTTACCCAAAAACCAATAGCGAATAAAGATAAGTATGGTCGACTAAGAGTTGCTGCCGCTTTAGGTGTTACACCAGATGCGTTAGATAGAACAGATGCGTTGGTAAATGCTGGTGTTGATGCTGTTATTATTGATACCGCTCACGGGCATACTAAAGGTGTAGTAGAGGTGTTGAAAAGTGTAAAAAATAAGTATTCAGATTTAGATGTAGTTGTTGGTAATATTGCCACGCCAGAAGCTGCGAGATATTTACTAGACGCTGGTGCGGATGGTGTAAAAGTAGGTATTGGTCCAGGTTCTATTTGTACTACTAGAGTAGTGGCGGGGGTTGGATTTCCACAATTTTCAGCGGTATTAGAAGTAGCAGAAGCTATTAAGGGTAGTGGAGTGCCTGTAATTGCAGATGGTGGAATTCGATATACAGGCGATATACCAAAAGCGATTGCCGCTGGAGCGGATAGTGTCATGCTTGGTTCTTTATTAGCAGGAACAAAAGAATCGCCTGGTGAAACGATTATTTACGAAGGGCGTAAGTTCAAATCGTATCGTGGTATGGGTTCTGTAGAAGCCATGAAGCAAGGTTCTAAAGATCGATACTTTCAAGATGTCGAAGACGATATTAAAAAACTAGTACCAGAAGGTATTGTGGGCCGTGTGCCTTATAAAGGTGAATTGTTCGAAAGTATTCATCAATTTGTAGGTGGTTTAAGAGCTGGTATGGGCTACTGTGGTGCTAAAGATATTGATACGCTTAAAGAAACTGGAAAGTTTGTAAAAATAACAGCATCTGGTATTAATGAAAGCCACCCGCACGATGTAATGATTACCAAAGAATCACCGAATTATTCTAGGAGGTAATTTTTTAATAACTTCCCATTTAATGAAGCATTTGGATACTACTGAATAAGCTTAATCAATTTTTACCAGTTTATTAGATTCAGATTGGTAAGTAGGCGTTTATTCATAAAAAATAAAACTCATTATTTTTTAAACCTTTCTAAAGCAGTAATCTACAGATTATGGCAGTATTTAATAAAAGAGTATTTTCAGGACTTTTAAAAAAAAGAATTTATGAAAAAACTACTACTATTACTTATATTGAGTCCTATAACATTATTTAGCCAAGTTCAAATTGGTTCAGATATTGATGGAGAGTCACAAAATGATGATGCTGGTAGGTCCGTAAGCCTGTCCGCTGATGGTAGTGTTATTGCGATTGGAGCTCCCAAGAATAGCGCATCAAATCATGGGCCAGGATATGTAGATATCTATAACAATAAAAATGGTGTTTGGACTCCGGTGGTAACTATTAATGGAACTGTAGATCGAGATCGTTTTGGTTATTCAGTGAGCTTATCCTCTGATGGCAATGTAGTTGCTGTTGGAGATATCTTTTCTGAATCAGTTAGTATTTATAGAAATATAAATGGAACTTGGAGTCAAGTAGGATCGGATATTGTTGGAGAAGCTGTGGGTGATCAATCAGGATATTCTGTCAGCTTATCTTCAGATGGTAATATGGTTGCTATAGGCGCAAGACAAAATGATGATAATGGAAATAATTCTGGCCATGTACGTATTTATCGCAATCAAAACGATGTGTGGACTCAAATAGGATCGGATATTGATGGAGAAGCTGAGGGTGATCAATCAGGATATTCTGTCAGTTTATCTTCAGATGGAACTATCGTTGCTATAGGTGCACCTGCCCCCTTTAATGTTGGCGTTGGAAATAATTCTGGCCAAGTACGTGTATATCGAAATCAAGGTGATGTATGGACTCAAGTTGGATCGGATATTGATGGTGAAGCTGACTTTGATCATTCAGGAATTGCTGTAAGTTTATCGTCCGATGGTAGCATGGTTGCAATAGGTGCTCCATCTAATGATGGAGGTGGCGGTAACTCAGGCCATGTACGTGTTTATCGCAATATAGGTGGAGTATGGACCCAAATAGGGCCAGATATTGACGGCGAATTTGCAACTGATAATTCAGGAAGTTCAGTAAGTTTATCTTCAGATGGTAGCGTGATTGCAATTGGAGCTATTTATAATGGCTCTCTTAGAGGACATGTACGCATTTATAGGTACTTGAATGATGAATGGACTCAGGTAGGCTCTGATATTGACGGAGAAGGTGAAGATTTTTCGGGAACCTCTGTAAGTTTATCGTCGGACGGTAGTATGGTTGCTATCGGAGCACCATTCAACAATGGCGGAGGACTTCGCTCTGGTCATGTAAGAGTATATGATTTAAATTCAGTATTATCTACTAATGATTACGTTTTGTCACGTTTCAGTATATACCCAAACCCAACAAAAGAAATTGTTAATGTGCAATTAGAGAATGGTTTAATATTACAAAATATTAATTTATACAATAGTTTAGGTCAGATTGTAAGTACGAGTAAAAATGAAAAAGTAGTTATCTCAAATTTGACTGCAGGACTTTATTTTTTAGAGGTAGAAACAGATAAGGGAAAAGCTTCAAAAAAAATAATTGTAGAATGATTATAGTATTTATCAGTTTTAAATCAAGAGGGATTCAATTTTATTTAGCGACTAATGAGCGAAGTTAGCCGAGAATAAATAAAGAATTAAACTAAATGATTTTTCTAAATCGATCAATTATTTTTTTAACTTCACTATCGATCTTTCCATTTTCAACCCAAGTATGTATATCGCCTAAATAATGCATGCCTAAATAATTGGCTGATTCTTTAAAAGGCATTTCAAACCCTTTTTTAAGATCATTCGCATTATTAATGCTAATCATGGCCATGTTTTTACCACGTAATTGTCTACCTAAATCTTTTCTGTAATGTAATAGATCAGACATTCTATCAAAGAAAATTTTTAAACGACCACTCATAGAGTACCAGTAGACAGGTGTGGCAAAAACTATGGTGTCATATTTTTCAACAATACTTTCTAGTAGCGGTATAAAATCGTCATTGGCGTTTTTATATTCATAATCATAATGTCCAATTTTATAATCAATTAAATCAATAATGTTAAACTCGCCAGAAGAATTCAGTTGATTTACAACCAGTTTTGTATCACCATCATTTCTAGAGCTTCCTTGTATAATAACTGTTTTGCTTTTCATACTATAAAAGAATTCTTTTTTATTTATTTACAGCAATAAAAAGCATAGATATTTCTAATAAAAGAAAAGGTATTATTTATATCTTTAGCACTCATTTTTTTGAAATATGAGTACAGAAAAATATAAAGTTTCCGATAAGGTGAACTTAAATAAAATTGCGACAAAAGAAGTTAATGAGTCGGCAAAAAAGAAATTAAAAAATCTCCGCAAAGAATTAAGCGAATTACAAGATACTATGTATGCACATGGTAAATATAGTATGCTTGTTTGCTTACAAGGAATGGACACTGCTGGTAAAGATAGCCTTATTCGTGAAGTTTTTAAAGATGTAAATGCACGAGGTGTTGTGGTGCATAGCTTTAAAGTACCTACAGATAAAGAATTGAAACATGACTTTTTATGGAGGCATTATATTGCTTTACCTGAACGTGGTAAAATAGGAGTTTTTAATAGAACGCATTACGAAAATGTATTGGTAACACGTGTTCATCCAGGTTATATTATGGGTGAGAATATTTCTTCGGTTAAAGATGTGAAAGATTTAGATGATGCATTTTATCACAAGCGAATGGATCATATAAACAACTTTGAAAAACATATTGCAGAAAATGGCACCATAATCTTAAAATTCTTCTTACATCTATCAAAAGAAGAACAGGCTAACAGACTATTACGTAGAATAAATCTTAAAGAAAAAAATTGGAAATTTTCTGCTGGTGATCTAAAAGAACGAAAATTGTGGAATAAGTATCAAGAATGTTATCAAGATTTATTAAATCGAACTTCCAAAAAGAATGCACCATGGTATATAGTTCCTGCAGACGATAAGCCAACGGCAAGATTAATTGTTGCTAAAACAATAGTAGAGACGCTTAAAGAATACAAAGATATTAAAGAACCTGAGCTAGACGCTGAAACTAAAAGTCAATTAACTGAGTTCAAGAAACAATTAGAAAAAGAGTAATTACATTTATGAAAAATATAATTAAACTAGCAATTTTTTGTTGCTGCCTTACTATTACAGCCCAAACAAATCAATTTAAAAAAGATTCTGTTGAGATTAAAAAAATATTTAATGAAACGCTCCTTAACGGAAACAGTTATAAATGGCTTAGATATCTTTCAACAAGAATTGGACATAGATTGGCGGGTTCAGAAGGTGATAAAAAAGCCGTAGCATGGACAAAAGCAGAGCTTGATAAATTAGGCTTAGATAAAGTCTGGCTACAACCAGTAACCGTACCACATTGGGTAAGAGGTGAAAGGGAAGAAGCTCAAATAGAAACCAATTTTGGTAACTATAAAGTGTCGATATTAGCTTTAGGTGGATCTATAGCTACACCAAGTGATGGTATAAAAGCAGAAGTAATAGAAGTAAAGAGCCTAAAAGAAGTTGAAGAACTAGGAGAGAAAGTAAAAGGAAAGATTGTTTTTTATAATAGACCAATGCCAGCTGATAAAATTGAAACTATGCAGGCTTACGGAGCAAGTGTAGATCAACGTTATAGTGGCGCTCGTGTTGCAGGTAAATATGGAGCTGTTGGCGCTATCGTGCGATCAATGAACTTAAGTATAGATAATCACCCGCATACTGGAATGATGAGTTATGGTGAAAATACTGATGCTGAAAAAATACCAACGGCTGCAATTAGTACAAATGGAGCAGATTTATTAAGCTCGCTTCTTAAGCAAAAGGAGAAGTTAAAACTTAAGTTTTATTTTAAACAGAGCTGTGAAAGTTTACCTGATGCTCAATCTTATAATGTAATTGGAGAAATTAAGGGTTCTCAATTTCCAGAAGAGATTATAGTAGTAGGTGGCCATTTAGATTCTTGGGATGTTGGTGACGGTTCTCATGATGATGGGGCTGGTGTAGTACAATCTATGGAAGTTGTTAGATTGTTTAAAGAATTAAAAATTAGACCTAAAAGGACTTTAAGGGTTGTACTTTTTGCTAACGAAGAAAACGGATTAGCCGGCGGTAAAGAATATGCAAAGATTGCTATAGAAAAGAATGAAAAACATATTGTTGCTCTAGAATCTGATTCTGGTGGGTTTACACCTAGAGGTTTTGGTTTTACATGTAATGACGAAAATTATAATCAGGTTTTAAATTGGACGAGCCTTTTTACTCCTTATAATCTTCACATTTTCGCTCGAGGCGGCGGCGGAGCTGATATTGGTCCGTTAAAAAAGGATGATAATGTTCTTTTGGGGTTACGACCAGACTCTCAGCGTTATTTTGATTATCATCATACAGAAATTGATACGTTCGATAAAGTAAATAAGCGTGAATTAGAATTAGGTGCTGCATCTATGGCTTCAATTATTTATTTATTCGATAAATACGGTATTAAATAATATTGATGAGTTATCCCAAAAAAGAACTAGCACAACTTATAATATCTTATTGCGCTGCTTATTATGTTGAAGATGTTGTAATTTCTCCAGGTTCTCGTAATGCACCATTAACAATAGGATTTACAAGCCATCAAAACTTTAAAACCTATAGCATAGTAGATGAGCGCTGTGCTGCTTTTTTTGCGCTGGGTATTGCTCAGCAAAAACGGAAACCTGTGGCAATTGTTTGTACTTCTGGCTCTGCTTTATTAAATTATTATCCCGCTATTGCGGAAGCTTTTTATAGCGACATACCTTTAGTAGTTATTTCTGCTGATCGTCCAAGATATTTGATCGATATTGGTGATGGCCAAACTATTCGACAAGAAAATGTATTTCAAAATCATTCGTTGTTCAATGCGAATTTGGTTGAAAGTGATGATTATACTTCCGCTAATTCTTCCTTAATTGAAGAAGCACTTCAAATTTCTATTCGGCAAAGAGGTCCAGTTCATATCAATGTTCCTTTTGACGAACCATTGTATGAAACAGTAGGCGAATTATTTGTGAAAGAAATTCACCCTAAAGAAATCTTAAATCAAGATTCGATTTTAGGAGATGAGTTAAAAGAATATGCTGATATATGGAATACTTCCAATAAAAAGATAATACTTGTTGGATCTAATTTTCCTGATAATGAATTGCAAGAATATATAAGTGTGTTTAGCAAAGATCAATCTGTATTAATTTTCACAGAAACTTCTTCTAACCTTAGTAATGAAAATGTTATTAACGGTATTGATAAATTGATTATTCCATTGAATGATGAAGAATTTGAGCAATTACAACCAGATGTATTATTAACGTTAGGTGGTTTAGTTGTATCAAAAAAAGTAAAACAATTCTTAAGAAAGTACCAGGCTAAACATCATTGGCATATTGATAAAAAGAAAGCTTTAGATACTTTCCATTGCTTAAGTAAACATTTTAAGATAATTCCGAAGATATTTTTTAATGAGTTTAATAAACTAGTTAAAGACGTTGATAGTACATATCAAAATACTTGGATGTTATTAAAACAATCAAGAGCAGATAAGCACAAAGATTACTTAGAAAGGTCTAACTTTTCTGATCTTAAGGTTTTTGATGAACTTTTAAAGTCGATTCCAAGTAATTCAATGTTGCAATTAGGAAACAGTTCAGTAATAAGATATACCCAATTGTTTGATATAAATCCGACGTTAAAAGTTTTTTGTAATCGAGGAACAAGTGGTATAGATGGTAGTACATCTACAGCCATTGGTGCTGCATTGGTTAGAAAAGAACAGACTACTTTTATTACTGGCGATATTAGTTTTTTTTACGATAGTAATGCATTGTGGAATAATCACATTAAAAATGATTTTAGAATAATTTTAATAAACAATAGTGGGGGAGGAATTTTTAGATTTATACCAGGCCCAACTTCTACAGATGCAATAGAGTATTTTGAAACAGATCATAATTTAAATGCCTCTCATTTATGTACTATGTTTGGTTTTGATTATGAATGTGCAGTTAATGAGGCAGACCTTAATCAAAAGTTGAAAGATTTTTATGAAGTTACTGATCAACCAAAGTTGCTGGAAATCAATACCCCTAAAGAATTGAATGATAAAGTACTTAAAGAGTATTTTAAGTATCTAAAATAAAAAAGCCTGCTGAAAAGCAGGCTTCAATATTTTATAGATGTTATATTAAAACATTTCTCTTTCAGAAAAATGAAAAGCACCTTCTATAGCTGCATTTTCATCACTATCAGAACCATGTACAGCGTTTTCACTAATAGAATCTGCAAACATTTTTCTAATGGTGCCTTCTGCTGCTTCAGCAGGATTTGTAGCTCCAATTAAAGCTCTAAAGTCTTCAACAGCATTGTCCTTTTCTAAAATAGCAGCAACAATTGGTCCGCGTGTCATGTATTCTACTAATTCACCAAAGAAAGGTCTTTCTTTATGAATTGCATAAAATGCTTGCGCATCTCTTGTAGTCATTTGCGTTAATTTCATAGCTACTATTCTAAAACCAGCAGCATTAATTTTTTCTAAAATTGCTCCAATATTACCTTTTTCTACAGAATCAGGCTTAAGCATTGTAAATGTTCTATTTGTTGTCATTAGTATCTTTTGAAAAATTCTGTGCAAAAATAGCGTATTTTATGGTTTACCAAAATTATCTTAGTATTAATATTTTACAAGGATGTATTGGCAAAATCAATTTATATAGATTTTAATTTATTGTATATTCGCAAGCAATGAATTCAGATCAAATTAAAGACTTCAAAGAGTTACTTTCCGTATCTAAAGACGTAGTAATAATTCCACATAGAAATCCTGATGGTGATGCTTATGGATCATGTTTAGCGTTGTATCATTATTTAAAAAAAATTGACAAAAATGCTGCAATTGTTTCGCCTAATGATTGTCCTGATTTTTTAAAATGGTTACCTGGCCAAAGTGATATAATTATTTTCGAAGAGCAATCTGAGGCTGCAAAGAACTATATTGAAAAAGCCGATACAATTTTTACCCTAGATTTTAACGCTTTACACCGAGTTGGTCATGATATGCAGCAGGTTTTAGAAAAAGCGGATGCTAAATACATCATGATAGATCACCATGAGCAACCAGACGATTATGCTATAGTTACTTATTCAGATGCTTCGATGTCATCTACTAGTGAAATGGTATACAATGTATTTGATAAATTAAAGACGTTGGATAAAATTGATACTGATATAGCAACTTGTTTGTATACGGGCATTTTAACAGATACGGGCTCATTTAAATACCCTTCAACCACCAAAACAACATTAAATATTGCTGCAGATTTAATGAGTAGAGGTATAGATCATACTAAAATTCATAATAGTTTATATGATACTAATTCTTACAATAGGTTGCAGTTATTGGGTACCGCGCTAAGGAATTTAAAAACTATAAATGATTGTGGAACTGCATATATTACTATTTCACAGCGTGAATTGAATAGATATAACTTTAAGAAAGGTGATACTGAAGGGTTTGTTAATTACGGACTATCACTAAAAGGAATTACGTTGGCCGTTATTTTTATTGAAGACCAAAAACAAGGAATCATTAAAATATCTTTTCGATCAAAAGGAAAGTTTTCGGTAAATCAATTTGCTAGAAATCACTTTAACGGAGGCGGTCATGATAATGCTGCAGGCGGTAGAAGTGAATTAAGTTTAAAAGATACTGTAGATAAATTTTTAAAGATCGTACCACAGTATAAAAAAGAATTACAAGAGTCTTATGAAGAATAGTATATTTTTAATAGCAGTTTTATTAATTATAGGATGTTCAGAACCACAACCTAGAAAGCCTGTAGTTCGTAAAACATCTACATTTTTAAAAGAATCTATTGAGCGGAATAAAACTATAAACAAATTAGAAGAGGAAGAGTTACTTCGTTTGATGAAAGAGGATTCTACTACTAATTATATTGCTTCCTCAAATGGATTTTGGTATTACTACAACGTTAAAGATACATTGAAGACAGTTTTTCCTGTTAAAGGGGATGAGGTTCTTTATGAATATGAAATAGCTGATATTTATGGTAAACAAATCTATTCTAAAGAGGAGTTAGGTGAACGAAGTTATGTCGTTGACAAACAAGAATTGATTACTGGTTTACAAGACGCTATAAGGTTGATGAAAGAAGGTGAAACCATTACATTCTTATTTCCTTCGCATAAAGCATATGGTTATGCTGGCTATCAGAAAATTGGTGGTAATCAACCTTTAAGATATACAGTAACTTTAAAACAGCTAATTAAAAAATAGTGTGCTTATAATGAACAGGTTAAGTATCTTCATTATTGGTTTAGTGCTAGCGTTAATGTCTTGCAAATCTGAAAAGTATAAAAACTTATCCGATGGCCTATATGTAGACATAGAGACAACAAAAGGCGATATTTTATTAGCTCTTGAATATAAAGATGTACCTATTACCACTGCTAATTTTGTTTCTCTTGCAGAAGGAACTAATTTATATGTTCAAAATAAATATAAAGGTAAACGATTTTATGACGGGCTAACATTTCATAGCGTTACTCCTAATTTTATGATACAGGGAGGAGATCCGAACGCAAATGGTTCTGGTGGACCAGGATATGAATTTGAAAATGAACATCCTAAAAAACAAGATAGCACTGATTTATTTGTTTTCGATAAACCAGGAATATTAGCTATGGCAAATGGAGGTAGAGATGCCAATGGAAGTCAGTTTTTTATAACCAATGCTGAGTACCAAAGTTTAAACGGCAGCTATACTATTTTCGGTCGGGTTGTACTCGGGCAGAATATAGTTGATAATATTGAGGTTGGAGATAAAATGAATCGTGTCAAAATTGTTAGAGTTGGTAATGAAGCTAATCAATTTGATGCTTCAAAGGTATTTACTACTTATTTTGCTGAATTAGAAGAGAAGGCACGACTTAAAAATGAAAAAATAGCCAAGCTTAAAGCTGAGTTTTTAAAGGATGTAGAAGCTAATAAAGTTAAAGCAGATTCTTTACAGTCTGGCCTTAAAATGTTAATTCTTGAAGAAGGCTCTGGTATAAAACCAAGAAAAGGAACTACAGTACGCATCAATTATGCCGGTTATTTTACTGATGGTAACTTATTCGATACAAGTTACTCTGAGTTGGCAAGAAGTATGAATAAATTCAACGTTCGTAAGGAAGAAGCAGGATTATATAATCCTTTTCAAATGGTTTATAGCGAAGAAGCTACATTGGTACCTGGTTTTAGAGAAGGAATGTTAAATATGGATTATGGTGATAAAGCCATGCTCTTTATACCTTCACATTTAGGATATGGTGTTCAAGGTTCTGGTTCTATACCACCAAATACAGATCTAATTTTTGTAATTGAGGTGGTTGATGAAAGTCAAGACCTAGAGTAAAAAATTTATATGTTTTGTTATCGTTAAGCTAATGTGAGTTTTAATTCATTTTAGCGACTGATAACGAAGTTCGGTTATTTTTTAGGCAATGTCAATAGTAGTTTAGCAGCTTCAAATGGTGTAATTTTAGCTTGTTCTATAAGTTGCAACTGTTTATCTAACTCCTTTTTGATAGTTGCATTAGAATAAAATCGATTTTTTAACTGTTGATTAATAGTTTCAAATAGCCAATACTTATTCTGTTCATTTCGCTTTTGTTCAAAATAATTATTGTCTTTTGTAGTCGATAAGTATTCCTCAATAATTTGCCAAACCGAATCAATACTTTTTTCATATAAAGCACTACTAGTAGCAACTTTTGGCTGCCATGTGCTTTCTTTTAACGGGTATAAATGTAAAGCTCTGGCAAACTCTGTTTTAGCCAATTTTGCAGCCTTTATGTTATCACCATCTGCTTTGTTAATTACAATGGCATCTGCCATTTCTATAATGCCGCGTTTAATACCTTGTAATTCATCACCAGCACCAGCTAATTTTAAAAGCAAAAAGAAATCGACCATAGAATGTACTGCGGTTTCAGACTGACCGACACCAACTGTTTCTATAACTATAGTGTCATAACCGGCAGCTTCACAAAGAATAATCGTTTCTCTAGTCTTTTGCGCAACGCCACCTAAAGAATCACCAGAAGGTGAAGGACGTATAAAAGCATTGTCATCTTTTACCAAAGCTTCCATACGTGTTTTGTCGCCAAGAATACTTCCTTTATTTATTGAACTACTTGGGTCAACTGCAAGTACCGCCACTTTTTTCCCTAATCCTGTTAAATGTTTTCCAAAGGCTTCTATAAAAGTACTTTTGCCTACACCCGGAACACCAGTAATACCAATTCTAATAGAACTATTGGCGTGTGGTAAACATGCATTAATAATTTCTGAAGCCTGTTGTTGATGTTTAGGATTAATGCTTTCTATCAATGTAATAGCTCGACTTAAATAACTACGATTTTCCTTTAAAATTTGTTCTACAAATTCTTTCGTATCTGGTAGTTTATTTCTGCTTAATTTTATCCTATTAATGGAGGAAGAGTCAGTTGATTTTGGTTGATTTATTCCATCCACTTCATGTAAAGCACTTATATGTTTTGATCGTTTATTCATTCCGCGAAAGCGATAAAATGTAAATTTATGATAAAAAAAGTTAGAAAAGTGCAACGCAAGATGTAATTAATCGTATTTAGAATAGAATCAAAAACAGATCATGAGCCAAACCAAATTTTTACAATCTCGTTTGATCAAAGAATGTAAGAAAAACAATAAAAAAGCGCAGTTGCAATTATACGATATGTACTGCGGCGCAATGTATAATACCGCTTATAATTTTGTGAAAGATGAAGCTGTGGCGGAAGATATGACCCAAGAGGCTTTTATAAAGGCTTTTCAGAATATAGATGGGTTTAGTGGTGAAGTTTCGTTTGGTGCATGGTTAAAACGGATTGTAATTAACCGATGCTTAGATTGGTTAAAAAAGAGAAAACTAACAATAGTTTCTCTTAATAATCAAAAGATTCAGGTAGCAGATGAGGAAAATTGGGAAGTTGATGATAGTACAACGATTGACAATATTAAAAATGCAATTCATCAGTTACCAGAAAAATATAAAGTAGTTGTAAAACTATTTTTATTAGAAGGGTACGATCATCAAGAGATCTCAAAGATATTAAAAATTTCTGAAGTTTCATCACGATCACAATTGCAT
Organism: Maritimimonas sp. 2304DJ26-3; assembly: GCF_056591635.1. Classification (NCBI taxonomy): domain Bacteria; kingdom Pseudomonadati; phylum Bacteroidota; class Flavobacteriia; order Flavobacteriales; family Flavobacteriaceae; genus Maritimimonas; species Maritimimonas sp. 2304DJ26-3. The sequence goes on from NZ_JBWQOK010000003.1 coordinate 147,644, forward strand.
AGAGGAAAGAACAAATTAAAAGAATTATTAAAACAATATAATTATGCCTAAAGATATAAGAGAGATTTTAAAAAATGCTGAGCATAATCAATCAGAGCTTCCTAAAGGTCACAGAAACCGATTTGAAGATAGATTGTCTGAATTTCATAAGCCAGAAAAGAGAAATAACTTCTTTTTCTTAAAGATTGTCGCATCATTAGTGTTGTTGGTAAGTCTAGGCTATTATGCTTTAAATACAAATATTGGCGCGACTCAAATAGAAGAAACTCCAGAAATTAAATTTGCCAGCTTAGGTAGTATTTCACCAGAAATGCAAAAAGTAGAAAACTATTACTTGGCTGCAATTAATTACGAATTAGCTGGTCTAGAAGAAACGCCAGAGAATAAAAAAATTCTTGAAGATTATTTAGAAAAAATAGGCAAGCTAGATGAAGATTATAAACGGTTAAATAAAGAATTGTCTGAGAATGGAATTAATGAAAAAACGATTAATTCATTGATTACTAATCTACAATTGCGCTTGCAACTATTACTTCAGTTAAAAGATCAGTTAAACGAATTAAAAACATCAAACTCAATAAAAAATGAAGACAGTACAATATAGAATGGTTTTTGTTATGGCATTTTTAATGACCATAATTCTTAGTGCCCAAGACAAAAAGAAAAATTTTAAAGAACGATTTATAGTTAAATCAGATGTGGTAGTAGATATTAATACTAAATATACTGATATTGAGATTGAGACATGGGATAAAAACGAAGTTGTTGTTGAAGCTTTTATGAAAATTGATGGAGAAGTAGATAATAAAATGAGAGATGATTTTTATAATCGATGGGATTTTGAGGCTATAGGTAATAAGGATAAGGTAAAAATAAAATCAGGGTCTTCTAGCTTTATAGATATACATTCATTTGATTTTGATGCTCCTGATTATGATATAATTGTAGAAGAATCTTTAAGAAATGTTAATGAAAATCTACGATATGTGTTACCAGAAATTTCTGTGGCTAGTTTAGAGTTATTAGACTCTTTAGATTTTGTAATACCAGATATTGTGATTCCTCCAATGCCACCTGTTGAACCATTCGTTTTTGATTTTGATGACATTTTTATGGTTGATAAATTTGATTTTAAAAAGTACAAAAAAGATAAAAACTATTTAAAAGAGTGGAAAGAGCGTAATAGAGGCGCTTTGAGGGGAGCAGATATTAAAATTGGCAAAAACTCGATTATAATTTCTACAGATAGAGACGATCTTTCTGCTGAAGAATTAGAAAAACGTCAAGAAGAATTAGAAAAAAGAATAGAAGAACGCGAAAAACGCTATGAAGAAAGAATTGAAAAAAGAGCCAAAGAATATGAAATGCGTTTAAAGGAAAGAAAAGAAAAACTAAAGGAAAAAGCGGAAAAACGCAAGCTTGATTTAGTAAAACGCCAAGAAACTTTAGAGAAGCGTAGAGAGGCATTGGCTAAGCATAGAGAAGATGTTCGAGTTATCGTAAAAAATAGAGATAAATTAAAAGTCAAAAAACATATTAAAATAAAAGCACCTAAAGGAGCAAAATTTAATATGAATGTACGTTATGGTACTTTGAGCTTCCCTAAATAAAGTTCTTGCAAAAATCAACTTATAACCACTCATTCGGGTGGTTTTTCTTATTTCACACTAATGTTTTTTGTAATTGAAATTGGATTACCATTGTTTGTAAACCCTTCAATACTAATTAAGTACTCTCCTAAATTATCAGAAGTATAAAAACTAATGGAGGCTTCTTTTTTGTCTATTTTTAAATTTGGTAACCACAATAATTGACTTCTATAGTCGGGTATACGATCATAATTATTGCCACCTGTATAATTTGGAGAAAAATATTTTTTTGGGAGTTCAGGCTTGAATAGTTCAATTTCTTTTATATAGTTGTTTTTATTAGGATTGCTATAGTTGCCGTCTTTAGTATTAATAGATATTATACCCTCAAAAATATGAGGACCATAAATATATTGATCTCTAATAATGCTAATTCTGTCTATTTTATTAGAATCATAATCAATAATTTCTGAGTGATCTTGAATTAAAATACCATCAACAAGTAATAGCGTAGCTAAGTCATAATCAATAGTTCTTAAATCTCTTTTTATTTTAAATGAATATTTGTCTTTTTTAGATACTATCCAAGCGTTTTCAATAACTTCTACAAAGGTTTCTTTTAGTGTTGGAAACCTTTTATAATCATCTAAATTATAAACTGTTGCTTTAGAACCATAAAACGGATCGACTTTTCTAAACTTTATTATTGAATCTTTTTTAACGCTACTAAAAGAATTTTCTATTTGATTATGTATGCTGTTATTGAGAATAAAATCTTTTGATTGTTCATTAATATAGTAGTTGTTAAATTCAAATTGACTATAATCAATCGGTTTTTCCTTTAGAATAATAATTTCGTAGGTATTGTTTAGGTCTCCAATTACTTGAAGTAAAGCAGAAGAATTTTCATATCGATCATTTAGATTAAAGTAAAACGTACCATCTTCGTTTGTACTTGCAATTTTAAATATTGGGTTTTTACCAGGAATAGACAGTGCTACTTTTTTATTAGGAACTGCATCATTAGTTTTTTGTTGTATAACTTTTCCAATCAATAATTCACCTCTAAATTCAGGGATAAAAAGATTATTTCCTACCGGCAACTTTTTTTGATCCTTCATTTTGTCTTTATCAATAAAAGACGTTTTCTTATCAGGCGCTTTGATTGGATTCACTTTTTTTACTGAAACAGAATATGTACCATAACCGTCACTCCCCAAGATTGAGCTTAACTGTAATGATACTTTCTCTCTTGTTGTTAATCTATCAGAAGAAATTTTTAATAAAAGAGATTTATTAGTAGCTGTAGCACTATTGACGTTTTGTTTAAGAGTTCTATCTAAATTAGCATTACTAACTGTATCTAAAACTTTAGACTGGTCTTCATGAAAAGGATTAACAATAAACAAGTCGTTTTCGAAAAAAAGATTTTTATTTCTCATTAGTAGGGTATAAGCAATTAATTTATAGCTACCAGAATTTAGAGATGCTGGGATTAAGAAATCGCTATACCCTTGACCGTTTATTAACTTGATTTTTTGTTTAAAAATAGATTTTTTATCTTGATTGATAAGTTCTACATAGGCTATTTTACTTAAAACTGTTGGCTTATTTGTTTCTCTATCTTGACAATAAACTTTATAATATAAAGTTTCACCAGACACTAGAAAAGTAGTGTTTATATGTACAAATATTTTTTCTTGTGGAATATCTGCTAATGTTAGTTTTGATTGACTAAAACCAAAAACATTTGCTAAAAGAAGAAGGGCGATAATTAGTGTTTTTTTCATATTTCTTTTATTAATCTATCCAAAAATCTGGTTTTATATTAGACCCATAAACCGTACAATCTCCACATTCTCTTTGGGTCATTAAAAATGGCCCAGGTCTTTCTTCGGTAGGCTCTAAATTAATATCTACAAATTTCAAAGTATTTGCCTCAATTGCTCTTACTAATGGAGAATTAGAATCATCTCCAATACTAAGTGGAGGTGCAAGAAGGTCACAATCTATAAAATAAGGAGCCCTACCTTCATTTGGATATAGGTCCTCATAATTTATAAAAATTCTTTTAGATTTTAAAGATGTAACTTCAAATAAACCTAGTACTTTATCATTAGCATTTGTTTCAGAAAAAATATTACCCGTTAAAAACCCTGGTTGATTTTCTGAGAATACACTTTCAGAATTAGAAAATTCATTCAATGTTTCATAATAACTATATGCTTCTAAAGACTGTACATATTGCTTTACTAAAATACTATATCTGTCTCTAAGAACTGGATTTTGTTTAGAAATAAATTTTAATGGCAATTTTGTCACTCGATCTTCCATTAAATTATTGGTTTCAGTTTGTATAATAGTATTGTTCAAAATGGTATTATAGCATATCCGTTCTTCTTTTTCTCTAGGTTCAGTACTAACACTAAAAGGGCGCTGATTTGAAGTGATTATGGCATCTAAAGGGCTCCATAACGGAGCTATTATTTTATAGGTTTCTTCAAACTCATATCTATAGTAAGTAGAGTTATCTAAAGGATCGAAACCATCCACCACAATATCAATTCCTTCTTCACCATCAGAATTAGTAGTTTTTATATAAGAAACGTTAGTCAATTCTGCTGTATTATTTGTTGAGTTCACAGCTGATGACTTATAAGATCTGTTATCTTTTGTCTTTATATGTAAGGTATAACTTTTATCTAATTCGGCATTAAACTCTACTATTGATAAATATTTACCTGGAACCGTTTCTCTAAATTCAAAAGAGTTCTGATCACTATCAGTAATTATAATATCAGCTTGACTTTCTACAATAGGACTTTCTTCAAATTGAAAAGTTCTAGACAATCTAATTTCTTGAAGCTTTAATTCATCTGTTATTGTGGCTTCTACAACAAGCAAATCTTCAAAAGTCTGTGTTTCTGGCACGAACTCTTCAACACAGCTAGTCATCAAAATACAAATCAATAAAATTATTTTCTTCATTATGATTAATCTAATCTATCCAAAAATCTGGTTTCACATTGGTGCCAAAAACTGTACAATCACTGCATTCTCTATTTATTAATATAAATGGTCTTATCGGATCAAGCTCATCTGTAAAGAATTCAAAATTCAAATCAAAAATCTCATATTCTCCAGAGTTTAATTGATCAATTAATGGAGAGAAGTTGAGATTATTTGCATCTGTTAGTAACGGCGATTCTAGATCTATGCATTCTGCAAAAAAAGCGGTTTATTTTCGTTTGGAAAAACATCACGATAATTAAAAAACAATCTTTTTGAAGAAACAGAATTAATTTCAAAAAAACCTATAACCTTTTCATTCGAATCAATTTCTGAAAAAATATTTCCTTCAATAAAGCCTGGTTGATTTTCTGAGAATACACTTTCAGAGTTTGAAAAGTCATTCAGAGTTTGATAATATGTATAAGCTTCTAAAGATTGTACATGCTGTTTTACTAAGACACTATACCTGTCTCTTATAACTGAAGCATTTTGTGCAATAAATCTTATCGGAAATTTTGTAATTCTATTCTCCATGAGTCCATTAGTCTGTGTTTGTATAATGCTATTACTTGATATAGTATTAAAACAAATTCTTTCATTTTCAGTTCTCTGAGTAAAATCTACCATAAATGGTGGTGAGTCTGATAGTATAACAGCTTCATGTGGACTCCAGAAAGGTGGAGCAATAACATATGTTTCTTCGTATTCATAACGGTAGTAAGATGAATTCTCAGATGGATCAAAACTATCTACTAAAATGTCGATACCATCCACACCATCTGAGTTGGTAGTTCGTTGATAAGAAACATCAGTTATTTGTGCTGTATTGCTTGGTAATTGAGATGAAGTCGAAGAATAAGATCTATTATTATTTGTAATTATCTTTAGAGTATAACTAATGTTAGGCTGAATACTAAACATATTTGAGGAAATGTATTTACCCGGTTCAGTTTCATTGAATTGATAAATATTCTGATTGCTATCAATAATTTTTACATTCGCTTCACTTTCAAAAGTTGGTTCTTGTTCGAATTGAAAAGTTCTTGATAGTTTAACTTCCTGAAATTTAAATTCGTCTGTTATTGTAGCTTCAACAACTAGTAAATCTTCAACAACTATGGTTTCAGGTATAAATTCTTCAACACAACCAGATAGAAGTATTAAAATACAAATAAATGCCTTATTAAAAATGGATTTTATATTTTTAAAATTATATTTCACAAGTCATTAAAAAATTATATACAATGAAAAAAATGAGGCTTTACGATTTTAATCTATCCAAAAATCTGGTTTTACATTACTACCCCAAAAAGTACAATCACCACATTCTCTAGGTGTCACTTCAAATGGTGGATCTTCAATAAAATTTCCGAAAAAATCTTCATTTCTTGCATAATATACTACCTCATTTCTATTGAGAAGATCAATTAAAGGTGAAAAACTTGGGCTTTCAGGATCAACAAGCGCAGGAAAAGTTCTTACTCCTTTGCCACAAGATGCAAAAAAAGGCAATTGGTTGGCATTAGGAAAAACATCTCGATAATTTAGGAACAAACGTTTTGTCGAAACTGAACTTATTTCAAAAAAGCCTAATACTTTTTCAGTTGGATTGGTGTCGGAAAAAATATTTCCAGTAAGAAAACCAGGTTGATTTTCTGAAAAGACACTCTCAGAATTTGAAAATTCATTTAATGTTTGAAAATATATATAGGCTTCCAAAGACTGTACATGTTGTTTGACTAGAATACTGTAGCGATCTCTAATAATAGAATCATTTTTTGAGATAAATTTTACTGGGAACTTTGTTACTCTATCTTCAGATAAATTATTTGTTTGTGTCTGTATAATGGCACTGTTGCTTGTAGTTGTTTTATAACATGTTCTATTTTCTTCTGTTCTAAAAATTGCATCAACTTCAAAAGGAGGTACATCAGAAATAATCACTATTTCTTGAGTTCCCCAATCCGGAACAACTATTCGTTGTGTTTCTTCAAATTCATACCGATAATAAGTTGAATTTCCGGATGGATCAAAACTATCAACCAGAATATCAATACCTTCGACATCGTCTGTATTAGCTGTTCTAATATATGAAACATCTGTTATCTGAGCTTTATTACTCGGTAATTGAGCTGAATTTGAAGAATAAGATTTATTATCCTTTGTAGTTATTTTCAAAGTATAATTTCTATTAGATTGAATACTAAACATTGTAGAAGAAATATATTTACCAGGTTCTTTTTCATTAAATTGATACATATTTTGTAAATCATCTACAATCATTACATTGGCTTGACTTTCAATAATTGGTTCTTCTTCAAAACGAAAAGTTCTAGATAAATTTATTTCTTGAAACTTAAATTCATCAGTTACAGTAGCTTCAACCACCAATAAATCTTCAAAAATGATTGTTTCAGGGACAAATTCTTCAATACAACCATTAAGAATTAATGTGCTTACGACTAGGGTAAATTTTGTATACCTTTTAATAATAGCCATTCTTAGAATCTAAAATTATAGGTTATTGTAGGTACAGGTATTGCGAAAATTGAGCTTTTGTATGCTTTTATTTCACCATTTTCTGTAACAAAAAATACCGAATACGGATTGTTCCTTCCTAAAACATTATAGACAGAAATATTCCAAAAACTATGAGCAAACTTTTTAATTTTATGATTTCCTTCAATATTTAAGCCAATATCTAGTCTATAATAATCTGGTATTCTAAATTTATTTCGATCACTATAAAATACGCGCTGCGTACCGTTAATTACAAAGTTACCAATCGGGTATGTTACTGGTCGCCCTGTTTGATAAGTAAAATTTGTTGAAAGGCTAAAACGCTTTGTTAATTTGTAATTAGCTACTAAGTTAACGTCATGCGGTTTGTCAAAGTTCGAAGGGAAAAATTCGCCGCCATTAATCCGTTCTTCAGCAAACTCACTATCTAATTTATTAAAAGATCTTGAATAGCTATAGCCTAGCCAACCATTTAGTCTGCCTTTATTTTTTCTAATTAAAAATTCAACGCCATATGCTTTACCATCACCTTGTAAGACTTCTGCTTCTATGGTTTCGTTCAGTAATAGATTTGCACCTACCTTGTAATCTAAAATATTTTTAGTTTTTTTATAATATCCTTCAAGACTTAGTTCATAATTATTACTATCAAAATTTTTAAATAATCCTAATGAAACTTGTTGCCCCTCTTGGGGTTTAATATTTAGGTCTGATAACTTCCACGTATCAGTTGGAGATACAGTAGTATTATTCGAAAGTGTATGTATATATTGGTATGTGCTATTATAGCCAGCTTTTATAGAAAAGTCTTCGCCAAGAAAATACCTAGCAGATGCTCTAAATTCAGGCCCTCCATAAGTTTCTATAACTTCATTCTTGTCAAAGTCTTCTGTGCGTTCAAGAGTTCCTTGATTTCTGGGTAAACCATCAGCATAAATTCGTTGAGTTGATTCACCTAATGAGGCATAAAATGAATATCTAACCCCTAAACTGAGTAATAATTTTTTATTCACTTCAAATTCATCAGAAATAAAAACAGCGGATTCTAAAGCTCTTTCTTTTGGAATTATTAACGACTCAACTATAGATTCGCTATCCAATGGTTTGATACTACCCGGGTCTACATTGTATAATTTACTTGACAATCCATAATCAAATTTATGTTTGTCACTATGTAAATATTTCATTTTTAGTTTTAATTCGGTTTCATTCACCTTATAACCCAAATCAAAATTTCTGTCTAAATTCCCATCAAATTCAATATTAAACTTATATTCACTATTTGCTAAAATTAGATTTAAAGTATTTTTTTTATTGACTTTATGAATCCATGAAAACGATGCCAATCGATTACTATAATTGAATAAAGAATCAGAAGTTATACTAAATTCATCTTTACTAAAATACCCTGTTAATTTAATATCATTATTTTCGTTAATAGTGTGATCATATTTTGCTACTACATCAAAAAATGAAGCTTTACTTTTATTAAGTCTTTCGTCATCTAATGATCTTAATATCCAGTTAGAATAAGTACCTCTACCACCCACTAAAAGGGAAGCTTTGTCTTTTTCAATAGGTATCTCTAAAGTTAAATTGCTTGTAACTGGTCCTATTGAAGCTTCGCCAGAGAATTTTTCAACATTTCCTTTTTTGGTCTTAATATCAAAAACTGATGCTAATCTACCACCAAACTCAGAGGGAATATTTCCTTTATAAATTTTAGCATCACCTGAAGTAAAAGGATTTATAGCTGAAAAAATACCAAAAAAGTGTGAAGGATTATAAATTACACCATCATCTAATAAAATTAGGTTTTGATCTGTCTTACCGCCTCTTACATTATAACCAGAAGCACCTTCACCAGCTGTTTTTATCCCTGGTAGAGTAGTAGCGACCTTTAAAATGTCTCTTTCACCTAATATTAATGGGATGTTCTTAATTTCTTCTATTTTAATCTGAGAAACTCCAGTGATTGCTTCTTTAACATTTCTATCACCTTCAGCTTCAATAATTAATTCATCTAGTAGTTCAGAAGACTCATTTAAATTTAAGTTTAATGTACCATTATTATATAAAATGACTCTTCTTTTTGAATCTTGAATACCAAGCGATTTTGTTTCTATTATATTTAAGCCAGCCGGTAGTTCTAAAGAATAGAATCCTTTGTTATTAGTCACAGTATTAATGCCTCTATTGCTTACATTAATAACTAAATTAGGAATAGGATTTCCAGTAGTGCTAACTTTTGCCACTCCAGAAAGGACATATTTTTTTCTATTAGAAGTAGGGTTCTCTTTACCTATTCTGATAGTTTCTATGCTAGAACTAGTACTTTGAGCAACGTTTTCTACAAAAATGACGGTTTCGTCGTTTTCTTCGATTTCAGCTTTCTTTAGCGTAAAGAAATTTTTTGGAAGCTCACTTCTTATTAAGTTATTTTCAGTAAGAATTATTTTTCCAGTTTTTGAAACATAATAGTTTATCAAAGAATTTTTAAAAAGATTATTTAAAACAGAGTTTATCGATGCATTATTAAAATTACCAGATACCCTATTTGTATCTAACCATTTTTCAACAAAATAGAATTTGTAATTAGACTTTTGTTCTATAAGTTCAATTACTTCTATTTTTTTTAAGTTATCAAAATCTAGAGTAATCTTTTCAGTATCATTTTGACCTATTAAGCTTAATGAACTAAATAGAATAAATACAATTATTAGAAGGTTTTTCATATTTATTTACAAAATCTTATTGGTTAGCAATTTGTTGGAAAAGTAATTTCATAAACTGGTCTCTGTTATTATTATAGAGGTAATTATTTTTTGAAGAAAAATTAGTAATTACTTTTTTATCGTTGGGTAAAAGTTTTAGAATACTTTTTTTAGTATCTGCTTTAGAAATTTCACCATCTATAAGTGCTAAAAGATTAGATTTCTTTTTAAAGCTATAATAAACCAATCCATTTTCAACATGTTTCTGCCTCTTTTTAAAGTGCTTTTTTAAAAGCTTTAAGTTTTTACTTTCAAATAATACTTCACAGAATTCAGCTTCACCATTAGTTTGTTTTTTTATTGCAATGAATTTTCTACCATCAATAATAAATTCCTTTACCTTATCTTTAATTAATTGTATTGTTCTTATATTATCTTTTTTATAATACCTAAGAATTAACTGATCGGTAAATAAATTATACTGCAAATTTACATTGCCGTATAATTGTTGATCATATGTCAAATCAGCAGTTAAAAAATCAGCAGTTAAATAATATTGGTGATACCCTTTTTTGGTTTTATAAGCTTCTATATAAGAAGTACCATCACTTAAACTACTATTTCTGGCATCGGTTACATCATCAAACCATTGAAAATAGGGCTTTGCATTTTCATTTAATTGAGAATGAGTACAATACGTATAAAAGAATAAAAACAGGAATATTGCAATTTTTTTCATTATATAAACTTATGCATTTTTTGCTAAAAAAATGTTAATTATGATGCAATGATATTAAATATTGTTTTAAATATTATTCGAATTAATAATTTCGAACTAATATTTTCTTTCTAAATTTACCACCTCAGTAATTAGTACTTGTCAAATGAATTTATTCGAGAGTCAACAAATTAAAATCTATAATTCGCTAAGCAATAAAAAAGAAGATTTTGTGCCTTTAACAGAAGGCTATATAGGTATGTATGTTTGCGGACCAACGGTATATAGTAATGTTCATTTGGGTAACGTGAGATCATTTATGTCTTTCGATATGATCTTTCGCTATTTTAAGCATTTAGGGTATAAGGTGCGTTATGTGCGTAATATTACGGATGCTGGGCATTTAGAAAATGATGCAGACGTAGGCGAAGATCGAATTGCAAAAAAGGCACGTTTAGAGCAATTAGAACCTATGGAAGTAGTGCAACAATATACTGTAGATTTTCACAATGTCTTGCGGCAATTTAATTTCTTACCACCTAGCATAGAGCCTACCGCAACTGGTCATATTGTTGAGCAAATAGAGATCATTAAGACTATAATTGATAAAGGCTTGGCTTATGAAGTCGATGGTTCAGTGTATTTTGATGTATTAAAATATAATCAAAAAGAACACTATGGTATCCTAAGTGGTAGGAATATAGAAGACGCCATTCACAATACACGCGTTTTAGATGGACAATCTGAGAAAAGAAACCCTCAAGATTTTGCTTTATGGAAAAAGGCTCAACCAGAGCATATTATGCGTTGGCCTTCACCATGGGGAATTGGTTTCCCAGGTTGGCATTTAGAATGCACAGCGATGAGCACTAAATATTTAGGAGATCAATTTGATATTCATGGTGGCGGAATGGATTTAAAGTTTCCGCACCATGAATGTGAAATAGCACAGGCCCAAGCCAACAAAGGAATTTCACCTGTTCGTTATTGGATGCATGGTAATATGTTGACGTTGAATGGCAAGAAAATGGCAAAATCGACAGGAAATAATATTTTACCGGGTGAGATTATTTCTGGAGATAATGACATTCTAAGTAAGCCATTTCCGGCAACAGTTGCAAGATTTTTTATGTTGCAAGCACACTATAGAAGTATTTTAGATTTTTCTAGTGATGCTTTAGAAGCTGCTGAAAAAGGATATAATAGGTTGATTAATGCTGTAAATGACTTAAAGAACTTATCACATTCAAATACGTCTTCAATTAATGTTCAAGCATGGAAACAATTATGTTATGATGCCATGAATGACGATTTCAATACGCCTATATTAATTGCTCATTTATTCGAAGGAGTCAAATATATAAATCAATTAAAGGAAGGCAAAACCACTTTGAATGCTGAAGATTTAAAAGAGTTCATCCAAACAGTAAACGCTTTTATTTTTGACGTTTTAGGGTTAGAGAATGTGTCTGAACAAGATAATTCTGATAAGTTAAATGCTGTTGTTGAAATGTTGATAGGTATGAGAAATGATGCTAGAGCAAATAAAGACTGGGCTTTGTCTGATAAAATCCGTTATGAATTATCAGATATAGGTATTCAACTAAAAGATGGTAAAGATGGCACTACTTTTTCTGTTAATTAAGTTCATTAAATAATTAGACAAATACTTACATATCCTTTTATTCTTTTAGTTCGTTTTTACCAAGGAGCTATTTCACCTTTTTTACCTGCTAGTTGTCGCTATACACCAACTTGTTCTCATTATACTATAAAGGCCTTGCAAAAGCATGGTTTGTTCAGAGGAGGCTGGTTAGCAATAAAAAGAATTGGTAGTTGTCATCCTTGGGGAGGAGAAGGGTATGATCCGGTGCCAGAATCAAAAAATAAGTAAATTCAAAATTCTGAAAGGCTAAATCTTAACTTTAGCTTTTCGTTTATAAAACTTATATTTACCGCTCTAAATTTTATACATGAATTTATTATTAGCCATTGACTGGAATTTCAATCCAGACCTATTCAAATTAGGCTCTTTTCCGATAAAGTATTACAGCTTAATGTATGTGTTGGGCTTTATTTTGGGTTTACAAATAATGAAACACATTTATAAAAAGGATGGAATCTCTTTAGATAAATTAGATCCTTTGTTTATATATACCATTATTGCAATGTTAATTGGTGCTAGACTAGGACATTATTTATTTTATGAAGAAGATTATACAATAGCAGAAGTATTTCTTCCATTTAAATTAAGTCCTTTTGAATATACTGGTTTTCAGGGGCTTGCAAGTCACGGAGCAACTATTGGAATAATGCTTGCGATGTTTTTCTATGCTAAAAAAGTTGTAAAGAAACCTTTTCTTTGGGTATTAGATAGAATGGTAATTCCTTCCGCTTTAGTTGCAGCATTGGTTCGATTAGGAAATTTATTTAATTCAGAAATTGTTGGTAAACCAACGGGAACTGACTTTGGATTTAAGTTTATAAGAAATGATATAAGTGAATACCAAGCAATTCAAAAGACTGGTGCAAAAACTGTAGAAAAAGCGTATGAATTAATTGCTAATAGCTCGCGTTTCAAAGAGGTTTTGGCGGATGTGCCAAATAGATATCCAACTCAGTTATATGAAGCTTTAGGTTATATATTAACTTTTGCCATATTATGGTATGTCTATTGGAAAACAGACAAAAAACAAAACTTAGGTTTCCTTTTCGGATTATTTATGGTACTGCTATGGTCAATACGCTTTATAGTAGAATTCTTTAAAGAATGGCAAGGGGGAATTGAAGAGTGGGTGGATTTTGGTGTGCAATTAAATACAGGTCAATGGCTCAGTATTCCATTAGTTTTGATAGGATTTTTCTTTATGTTTAGAAATAAGCAAAAACAAACTTAGCTTATATTGTCATAACGAATAAACTTTTTTTCGAGGATAAAAATTTGAAATAGATAAAAATTCCCGAAATTAGCTTAAAATATTAGGGATGATTTCTTTCCCACGCTGAATTTTCGATTTTCTTCGAAAGGATAAAGGTAGATAAGGAATGGTTATTTTATTCACTTTAAAATTTTATTAAAATGGCTGTTTTAGACCAATTAACTTCGCAACAAGCGATCGATTTAGAAAACAAGTATGGTGCACATAATTATCACCCACTACCAGTAGTATTGAGTAAAGGAGAAGGTGTTTATGTTTGGGATGTAGAAGGAAAGCGTTATTACGATTTTTTATCGGCTTATTCTGCTGTAAATCAAGGGCATTGTCATCCAAAAATAGTTGGGGCAATGACTTCACAAGCTGAGACTTTGACTTTAACGTCAAGGGCATTTTATAATGATATGTTAGGGCGGTATGAACAATTTGCTACTAATTATTTTGGTTTTGATAAATTATTACCAATGAATACTGGGGCAGAAGCTGTAGAGACTGCATTAAAGCTTTGTAGAAAGTGGGCATATGAAAAGAAAGGAATTGATGAAAATGAGGCGCAAATTGTAGTTTGTGAAAATAATTTTCACGGTAGAACTACTACCATTATTTCTTTTTCTAACGATCCAGTGGCAAGAATGAACTTTGGACCTTTTACTAAAGGATTCATAAAAATAGAGTATGATAACTTAAAAGCTTTAGAAGAAGCCTTAGAAAATAATTCTAATGTGGCTGGTTTTTTAGTAGAGCCTATTCAAGGAGAAGCTGGTGTATATGTACCTAGTGAAGGATATTTAATAAAAGCAAAAGCGTTGTGTGAAAAACACAACGTATTATTTATAGCTGATGAAGTGCAAACAGGTATTGCACGCACAGGTAAGTTGCTAGCAGTAAATCATGAAAATGTAAATCCAGATATTCTAATTTTAGGGAAAGCCCTATCAGGAGGAGCATATCCTGTGTCGGCTGTTTTGGCTGATGATGCTATAATGGGTGTTATCAAACCTGGTAATCATGGTTCTACATTTGGTGGTAATCCTGTGGCGGCAGCTGTAGCAATTGCAGCATTGGAAGTAGTTGAAGAGGAAGGATTGGCTGAAAATGCTGAAGAGCTTGGTAAAATATTTAGAAATAGGATTGCCGAATTTGCAAAGGCGAATGACTTAGTGAGCCTTGTAAGAGGTAAAGGATTGTTAAATGCTATCGTTATTAATGATGTCGAAGATAGTTCTACTGCTTGGGATATTTGCATGAAGTTAAGAGATAATGGTTTATTAGCTAAGCCAACACATGGAAATATTATTCGTTTTGCGCCACCTTTGGTTATGAACGAAGAGCAACTAGAAGACTGTATATCTATTATAATTAATACTATTTCTGAATTTGAAAAGTAGAAATATATTTATTCTTAGAATATTGATAGCAGCTATTATGCTGCTATCTTTTTCAGATAGCATTTCCGCGCAAAGCGATAAAGAAGAAGAACTTAAAAAAGTAATAAGTACTTTTTTTAAAGGATTACAAACCGGTGATACACTTACGCTAAAAAGTACGTTGACTGATAATGTTGTTTTACAAACGGTACATATTAATAAAGAAGGGAAATCTATTTTGCAAACGGACGATTTAAAAAAAGTTTTAAATAGTATAGCAAATAAAAAGCCTGAAGATATTTGGGAAGAAAACTTACTTTCATATAACATACAAATTGATGGAAGTATGGCTAATGTTTGGACACCTTATGAATTTTATTTTAATAAAAAGTTTAGTCATTGCGGAGTGAATTCTTTTCAATTATTTTATAATAGTTCTGAGTGGAAAATAATTTATCTAATAGATACTAGAAGACGTAAAGGTTGTAAAGAAGAATAGATTAATTCTTATGGAAGAGGTTACCGATAATAAAGAAATTACCCTAGAAGAGTTTAATAGTTTAAACTCTAATGCTGAGTTGCTTAAGTTAATTAAGAATAAAGATGTGCATCAACGTTGGATAGAAAAAAGGATGCATTATGAAAAAGAAAAAAGATTACTTCAAATAGAGTTAGTTAAACTTCAACAATGGGTAGTAAAAAATAAAAAACGAGTAGCTATTATTTTTGAGGGTAGAGATGCAGCTGGTAAAGGAGGCTCAATTCGCAGATTTACAGAACATTTAAATCCAAGAGCATCTAGAACTGTAGCCTTAAATAAACCTACGGAAATAGAAAGAGGACAATGGTATTTTAGACGTTATATAAAAGAATTACCAAACCCAGGAGAGATTGTTTTTTTTGATAGAAGTTGGTATAATCGAGCTGTTGTAGAACCTGTTATGGGGTTTTGTACAGAAGCACAGTACGATAAATATATGTTACAAGTACCAGATTTTGAGCATATGTTATATGAAGACGGAGTGCATGTTATAAAATTTTGGCTTTCAATTTCTAAAGAAGAACAACTAGAGCGATTTAATGACCGTATTGGTAATCCGTTAAAACGTTGGAAGTTTAGCCCGGTAGATAAAAAAGGACAAGAATATTGGGACCGTTATACCTTGTATAAAGAACTCATGTTCAGTAAAACACATACAACTTATAGTCCTTGGATGATTGTGCATGCTAATGATAAAAAAACTGCACGTTTAGAAAGTATGCGTTATGTTTTGTCTAAATTTAATTATAACGGAAAAGAAGCTTCGGCAACTACATTGTTTCCAGATCCAAATATTATAATGCGTTATCACCGTTCATCACATCAAATAGATTAATATGGAAAAGTTTGTTTTAGATGAAATAGGAGGTAAAAAGCTTAATTCTAAAAAAGGCTTATTAGCCTTATTATCTCGTGAGCCATATAACTTACAAAGAGCAATTCGTTACGTAGATTATGAAAAACGTTTAGCTAGGTTGCAGGTTGAATTGATAAGATTGCAAACTTGGGCGATACAAAATAATGAGCGTATTATCATCATTTTTGAAGGGAGAGATGCAGCTGGTAAAGGTGGAGCTATTCGTAGAATTACCGAACGTATTAATCCTAGACATTTTAGAATTGTGGCTTTGCCAAAACCAACAGAAGAAGAAAGTACCCAATGGTATTTTCAACGTTACGTGAATCAGTTTCCTATGGCGGGTGAGATAGTTTTCTTTGATAGAAGTTGGTACAATAGAGCAGTTGTAGAACCAGTAAATGGATTTTGTACGCAAGAAGAGTATAAAATTTTTATGAACCAGGTAAATAACTTCGAACAAATGATTACTGAATCTGGTATTCGTTTAGTAAAAATTTATATGTCAATTTCTAAGCGAGAACAAGCAAAAAGATTTGCCGAAATTAAAAATGATCCGCTAAAACAATGGAAGATGACATCGGTTGACGAAAAAGCTCAAGAATTGTGGGATGTGTATACAGAATATAAGCATAAAATGTTTGAAAATACCAAATTAGCAAAACAACCATTTAAGATTATTAAAGCGAATAGAAAAACTTTGGCAAGAACAGCAGCTATTCAACACATTCTAAACTCAATACCTTACGATAAAGATTTAGAGATATAAAAAAGCCAACTCATTGAGTTGGCTCTTTTATATTAGATTATTGCCATTGTTCCATCATTTCATTTGCTTTTTCCATATAGCCATCTATTCCACCTACTGAGTAAATGACGAAAATAGTATAAATCAATATTAATATACCCAAAATTAACCCTATAATAGAAGTAATTCTACCCGTATTTGCGTTATTCATTCCATCATACATATCTGGACTTTCGTCATATAATGTTTTTGCTTTTTTGGCCTCATTCATCCCTATAAAGCCTAATACAATACCTGGTACCCCCCAACAACAGCAAGCGGTTACAATAGATATAATTCCTAAAATAAGCGAGGATTGAGAATGTGGTAATTTTTGTTTTTCCATAATTTGGTTGTTTTTGATTAAAATATTTTTAGTAAGTAATTTATGATCATAATTGCCACATTGGTAATAAAAAGTATTAATAAAATCCTATGACCAATTTTAAAATTGAATTTTAGATGTAGAATCAAATACCCGAACATAATTATAAGTGTATATATAGCTGGATACATGTAAAAAGCATCTATAAATTCTCCTTTTAGCAAATGAATAATAGAGCGTTGCATACCGCAACCAATACAGTCTGCACCAAACTGCTTTTTTACTTGGCAACTCAACATATGCTTTTCTAAAAAAGAAACAATACCGCTCATTATTTAAATTTCTTTAAAAGTATAAAAAATAATACTATTGTTTTTACTTTTATAATTGTGAATTCAGAATTGAAAATAGGAGATAAAGTTGCAGTATTAGACGATACCATTCGCGGTCAAGTTTCTATGGTGAACGAAAATATGATTACCATTGTTACCAGTGATGATTTTTCTCTAATATATGATGTTTCGGAATTGGTTTTAGTAACTGAAAATCAAAAGCAGTATTCAAAATACATAGATATCAAGAATAAAGATTTAATTGAAAAAGAAAAGCCCAATAAAACTCTAATATCCAAGAAAAAACCTAAAAAACAACCACCTTTAGAAGTAGATTTGCATATCCATCATTTAACAAGTTCTACTAGAAGAATGACAAATTATGAAATGCTCACTTTACAATTAGAAACTGCTAAGAAACGTCTTGATTTTGCCATTAAAAAGAAGATTCAACGAGTAGTTTTTATTCATGGTGTTGGCGAAGGAGTGCTTAAAAAAGAATTAGAATTTCTGTTAGCTAAATATAATGTTGAAGTCTACCCAGCATCTTTTCAAAAATATGGCTTTGGCGCTACAGAAGTATATATTTATCAGAATAATTAAGGAGTTACTATAGAAGAAGGATGACTGCCAAAATCTAAAGTGTCAAATCGTAACTCTTCACCATTGCTTTCTAATACTAGATCGATAAAAGTTATTTTATTATTTAAACTGCTTGGATCTCCATTGGTATCATTAACTACCTCCGTATCAATAACAATACTTCCTGATGTCGCTTCCCAATTTCTAGTAATTGTTGGTGTAGTAGGTGGAATACTTTGACAAAAATAACTAGTAGTAACACTTTCGCTAAAGAGCCTGTAGGTTATAGACCTGTCGCTTCCTATGCTTAAGGTTTTACTTAAATCAGTTGGTACAGCACTAGGGATATCACCGCTTGTCAAGGTTAAAATTAGTGCTTCAAGACTATTATTGTTTCCTAATTTGTATAATACCGTATTATCATTACAATGATTTATAGTCGAGCTGAAGTCAAAACTTGGTATTTCAAGATCTCCATCATTACAAGATAAAAAAGTGATTACTAAAAAAAAGACATATAATTTTTTCATTAAAACAAAAATAAAGGTTTTACAATTCAGAGCGAAACATATGGAGCTTATTTTAGTTATTTTTGCATCAGTTTAATAACAATGAAAAAAGTATACCTAGATAACGCTGCTACTACACCAATTTACCCTGAAGTAATAGAACGAATTACTGAAGTAATGACTAATACCTTTGGCAATCCTTCTTCTACACATCAATTTGGTAGAAAAGCCCGTGTTATTGTAGAAGAAGCTCGTAAAGGTATTGCCAAGCATTTTAATGTTACGGCTAGTGAGGTAGTTTTTACATCTGGTGGTAGCGAAGCTGATAATCTTATTTTGTGTAATGCTGTAGAAAATTTAGAGGTAAAACATATTATCACTTCGAAAATTGAACATCATGCAGTATTACATACAGTAGAGGCTATTGAGAGAGAACATTCTGTCAAAGTAAGTTTTGTAAATCTTAACGAGAAAGGAGAAGTAGATTTTGATCATTTAGAAACATTATTGCAAGAGAATGATCAAAAAACGCTGGTTAGCCTCATGGCAATTAATAATGAATTGGGTAATATTTTGGATACCAATCGGGTTTGCGAGTTATGTAAAGAATACAAAGCCTTATTTCATTCTGATACGGTACAAGTCATTGGGCATTATAAGCTAGATTTACAGGAAACGTCTATTGATTTTATTACAGCTAGTGCTCATAAGTTTCATGGACCAAAAGGTGTTGGTTTTGCGATCATAAAAAAAGGATTTGGTATTAAACCTATTTTAATTGGCGGTGAGCAAGAGCGTGGTGCACGTGCGGGTACAGAAAATGTACATAATATTGCCGGTATGCATACAGCTTTGGATATTTGTAACACTGAAATGGAAAAAGATGCTGCATACATTAGTCAGTTAAAAGAATACTTTATTGAAAAATTGACTGAACTTGATGCTAGAATACAATTTAACGGACTTTCTGATAATTTAGATAAAAGTACATATGTCACTCTAAATGTTCGTTTCTCTAAAGAATTACCAATGTTATTGTTTAACCTTGATCTTAAGGGTATAGCGGCCTCTGGTGGTAGTGCTTGCCAAAGTGGTAGTAATAAAGGCTCTCATGTGTTAAATACTATCTTACCAAAAGAAGATGCCATGAAAACTTCGGTGCGTTTTTCTTTTAGTAAATACAGTAGCAAAGAAGATATTGAATATACTATCGAAGTGCTAAAGAGTTTTTTATAGCGTTCGTTTAACTCTAAGCTAAGAGGAGTTTTAATTCCATTTGGCGACTGTTAAACGAAGTTCGTATTTTTTACTGAGAATGTCAAGAGTAATACTTCAACAAAAAACAGAAGCATTGCTTCTGTTTTTTGCTAGAAATTAAAATAATCTATTTTCTTTTCTTTTGTTGAGATTGTTGCTCTTGAGCTTGTTTCATAGCATCATCTAAACGTTGTCTAAACTTACTTTTCTTTTTCTCTGGGCGTGCCTTGTTCTCTTCAATCTGTGCATGTATCTTATTCTCATCAATAACATAATTCTTAATCACTAACATAATTGCAATAGTTAATAGATTAGAGATAAAGTAATATAAACTCAAACCACTAGCATAGTTATTAAAGAAGAATAACATTAGTAATGGAGAAAAATACATCATCATCTTCATCATTTTACCCATATCTGGCATGCCTTCTTGTGCGGGAGGAGTCATATTAGCTTGTTGACTCTGCGTCATACGCATATAAAAGAAAATTGCAATAGAAGCTAATATTGGGAATAAACTTACATGATCACCATAGAAAGGTATCTTAAATGGTAATTTAAAGATGGTGTCATAAGATGATAGATCGTTTGCCCATAAAAATCCTTTTTGACGTAGATCGATGCTTGTTGGGAAAAACTTGAATAAGGCAAAGAATATTGGCATTTGTATCAATGCAGGTATACAACCGGATAACGGGCTTACGCCAGCTTTACGCTGCAATGCCATGGTTTCTTGTTGACGTTTCATAGCATTTTCTTTACCCGGATACTTATCATTAATAGCTTTCATTTCTGGTCGTAAAACCTTCATGCGAGCACTAGATAAATACGATTTATAAACTACTGGAGACATCAATATTCTAACAACAATTGTCATTAGAATAATTAGTAACCCATAATTATTTATAAATGAACTTAAGAAATTAAAAACTGGTACAAAAACAGCACGATTTATCATACCGAAAATACCCCATCCTAAATCAACAGTTTCATCTAGATCTGTACCCTCATATTCTTTTAAAATTTTGTAATCACTTGGTCCATAGTACATATTCATGGCGTAGTTTAATTCGCCACTTTTCATTTCTAATGGAGCACTTACTGCAAACTTTCTAAAAGTAATCGTATCTCTATCTTCATCTTCAACTAAATTTTTTGACTCTATTTTTGCTGTTGCAAAAGGAGTGTCAGTTTTTAAAATAGAAGTAAAGAAGTGCTGCTTAAAAACAACCCAATCTACGTCCTGTTCAGTTTCATCATCATCCTTATTTAAGTAGTCAACATCATCTTCAGCTTTATAATAATACCAGGTATACATATCTTCCGCGTAAGCACTTTTTTCATTTCTATACGCGTTTAACTGCCAATCTAAATTAATAGGTTGAGATGCATTAATAACATTGCTTAGACCTTGAGAACGAATTCCAAAATCTAACATATAATTATCTGGTTTTAGCTCGTAACGATATTCTAAAAATCGATTGGCATCAACTTTTAGCTTCATTGAAAGCACCTGATTTTCACCATTCTTGGTTAAAGAAGGCTCAAAAAACAAGTCTTTAGTGTTTAAAATACGATTGTCGGTAGTACCAAAATTGATGTTAAAAGAAGCGTTGGCATCTTTTATTAAATATAAAGGTGCTTTTTTCCAAGTTTTATAATCTTTCAATTCTACTTCTATAATCTGACCACCTTTATTGCTGATTTTTATTTTTACCAGATCATTTTCTATGGTAGTTTCTTTCCATGTCGCGGAAGGCAAAGTTGCGCTATAAGCAAATGCACCTAATTGATTTTGAACTTTTACTTGATTTAATGAATCTGATTGATAGGAAGTAGCTGTAGAATCAATTGATATTTGATCTACCGGAGCGGTATTTTGCTGAATTCTTTGAATTGAATCTTGAACTTGTTCTGTTTTTTGTTGTTGAAGTTCTTCTTGAGTTGGTTTATTCATCTGAAAATACCAAATCATAATTAACCCTAATAAAAAGAATCCTATAAGAGAATTGAGATCGAATTTTTTTTCTTCCATATGTGTAAATGCCAAAATGGCATAAATAGTTTAATATTAAGTGGTTAAAAATCAGACAAGCGCTTGAAGTAAGCTAGTAGATTTTTACTGCGCGAAAGTATAAAAAACTAGGCAAATAGTTAGATTTGAGTAACTTTTATTTCTTAATTATTATGGAAAATTTGAATCAAAAATAATTTTAGAATTTTTCGCTAACTCTATAATTCAAAGAGTATTCCAAACGGGTTGTTTGTCAGTAAATATATTTAGAAGTACTTTTTTATAGCAATAGATAAGTCTTCCGCTGCCGCTGGATTATTTCTAAACCAAAGTTCTGGCTCAATCAATTCTAATTCGGCCAAGGCAATTTTAGCATTATTGTCATTAAAGATATCAACCCTCGCATACATAGGCTTTGGATCACATGCATTTACAGCTTTTTCTGCAAAAGTTACCTCATCTTGTGTAGGAGTGTAAATATGTACTGAACCACCGAAATCATCTTGTACTCTGAAATCTCCTTTTTTGGCAATCTTTAAAACTGCATGTGTGTAGTTTCCGTCAATTAGAACTAATGACTTTTCACCTTCAGAAACTATATTATATTGAAAAGGTTGTAAGAGCATGGGTTCGTTTTCAATCAGTTCTTTAAAAATTTGCTCATGTTCTTGTAGATTCTCTTTAGTAATTTTATAGGTATGTCTGGCCGCTCCAGAGAATACGGGCTTTAAAACTGTTTCATTAAAATTGTATTGAGCGTATAGTTCTTGTAATGTTTTTGTTTGGTCTTTTTCTATAAAGATGGTCTCAGCAATATGTATACCTTTTTGTTCTAGGTCTTTTAGATAGCGTTTATCAATATTCCATAGAATGATGCTTTCTGCGTTAATCATTTTTGTTTGACCACTAATTCTATTAAGCCATGCAGAAAACTCATCAAAACGATCAAAATAATCCCAAGTTGATCTAAAAAGTACATATTCAGTGTTAGACCAATCAAATTCTGAGTCATCCCAAGAAAGACGTGTGACGTTGAGTCCTTGTTTTACCAAAGCTTTTAGAACCAATTCATCTTCTAACAGTACATTTCGGTTATTGTCATTAATCTCTTCAGGGTTAACATACCGATGATCAGTAAGTATAACTACATCGTAGATTTTCATTTACTTAATGATTAAAAATTTTATAAAGATGCTCAAATTTTTCTTTGGTCAATTCATATAGGTTTACTTTTTGCTTAAAACTTATCCTACCAGGAATTACCTCATGTGTATTAATAAAATCGAAACCCAATTTTCGTAGTGTACTGTTAGGTGCAGGGTTTAAAGCATAAGGTCTACAGTATAAAGTTTTGAGTTGAAATTTTTCGAAGAAGTAAGGAATACTCTTTTTAACAAATTCAAACCCTAATCCTTTATTTCGGGTAGTATTTCTCCACATATGTAAATGCATAAACGCTTCAGAGCCAAATTTTATATCGTTAATATTACAGTGGCCAACCGACAGGCTATCCAATTGCCAAGTAACATAATAAATTGACTTTTGTTTGTTTTCTTTTTTAAATTCATTAACCATGTAACCTAGCCAATCCTTTTTTGTTGGTAGCTTATTCGGATCTGCACCCATGCTCAATAAAAACTGAGGATCTGCATCTAAAAAATAATTGATAATGTTTTCAATATTTTCAAAAGATAATTCTTTAACAGATAGCTTATTTCCCATTAGCCTTTGTTTGCTTGATAATAGTTTAAAACGTGCGACGGAATATCAATTTCGGCTTTGAGATCTTCATCTGAAATGGGATATTCGGCTATTTGTTTTATTGGAACTAATCCTGCCCAGACAGGTAGGTCATAATCTTCTGGCTCATCATTAACGCCAACGTCTCTAATTTTTGCAGAAGCAGTTTCTATTGTCATTTCTGCAACTAGTGTGCGATCTAATTCTTGTTGATGCATTGATCTAATACCCTCCCAGCGGCCGACCATCATATGGTCCATAAAGCATTTTAATGCCATTTCTTTTTCATTATCATTTTCTACTTTTTTAACCGAACCAAATAAAGTAGCAGAGCGATAGTTGACTGAATGATGTAACCCAGAACGAGCTAAAACAAGAGCATCTAAATGCATAACGGTCATGCTCATTTCTTTAGCATCGAGTAATGACAATAACATTCTATTGCCCTGAGAACCATGCAGATATATTTTATCTTTATTTCTACCATAAGCCATTGGTAAAGTTATAGCACCACCATTGTACACATAACTTACATAGCCAATAAAACCAGCATCTAGAATTTTATTAATTTTTTCTACATCGTAAGTAGCTCTATTCGCTCCTCTTTTTACACGATTTAGTTTAGTTTTTGAATATTCTTTCATGTTATTTGAATATAATAGTCATTACGGTAATTTTCAAAGTCAGGATTTTCTGATTTGCCTAGAACATGCTGTATCCATGCTTTACGTTCATGATAAAAAATTTCTAATTCCCAAATACAAACCAATTGCTTCGGATCATAAATTGATGGTTCAACTTTCGATGGATTCTCAAAATCTGCAAAATAGATTTTGGTTTCAACCATATTTTCACCAGTCCACCAACTTAATAAAATTAAAACGCCTTCTCTAGCTTCATGGACAATTAAAAATGCATGCTTATGTGTCGGAATACTAGATTCTTTTGCATTTTCAATCCATTTTGGTAATGCCTTGATACCAGTCTCTAATGATATATCTGATTCAAAGCTTACTTTGTTAGTTATGGTATAGACCTTAATATTAAAATCATCAACGCTTACATTTTTTATAAATTCTATTTTTCTCGCTTGATAATGATCAAACTCTTTATTACCTATCTTTTGGGTCAAGTTTTCCATATTTATTAACCTTTTTTTGAGCTTCGATCAAATTTTTTGGTTCTAAAATTTTCTTCTTAGAAGCTGGATATTTTCTGACCATTACTTTTGGTCGAATTGGCCTTTCAACAAAATTTCCACCACAACTAGGGCATACATTTTCGAATAATTCTAAGGCGCAATCTTTACAATAAGTACATTCGAATGAGCAAATCATAGCTTCTGTAGAAGTATTCGGTAAGTCTTTACCACAATGCTCGCAATTTGGTCGTATTTCTAACATTATAAATACCTATCCTTTACAATTTCAATATGCCAGATGTCATGACCTGGTATAATAAAAGCTGCTGCGCCTGCTGATAAATGACTACCGCTTGCATTACCTATAAACCTTAAGCTTTCATCAGATAAACTTTTTAAAAGTGCAATTGAATTATCTCTATTTACAATAAATTCATTTAGTAAATTTTCAAATGATTTTAGATCCGCACCAGAAGGTGCGATATACATGTTTTGATCAAAACCAGCCAATGCTGTTTTATCATTTCTAGCTATGCGTAGACATCTATACATAAAAATACGTTCGGTATCAATAAGATGTTGTAAGACTTCTTTAATGCTCCATTTTTCTAGTTGATACTTATAATCTAACTTATCATTAGGTATAGATTTAAAGAAACGTATAACATTTTGCTTACCAGTTGAATAACTGTCAATAAGTTCACTATCATTTGGTAATTTATCAATATATCTACCATAATACTCATTAAAGTCTGACGACTTCAAGTCTGATTTTTTCATGTGCTGTTAATTTTATAATTCAAAAATACTACATTTATGGACTGTTATTTTCATCCAGAATAAATATAATCAATAGTCCAGATGTTTCCTTATAAAACAAGTCTTAAAGTCAATAGAAATAATAACCAGCCAATTTATGTACAACTTTCTAATCAATTTATTGAATTGATAAAAGATAGAAGGTTACCACCTGACACTAAGTTACCAGGAAGCAGAACTTTATCTGAGCTTCTCAATGTGCATAGAAAGACAATTGTTGCATGTTATGATGAGTTGTTAATGCAAGGTTGGGTAGAAAGTATTCCTAAAAAAGGAACTTTTGTAAATAATAGTTTGCCAAAACTGAACCGTAGAGATTTTTTAGAGAATGAAAAATTAGCCAATGCAAACAAGATCAATTTTTCATTTTACAAAGATGAAGTCTTAGATGATCAGCCATTTTCTACAGGGCAAAAATTTACTAAGATTAATGATGGAGTTTCAGATGAAAGATTGACACCAATTAATGAATTGGCAAGAATTTATAGAAAAATATCTGGACGCAGAAATAGTTTTAAACATCTATCGTATGGATCAACTTATGGAAACGATGAACTAAGAGATGTGTTAGTAGATTATCTTAATAAAACCAGAGGTTTAAAAATCACAAGAGATCAAATTCTAATAACTCGAGGTAGTCAAATGGGTATTTATTTAGCGGCTCAATTGTTATTAAAAGAGAATGATTCAATTGTGGTTGGTGAAACTAATTATCTGACAGCAGATCTAACCTTTATGTATCAAAAGGCTAATATCGAACGAGTTTCTGTAGACGAAAATGGATTGGTAACTGATCAACTAGAAGAATTATGTAAGAGGAAAACTATTAAAGCGATTTATATCACATCTCATCATCACCATCCAACTACTGTAACGTTATCCGCTGAAAGGCGTATTCATCTATTAAATTTAGCGCAGCAATATAATTTTGCAATCATAGAAGATGACTATGATTATGACTTTAATTATAATCATGCACCAATTTTACCTTTAGAGAGCCATGATACTTGTGGTAATGTAGTTTATATAGGTTCGGTTTGCAAAACGGTGGCTCCGGTATTTAGAGTAGGGTATTTAATTGCCCCTAAAGAATTTGTTGATGAAGCTGCCAGATTACGTAGAATAGTTGATCGACAGGGAGATGCTTTATTGGAATTGACATTTGCTGAATTCATAAAATCGGATGATTTAGATAGACATATAAGAAAGGTTTTAAAGATTTATAAATCTAGGCGAGATTTATTTTGCAGACTTTTACAGGAAGAATTAGGTAAGTATTTTTCTTTTGATGTGCCTAAAGGAGGAATGGCAGTTTGGGTAACTTTAAATAAAAAGTATTCTTGGAAAGATGTATCTAGAATTGCAAAAACTTATGACCTTGATATAGGGAATTGGCAACGATACGACAGGGTTAATTCAGGCCATAATTCTATACGAATAGGTTTCGCAACATATAATGAAGAAGAAATTAGAGTATTGATTGGGAAATTAAAGAAAACGATGAAAGAAATTAGTGAGAAGGGAAAATTTTCACGAATTTTTTAGGAAGTTCTTTAGTTATAGAGATAGTTTCCTCAGTAAATGGATGTTTGAACTCTAATGTTGATGCGTGTAAATACAATCCTTTACCTTTTAATATTAATCCTTTTTTATAATATTCTTTATCACCTAAAATAGGGTTTCCAATACTAGCTAAATGTTTTCTTAATTGATGTCTTCTACCTGTTTTTGGATTGAGTTCAACCAGGTTTAAATATTCAAAACGCTCCGAAATAATGGTTTTTAAAATTAGAAATTCTGATAAAGAATCTTTGTTATCTATCTTTAGATCTATCGAGCCACTTTTCTCCATTTTTTTTATAGTAATAGCGTGGTATATTTTTCTAACCTTTTTGTTTTCGAATAATTTATTCAATTCAATAATACTTGATGTAGTTTTACCAACTAATAAAAGCCCACTCGTGGGATAATCTAATCGATGCACAGGATGTGGTTTTGTACTATCTTTTAAAGGGCTATTTTTTAGATTCTGCTCTAAAGCATTATCAATTGTTGCAAACTTATTACCGCTAACTGATATTCCAGATGGCTTATTAATAATTGCTAAGTGGTCATCTTCAAATAAGACTTCTAAACTTAAATCAAAAGCTTTTGATTGCTTATTTTCGGATGTTTTATATAATTCAATGGTTTCTCCACCTGTAATCAATAATCCTGTTGAAGCCGTCTTTCCATCTACAAAAATCAATCCTTTTTTAATGGCTTTTTTAAGACTCGATTTAGTTGTAATAGAATTAAAAATGTTTATACCGTATTCTTGCAATCGAATAGGATTTTCTAGTTTTATTACCTTGTGGACTTCAATAAGTTGCATTAAAAACCAACAGCTGTATCGTCACCGCGTCTATCAGCACCACCTTCTAGTTTGCCATCTGGTAAAACCAAAATACCATCTACCTTACCAATTACTGGTGAATCTTCTTCGTTAATTTTGTAGCCCAAAGCTTCTAACTGATTAATTAACTCTTTTGAAAAAGAATTCGGTTCCATTCTAATTTCATCAGGCAACCATTGATGATGAAATCGAGGAGCATTTACAGCTTCTTGCATAGTCATATCAAATTCATGCACATTTAAAATAGTTTGTAAAACAGAGGTAATAATAGTAGAACCTCCTGGAGTGCCAACAGACATTAATAATTTACCATCTTTTACAACAATTGTTGGTGTCATAGAACTTAGCATACGTTTTTGGGGAGCTATGCTATTTGCTTCGGCTCCAATTAAGCCAAACATATTTGGTACACCTGGTTTGGCACTAAAATCATCCATTTCGTTATTAAAAAAGAAACCTAGTTCATTAGAATACAATTTAGAACCATAGGCTCCATTTAATGTTGTTGTTGCTGAAATTGCATTACCAAACTGATCTATAATAGAGTAGTGGGTAGTTTCATCACTTTCAACTATTTCAACATTTCCATGTGAAACATCAGAAGATAATGTTGCTTTATCAAAATTAATATCACTCATTCTATCAGTTAGATATTCAGAGCTTATTAACGTATTTTGCGGAACTTCAACAAAATCTGGATCACCTAGGTAAAAACTTCTATCTGCATAGGCTCTTCGTTCAGCTTCAGTTATGATTTGTATAGTTTTAGTAGAATTATGACCATGTTGAGATACATCATAAGGTTCAATCATTTTTAATATCTGAGCTAAACAAATACCACCACTAGAAGGTGGGGACATCGATACTATTTTTAAATCATCATAATTGAATGTCACTGGATCTCTCCAACGTACTTCATACTTCGCAAGATCTTCTTCGGTAATAATGCCTCCATTATCTTGAATAAATTTTGCTAAAATTTTCGCGGTTTTTCCTTTATAAAATTCATCACGACCATTTTTTAAGATTCTTGTTAAAGTTTCCGCTAAAGCGGGATATTTAATAGTGTCATTCTCTTTCCAATGGCAATCAAAAGGAATAGAATCTTTATTAGCTTCTGGAAAATATTTCTGATAATGTTTTATACGGTCTTCTTGTTTTTTGGTTACAATTACACCTCTTTTTGCAAGATCAATTACAGGTTGAATAATATCTTCTATAGGCAAAGTTCCTAATTTTTCATGAACAGCAAAAACACCTGCAACACTACCTGGTACACCTACGGCCATAGCACCTAAAGTGCTTTTTCCTTTTATTACATTGCCCTGATTATCTAAAAACATGTTTTTTGTTGCTGCCAATGGTGCTTTTTCGCGATAATCTATTGCACCAATTTCACCATCATTTTTTCTATACACCATAAAACCGCCACCGCCTATATTACCAGCATATGGATAGGCAACCGCAAGCGCTAATTCGGTTGCTGCCATAGCATCGAAAGCATTTCCGCCTTTTTTTAAAACATCAACTCCAATTTTTGAAGCTTCAGCTCTAGCTGAAACCACCATTGCTTTATCTACAATTAAACCTCTTTTTTTAGGAACTTCAACTTCTAATTCTGGCGCATTTTTACATGATGTGATAAAAAGCAGAAGGCTAAAAATCAATAAGATTTTTTTCATGATAATTCTTTTAATTTTAGGTTGGAAAAATTAATTAACTCATTAAAAAAAGATGAGAATTCATCTTCGAATTCACTATAAAATTCTTTTAATTCATTAACTGCGTTATTCATTTTTGATTTATTTTGAGTGCGTCTATTCATTCCTTCTAAAACGTTGGCAATGCCATCAATTGAAGCATAACTTAACAGCCAATTACCAGAAATCATATAGGGCATCATTTTTTGTATTCTAGCAGGGAGAATTTCAAAATTATTCTCTAAAGATTTGTAAAAATTGTCAACATATATGTCTAAGGAAATATTGCTATAATTCTTCCAATTCTTAGCTAAAAAATGATCGTATAGAATATCAACAATAACTCCAGAATAATGACTGTAGTTTTTGTGTAAACGCTTGGTACTTGTGCGAACAGTTTTATGGGTGTCCGTATAGCTGTCTATCTCGCGATGTAGTAAGATACCTTTTTGAATTTTCTCAGGATACTTTTTGTATTGTTTTCCTCTTATTCCATCGGCTATAAAGTTGCCAATGGTTACCAATTCATCATCACCAGATAAATAAATATGTGCTAAAAAATTCACATTGTGAAAATAGCAAATAAAAAAACAACTTTAAGAGTCTCTCAAAGTTGTTTTACGTGTGATTGGTTAATTGGGTTTATGTTAAGGATTTACAAAATCCCAGTTCATTTTGCTAAATAAACTGACTAATTCATCTTTTTTGTCTTTTTCACAAACCATAAATTCATAAGCTCCTTCACTGATGAGCACAGATAATCCCTTATTACTAACAGAAGAAGATAATTTTTGTAAATATGAATTTGTCCAGTCTCTATTTGATGGGTTCGGAAGACTATATTTTGAAATATATTTTACATTTTTTAGGGATTTCTTGGTGCTTTTTGCATCTTCGCCATAACCAAGTAGCCCTTCATACATTAATATTCTATGTAATGATGTTCTAAAATACTCTATTTCGTTGTCGGCTAAAGTCCAATCACTTAAATAAGGATTTGGTTCTAGTACAATTTCACCTCTAAAATTCTTCTTATTCCAATTTGGCAATGTTCTTATAGCATAATCTCTAAATACCATATCGAACTTCTTAGGATCGGTAAATGATAACCAAATTCTTTCTACAATCTCATCTCGCTCTTCTTCGGTGTAAAATGATTTACCTAATAGCTTAACTATATCGCCTACCATTTCTTTATCTAAAGGTAGAGCTTCAATATCAGGAGTGGATTTTTTATACTCTTTCGTTTTTTGCTTGAACTTTATTTGTGTATAATCTGGCTCCTCACTCTGACCATAAATGGTTAAGCAAGTTAGAAATAGTAGCGTAAAAAGAAAGGGCAACTTCTTCATTATAAACTCTTTTCTTTATTATTAATTAACAGTTAGAAAAACTGCTCATAGTAGAACGGTTTTTTTTACAGTTAATTATATTATCTCTTAAATTTATGGTGTTACGAGTTCCCATTTAATCTTTTTAAACAAATCTGTTAATTGATCTTTTTGCTCTACTTTACAGACCAAAATATCATAATAACCTTTTGTTACTAAGGCAACTAACCCTTTTTTAGCTAGTTCAGAGTTTGTAGTCTGTAAATAAGAATATGCCCAGTCATCATCTTTTGGTTCTTCTAATTTTATATTTTTTGTTATTAATAGTTCGTTAAAAGAAGACTTTACAGCAACAGCATCATCACCATAGGCTAATAAACCATAATGATCTAATATTTTATTTAATGCCAATTGAAAATAAGGGTATTCATTGTCATTAATTGTCCATTCTGTAAGATAAGGATTAGGTTCTAAGACCATTTCTCCTTTAGAATTAACTTTGCCCCAACTATCGTTTGTTTTTATTGCAAAATCTTTATAAACAAAATCAAATGTTTCTGGATTTTTAAATGCTAACCAAGCTTTATTAATAATCTCAGTTTTTTGCTTTTCATTATATAAAGAATTACCAAGTAAATCGATAATATCGGATAATAATTGCCTATCAATACCTAACTCAGTAGTTCTTGGTATTGCTTTTTTGTACTTATATATCTTACTACTGAAGGTAACTTTAGAATAATCCGTTTGTCCAACAATAGGTAGAGTAAAAGTCAAAAATGTAAGGGTGAATAGTATTTTTTTAATCATATGTTTTATTTAGTTAGACATCATTTTAAAATGTCGGTTTAAATTGCTATTGATATAACAACATAAACACTAAAAGTCCTACCAATAGATGATAGAAAATTTAACTAAACTAAGCACCTGAAAATTAATGGTTTATAAGGGGTGTTCATAGCTTAACTGCTGCAATATACAAAAAAACTACTTTTAAAATAGAATAATATATAAATAGCAACAAATAACCAATAAATGGTTATTCGCAGTTATTAAAATGAATAAAGTGCTAAAAATTAACTATTAAGCATTACCGGCATTACCAACATAGTGATGTTTTCACCATCTTCTAAACCATCTATTGGAGTTAAAATACCTGCTCTATTTGGTAAAGACATCTCTAATAAAACATCATTAGAATTCAAGTTACTTAACATTTCCTGTAAGAATTTAGAATTAAACCCAATCTGCATGTCATCACCTTCATAGTTACATTGTAACCGCTCGTCAGCTTTATTAGAAAAATCTAGATCTTCAGCAGAAATATTTAAAGCAGTACCAGCCATTTTTAAACGAATCTGATGTGTGGTTTTACTTGAGAAAATAGAAACCCTACGTACAGAGTTTAAAAAAGTACCTCTGTCTAATGTCAATTTATTAGGGTTTTCTTTAGGAATTACTGCTTCGTAATTAGGATACTTACCATCAATTAGTCTACAGACTAAGATACTACTGTCAAAAGTGAATTTAGCATTAGATTCGTTATATTCTATAGTAACATTATCCTCAGAACCAGCTAAAATATTTTTAAGTAGGGTAAGAGG
Organism: Maritimimonas sp. 2304DJ26-3; assembly: GCF_056591635.1. NCBI lineage: Bacteria > Pseudomonadati > Bacteroidota > Flavobacteriia > Flavobacteriales > Flavobacteriaceae > Maritimimonas > Maritimimonas sp. 2304DJ26-3. The sequence goes on from NZ_JBWQOK010000003.1 coordinate 180,433, forward strand.
TTTTTTTGGCATAATAAACTCTGCTACTTCACTTGCGGTAACATCAGTTCTAACATATTTCACCAATTTATGAGCATCTGTAGCTACAAATGTTAAACTTTCTGGCGAAAACTGAAAGAATACACCACTCATTACTGGTCTAAGATCATCATTACCAGAAGCAAAAATTGTCTTGTTAATAGCAGTCGCTAAAATGTCGCCAGCAATAGTTGTGGAACTAGGAGATTCTAACTCAACCGCTTTAGGGAATTCAGCGCCATCCGCGTAGGCGAGAGCATATTTACCGCTATCTGAACTAATTTCTATGGTATTGTTGTCTTCAACAACAAAGGTTAAAGGTTGCTCAGGAAATGTCTTTAAAGTATCTAGTAACAAGCGTGCAGGTACAGCAATAGAACCAGCTTCATCAGCTTCAACAGCTATAGTTGTACTCATAGTAGTTTCAAGATCGGATGCAGATATTTTTAATTGATTACTTGTTAAATCGAATAAAAAATTATCTAAAATAGGTAAGGTGTTATTACTATTTATAACACCACCTAATACTTGAAGTTGCTTTAATAATTGCGTACTAGAAACAATAAATTTCATTAAAATGAATTTTTAAAAATGGAATACAAATATATTTTATTTATACGAAGTTGCAAAGGATAAATTCTACTCAATTTAATAAGTTAATAACAAAAATGTTAAGGTTTTCACAATTAATTATTATTGGCTAATTTTATGTTTAGATTTGCTCGCAATCGATAGTTAAACCTTTTATGAAACAGTATATTTTACTAGCCTTTTGTTGTTTTTTTACTTCCTTAAATTTTGCTCAAAAACCTTTAAGACAAAACTCATCTGAGATTTATGAGTCTTTACAAAAACTAAACTTTCTAGGGTCAGTTTTATATGTTGCAGCACACCCAGATGATGAGAATACAAGGCTTATTTCTTACTTTTCAAATCATGTAAAAGCAAGAACTGCTTATTTGTCTTTAACTCGTGGAGATGGCGGTCAAAATTTAATCGGACCAGAAATTCGAGAATTATTGGGCGTAATTCGAACACAAGAACTCTTGGCAGCTAGAAATGTAGATGGAGGAGAACAGTTTTTTACTAGAGCAAATGATTTTGGTTATTCAAAGCATCCAGATGAGACATTGTCAATTTGGGATAAAGATGAGGTACTAAAAGATGTAGTCTCTATAATTAGAAAGTTTAAACCAGATATAATTGTAAATCGATTTAACCATAGAACACCTGGTTCAACGCATGGGCATCATACCACTTCAGCTATGTTAAGCGTTGAAGCTTTTGATTTAGCCAATAATCCAAATTATAAGACGCACTTTGGTAAACCTTGGCAACCTAGACGTATATTTTTTAATACGCATTGGTGGTTTTATGGTAGTCGAGAGAAGTTTGCGGAAGCAGATAAAAGCAATATGCTAAATTTTAATACTGGTGTTTACTATCCGTCTAGAGGGTTGTCTAATAATGAAGTGGCAGCCATTGCTAGTAGTCAGCATTTATGTCAAGGTTTTGGAAGATTAACTACTAGAGGTGCTGAAGATGAATATATTGAGTTGTTGAAGGGAAATTTACCAAACAATAAAAACAATGCTTTTGAGGGAATAAATACTTCTTGGAATAGAGTAAAAGGAGGAAATGCAATTGGAGATATATTATATACTATTGAGAAGAATTTTGATTTTAGAAACCCATCTGTTCATGTACCTAAATTATTAGAAGCATATCAATTAATTGAAAAGCTTGAAGATGAACATTGGAAGAAGATTAAATTAAAACAAGTCAAGCAGATTATTGCTTCATGTTTGGGATTGTATCTAGAAGCTTCAGCTTCTAACAATTACGCAAACCCTAACGGAAATGCCGATATAAATATTGAAGTGCTAAATAGAAGTGAAGTAGAAGTAAAATTAATAAAGGCAAGTTTTAATGGTACTTCTTTTGACTTAAATCAAAATTTAGAGAACAATGAAAAATATACATCAAAGCAAACTATTAATATAGATGCTACCAAAGAAGTGACTGCACCTTATTGGTTGCTAGAAAATGGTAGTTTAGGAATGTATACGGTAAAAGATTATCAGCTTATTGGTACTCCAGAAACAAAACCTTTAGAATTACTTTTTTTGTTACAAATAAATGGAGTAAATATAGTGCTTAACAAGCCAATTATTCGTAGGTATTCCAAACCAGATAAAGGTGAGTTGTATGAACCGTTTCAAATTGTGCCTAAAGTAACTTCAAGCATTGTTGAAGATGTAATCATTTTTGCAGATGAGAAATCGAAAGAAGTTGTAATAAAGGTTAAGGCTAATGCTGATAATGTTAAAGGAAAAGTGTCTTTAAATCATTCTAAAGGATGGCAAGTGAGTCCTTCTTCTATCGCTGTTTCTATTAAGCAAAAAGGTGGTGAGAAAACAGCGACATTTAAAGTGACTCCGCCAGCTACTCAGAGTGAAGGAAAATTAAATCCTGTTGTTGCTGTAGATGGACAATTGTTTGATAAAGAATTGATCGAAATTATTTATGATCACATTCCCAAGCAGTCAGTTTTGTTACCTTCTAAAGCTAAGGTGGTAAGATTAGATATAGCCAAGAAAGGACAACGAATAGCTTATATTCAAGGAGCAGGAGACCAAATACCCGAAAGCCTTCGCCAGATAGGTTATACCGTGATTGAATTAAAAGATGATCAAATCACTTCAGACAATTTACAAAATTTTGATGCGGTTATTCTCGGTATAAGAGCATATAATGTAAATGATCGTTCTAAATATTATCAAAAAGATCTACATGACTATATTGAGAACGGTGGTACGTTAATGGTTCAATACAACACAAGTAGAAGGCAGACTGTTGATAAGGTTGCTCCTTATAATTTAAAGCTTTCTAGAGACCGTGTAACGGATGAAAATTCTAAAGTTACTATTTTAAACCCAGGGCATGAGGTAATGAGTTATCCTAATAAAATTACCGATACTGATTTTGAAGGATGGGTTCAAGAACGTGGCTTGTATTTCCCAAGTGAATGGGGATCTGAATTTACACCTCTGCTAGAAATGAATGATAAAGGAGAAACTTCTAAAAAAGGAAGTTTATTGATTGCAAAGCATGGGAAAGGACATTTTATTTATACCGGACTAAGCTTTTTTAGAGAATTACCAGCTGGCGTTCCTGGGGCTTATAGATTGTTTGCAAACCTTTTGTCAGTAGGTAAAAATGACATTGAAAAACCAATTAAAAATTAAACTATGGAAGAAGATAAACCACCATTTTTGGGTTCATGGAATAAAGTCTATGCTTTTGTTCTTATTTTTCAAGTAGTCCTTATTATCTTTTTTACAATTTTCACCAAAATATACTCTTAATGCATATTCTAGATTGGATTATTTTAATCAGTATTTTGATTTTTATCGTCGGATATGGCGTCTGGAAATCTAGAAATATCAATAGTACAGAATCATTTTTGCATGGTGATAAAAGTTTAAAATGGTATACCATTGGCTTATCAGTTATGGCAACTCAAGCTAGTGCTATTACATTCTTGTCTACTCCTGGACAAGCTTATGAAGACGGAATGCGGTTTGCTCAATTCTATTTTGGACTACCATTAGCGATGGTGATATTGTGTATTTTTGTACTACCATTATTTTTTAGATTAAAAGTATTTACTGCCTACGAATTCCTTGAAGGTAGATTTGATTTAAAAACACGCTCTATAACGGCTATTTTATTTTTAATCCAACGAGGATTAGCTGCGGGACTTACCATATTTGCGCCATCAATTATATTGTCCTCTATTTTAGGATGGAATCTTAATATCACTAATTTATTAATAGCCGCCCTAGTAATTATTTATACCGTTTCTGGAGGTACAAATGCCGTGAGTCAAACGCAGAAGCAACAGATGATTATTATCTTAACTGGTATGTTTGTAGCCTTTTTAATTTTGATTTTTAAACTACCACCAGATATTACTTTAAATGAAGCAGTTGGTGTTGCTGGTAAAATGGGTAAATTAAATGTTGTCGATTTCGAATTTGATTTATCAAATCGCTATAATATCTGGTCTGCATTGCTTGGAGGTACATTTTTATTTCTTTCCTATTTTGGTACAGATCAATCTCAGGTGCAACGTTATTTATCGGGTAAGTCGCTTACAGAAAGTAGGTTAGGATTGTTGTTTAACGGTATTTTTAAAGTACCAATGCAGTTCGCCATCCTATTTGTAGGTATTATGGTATTCATGTTCTATCAGTTCAATGCTTCACCATTGCACTTTAATAAAGCAAATGTAGATGCTATTCAAAATTCTGAATATGCTACCGAGTATAGTCAGCTAGAAAGTGAATTGGCAACTGTAAGTAAAGAAAAACAGGATGCAATCTATAAAGTTGTAGAAAATAAAAATGATGCTACAGCTGTAGCGGAAATGAAAGGTTTATTGAATAAAGAATTAAGTATTCGACAATCTGCTAAAGAGCTTATTGCTGATTATGGAGAGAAAAGTAATCAAGATTTTGAAGTAGAGGATGGAGATTATGTTTTTATTACGTTTGTAACTAAACATCTACCTATTGGTCTCATAGGGTTGCTTTTAGCAGTTATATTTTCTGCTGCTATGTCTTCGACAGCATCTGAGTTGAATGCTTTAGCTACGACTACTGTAGTTGACATATACAAGCGTTCTTTTGTAAAAGATAAAGATGATCAGCATTATTTAAAAGCATCTAAGTTATTCACCTTTATGTGGGGGATTATAGCTTTAATATTTGCTTCTATTGCTTCATTGTTTGATAATTTAATTGAAGCCGTAAATATTATAGGTTCGCTTTTTTATGGTACTATTCTAGGGATTTTTGCTGTTGCATTCTTTGTAAAAAAAGTAAAGGCTAACGCGGTTTTCATTGGAGCTATTGTGGCTGAACTTTTTGTAGTAGCACTATTTGTTTTAGATAAGCAAGGCACAATTTCTTTAGCCTACCTTTGGCTAAATCTTATCGGATGTTTAGCGGTAATAATAATTTCTTATATAGTACAACAGATAATAAGTAATAGAGAATAAAAAAACCTCAGCAAAAGCTGAGGTTTAAATTTATTTAAAAAATAATCTCCTTACTTTGTAGAAACTGGGATAATTAATCTAGCTTTTTCCCAAGCAAAATTAATAGCATCTTTACCAACTTCATAAGCTAAAGATTCTTGGTTATCTTCTACAAATTCAGGTTTTACCTTTACTCTAACAGCATCATCACCTTCTTTGTAAGAATAAGCTCCCCAAGCATCATTCTTGGTATTGAAAATAGCTACCCATTCACCATCTTTTTTAGGAATAATAAAGAAGCCATATTTACCAGCTTTTAAAGACTTGCCACCAATAGTAACGTTATTGTCAAATGTAACAGTAGTGTTTTCATTCGCGCCAGCTCGCCATACTTTGTCATACTTTTCTAAACCACCCCATACAGTTCTACCTTTTACACTAGGTGAACCATAATCAACAGTTACATTTACACTATTTATCGTGCCAGTTGCACTCTTTCTAGGACTTTTTTGTGCACATGCAACACTAGTTACAAGCACAAAACATAGTAAAAAACTCAGTTTTTTCATCTATTCGTTTTTAAATTATTATTTAGTTTCTGTCGTTATTAATGAGTAGCCTTACAAATTATTTTGACCACTCGGCAATTGACTCTTTATTCATTTTTACCCAGTTTGCATTACCAGCTTCTTCAGCACCTTTCATAGACGCAGTAGCAGCTTCGATAGCTTCTTTCTTCTTTCCTAGACCAGCTAAGATTAATGCTTTTTCACGCTTCATCCACCATGCTTTTTCATTCATTTTTGTAGCCTTGTTAATCCATGTAAGCGCTTGGTTTAAGTCTTTACCATTATTTCTGTAGTATCCTGCAGAAGCATAATACTCATTAGCAGATGGACCAGCCATTACTTTGGTAATACTTTCTACTGCTTTAGAGTCAGTAGGCACGTTGAATGGTACACCAACATATACATCTTCCCATAACATTCCAAGAGTCGCTCCGTCATTTTTTAGATCATCGAAGGTCATAGTAAATGTTTGAATTGGCATTGGCATTTTTTGCACAGGTACAATAGCAGTTAAAGCAACTTTTGCATCACTCCAATCTTGTGGAGTGCCACCACCTGCATGATCAGTATAGAAATATACTTTCCATTTATCTGCGTTAGGCTTTGTGAAAATTGCGTAAGTACCTTTTTTTAATGTATCTCCAGCAATAGTAATATCGTCTTTAAAAGTAATTTTTGTTCTAGCATTAGCGCCAGTACGCCAAACTTTGTCATATGGAACTAATTCTCCAAATATTTTTCTTCCTTTCATAGAAGGTCTAGAGTATTCTAAAATAACATCTGTTAAACCAACAGTTTGTTTCAATTTAGAAGATGGACTAGGAGCGGGAGTTTGAACTTGAGCATTGATAGAAAAACTTGTAGCAACTACCAATAAAAGCAATGAAATTTTTTTGATCATGATTTATTAAATTTAGGTTATTTTATAGTGTTTCAAAGATACTATAAATAAAGGCGGGTTAAATATGCTTTAACTTTTCTTTAACTATACTTTCTTTTACGGATGTAGCTAAAAATGAATCCAAATAGAGCTAATGAAACAAGTGGTATTAAAACATTAATCAGTTGCCATTTTGTTTTTTCAGCAAATGCTTTTTGTTTATCTAAAAATTGAAGTTTAATTGTTTTAGAACGTAAATTAATAAGTCCAGAATCATCTAATAAATAATTAATAGCATTTAATAAAAAAGTACCATTTCCATAATTTAAATTGGTCCATTTATCTAAACCTAATTCAAGAGGTTGCCTTTGATGTACTTGATTTGCTATGATATCACCATCTGAGATTAAGATCATCTTATTTAAATTGCTTTTGTCTTTAAATAAGCTGGTCTCGTACGGTTTTATTCTATTGGCGTATGCCGAGTTAAACTCACCTTCTAATAAAACACCTAATATTTTATTGCCATTATTATAGTCTTGTGGTATAGGTTTTTTAGAAACTTCTTCTAATGAGATAATACTTGGCGACCCTATTGGTTTAGAAAGTGTTGAACTCTGTAATAAAATAGTTTTACTGATGTTGTTTTTCAAAGTGTCAATAGAGCTCGCAAAACGAAGGTTGACAGGATCAGTATTTGTAGTAATTGCATGATTATTTTTTGAAGTAATTACTGGATGGTATTGCCAAAGAAAATCTTGGTATTGTGTTCTATTACCAACTTGACCAGAAGCTAAACGTATTGTAGAACTATACATATCTTTTACCAGATCATAATTTAAACGAACGCCATAGCTAAACAATAGATCTGTGATATCAAGATCTCGATTAAAAGCTAATGACTGTCCGTTTTGCATTAAACTATCCAATTCTGCAACTACATTATCTATTAACCATAAAGATTTACCTCCATTTGTGATATATTGATCTAGTGTGAATTTTTCTTGCGCAGAGAATTTTTCAGTTGGTTTAGCTATTATAGCTAAATCATAATCAGTTAATTTTTTTAAAGTTTGCTGCGGGTTAATAGCAACAGAATCTAATGTAAAAGGAGCTAAACGATAATATTGACTCAATTTTCTTAAAAAACTGGCTAGATATATGTCATCTAGTTCGCCATTTCCTTTCAAAACTGCTATTGTTTGTTGTTTTTCAGATGAAACTTTATGCAAAGCATCCGTGAAAGCATATTCTAAATTCTGAATTGAACCCTGCAATTGCTCTTCTTGCGAATTAGCTGATTGACTAGCTAATAGATTTACATTTTCCTTTTTGTCTTTGTATTCTATCGTTGCCCAAGGAAATATAACAGCTTCAGATACTTTTCCATCTTCTTGTACTGATAATCTACTTGGCTGTAATCCTTGTGTGATAAGTTCGTCAGCTTGATCTAATGGATCAATAAATCGGAATTTGATATTATTATTTAGAGCTTTTAATTCTTCTAGGTGTTGGCGAGTTTCCGTTTGAAGTCTTTTAAATTCTGATGGAAAATCTCCTTGTAAATACACAGTTACAATGGCAGTTTCATCTATTTTGTCAAGAATAGTTTTAGTGGTTTCTGATAACGTATATCGCTGATCTTTTGTTAGGTCAAAGCGTTTGTAGAGTTTATTAAATGCTACATTCAGTAAAATCAATATAATAAGTAAAACGAGTGCTTTTGAATACTTCTTCATTATTCTTGTTCCAATTTTAATTTGGTTAAAAACAAAAAGAAAACAGTGACGCTTACAAAGTAGATAAAGTCACGGGTGTCTATCACACCTCTAGAAATACTATTAAAATGTTCTTTCATTCCAAAATTTTGAATCCCGCCAAGGATATTTAAATCTGCTAAGGCTTCAAAACCGTAATACATAAAAAAGGAAATAATAACGGCTAAAATAAATGCTACAATTTGATTATTTGAGAGAGTGGAAGTGAACAATCCAATAGAAGTATAAGCACTTGCTAAAAATAACAAACCAATATATGAACCAACGGTACTACCCATATCTAAATTACCTATAGGGTTACCTAGTTTAATAATACTAAAAACATAAATAAGTGTTGGTATTAATGCTAAAATAATAAGTGCTAGAGCTCCTAAATATTTGCCCAAAACAATTTGCCAATCGGTCAAAGGTTTTGTTTTTAAAATTTCTATAGTGCCTAATCTAAATTCATCTGAAAAACTGCGCATGGTTATTGCAGGAATTAAGAATAGGAAGAACCATGGCGCAATAAAAAAGAATGCATTAAGATCTGAAAAACCTGCATTTAAAATATTGAATTCACCTTTAAAAACCCATAAAAAAAGCCCGTTGATTAATAAAAAAACAGCAATCACCAAATAACCAATCGGCGATGCAAAAAATGAATTGAGTTCTTTTTTTAGTATTGCTAACATTTATTTTAAACTATGTAATTTATCTACACTCCAAGCTTCTGGTTTATCATTAAACATGGCTTTTGTTATTTTCCAAACAGCTTTAAATAATTCAGAATTTCGATAATTCTCTAAATCTTGCTCAGTCTTCCAGTAACTGTATGTGAAAAATATATTAGTATTTGTTTTGTCTCTATATAACTCTAAGAATTGACAACCTTCAAAATCACGAATTTTATCCTTAACATTTTCAAAGTTTGTCAAAAATTCAGTTATTTTTTCGGGTTGAAAACTCATTTTTACAATACGAACAAACATACTATTTAAATCTTACAGTTATAGTATCTCGATAATCTAATCCTAATAAGCTAGAAGCACCACCAACGGTTTTTAAATTACTTCGATAAATAGCAATTTCTAAAAAATCAGCTGAATTAAAAATAGCCAACTTTTTACCATCGTCTTGTCTATTTTCTGGCAAAATATCAAAATTAACCACATCGTTATATTGTCTAAAAATAGTATTGAAAGAATAGTTACGGGCAACTACTTCGTAATCTCTTCCTTTTCCAATTTCATTAAATAGCTTTTTGCTGATATTGCTTATCACATTACCATAATTATCTATGTATATGACACTACCAACAATCTGTGTTTTCTCTTCATTTATATAAGGATGTACCTCGGTTAGTCGTTTATAATTTTCAATTTCTTTACCAATTACTTCTAATGTTCCACCCCGAGCGATATGACAAGCTACTTTTACAAAGACATCTAACACGTTAAAACTACTTATAATTGCATTGTGAATGGTTATTTCAACCATTTTTTCTGGTTTGATTTCAGAAGCTATCATAGAGATCACACCGTTATCTGGGCATATAAAATATTGATCATCAAGTTGAAGAGCAATATGTTTATTCTCTGTACTCAATTCTGAATCTACACCGATGATATGTATACTACCTTTTGGAAAGTTCTGATATGCGTTTTTAACAATATAAGCTGTTTCTGTAATATTAAATGGAGATACCTCATGTGAAATATCTATTACTTTTACATTGTCTAACTCACTGAAAATAGCCCCTTTAATAGCTCCAACAAAATGATCTTTTGTTCCGAAATCTGTCGTTAAAGTTATTAAAGGCATTTGTTAATTATTTCCGAAGGTTGTAAGTGGTTTGTATAATAAAATATGTAAATTTATTGTGCAAATCTAATGATTTATAGATTACAATTTTGCAGTTTATGCGCTAGTTTTAAACATATAATAAACATTAAAAATAATATCATTTGAACGAGAGAATTATTGAATTAACAGAAATAAATCCTAAAGATTTTTTTGGAACCCAAAACAGTAATATTGAACAATTAAAAAAATACTTCCCTAAGATTAAAGTAGTTGCCAGAGGAAGCAAAATAAAAATTTATGGTGAGAAAGAGCTTTTAGACGAATTTGAAAAACGCCTAACAATGCTTGTTGAACATTTTAATCGCTATAATAAATTGGACGAAAACAGCATAGAACGATTATTAACCGCTACCGAATTAGAGGATAAAAGCTCTAGAAAGGCTGGCGAAGTGTTAGTGCATGGAGTTAGCGGAAAGTTGATTAAAGCACAGACTACTAATCAGCGTAAAATGGTAGATGAGATTGCTACCAATGATCTTGTATTTGCTGTTGGCCCAGCAGGTACTGGTAAAACATATACTGCTGTTGCCTTAGCTGTTAAAGCATTGAAAGAGAAAGAAGTGCGTAGAATTATCTTAACAAGACCTGCTGTAGAATCTGGCGAGAACCTTGGGTTTTTACCTGGTGATTTAAAAGAAAAATTAGATCCTTATATGCAACCATTGTATGATGCTTTGCGTGATATGATTGCTCCAGAAAAATTGGCATCGTATATAGAAACTGGTGTTATACAAATTGCACCATTAGCATTTATGCGCGGGCGTACCTTAGATAATGCTTTTGTGATTTTAGATGAGGCTCAGAATACTACGCATGCGCAAATGAAAATGTTCTTAACACGTATGGGTAAACGGGCTAAATTTATTATTACAGGTGACCCTGGTCAAATTGATTTGCCTCGTAAACAAGTCTCAGGATTAAAAGAATCATTATTAGCCTTAAAAGATATTAAGGGTATTGCAATGGTATATCTAGATGATAAAGACGTGATTCGTCATAGACTTGTTAAAGATATTATCTCGGCATATAAGAGTATAGAAACTGAATAAATTTTAGTTGTTCGTCAAGCGTCTTTAACTTATTTTTGCGGCTTTCAACGCAACACAACATGAATACAATAAACAATACCGATTTTAACTTTCCTAAACAGAAATCGGTATATCGAGGTAAGGTACGTGAAGTTTACAATATCAACAATGACTTATTGGTAATGATTGCTACCGACAGGTTATCGGCTTTTGATGTGATTATGCCTCGGCAAATACCATATAAAGGACAAATCTTAAATCAGATTGCAGCAAAAATGATGAAAGCTACTGAGGATATTGTTCCTAATTGGATCATGGCTACTCCAGACCCTAATGTAGCTATTGGCCATTTGTGTGAGCCTTTTAAAGTTGAAATGGTTATTAGAGGGTATTTATCCGGTCATGCAGCACGTGAGTATAAAATTGGTAAAAGAGAATTGTGTGGCGTAGAAATGCCCGAAGGTATGAAGGAAAATGATAAGTTTCCTGAGCCAATTATTACTCCTGCAACAAAAGCAGAAAATGGAGAGCATGATGAAGATATTTCTCGTGAGGACATTATTAGCAAAGGCATAGTTTCTGAAGAGGATTATACTATTTTAGAAGATTATACTCGAAAGCTTTTTTCCAGAGGTACTGAAATTGCCGCTAAACAGGGATTAATTTTGGTAGATACCAAGTACGAATTTGGAAAAACTAGAGATGGTAAGATTGTGTTGATTGATGAAATTCATACTCCAGACTCTTCGCGTTATTTTTATGCTGACGGTTATAGAGAACGACAGGCTAGAGGAGAAGCTCAAAAGCAACTATCTAAAGAATTTGTCCGTCAATGGTTGATAGCTAATGGCTTTCAAGGAAAAGAAGGACAAGTTGTGCCAGAAATGTCTAATGAAAAAGTGCTAGAAATTTCTGATCGTTATATAGAGTTATATGAGAATATAACTGGAGAACGCTTTGTAAAATCTGATCTTTCTAACATAGTAAATCGAATAGAGGAAAATGTTTTGAATTATTTGAATAAGTAAAAATTCAAAAGCTACCATTTGACTAAGGAAGAAAAAATAAAGAAAATCAAATCAGAAATATTTGAATGTGAAAATTCATTGAAGAGAATGAAAAAGAGGATTCCAATTGGAGTTCTTTTTGGTATAATATTTTCTTTTCTTTTACCCTTTCTTCCAGGTAAAGGAGGACAGGAGCGAATAATTGAGAGATTTGAATATCATTTTGCGGTAATATATTCAGCAATTTTGATTTTTATTATTTATGCTATTAGTTATGAAATAAGTAGGAGAAAAATTAAAAAGAGAATTAGAGAATTAAGGTTAAGCAAATATTTAAAGGAAAAAGATTAAGGTTTTACTTTACCTAATATCTAATACAACTTCTTTTTTTAAGATATTCAACTCAATCATACAGTTTTTCATTTCCTCGTAGGTTCTTTCAATATCATTATCTAAACCAATAGAGAAACGAATTAATCCATCAGACAGGCCCATTTCTGTTTGTTCATCTTCAGGTATTTCAGATGAGGTTCCGGTACCTGGGGCATTAAATAATGTTTTATAGAATCCTAAACTTACGGCTAAGTACCCTAAGTTACGGTCTTGCATTAATTCCATGAACTCATTTGCCTTTGCCAAAGATCCAACATCAATTGCTAACATTCCGCCAAAGCCATATTCTTCGTTATACATAGACTTGAACAATTCATGTTGCTTATGGTTTTTTAATCCAGGATAACTTATCCTAATACCATCTTGCTCAAACTTTTCAGCCAAGTATTGCGCGTTTTCACTATGTTTTTTAATACGAATATGTAAAGTTCTTAAATTCTTTAAAACACTAGAAGCACGTAAACTATCCATCACGGGGCCTAACAGCATAGAAGCGCCATCATTTACATTACGTAACTCATTAATAAAATCTTGTGTTCCGCAAACTACACCACCAACGGTATCACTAGATCCATTAATAAATTTAGTTAATGAATGGATTACAACATCAGCTCCCAACTGAGCCGGAGAAATGTTTAGAGGCGAAAAAGTATTGTCAACAACTAATTTTAGATTGTATTTTTTTGCCAATTTCGCTAAAGCTGGAATATCTGCAACTTCTAATAAAGGATTACTAACCGTTTCACAATAGATAACCTTGGTATTCTCTTTAATTGCTGCCTCAACTTTTTCTAGATTGGTAATATCTACAAACGTATTTTCTATATTAAATTTAGGTACAAAATTCTTTAAAAAGGCATATGTACCACCATAAATAGTTCTTGCAGAAACAATATGATCACCTGCATTACATAATTGCATTAGCACGGGAGTAATAGCTCCCATACCAGAAGCGGAAACATTAGCTGTTTCTGTACCTTCCATTGCAGCTAAGGCTTCACCTAAATATAAATTACTTGGGCTGCTATGACGTGAATATAAATAGCATCCTTCTGAGTTGCCTTCGAACGTATCTGACATTGATTTAGCGGCCATAAAGGTATATGTAGATGAATCTGAAATAGATGGATTTACACCTCCGAATTCGCCGAAGTATTGTAAATCTTGAATGTTGTTTGCAGGTTTAAATTTCATTGGTGTTATTTTTTGCAAATAACATTATTTTTAGTTTATTTTTCAAAATAAATACTATAATTTAGATAATTAATCTATTAAAACTAATAATATATTATATTTTATCTATATTTGATTTAATTTTTAGAACTAATTAGATAAATTTTCTTTATGGAATTCGATAGTATTGATAAAAAGCTATTATATCTACTTCAAAAGGACAGCAAAGTAACCACCAAAAGACTTTCTCTAGCACTTGATTTATCTGCTACAGCTGTTTATGAACGTATAAAAAAACTTGAAAAAGCTGGTGTTATTGAAAAATACGTAGCGGTTGTAAATAAGGAAAAAGTAAACAAAGCTTTTGTAGTTTTCTGCCATATTAAATTAGTACAACATAGTAACGAATACTTAACTAAGTTTGAATCGGATGTTATTAGATTAGACGAGGTTTTGGAATGTTATAACGTTAGTGGAGAGTACGATTATATTCTAAAAATTGTAGTTAAGAATATGAAGGCGTACAGAGAGTTTATCAATACTAAGTTGACTAAGTTGCAACACATTGGTAGTACACATAGTATATTTATAATTAGCGAATTAAAGAATAGTACAGAGATTTCTATATAAAAAAATCCGGCTGTAGCCGGATTAAATATTCTATTTATAGATTAATTCTATTTTTTAGCTTTTACATTAACGGTAATTACTATATCATCATAGATTAATTTATTTTTTAGATTATCAAAAAACTTACCTGATCTAAATCTAATATTCCACTTGGTTCTGTCAATTTTGAACTCTCCTGTTTTTAGCGTTACTACTCCATCATCGTTAGATACATCGGCTAAAAAGCTGACATCGTTAGTTATTCCTTTTATTGTTAGTTGTCCATTCACCAAGGTTTTATCATCTTTAGCTTCGCTACCTGTAATTTTAAAAGTACCTGTTGCATGATTTTCTACATCGAAGAAATCAGCTGACCTTAAATGATCCACTAATTTTTGATTATTCTTTCCTGGTTTTATGTCTAAAACTTTAATGGTATTCATATCAATAATAAAATCACCGCCTACAAGTTTGTTATCTTCAAATACAAGATTTCCTTGAGAAATTGATAATGTTCCGTCATGTGTTTTGCCAGGCCTTGAGGCTGCCCATGTAATTGTTGAATTTTCTACTAGTGCGGTATACGTTTCAGATTCGATTGTTTTAAAGGATACAAATACAAAAGCTATTAGTAAGATTGACAAAGCTATTTTCTTCATTTTAATTTTATTTAGTGATATAATAGTCGAATAGATATATTTCCCTTACAAATATATTGTTGAAATGCTATATTAATTGAATTGTCATTCTTTGATTTCTTTTAAAAAGAGGTTACTTTCATTTAAAAATATTTCGATGAGTTCTAGTATTCTATTTTCATCATAAAGAACAACAATATTGTCTTTCAGACAAAAGTCAAGAAAGTTGTCTATTTCTGTTAAAGGAATATTGGCAGTTTTAGTAAAGAAATCATCTTTAAAATGCCGGCGAATTTTTTTTAATGTCTGGTAATTAAGCTCACTAATTTTGTCTCGTTCACGTAGCTTATTTAATTTTTTATCTTCTTTACGTTTGCCAGAAAATAGGTAATATAGATTGTCTATCCCACCGCGTTGATTTAACAACGCAGCTAATGCTACTATTGCGGTTGGAGATTTATTATGTGCGCTCAGTCTATTCTCAACACTATTTAATGGTTTTTTATCAGCATTAGGTAAACCTAATTGCTTAGCAATACTTACGGGTTTTATAATGACTTCTTCTAATAAGTTTATTTTAGGACTGAGTTTTATAACGACTTGTAATTGTTTTAAATCAGTTTCTGAAATTATTCTACTATAAGCTTCAAAATGAACTGCTGAAAATTCTAAAATGTCATTTACTTTTACAGGAATTGCAAAATCACCATGTTTGTTGGTATATGTACCTTTGCTTGTACTTTTGTTTATGATATGAATTCTTTCAATTGATAAAGAATCGCTTATTATTTTTCCACTTAAAACTCTACGGTTATTTTGTGAATGAAGCTTTAAAAGACTAGAAAAAAATAAAAAGAGTGTAAGTATAAGTAGTTTTTTAAGCATAAGCAATTGATTTTCATAAAGTAATTACTCAATATCACAAATAATTATTAAATCTGTTGTAAACTTTTGTTAAACGTTTAATTTTGGGTATTAATCAATTAAAATGAAAAATTTAATAATTGCTAGTACATCAACAATTCATGGAAGTGAATATTTAGAATATTTGATGCCCGAATTGAAGAGTTTATATAGTGGTATAGATGAAATTTTATTTATCCCATTTGCTCGGCCAAGCGGTATTTCTTATGATGAATATACTGAGATTGCAAAAGAAGCATTTTCTAAAATAGAAATTGATGTAAATGGAATTCATGAATTTGATGATTATGCTGAATCCATAAAGAATGCACAAGGAATTTTTGTTGGAGGAGGCAATACATTTGTTTTGGTTAACGAATTATATCTGAATAATTTAATAGAGGCTTTAAAAGAAGCAATTGAAAATGGCACTCCATATTTAGGTACTAGTGCAGGAAGCAATATCTGCGGACTTACCGTGCAAACTACTAATGACATGCCGATTGTTTATCCGCCTAGTTTAGAAACTATGGGCATTATTCCTTTTAATATTAATGCTCATTATTTAGATCCAGATCCTAATTCCACACATAAAGGTGAAACTAGGGAAGTTAGAATTAAAGAATTTCACGTTTATAATAATATTCCTGTATTAGGTTTGCGAGAAGGAAGTTGGTTAGAAGTTAAAAATGATCAAATTATTTTAAAAGGTAATCTTATGGGAAGGTTGTTTAAAAAAAATGAAGAGCCATTAGAATTGGAGCCCTTAATAGAATTATCTTTTTTAAGGTAAAGAATCTTTTGTGATTTTTTTAACTTCTAATAATATAGCTATATTATTAGAGAATTCACTTTTTTTAACACCGTCAGATAATTTAGAGTATAATGTGGCTATAGTGTCTCTATGGATGTTTTTATTATCTATTAAAGAATACAAAACCATTGAGGCTACAAATGAATTTGGATTGTTTCTAACAAAATCTAAACTATATTGATTGTTTTCGGCCTGAATAGCTTTCATTTGTTCGTTAATTTTATTTAGTTCATTCACATTATTTTCTGCTCTAGCCTTTTGAAATTCATGAAAAAAATCATTCATTTTAGAAGAGATTGTTTTTGAATTTTCTTTATAAGATTTTAATTGTTCATTAAGTTCTGTTCCTGTTATGATAGCATCATCTAAATTATTTGAATTTACTTGAATATTGATAATTCCTTTTTCAATTATTGGGAATATACCTTCTTTTTCATTGTTAATAAAAATTCCATAAACTTGTGGCAAATCTATTTTGCCATTGAATGAAGCTTTTCCATTTTTTAATACCGCTGAATCTATAACTATGGCTATATTGTTTTCTTGCCTTTTAAGGATTGCATTTGAATCCTTAGGAAAGTTCATCGCATTTATATTAATAGTATAATTATTAGACGCATCCTTTACACTTTCCTCTTTACATGATAGGAAAAAGATTATAATAAAGAAAAGCATTCTATACATATGTGTAGTTATCTTAACCCAAATATATGATTTAGATAAAAAGCGACCTATTTGTTAACAAAAAAAACCATTTATTAACAAAACTACGCCATTTGTTCAGAATCTATAGAATCTTCAGATTTCCTTCAGATTTCTAAAATACTTTCGCAGCGTTTTTCATACAGAAAATGTTGTGAATGAATAGTATACAATTTATCACTTTTTTTTCCGTTTAAGAGAAACGTCGCTAAGAAAAGAAAATCCGTTCATTTAATAATTGTATCTCCCTTGATGCCTATAGAGCCTAGTGCTTTATTGACGTTAAGATGAGGTATGTATTGCTAAATGATAAACTATTAATAACAAACAAAGATTATTAATTATTTATATAAGGATTTAATATGTTTAAAAGATTATTCTCAGTTATTTTAGCCCTCTTTAGTTTCACTTGTATTTTTGCTCAAAACACTCCGGTTTTATCAAACTTTAGAGTTGAAGACTCTCAAAAGAGTAGAGTATATTTTGATAGTAATAAATCAATAACAGGCTCTTCAACTGCGGGTTTTTCAATAACGGGTAAAACAATTTCAGGAATTACAATAAACTCAGGGCAATTGACAGGACATTATTTCACGGTATCATCGGCTTTTGATTATTGGGATAATAATACGATAAGATATGAGGGTGGAAGTAATCTACAAGATGAAGATGCAAATCCTTTATATGATTTTACACTTACTTATATCGAGAATAATATATCTGAGCCAAATGCCCCAACTTATAGATATGTTACAACCACTGGAGGAGGTACACATGATGGAACAAGTGAGGCTAATGCTTGGACAATACAAGAAATGGCTAATGCATCTTTATCGCCC
Organism: Maritimimonas sp. 2304DJ26-3; assembly: GCF_056591635.1. Classification (NCBI taxonomy): domain Bacteria; kingdom Pseudomonadati; phylum Bacteroidota; class Flavobacteriia; order Flavobacteriales; family Flavobacteriaceae; genus Maritimimonas; species Maritimimonas sp. 2304DJ26-3. The sequence goes on from NZ_JBWQOK010000003.1 coordinate 198,673, forward strand.
GGAACAACTGTTTGGGTGAAAGCAGGGGATTACGGGGATGTAGAGTTAACTTTTGATGATGACGATGGAACGGCAGTAGCACCTGTTAAAATAGTTGGTTATAAATCTTCTGTAGGGGATATAAATTCAATGTATTATAATTACGAAATAACTCCATCGATAACATCTTTAGAATCATCAGAAATGCCTTTGATAGATGGTGTTTATGGGGGTTATGGTATTGGTTTTTCAATAAGAAGCAATTATTTTATTGTTAGAAATTTTCAGGCCAGAAATTACGCGAATATGATTTATTCTACAAGTGCACCTATAGGAGTAATAATTGATAATGTTGTTTTACATACTTCAGGTCGTACAGCGGCTAATGGCCAAACGGGAAATGGAAATCAGGGTATAGGTGTAAATTTTAATTCTCCAGGAAGCAATAAAAATAGAGTTCTCAATAGTGTTATTGTTAATTCTAGCATAACTGGTATCGCTGCATCTGGAGAACATTTTTTAATTGAAGGAAATAAAATTTATAATGATAGAACTAGTAGTGGAGCTGGTGAAGCCCAAGATTATTATATAAACCTTGATGCAGGACACAGTATTATTAGAAATTGTTATGTAGAGAGAGTTATTGAAGATAATCATGGAGGGCATGGAATAGCGTTAAGAAATGGAACAGATGATTACCCTGTTCATTACAATTTAGTAGATAATTGTGAAGTTATTGGAGTTAATAATAGTATAGAATTAAGACATAGAAATATTAGATATAATGTAGTTAAGAATTCTTATTTTAATAGGGGTAATGTTTCATCTTCTGCAACTTATAGTACGGGAGGAGTTCCATATATAAGAGATGGAGCTAGTTTTAACATATTTGAGAACAACCATTCTTATGATATGGATAGAGGAATAAAATTTAGGGATACCACTGAAGAATATTCTCAGTTTGGGTGGTTGCCTGCCGGAGAAGATAATATTATTAGAAATTGTGTTTACGATAAAATTACTTTGGGAATACAAGCAATGCCTCAAGGTGATGATGGTACTGTTAACCGTAATGAAATAGTAAACTGTACATTTAATAATTTAGACTATTTATATTCAGATGGAGGAATTTTAATGGGTACTGGAGCTAATGTGAATACAATGACAAATTGTATAATTAGTAATATTAATATAGATAAAGGTGAGTTTAATGAATCAATACGGGGCCATTTTGAAGAAACTTATTGTGCATATTACAATATAAATTATACAATGCCTGTGGGTGAAGGCAATGTAGAAATGAATCCATTATTTGTAAATGCTAGTACTGGTAATTTTCGTTTACAGCCTACATCGCCAATTAAAGATTTAGGAACGGGCGTTAATGGAGTAAATTATGATAAAGATGGAGTTGAAAGAATCCCAGGAAAACATTCTATTGGAGCTTACGAAGATGCAACTCCTACAGTTGGGTCAATAGGACCAGATGTAAATATATGTGTTGGTGATAATACTACATTAGTTGCCTCAGGAGGGGCTTCTTATTCGTGGAATACGGGAGAAACTACTGAAAGTATTACAGTGAATCCTACAACAACTACAACTTATACAGTAACAATTTCGGATGGAACAAATTCTGATTCACATAATGTTGTTGTTACAGTAAATACGTCGCCAATTGTTGATGCGGGATTAGACCAGACGATTTGTGAGGGCGTTAGTGTTACTTTAACAGCTACAGGTGAGGGTGATTTTCTATGGAGTACAGGTGAGACAACTTCGAGTATTACGGTAAATCCAAATACAACAACTACATATTCAGTTACGGCTAGTAATTCATGTGCTACAGACGCTACAGATGACGTAGTGGTAACTGTAAATTCTGGAGTTACTTTGGATGTTGGTTCAGATGTGTCAATTTGCCAGGGTGAAAGTGTAACATTAACTGCTACTGGTACTGGTCCATTTAATTGGAGTACGGGTGAAACTACAGCAAGCATTACAGTAAATCCTAACAATACAACTACGTATACAGTAGTTTCCGATAATGGTAACTGTTCGCTTACCGATGATGTTATTGTTACAGTAAACACATCACCAAGTGTTGATGCAGGATCAGACCAGACGATTTGTGAGGGCGAGAGTGTTACTTTAACAGCTATAGGTCAGGGTGATTTTTTATGGAGCACGGGCGAGACTACAGCAAGTATTACAGTAAATCCAAATAGTACAACTACTTATTCAGTTACGGCAACTTCTAGTTGTGCGAGTAGTTCAGCAGTTGATGATGTTGTTGTCACCGTTGAAGAATTACCAACTTTATCAGTTACTGAAGATTTAACTATAGACGAAGGTGAAAGTGTAACTTTGTCTGCAACTGGTACGGGAGATTTTTTATGGAGTACAGGTGAAACTACATCTAGTATTACAGTCAAGCCTTCAGTAACAACCCAATATACTGTTACATTGACTTCTAACGGAGGTTGTTCAGAAAAAAGCACTATAACTGTAACTGTTACTGAATCAGCGGATGGTGCAACTGTGGTAGCTTATGCAGGTGAAGATGTAACAATTTGTGCATATGATAAAATTACTTTAACAGCATCGGGAGGTGATTCATACGAATGGAGTACTGGGGAGACTAAACAAAGTATCACTGTAGAGCCTAGTGAGTCAACAATATATTCTGTTAAAGTTACTTCCGGAGAAAGTTCAGACATAGCTTTTGTTAAAGTAACTATAGATGGTTCTTGCTCTTCGGTAATTGAACCAGAAATGGTGGTCTATCCTAATCCCACAGAAGATAAAATCAATTTAGATTTAAGTGGTTATAGTAATAGGATAAATATTCAATTATACACTCTCAACGGTGGTTTAATATATTCAAAAGATATTAAGAACAATCAGTCATTAAGTAGTATAAGACACCAAATTGATTTATCAAAATATGCTAAGGGAGTATACTTTATTAGATTATTTAATAAAGGTAAGACCGAAACAAAAAAAATTATACATATCTAAAACAAAAAATGAATTTTTAGTAAAGATTGTTAAAACACCTTGGTCAGCATGACCAAGGTGTTTTTTTTATAAGATTTTTTTAATAAAAATGTTTACATTTGGTGTGTTATTGAAAAAGAATTGTTAATGATTATCTCCTTATTACCTTTAAGACTCAATGTTATATACTGGTAAATAGCTAATTATAATGAGTTTTTTTATTTGTTTGTTGACTAAGTATTAGATGATGTTATTTATAATGATGTATTAATTTATATATTATAATTGCATATTTATTTTTATAAGTTGTTGATTAGTAAATTCATTTTCAATTAATAATTTGGTAAATAGTTTTATTTTTAGAATATTATTCTAATCAATACGTTGTAACATAAAAATAAAACTATTTAATTAATTTTTAGTTAAGTGAACATGAAAAATTTTGCACTAATAGGTGTTGGTGGTTATATTGCAGAAAGGCATCTAAGGGCTATAAAAGAAACTAATAATAATTTATTAGTTGCATTAGATAAATTTGATAGTGTAGGCATTATGGATAGTTATTTTCCAGATGCTTCGTTTTTTGTTGAATTTGAGCGATTCGATCGACACATAGAAAAACTTCGACAAAAGAGAAATCTAAATTTAGATTACGTTAGTATTTGTACACCTAATTATCTACATGATTCACATATAAGAATGGCTTTACGAAGTGGAGCACATGCAATATGTGAAAAGCCTTTAGTTTTGAATCCTTGGAATATAGATGCTTTAGTGGATGTTGAAAAACAATTTGATAGAAAAGTTAATACTATTTTACAACTACGTCTTCATGAGAGTATCATAGATTTAAAGAAAAAAATAGACAATGGACCAAAAGATAAAATCTATGATGTAGATTTAACTTATTTAACCTCAAGAGGTAGTTGGTATTACACATCATGGAAGGGTGATGCGTCAAAATCTGGAGGAATATCTACTAATATAGGAATTCATTTTTATGATATGTTATCTTGGGTATTTGGCAAAATAAAAACAAATACTGTTCATTTACATAATCATGATCGAGCTGCAGGTTATTTAGAATTTGAAAAAGCTAGAGTGCGCTGGTTTTTATCTATAAATTATGATGTTTTACCTGAAAATGTAAAAGAAAAAGGACAGCGTACATATCGTTCAATAACTGTAGATGGTAAAGAAATTGAATTTAGCGGCGGTTTCTTTGATTTGCATACGAAAAGTTATGAAAATATAATTAAAGGAAATGGTTTTGGCTTAGAAGACGCTAGGCAATCTATTAATATTGTTCATGAAATTCGAAATAAAGAGATAACTCCTCTTAAAGAGGATTATCACCCTTTAGCGAAGTTGGCTAGTACAAATCATCCTTTTGACAGCATAAATAAATAAAAATCACATGAAAGTATTAATTTTAGCAGGAGGATTTGGAACTAGACTTTCCGAAGAAACGGGAATAAAACCTAAACCAATGGTGGAAATAGGGGGAAAGCCTATTTTATGGCATATTCTAAAATCATATTCTCAACATGGCTTTAATGAATTCGTAATCCTTCTAGGATATAAGGGTTACATGATAAAAGAATACTTTGCTAATTATTTTCTTCACAATTCTAGTGTTACAATTGATCTTAAAAACAATGAGATGAAAATGTTAGATAATCAATCAGAGAATTGGAAAGTAACACTATTAGATACTGGTTTGAATACCATGACAGGAGGAAGGATAAAGAAGGCAAAATCGGTTATTGGCAATGAAAAATTCTTGCTTACATATGGCGATGGGGTATCAGATGTTAATCTAAACAAACTTGTCAATTTCCACGAAGAACATAAGGGTGTCATAACTATGACTACAGTTCAACCCCAAAGTAGATATGGTACAATCGATTTTGGTACAGATGATAAGTTGGTAAAATCATTTGAAGAAAAACCTGCAGGCGAAAGAGGTTGGATAAATGGCGGTTTTTTTGTTTGTGATCCTCAAGTATTTGATTATATCTCAGATGACGCTTCTGCAGTTTTTGAACGAGACCCTTTAGAGAATATGTCTAAAGATGAAAAATTATATGCTTTTAAACACAATGGTTTTTGGAGGGCAATGGATTCTTTAAAAGACAAAAATATTCTTGAAGAAATGTGGAATACTAATAATGCAAAATGGAAAACTTGGGAGTAGATTCTTTATTAAATCTTTATAAAGGAAAGAAAATTCTCATAACAGGTCACACTGGTTTTAAAGGATCATGGTTGGCTATTTGGCTAGAAAAGTTAGGTGCTCATGTTGTAGGAATAGCTCTAGATCCAAAAACTGAAAATGATAATTTTAATTTAAGTAAAATTGGGACTTTAATTAAGGATATACGATTAGATATTAGAGATAAAAAAGCTCTTATTGAGATTTTTTCAAATGAAAGACCAAACATTGTTTTTCACTTAGCAGCACAACCTCTCGTTTTAGAAAGTTATGACAATCCTTTAGAAACTTTTGAGACAAATACTCAAGGTACAGCAAACATTTTAGAAGCAATTAGGCTTACTCCTTCTGTTGAAGTTGCTCTGATGATTACCACAGACAAAGTCTATCATAATGAAGAATGGGTATGGCCTTACAAAGAAAATGACAGGCTAGGAGGGTACGACCCTTACAGTGCAAGTAAAGGAGCTTCCGAAATAATAATTTCTTCCTATAGAAACTCTTTCTTTAATCCGTTGAAATATGATCAACATAAGAAGTCTGTGGCATCTGTAAGAGCTGGTAATGTAATTGGCGGTGGAGATTGGTCTGAAAATCGTATAATTCCTGATTGTATTGATTCTTTAGAAAAAAATATTGATATTGAAGTTAGAAGCCCGAAATCGGTTCGCCCATGGCAACATGTTTTGGAACCTCTTTTCGGATATATTTTATTAGGAGCTAAAATGCTAAAAAATCCTATTAAATATAGTCAAGCATGGAATTTTGGCCCTGAAGTTGAGAATGTTGTGACGGTAGAAAAATTGGTTTCTATATTAATTGAAAAATACGGTTCCGGTACTTGGTCAGATAAATCAGACAAAACGACTCTGCATGAAGCTAAACTACTATCTTTAGATATTAATAAGGCTAAGTATCATTTAAATTGGAAACCCGCATTAAATATAGAAGAAACAATTGGGTTTACTGTTAACTGGTATAAAAAATATAAAGAAGCTAATGTGTTGAATTTATGCTATCAGCAAATTGATGCTTATTACAAGCTATGGAAATTAAAGAACGAAAATTAAAGGGTGTTTATGAAATCGTATTAAAGCCCCTTGGTGATAATAGAGGCTTTTTTATGAGAGCCTTTGATGACACCATTTTTAAAGAAAATGGAATTGATAGAAAATGGGTGCAAGAGAACCATTCTCGATCAGAAACGAAAGGAATTATTAGAGGGCTACACTTTCAGATGCCACCGTATTCAGAGACCAAGATGATCCGTTGTATTAAAGGTGTTGTTTTAGATGTATTTGTAGACCTTAGAGAAGGTTCAGATACTTTCGGCGAGTGGGATAGTATTGAACTTAGCGAAGAGAATAAAAAAATGGTTTTTATCCCTAGAGGCTTTGCCCACGGCTTTTGCACATTAACAGATATAAGTGAAGTATTATATAAAGTAGATAATTACTACACGCCATCAGCAGAATTAGGCCTTTTATGGAATGATGATGATATAAATATTAGTTGGCCATTTGCAAAGCCAAAGCTTTCTAAAAAAGATACAAAAAACCTCACGTTGAAAGATTTTGTTTCAAAATATAATGCAATAAAAATATAAATTGAATTCTATGAATGTAAGATTGTTTAAGCCTTCAGTAGGTAAGGAGGAATTACAGAATATATCTGAAGCCTTTGAAAGATCATGGATAGGTTTAGGACCAAATGTAAATGAATTTGAAAAACAATGGGCAGAATATATTGGTGTAAAACATGCTATTGGTTTAAATTCTGCTACTGCTGCTTTGCATATAGCTTTGATGGTTTTTAATTTCCCCAGAGGAAAGAAAGTATTAGTTCCATCACAAACATTTGCTGCTACAGCCTGTGCAGTACTCTACAATGGTCTAGTACCTGTATTTGTAGATTCAGACCCTACCACCTTAGGTATGGATTTAGAGGATATGAAACTAAAGTATACTGAAGATTGTGTTGCCATAATACCTGTTCATTATGCAGGACATCCTGTTCCTATGGATGAAGTGATGGAGTTTGCAAGGGAAAATACTTTGAGGGTAATTGAGGATTGTGCTCATACCACTGGAGCTTTATATAAAGGTAAATCGTTGGGAACATGGGGTGATTTTGGATGCTATTCATTTGAGGAGAAAAAACTAATGACAACAGGAGATGGCGGAATGATTGTTACCAATAACTCTGAGCTCATTAAAGATATTAAAGCGTTTCGTTGGGTAGGAATAGATAAAGATAATTGGAAAACAGCGCAATCATACACTGACGCAAATAGAGATGCAATGCATTGGTTTTATGAAATCAATGTGTTAGGTTATAAATACAATATGAATGATCTCTCTGCTTCTATAGGGCTCGCCCAATTGAAGAAACTTGATAGAATGAATGCCAGAAGATCAGCAATTATAAGAATGTATTTAAATGCTATAGAAGAGATAGATATAGTTGCCCCTTTATTGCCTTTCGAGCCTGAAACATATGTATATCAGATGTTTGGAATAAGATCAGATCGAAGAGATGACCTAATGATTTATTTAAAATCAAAAGGAATAGCCACAGGATGTCATTATACACCTTTAACATCGCAACCTTTATTTAAACCGTATGCTAAAGGTTGTGATTATATAGAAAAGGAAGCAAATAGATTTATTACACTTCCTTTGCATTCTGATTTGACAAATGAAGAGGTGAATTATGTAATTAAACACTTAAAAGAGTTTAATGCTTAAGTATAAAAATTATATATTAATAAAACCAAACTCTGAACAATCAGACAAAATATTAGATGTAATTAATAATAATGATGGGTCTGTTTTTCAGGAAGTAGATCTAAATAAGATTGTTGAAAGAGAGTTCAATACCGAGTTATTTTACCTTGTAGATAATCCTAATGATATTGTTAATCTATCACCTGTACATGTTCAAAAAAGTAAGTTTGGTTTAAAGAGATATCATTTAAAACCTTTGTATGACATTCCATATGCAGGTTTTGTAAAAGATGAATTGATAGATTATAATGATTTGTCGGTAGGTTTTTTCGATTCACTAAACTATTGTGGTCTTCCTACAATAGAAAACAAAAGAAACATTGATTCATTTTCTCAAAAAGGTGAAACTTGTGTTGTTGATCTTAGTATAGATAATGAAGACATATTTAGTAGTGTAATTCACTCCAAACGGAGAAATATGATAAGAAAGGCTCAGAAATCAGGAATTTCAGTAAAAGCTTTTTTTTCAGGTGAAGGCCATACGCATTTCTGGCCAATATTAAATGAATTGCATCAAAAATTAGGATATACGCACCTTAAAGAGCGTTATTATAAAGCACTTATTGATCATTACGGGCCTAAAAAACAAGCGATAATTTTAGTTGCATTTAAAGATGAAAAACCAATATCTGGAATTTTTATTGTTGGTAATAAAAATTCAATGCTGTATTATAAAGGCGCATCAGCTTTTAAAGTAAAAAATGAAGGGCAGGGCGAATTGTTACAATGGGAAGCAATTCAGTTAGTTAAAGATTTAGGTGTAAAATATTATGATTTGGGCAACCTTCAAAAGGAAATTTTACCAGCTATTTATAGATTTAAAACTGGTATTTCTAGTAATATTATAAATTATCCAATCTATACAAAAAACTCTTTAGGATATAAACTCATAAAGAAAATAACTAAAGTTTGAAATGAAATTTATTCTTTTAACAAATCCATCCAATACAAATAATGTCTTAAAAGAATTGATTTCGTCTGGCTTAATTCCAGAGTTTATTGTTACTGATAACCCTTTTTATGTGAAGGAGACATCTTTTATTAAAAAAGTCTTATTAAAATTTAAGAAATATATAAAGTATAGTATTGAAAATACTGAGATTAAAAAAAAATTTAAACCTTACTTTTTAGCTAAAAAACATGTTATTCCCGTATATACTTCAAATATTGTTAACACCACATTTTTTGAAGAAGTTATAAAGAAGAAACAAATTGACTACATATTTACATTTGGATTTAGAATGTTGAAAGACTTTATAATAGAAGCTCCAAAAATTGGATGTATAAATTTTCACCCTGCATATTTACCGCATAATAGAGGAGCGTCACCAACCAATTGGGTTATAAAAGAAAAACAGGATTTTACAGGTGTTACTTTTCATTATATAGATGCTGGTATAGATACTGGTAAAATTATAGAGCGGTTTAAGATTCCAATTAGTGGCTTAGAAACTACCCAGTTATTAAATAGTTATTTGTTTGGAATAGGACAATTATTACTTGTCCAGTTGATTTATAAAATAAAAAATGGATTTGACTTAAAACTGGAAGATAACATCTCCAAAGAGGGTTCATACCAAAGGCCATTTAATAAAATAGATAGTGTTATTACAGAAGGTTTGTCTTTTTTAGATATAAATAAGCTTATTAGAGGTTCTAGAGAACATAATAGGACAGCAATATTTGTTCACAACGGCCAACGATATAAAATTATTAATAGTATCGAATTAATGAAGCAACCTGAAAAGAGAATTAATTCTACATCTTTTGATGCTGACAATAATATTATTATTAAAACTTCGGATAATAAAACTATGATTTTGATTGTAGATAAAATAAGTTGATCACTTTGAATAATTTAAAACAGAAATCAATAAATGGAGTAATTTGGAACTTATTAGAGAAAATAGGTCTTCAGCTAATTAGATTGGTGTTAGGTGTGATATTAGCACGACTTTTGACCCCAGCAGATTATGGCCTTATTGGAATGATAACTGTTTTTATTGCTATATCGGTTATGTTTATAGATAGTGGATTTGGTCTTGCTTATATTCAAAAACAAGATGCAGATGATATTGATGCCAGTACAATTTTTTATTTCAATTTATCTGTAAGTATTTTTTTCTTTATCATTTTATGGTTTACAGCACCTTTAATTTCTAATTTTTATGAAGAAGTTCAATTAGTTGAGTTAGTTCGAGTGTTGAGTTTAGTTTTGATCATAAATTCTTTTGGTTTAATTCAAAGAACAAAATTGACAAAAAATGTCGATTTCAAAAAAAAGACCATTTTGATGCTAATAAGTGCTGTATTATCCGGGATATCTGGAATTATTGCAGCCTTATTAAATTATGGTGTTTGGAGTTTAGTTATTTATCGAATTGTAAAAGCAAGTGTTGAAAGTATAGGCTTATATATTCTGTATAAATGGAGACCACTTCCATATTTTAGTGTTAATTCTTTAAAATCAATGTTGTCTTTTAGTTCTTGGGCATTGTTAATGGGTATTGTAAAAACTATATTCAGTAATATTTATTTAATTGTAATAGGTAAATTTTTCCCTGCTGCCGAGCTTGGTTTTTATACAAAAGCAAAACAATTTGATCAAACAATATCACAAACAGCATCTCACGCAGTTGGAACCGTGGCATTTCCAGTTTTTTCTAAGTTACAAGAGGATAAAACGAAGTTAAAAAATGCAATGAGGAAATTCTGTCAACATACCTTATTTTTTGTTGTGCCGTTAGGAGCCATTTTTTTTGTTATGGCAAAACCATTCTTTTTGATCTTATTAACTGAAAAATGGACACCTATGGTACCTTATTTTCAATTATTATTAATCTCAGGAGTTCTATATCCAATTCATATGGTTAATGTGCAGGCCTTGACAGCACAAGGTAAAATGAAATTAAATTTTAATCTATCTGTTTTAAGAAATATTCTGCGAATTATAAATATAATTATCATGTATCGGTTTGGCGTTATATATATTATTTATGGTGAAATAGTGTGCTCTTTTTTGGGCTTATTGATTAATACATATTATACAAAACGATTGGTGAATTATGGTATTGTTGAACAATTGAAAGATGTTTTTATAATATTTATTATTTCAATCATTCTTACTGCTACAGGAGTATTTTTAATGTATGAAATTAATAATGACTATTTAAAAATTGCTTTTACTGTAATATTTATAGGGGGTTTTTATTTGATGGGTATGTATTATTTAAATAGAAAATTACTATTAGATAGTATAGATATCGTGAAAAGTAAAATAAGGAGAAAAAATTAGAGATAGAACTTTATAGTTTAATTTATTTTTGGTAAATAAAATTTAAAATATGAAAAATAAAAAACCAATACTAATTTCACAACCAATACTACCCGATCTTCATGATTTTGTTAAAAGTTTAGAAATTATTTGGGAGAAAAAATGGTTGACAAACAATGGTGAATTTCATCAGGAATTTGAAAAAAAACTTGCAGATTTTTTAGGTGTTCCCTATGTTTCCTTATTCTCTAATGGTACTTTAGCATTAATATCTGCTTTGCAAACTTTAAGAATTACAGGAGAAGTAATTACCACACCTTATTCTTTTGTAGCTACGACACATGCATTATATTGGAATGGAATTAAACCAGTTTTTGTTGATATTGATCCCGTTTACGGAAATATTGATCCTTTAAAAATTGAGGCTGCCATTACGCCTAAAACAACGGCAATTATGCCTGTTCATGTTTATGGTAACCCGTCAGATGTTGAAAAGATTGATGAGATAGCTGATATCTATGGCCTTAAAGTAATATATGATGCTGCTCATGCCTTCGGGGTTAAAAAAGAAAACAATTCAATTTTAAATTTTGGCGATTTATCTGTTCTCAGTTTTCATGCAACTAAAACATTTAATACGATAGAAGGAGGGGCTATTATATGCAAGGATGAAAAAACAAAAAAAAGGGTAGACTATTTAAAGAATTTTGGTTTTGCTGATGAAACAACTGTTATCGCACCTGGTATAAATGCAAAAATGAATGAATTACAGGCGGCTTACGGTTTATTACAATTAAAATCTTTTGAAAAGCAAACTGAAGAGCGAAAAATAATAGCGAATAAGTATAAAGAATTACTAAGCGGTGTTGATGGAATTCGTTTTTTAAATGATATACAAAGTGTAAAACATAATTATGCATATTTTCCAATCTTTATTGATCCAGCAAAGTATCTATATACAAGAGATGAACTGTATGATAAGTTAAAAAGCAAGGGCATACATGGAAGACGTTATTTTTACCCTTTAATAAGCGAATTTCCTACTTATAGAGGTTTACCATCATCAGATTCTATAAATTTAAAAAATGCGACTGAAATTACCCAACAGGTAATTTGTTTGCCAATTTATCCGGGACTGTCAAAAGAAACCATTAAAGAAATTGCAAAAATCATATCTCAATAGATACCAAGAACATTAAATAAAATGTATTAATTATTTAAAAACGTCGTTTAGAAATTATAGATTAAATTGTAGAAATTCCCTCATTTAAGATAGGGCAATTGAGATATTAATATGAATAAATTTATTAGGATAAGACATGAATAAAAAACGCCTCTTGATTTTAGGTGGTTCATTTTTCCAGGTATCTGCAATAAAGTATGCTAAAAAATTAGGGTATTATGTAATAACATGTGATTATTTACCCAATAACCCTGGACATAAATTTTCAGATGAATATCATAATGTTAGCACAACAAACCTAGAAGGTGTATTAGAACTTGCAAAAAAATTAAAGATAGATGGAATATTAGCCTACGCATCGGATCCAGCTGCACCTACAGCTGCATATGTTTCTGAAAAACTAAACCTTCCAGGAAATCCTTATCAATCTGTAAAAATTCTTACTGAAAAGGATTTATTTAGAGATTTTTTGAGTAAGAATAATTTTAATGTTCCGTATTCCAAAGGTTATACACATTATAACGAAGTTTTAGAAGATATAGATAAGTTTACCTTTCCTATTATGGTTAAACCCGTAGATTCTTCAGGGAGTAAAGGTGTGACTAAAATTATGGCCCTTTCAGAATTAGAAGACGCTTTCAATTTTGCGTTATCGTATTCGAGAAATAAAAGAATTATAATTGAAGAATTTATAAATAGTACAGATTATCAATTACATGGAGATGCTTTTGTTTTTGAACAGAAAGTTGTATTTTGTTACTTGGGAGATCAATATTTTAATGAAGATGTTAATCCTATTGTACCCGTTTCAACAACTTTGCCTTCAATTCAAGATGAGTCTAAACTGCTTGAGATTGAAAATGAATTACAAAGATTGATTAATATTCTTGATATCAAGTATGGTGCTTTCAATATAGAGGCAAAAATGGATTTACAAGGAAGAATGTTTCTCATAGAAGTCGGACCTAGAAGTGGTGGTAATTTAGTCCCACAATTAGAGCAATATGCAAGTGGCTTCAATATAGCAGAAGCGTCAATTGAAGTTGCTATGGGGAACTATAAAAATGTGCAATCATACAGTAAAAAAGGATATTATGCCCAATATATTTTGCATAGTGAAATTTCAGGTAAGTTTAAAAAAATAGTGATTTCAGATTCTTTAGAAAGTAATATTCTCGAAAAACATATTTTCAAAATTAGAAGCGAAGAAGTTATTACTTACAATGGCTCAAATACGGCGATCGGTGTTTTATTGCTTCAATTTTCTACTGCCAAAGAAATGCATGATAAAATATTGAATATGAGTAAATACGTGAAAATTGAACTTATATAGTTATATACTGTAAGAATTTATAAAAGTATAATACTATTTCAGATCTGATATAAGTGAATTTATCATGATTAAAAAATAATTTGATTACAATTAGTAAAATTTCTGTTAATATAAGTATGCCTAAAAAAGAAGAATTTCTTCGAAGATATCAGAAAATTCCAGTTAAAGAATTTCAGAATGATGTTTGTAAGAAACCTCTTGTGTCTGTATGTGTTCAAACCTATCAGCACATTAATTACATAGCAAAGTGTTTAGATGGAATTTTAATGCAGCAAACAAATTTTGATTTTGAAATTTTGGTGGGTGAAGATGCGTCTTCAGATGGCACAAGAGATATTTGCATAGAATATGCAAAAAAATATCCAGGTAAAATTAAATTATTTTTGCATTCTAGAGAAAATAATATTCAGGTGTTTGGAAAGCCTACCTCCAAGTTTAATTCAGCTTATAATTCATACGCCGCTAGAGGAAAATATATTGCTTATTGTGAGGGAGATGATTTTTGGACTGATTCGTTAAAATTGCAAAAACAAGTCGATTTTCTGGAATTAAATAGCGATTACGGAATGATTTTTTCTGATATTATTATGATTGATGAGAATGGTAACATACTTAATACTACAGATTTTCATAAAAAAATAAAGTCTTTGTATAAAAGTGGATTCATTTTTTGGGAACTTTTGGAATGCAATTTTATTAATACATTAACTGTATGTGTTAAGAAAAGTTTACTTTTAGATTATTTAGAAAGATTTGATGAAGAATTCACATATGATTATAGATGGTGGCTACATATTTCTAGTTATGCTAAAATTAAGTATATAGATGAGAAATTGGCTCATTATAGATTTCATAACTTAGGAATTAGTAGATCTAGCGATTTTTTTGCTAAAAGAGTACCACTTGTACAGCAATCTGGACTTGTGAACTATATGTCAGTAGTGAATTTTAAATCTGATTTTATTAATCGCACTATTTTTTCGAAAACTACATACAATATTTTAAAAAATAAAAGTATATCTTGGCAAGAAAAGTCTCCTTTAATAGAAATGTTAAAAAAGTCTCCAAAATTATGGATTTATTTATTCAAATGGATTGTTATTGATAAATTCATAAAAACATTGTTTAGAAAACTTCACTTATTGTAAGTCAAAAGAATGACTAAAAAGGAATATAAAATTATTGATTATATTTTCTGGGCATTATTTATAATTTATGTTAACCCTGGTGGAATCTTGCATGCGTCAGGTCTTATCAGTGGAGAAGGAGGGTCTATAAACATACGAGATCTTATACTAGTATTATTGTTAGGATGTTTGGTATTGATATCATTTAATACTAAAATAAAAAATGATACCTACAACAAGTTAATCAAGTATTTATTTATTTTCGGCTTATATTATTTCTTAATTTTTGGATATGTTGTACCTACACTTAAATTAAGCGAAGGGTACACATTTTTTAATTTTTTCAAAAAGAGTAGGACAACAATCTATAGTTTTTTACTCTTTGTAATTACGTATCACTTTTATTTGAGAAGTAGCGTGTTATTCTTTAGAACGCTCATTTTATCTTCTTGTGTCATTTTAATACTATTTATTATTACAATTATTACTGGGGTTGAAATATTGCCGATAGAGAAGTTTAATAGAAATTTTGCCGATGCGGATAGAATATTTTTAAAAAGTTATGGTTTTATGCCTTTATTAATACCAATTGGTGTTATAGTAATAGTCTTTTTTAAGAAAAAATTTAAATGGAAAAACTTAGTTCTAATAGCATTTTCTTTAATGTTTTTATCATGGCTTTTATCCATTACAAGGCGACATATTATTGGTACTTTTGTTTATTTATTTATTGCAATAATATTGTTTAATTATTTTCAGCATAAAGCATTATTTTCTCTCAAAAAGGTTCTTTCTGTAATGTTATATGCGTTGGTTATTGGATTTATAGTTTCTTTGAGCTTCCCAAAATATCTTGAGGCAGGTCGCTCTGGGGTAAACGACGCTGTAAAATTAGTTACTGAAGGAGAAAATTCAGCTGGCAGAAAAGATAAAAGACTTGGGTTAGGTAAACCTTTTATGAGACAGCTAATTATAAATAACCCTTATTTTGGGACAGGTTTTGATAACCGCTGGAGAACTAAGGACGGAGATGAACAAGGTTATGAAGCGGCCGATTATCCTTTTCTAGGGGCAATAGCCATGACCGGAGTTGTAGGACTCTTATTTTTCTCTCCGATATATATATTATTAGTAAGCTCTTTATTTTATGATCTGAAATATTTAAGAAAACACAGGGTTAATTATCATTCTTTTGAATTCTTTAACCTCATTATATTTATTGTTTTCTTTATTTATGATCTAGTTCAATATATGAATTGGTTTGAACCAGTATCTGGGTCAGGAAGGTCGACATGGTATATATATTTAGCAATGTATTTTGCGTCTAGGCAACTATTCTATAAATCACAAAGAAGTTTTGAATATGCAAAATAAAAAAGTTTTAGTTCTTATTTTATCTTATAACGGGAAATACTTGCTTGATGATTCTATTTCTAGTTATCTTTTAAATAATTACAATAATTTTGAAGTTGTTATAATTGATAATGGATCAACTGATCAAACTAAGGAATATGTTGAAAGCAGATGGCCTAGTGTTAAGGTTTTAAGAACTGACATAAACCTTAAGTATTCAGGGGGATTCAATTTTGGGATGGAGTATGCGTTTAATGAAAAAAATGCTGACTATGTTCTAATAACTAATAATGATGTAAAAGTAGATAAAAACCTGATTAAAGCTACGGTTAAAGTCGCTGAAGAAAATGAAAAAGTTGCTTTTGTGACTGGAAAGGTCTATTTCTATGATGAACCTGAAGTATTTCAAACATGTGGTCGTGAATGGGATGAGAAAAATTGGAGAGGGGAAGATATTGGGCTTGGAGAAAAAGACGAAAATCAGTATGATGTTGTGAGAGAATTACCATGGTGTGATGATATTTTTTGGTTAGTAAACAAAGATGTTTATGATAAAGTAGGTGGATACAATACTGAATTTGCATTTCAAGCTGAAGATTTTGAATGGCAAATTCGGGCGAAAGAAGCCGGATATAGAATATTTTATACACCCGAAGCTAAATTATGGCATAAAGAGAGTGCAACAATAGGTAAAGTTTCTCCTTTTAAAATGTATTATAATTTTCGAAACCCTCTTATTGCGCATATGATGCATAGAGATTATAAAGATTATAAATATTACTTTCGTGCTAAGAGGAAACATTTATTTATTCTAACTATGAAGACAGTAATTAATTTTAGAATAAGATATACAATAAGAAGTTGGCAAGGTTTTTTTTCAGCATTAAAGTGGGGCATTAAGAATAATCGTATAAAACCATTACAAATAATAAAATAAATAATGAATATTAGTATTTTCGGATTAGGTTATGTTGGATGTGTGAGTTTAGGTTGTCTTGCCCAAAATGGTCATAATGTTATTGGTGTGGATGTTTTATCGACCAAAGTTAATATGATTAATAGAGGCATACCCACAATAATTGAAAAGGACATTGATAAGATTATTGGAGAACAATTTAAAGAAGGTCGTATAAGAGCAACGACTAACTTTAGGGATGCGGTATTAAATTCTGAAGTAAGCATTATTTGTGTTGGCACGCCTTCTACAGCTCAGGGACATTTAAATTTAGAATATATATATAATTGTGCCAGAGAAATTGGTGAAACACTTAAAGAAAAAGAAGGTTTGCATATAGTCGCAATTAGATCTACCGTTTTACCAGGTACAAATCATAAAGTCGGTGAAATAATCGAATCAGTTTCTGGTAAAAAGAGAAATGTCGGATTCGCAGTAGTATCAAACCCAGAATTTTTAAGAGAAGGTACGGCAGTTAATGACTACTATAATCCACCAGTGACTATTATTGGAAGTGATAATCAATTAGCACTTAATGTAATGAGTGATATTTATTCAAAAGTGAATGGATCTGTCGAAAAGGTAGAAGTAAAAGTAGCCGAAATTATTAAATATGTTAATAATTCTTTCCATGCTTTAAAGATCGTTTTTGCTAATGAGGTAGGTAATATATGTAAGAAACTTGATATAGATTCACATGAAGTTATGCGAGTATTTTGCCTAGACAAACAGCTTAATATTTCTAATTATTATTTTAAACCAGGATTTGCATATGGTGGCTCATGTTTACCGAAAGATTTAAAAGGCTTAAAAATGTTAGCGCATGATAATTATATTGATTCTCCTGTATTAAACTCAATTGAAAATAGTAATACTTATCATAAAGAAATAGCATTGAATGCAGTTCTCGATACTAAAAAACAGAAAATAGGATTTTTAAATATAAGTTTTAAATCAGGAACTGATGATCTAAGATATAGCCCATCTGTCGAAATAATTGAAAAATTACTTGGTAAAGGAAAGACTGTATTAATATATGATGAGAATGTTAGTTTATCTAAGCTAATTGGTGCTAATAAAAGTTATATAGAAGAAAAATTGCCGCATATATCCACATTGTTGTGTGACAATATTCAAGACTTAATTGAAAAAAGCGATGTGGTTGTTATACCAAATAAAACTAAGGAAATTGAGAATATGAATATAATGGATGATAAAATTATAATTGATTTTTGCCGAATTGAGAAATTAAGAAATCATCCAAATTATAACGGATTAAATTGGTAATATATGAAGGTCTGTTTTATCTCAGCGTCTTGGGTTAGAGAAAGAGAAATACTTAGTGAACTGAATAAAAAGGTTGATTTAACATTTATTTGTCCGTATCAAAAAAATGGAAATTATTCAATTGATGATGTTTCTACTTTTTGCAAGGAAAACAAAATAAAATATATTATAAATGACTTTTCAAAGAAACGAGCGAGAAGTTTTGCGAAATTAAAGAGTGATTATAAACTTATTAAGAGTATTAAAAAATCAAAACCAGATGTAATTTATATTGAAGCTTTTGGAAGTCCATATTTTGCAATATTTAGTAGATTATTTTTAGGGAATAAAAATACTATAATTAGTATTATGGATTATAAATTACATGAAAGATCAGTAGGAAATTTAAAATTCAGCGAAAAATTTTACAGATTTATTCAATTAAATTTTTATAAATATTTCCAATTCTTTTCATACTCTCAAGAGAACCTTTTTAAAAAAGATCATCTTGATAAAAAAAGTTTCACCATTAGACTTTTTTTAGTAGCTACAGACTTAATGAAATCGACAGATAATTTGCAAAAAAATAATAGAGTAAATTTTTTATTTTTTGGTAGAATCTTTTATTATAAGGGAGTAGATGTATTAATAAAGGCAACTAATATTTTAGCTCAAAAATATGACAATTTTTTTGTTACAATAGCAGGGAATTGTAAAACATGGAACGATGAATATAAACCATTAATAAATAAGAGCGATGTTTTTGATTTGAAGATAAGGTATATTGAAAAAAATGAACTTTCTGATATTTTTTCAAAAGCAAATTTTTTTGTTGTCCCCTATAGAGATGTAACACAAAGCGGACCATTGTTAAGAGCTTATAATTACGATTTGATTCCTATTTGTTCTGATGAAGAAGGGTTTTTAGAATACGTAGAAGATGAGAAAAGCGGGTTTATTTTCAAAAATGAATCACCAAAATCGTTGGCAGAATCAATGGAAAAAGCACTTAATTTAGATGATGTAAGCAAGCAGACAATATTTAATAATATCAATGAATTTAAAAAATCGGAATTTAATATTGAAAAAGTATCGCAAAAATATATAAGAATGTTTAAGGCTGTTTTAAATGATTAAATTTACGTTATGAAAAAGAGAATAGTTATATTGACAGATTACAAAAATAATTTTGGCTCAAAATGGAATAATGTTACTTATCGCGGCGGTATGGATAAGGAAATTCTTAAAAAGAATTTTGAAAAATCTGGATATTCGGTAAGATTTATGAATATCTCAAATGTAAAATTTGACGACGAATTTTCTAAAGAAGATACAATTTTATATACCTCAAGTGAGGATATCGGTTACCATTATAAGAATTATATTGAGGATGTTATTTTTGGGCTAAAAGAGAAAGGGTTGAGAGTATTACCCGATTTTAAATTTTTGAGAGCTAATAATAATAAAGTTTTCATGGAGATTCTTAAGAGCATAATTTTCACAGATTCAGTTAATAATCTTTCTGCTACTCATTATGGGGTACTCGAAGACATTGATATAGATGGTTTAACCTATCCTGTTGTTATTAAAGAATCTACCGGTGCAATGAGTAGAGGGGTAGCATTAGCAATTAATAGGCAAGATTTTTTGAAGAAAGTTAAAAAAATTGGTAGAACGCGAAATATAAAAAAAGATTTAAAAGACTTTTTAAGATCAAAAAAACATAAGGGATATGTGAGAGAATCTTTATACAGAAATAAATTTATAATACAACAGTTTATCCCGGAGTTAACATCAGATTTTAAAATTTTAATTTTTGGTGAAAGGTATTACATATTTGAAAGACCCGTCAGAAAAAATGATTTTAGAGCTAGTGGTAGTGGTAATGCAAATTATATTTATGGATCTAATGTCAATTGTCCAGATGGAATATTCAATTTTGCAAAAAATGTTTTTGATCAGGCAGAACTACCTAATATATCAATAGATATTGCATATGATGGCAATAAGTTTTATTTGCTAGAGTTCCAAGCAATTTATTTCGGAACAGTAGGCCATGCGAAAGCCGATGGTTACTATATATTGAACAATGGAAATTGGGAGTTTGATAAAAAGAAAGTTGATATTGAAGAAGTTTATGCAGACTCTATTGTTAATTTCTTAAAAAATTAATGAATCAAATAATTAATGAGGGTTCTTTTTATAAGTCGAGCGAAAACAAATGATACAATATCTTGTATAGTTAAAAATCAAGGAGAATCATTAAAAGAAAAAGGCATAGAATTAACTTACTTTATTATTAAAGGGTCAGGAATAAGAGGATACTTAAAGTCTATTGTTGAATTAAAAGGATATTTAAAATACAATAAGTATGATATAGTTCATTCTCATTATTCTTTGTCTGGCTTTACTGCAGCTTTTGCAAGAGCCAATCCATTAATAGCGTCCCTTATGGGTAGTGATGTTAAATCTAAATTATATTATCGATTTATTATTAAGCTTTTTGAAAATTTTTATTGGTCTAAGACAATAGTGAAATCTGATGATATGCGTACTTCTTTAAAATCTAAAAAAGCTATTGTGGTTCCAAATGGAGTCGACTTCAATATTTTTAAACCTATTGAAAAAGAGCTAGCATTGAAACATACTAATTGGAACCCTTCAAAAAAAAATATTTTATTTGCTGCTAATCCAGAAAGAATTGAAAAGAATTTTAAGTTGGCAAAAGAAGCTTTTGATTTATTAGATAGAAATGATGTTGAATTACATTATTTAGATAATGTACCCAATAATCAAATGTCATATTACTATAATGCTTCTGATGTTATTTTACTTACAAGTTTATGGGAAGGAAGTCCTAATGTTATCAAAGAAGCTATGGCATGTAACGTTCCGATTGTAGCAACTAATGTGGGAGATATTGAGCAGGTCATTAAGAATACTAAAGGTTGCTTTTTAACTACATTTAATGTTGAAGATGTTTCGTCTAAACTTAATAAAGCACTATCTCATAATGCTGTCACAAATGGTAGAGAACATATTCTACATTTATGCTCTCGACATATAGCAGACAAGGTCATTTCAATCTATAAAAGTGTAATTTAAATCAAGGTCTTTATAGTATATTAAAAAGAAATTTAGACAAAAAAAGTATTTGTATTATATGTTAGATGTGATAAGTAAGGTTGAAAATAAAAAATGGGCTGAGTTTGTATTGTCGCACCCTAAAGGAAATATTTTTCAATCACCGGAAATGTATGAAATATATAAGAAAACAAAGAATTATGAACCATTTTTTATTAGTACTGTTGATGAGAGTGGCAAACTAGTGGGCGTTATGCTGGCCGTTATCCAAAAAGAACATAAAGGATTTTTGGGTAAATTCTCCTCACGTTCAATTATTATTGGGGGACCAATTGTAAAAGATAATAACCCCGAAGTTATGGACATATTATTAAAGAAATATAATAAACAAATAAAGGGAAAAGCTATCTATTCACAATTCAGAAACATGTTTGACCAACATGATATGCGGAGTATTTTTGAAATTAATGGTTTTAAATACGAAGCTCACCTAGATATTTTAATTAATCTGAATACAAGTGTAGATAAACTTAAAGCTAGAATACAAAGAGGTAAAAGAAGAAATTTTACAAAATCGAAAAATAAAGGAGCAAAGTTTAAAGAGATAACAAGTTTAAATGAATTTAAAGAGGGGTTAATTTTAATAAAATCTACCTATAATAGAGTTAAGCTACCAATGCCCGATTTCACTTTTTTTATTAGTGCTTTTAATGAGCTAAAAGATTCTTCCGCGATTAAGGCTTTTGGAGTTTATTTTGAAGATAAAATGATAGCTTTTAGGGTTTCATTAATATATAAAAATTTAGTCTATGATTGGTTTGCCGGTGCTGATGATAAGTATAGAAGTATGTACTCAAACGATTACTTAATTTATAATATTTTACTTTGGGGAGTTGATCAAAAATACGAAACATTTGATTTTGGTGGTGCGGGTAAGCCAAATGTTCCGTATGGTGTGCGTGATCATAAAATGAAATTTGGAGGAGAGCTGGTTGAATTTGGAAGGTTTGAGATAATACATAACAAATTGATGTTCAAAATAGCCAAACTTGGTTTAAAATTAATTCAAAAGTTAAAGTAGTATGAATATTTTTATTTTCACCACTGAACTCAATGAATGGAACTCAATAATCATTAGAGAAATACTTAATAGTAAAACTATTACAGTCAAAGGTATCTATACATCTAAGTCATTAGGAGGAGATAAGGGATTAAAGCAGAAAATTAAACGACTTTTGAATTATGGTTTATTTAATTTGTTTTTAATTTTTTTTCAAAAAATTAAAAACAAAAAGAAAAATGAATCCATTGCCAATTGTTCAAAATTACTTTTAGAAAAAGCTACACCAATATTTTCGGGAAAGAAAATGTCGATTTATTTAGATAAGGCTATTGAGCAAAAGAGTGATCTAATAGTCTTACTTTATTTTAATCGTATTATTCCGAAGCGATATATTCGAGATGACGTAAGAATGATTAATATACACCCTGGTAAATTACCGCTTTACAGAGGTGCTCAGCCTGTTTTTTGGGCTATGCTCAATGAGGAAAAAGAACTTGGAATTTCTATACACAAAGTAGAAAAAGGAATAGATACTGGCGATATATTTGTTGAACAGACTATTGAAATAAAAACAAAATCACTTTATCAAAATATGATTAATGTTTCTGAATATATTTCTAAGATATTACCAGAAGCAATTGAAAAAATTCTTAAAAAGGAAATTGTACCTAAAAAGCAAAAAGAGAGTGCTATTTATTATACGCGCCCTAATTCCGATAAAGTAAGAGAGTTTTTAAGAAAAGGGAATAAATATTATTAAACTAAGTGGGACTAATACCAAGATTTTATTATACGCTTCCATTTTTTTATTATTGTAAATCTTTAATAAAAAAAACTAGTTCTGTAGACGGCATTTATGATAAGTCGAGTGATAATTATTGGTTTAACAATTCAAGGGTTGGGTTAAGATTATTATTGGATTCTATGTCTACTAATAAACCTCTTAAAGTTGGAGTCCAAGCATATACATGCCATACCGTTTTTCAAGCTATTGTCAGAGCTGGTCATTCCCCAATTTTCTTGGATTTAACAGATGATTTTAAGCTTGACTTAAACCACCTTAAAAAGAATATCTATAAGATCGATGTACTGATTGTAACACATACATTCGGCTTTCCAGATGATATGGCTTCTATAAAAAAAATAGCTAGAGAGATCGTGATTATTGAGGATTGTGCTCATTCTTTTCTTTCTAAATATAAGAAATCATATACAGGAATGATATGTGATGCTGCAATTTATTCTACTGGACTAGCAAAGTTTCCAGCTATTGGAAGCGGTGGATGGTGTGCAATTAATAAACCGGGTAAATTTCCTTTGTTTATAGATAAATATGCAGAAATTCCTAAGAAAACTCAACTTTCTTCCATTAAAAATTTTTTGAAAGTACTAATATATTCTATAATGATGAAGCCACCGTTCTATGGATTAATTACTTATAGGCTAGGAAAAAAACTAGATAAAAAATTAGATTTAGGAAATAAATATTCATTTGATGAATATAAGGGGTGTACCTGGAGTCAAAATATTTTAATGAGAAACTCTCCATTTTTTTATAAAATGCTTGTTAAGAACACCGAAAATGCAAAACTACTTTCATCTTTATTGAAAGTAAGAACGTCTACTTTAAATCAACCAAAATATAACACACTAAATTATTATATTTTTCCATTGTTAATTGATAATAGAGACGAATTATATGATAAGTTAATAAAGCAAAAGATTGAACCAGGAAAACATTTTCATAAATCTTTAATATGGGCTTCTGAATTTGGTTATACAAAAGGTGATTGTTCAAATACTGAAAGAATAATTGAAAGGATAATTACTATCCCTACTCATAACGGGGTCAATAAAAAGACAATTACAAAAATTTCAAACATTATAAATGAGCACAAAAGTTAAGAAAAAATTTCTATTTCAATTAAATCACCCTGCTCATTTTCATTTGTTTAAGTATACGATAGAGGAGTTGAAGCGGCACGGTCATGATATACTTATTTCTATTAAGGATAAGGATATATTGAAAGAGTTGGTTAAAAATTATCCATATGTACAGCTCTCTGTTGGTTATCGTAAAAAGAACATCTATTCTATAGTAAAGTCTGTGATTGATAGAGATAGAAAGCTGTTAAAGATTGTCAAGGATTTTAAACCAGATTTAATGATTGGCACTTCTCCGGAAATAGGTCATATATCGCCTTTTGTGAAAATTTCAACGCTGTTTTTTGGTGAAGATGATGTTGATTTGTCAATACCAATGTACTTAGGAGCTTTAACATGTTATCCTTTGTTTACGAACATTTTGGCACCAAAGGGAGTTAATAACAGTATATGGAATGGTAAAACCATAAATTATCAAGGGTTTCAAAAGTTAGCTTATCTGCATCCAAATAGGTTTAATCCAGATAGATCAAGAGTCAATATACCTTTAGAAAAAAAGTATTTTTTAATTCGTTTTGCCAACCTTCAAGCATATCACGATATGAATGCTAAAGGAATTTCTGATTCATTAGCAGTTGATTTGATTGAAATATTAAAAACAAAAGGTCAGGTAATAATATCATCAGAGCGAGAATTACCAGAAGAGTTTAAGCAATATGAATTTGGTGGAAATAAACAAGACATTCATCATTATTTATACTTTGCAAACCTTTTTATTGGTGACAGTCAGAGTATGGCAGTTGAGGCCGCAATGTTGGGAACACCTAATATTAGATTCAATGATTTTGTGGGTAAAATTAGCGTTTTAGAAGAAATAGAGAATATTTTTGAATTAAGTAATGGAATAAATTCTAATTTTCCAGCTAAATTTTTAGCTTTAGTTAAAGATATTATTAATGATGATGAAATAATTAAAAAGTATAAGGAAAGAAGAAATAATCTCCTTAAATCTAAAATTGATGTGACGGCTTTCATGGTTTGGTTCATCGAAAACTACCCCAAAAGTGTTAAAATCATGAGAGAAACACCAGAATTTCAGTATCAATTTAAATAAAATGGATTTTACAGTTAAAATTTATAAAGAACTTTTAGATGCTCTAAAAACGAATGGATATGAATTTCAAACGTTTCAAGAATTTATTGACAAGCCTAGTGATAAAAGCATTGTATTAAGACACGACGTAGATTTATTACCACAAAACTCTTTACACTTCGCTAAAATTCAACATGAATTAGGTATAAAAGGTACGTATTACTTTAGAGCTGTTCCAGAGAGTTGGAAGGAAAACGTTATCAAAGAAATTGCTTCATTAGGACATGAAATAGGATATCACTATGAATGTTTAACAACTTGTAAAGGCGATATAATAACCGGAATCAAAGATTTTGAGAATAATCTAAAAGAATTAAGAAAATTAGCTCCTGTTTCCACTATATGTATGCACGGAAGTCCTATGTCTAAATATGATTCAAAAGATCTTTGGAAAGAGTATAATTATAAAGATTATAAATTAATTGGAGAACCATATTTTGATATTGATTTTAATGAAGTTTTTTACCTTACTGATACAGGTAGAAAATGGGACGGAAATAAAGTAAGTGTTCGTGATAGAGTTGATTCTTCATTTGAACTATCTTTTCATACAACTGATGAAATTATAGTGGCAATAAATAAAGGGAAGCTACCAACTAAAGTTATGTTTACTTTTCACCCTCAGCGTTGGAGTAATAATTTTTATATGTGGTTTAAAGAGTTAATTTTTCAGCGTGTAAAAAATTTGGTTAAGAGATTATTTTATGTTAAAAAATGAAATATACATTTACCTTATATTGTTAACATTTAACCGTTTATAGGTAAAATAATAGCATATGCAGTTTTTTTAAAAGAAAATCACGTTATTCTAATAAGAATGTAATATATTTGTACTTGCTATAAAAAGAATCCCCTTAAATGCCAAATTCAGTAAATAGCTATTTTAAATTAAATGTGTACAATTATTTGTAGTTATTTTACATATAATTATATAGGCTTGTTTACTTATATGGTCTTTTGTCGGTTGTATTAATTCTTTTTTTAGTCATAAGAAATTATTAATGAATTTACCAGAAATATGGTGGTTCGTGCAAATTTTGTGCTATGATAAAAGAATACTTTAATGATACTTTAGAGTTAGGTGACTTTCTAAAGAATGATGTATTATTAAAAAAAGATTTTATTTACCAACGTAGTGAATTTACTTCGAACACTGCGCTTGATAAAACTAAATTAATATTTAATAAACTTGGTGGTAAAAGAACTCAGTTAAGATCTTCAGAAGAATTCTCCTCATTGGAGAGAATTAGAATTGTTGTTGATAGTTTAATTGATGGTACTAAGATCGAGTCTGTATGTGCTAGAAAGAATATATCTAAAGAGACTTATTTAGTATGGAAGAAAGACTTTTTAGAAGCATTTAAATTATATTCTGAAGAATTATTAACTCGAGATAAAGTTGCTGCATCTAACAAGAAATTAATACTTCAGTCAACAAATGAAGATGTATACAATTTTTTTAAGGAGCATGTCCCTGAAATTGATAAGGGGAAAAATTTGGTTATTCCAAAAAATGAAACATTAACTTCATATAGTAATTTCTATAAAATTCAAAATGTCTTCATTCTTAACAGAATGAATGATTTTAGAATGCTAAATAAGCATTTGGAAGAGGTTAATGAGAAATTACCTAAAGACGGTGTCTTAATTGGATGCTTTGAAACTTTTAGAAATAGAAATGCCAAAAAGAAAATTTGCCAGATTCCTATTATTAAGGACTTGTATAAAACTGCTCAATTTGTTTTTTTGAGAGTGATACCAAAATTACCAGTATTAAAAAAGATTTACTTTTCTGTTACAAAGGGTAAAAGTAGATTATTATCAAAGGCAGAAAGCCTTGGTAGGTTGGTTAGTTGTGGTTTTGATATTATCGACTATAAAGTAATAAATGGTATTCACTATTTTGCTGCTAAAAAAGTTAATGAACCTTCTTTCGATTTGAACCCTAGTTATGGACCTTTATTTAAGATGAAGAGGGTTGGCAAGAATGGTAAAATTATTGGAGTTTATAAGTTTAGAACTATGCACCCATATTCAGAATATTTACAAGATTATATTCTTAAACTTAATGGCTATGGACAAAACGGTAAGCCTGCTAATGATTTTCGCTTAGTACCGTGGGGCAAGTTTTTAAGACGTTATTGGCTAGATGAATTGCCTCAGTTAATAAACGTGTTTAAAGGCGAGTTAAAATTAGTTGGTTCTAGACCAGTATCTCAGAGATATTTTAATGATATACCTAGAGATATACAAGAATTACGTTTAAAATATAAACCAGGATGTATACCGCCTTATGTAGCTTTAAATAGAAATAGTTCTGTTGAAAGTGTTTTACAGGCTGAAAGAGAGTATTTAACAGAGAAAAGCAAAAGCCCTTATTTTACAGACACCCGGTACTTTGTTAATGCTATTTATAATATTTTATTTAAAGGCAAAAGAAGTGCTTAAAAAAGGTAAAATCTTATAAACTGTTTAGGATCGTCTCTAAGGGTTTTAGATTAAAATCTGTTCTTTGGGTTTTCATAGAGCTAGTCTCTAAGGATTAGTTGTTAAGTCTGGACATGCTCTAATTCTATACCTCAAAATCTATTGTAGAGTTGTTGAATAATCAAACTCCAATTGCGTAGTGAGTTAGTCTGTAAACTTACCCTAATGCTTAATGTAGTTTATGATTGTTACAATCATCAATCGATAGCCTCGTCTGTTTTCTTACTTGATCGAAATGTTTTCACAAATATGTTTTTATTTAGAACTCCACTTTTATAACAATTATTTAAATGTTCTAGAGAAGCAATTTAAACAGGTTAATTGAGTCGTATATAATCGAAGCTCCATATCTTCGTATATCTCGCTCCATTATTAAGTTATCTTGCTATAAATTCTGGACCATTATTGCATCATAAAGTCTTAGATAAATCGATCTCTTGTACTAATTGTTTTAAGACCTCCATCACTTTTTTAAATGGGTAGAATCCTTACATTTTTTGAAAGCCTACTGACATAAAAGTGTTGCTAACTACTTCAATGACATATTCGCTGCTCTTAATATTATACAACTTTAAAGATAGATAAAGCTTAATAATGTTAGAATCGTTAAGCTTTATTAAGTATTGTACTTTTTATAGGGGTGATATAGCTTTTGTATTGCTTGTGTTGTTAATATAAAGTTTCACAGGTAAGCAGGCGGCATAATTTTAGTTGTTGATGTTTCAAGAGTCAGATCACGATATTCTTTTTTTACCTGGCTTTTTGTTAATAGGCTTATTCTATTTACTAGATTAACGAAGTAGAAATTTAGGAGATACAATATAATTTTTTAAATATCTATTGCTTGTTGATTTTTTTATTAAATCAAGAATGTTTAGCGTCTGTTAAAACCTAACTAAATTTCCACCAAGATTTCTTTTTTGATTTTTCAAAACTGGCTCCATAACCATAACCATAACCATAACCTTTTTTTGAATCTATTCCATTTACTAGTAAAGCTAAATTCGGAAATCTTTTCTCTTTGTAAATTGATTTAACATAACTTAAAAGTCTTTTATCTAAAAAGTTAACTCTTATCACATAAATAAAAGCATCAGCATGGTTTTTTATGACGGTTGTATCAGTTATAATACTTGAGGCAGCAGTATCAACTATTATATAGTCATAAATTTCCTTTACTTCATCAAATAGTTCTTTAACACGTGAACTGATTAACAATTCAGCAGGGTTCGGGGCAATATCTCCTGAAGAAATCAAATCTAAATTTTCAACTTTTGGTACGCTAATAATAATATCTTTTAATGATAAATCATTATCAATTATGTAATTTGTTACACCTAGAGAACCACGAATACCTAAATATGATTTAATTGAGGGAGCTCGAATATCCATACCTAAAATTAATGTTTTCTTACCCGCATACACTAATGAAGCTGCTAAATTTGAAGCAACAAAAGATTTTCCTTCATGAGCTATGGTTGATGTAACAAAAATTGTCTTCCCTTTATTGTTAGAATTAGTCAGTAAAAAATTTAAATTGGTCCTAAGTATTCTAAAAGCTTCAGCTGTGCTAGAATGATCTTCTTTATTAATTAAAAAACGTTTTTTCGATTCTAACTTTGGTATATCACCAAGGATGGGGATATTTAATATTTTTTCAACCTCTTCACGACTTTTAATTGTTGTATTAAGAAAATCTCTAATATATATAATAGCAAAAGGAATAATAAGGCCAATAAATATGTGTACTAAATAAAAAACCTTTTTCTTTGGCGAAATTGCACTACCCACACTTTCAGCTATTTCAATTACCTTAGCATTAGGGTCAATAACACCAAGTGTAATCGCCGTTTCTTCTCTTTTTTGTAAAAGGTATAGATATAATGCCTCTTTGATTCCTTGTTGACGCTGCACATTTCTAATCTGTCTTTCTTGCTTTGGTGCAGAATATAATCTTGAATTGATTATGGCATCTTGTCTATTAAGTGCATCTATAGATATTTGTTGAGTAGAACTCAAATTATTTAGTCCTTGTTTAATATTATTTTCTAAGGCTTTTAATTGATCATTAATATTAACAACAATTGGATTTTTATCAGTAGAATTCTTTAATAAACGTTGTTTTTCAATTATAAGATTATTGTACTGTGCAGATGCAGATTGTACATTATTATCATCTATTCCTAAATTTTGTGGTATAGGTTGGTTAGGATCTTTTTCGCTTACATATTCTTTTAGAGATTTAATTAATTGGAGTTTAGCATTTGCACCAACTATTTGATTTTCTAAATCCTGCCCACTTTGCATACTAAGGTTAGTATCAGAACCTGCGTAACGAGTCTTAAGTGTTTCTGTTCGAAGGTCTACATCCGAAAGTTCGTTAGATATTATCTCGAGCCTTTGATCTACAAAATTTGAAGTACTTTTTGATAGTTCTTCTTTGAGAAAGATAGCACGCTCATTATATTTTTTAATAAGCTCATTTAAGAAGTCTCTAGACCTTTGTCGAACATTATCTACTATCGATACATCTAAAATACTTGATCTTTCTGATTTAGGTTCTATAGATATGCTTCTTGCTAATGCTCGAGCCAAACCATTAACAGAGTTAATTTGAACTAGAATGTTAGAGCCAATTAAATTACGTTCCTTTAAGTCAGTAGCTGGAACAATGATGATATCTCCAAATCCAATATTAATTTTTTCACCAAAATCATGCTTTTTCCTAAATGTTTTGTCTATGTCAGTAACCGAAAAACTATTTAATGAATTTACCGTAATTATAAAGGAATAGCTTATTCTATAGGATGCTGAATCACTCATTAAAAAATTAATTTTTAATGGAGGATCGGTATAATTTTCAGTCTCATAATACTCAGTATTTAATCCGATTTTATTATCTAAAAAATTACTTAGATAGTTCTTATTAGTATAATATCGAACATTAAGTCCAAGTGATTTTACTACTTCCTTAACAATACTTTTAGATTTTAGAATCTCTATCTCATCTTCAATTTTATCGTTAGAACCATTCACAACACCTAAGTCTTGAAAAACTGAAAGCGTAGAATTACCTTCATTTTCTTCATCTTTAATTTTTATTGTGGTTGTCGCTCTATATTTAGGACGTTCGAAATTTAATTTATAGAATGCAAAAATGATGCTTAGTAGAATTGACAAGACGAACCATTTCCAGTGACTGAGATATTGAATAATGGTATCTTTAATATTTACATTAACACTGTCAATGTTCTCACTTTCATGATGAATATTTTGTTGCTTATCAAATTCCATCTAATTTTCCGTATTATATTTATCTTGTAATGCTAAAAACCAAAGCAACAGCAGTAAGTAAAATTGAAGCTATTCTCAAAGTTTGGGTTGAATTCGGACCTACAGTAGAAGATTTAGCTCTAGAATTATTTGGCTCCACGTAGATCACATCATTTTGAGTAAGGTAATATACAGGAGAGTTAAATACATCTTCCGATGTCATATCTACTCTAATATATTTTTTATTACTATTCTCTTCTCTAATCACTAAAACATTTTTTCTTTCAGCCTGTATGGTCATGTCTCCAGCTAAACCTAAAGCTTCAATAATTGTTATACGCTCATTAGGAATAGTATATGAACCTGGACTTCTAACTTCTCCAAGAACAGTTATTTTAAAATTAACTATTCTAATGTTTACAATAGGGTCTTTTACATATTCTTTTAACATATCTTTAATCAAAGATGTGGCTTGTATTCTATTTAATCCAGCTAATTTCAGTTTTCCAAGTACAGGAAAATCTATATTACCATTCGAATCTACTAAATACGATTGTTGATTTCTTCTGCCCGTTGAATTTGCTTCATCACTAAAATTAACAACAGTCAAGTTAAACGGCCGTACAGCATCTTGATCTAAACCAGATACAATAATAGTTAACATGTCGTCTGATTGGATAACTGGAATATAACTGTTGACAGAATTACTAATACCTACAGCATCTACATTTTGAAAATAAACTATATCTTGTTTTGTGCCGCACGACAAAAAAAATAAAGAAATACAGATTAAATGGATATACTTCTTAAGATCTATAACTGTAATTTTCATATTTTAAGTATTTATGATAAGCAGATTAATAACAAATATATATAAATAACTCTTTCCTAATACTAATTTTTATTATAAACTGTAATAAATCTATGAAGAATTATTTAAGGTTTTTTGTATAATTATTTTTTTGGAATGGCCATAATTTTTTCCTTGAAACGGTAAAAAACAGTAGTGTCGTCTTTTATAGATTTATAAACGACCATTCCTGCATGAATCAAATTATTATTACCAATTTGAACATGTGGAACCACTGCTGATCGAATACCAAAATAATTATTGTCCCCTATGTTTACATGACCTGCAATGACCGATGTTGCGATAAAGTTATTATTACCAACAGCACAATCATGGCTAATGACGCTATATGGGGTAATAATATTATAATTGCCAATAACAGCATGCTTTTCTATTATACAGAATGGAAATACTATATTTCCAATCCCAATTTTAAACGGTTTGGGTAGTATGACAGAATCATGGATGAAGCTCCCAATCAAAGCATTTTTTTTATGCAAACTATCGATCATTTTTTTTCGAAAATTGATATCTGCAACACATATTAGCACTTCTTCGTCTGGAGTAGGGGAGTATTCATCAATATCACATATAACGGGTGCATCGAAATTATATCTCTGATAATACTTTTTTAAATTATAATCGAATTCAATATATCCTTTGATATTTATCCTTTCATTTTTTGGAACTTTAGCATTATGGTCTCCAATATAAAAAGTAGTTTCAGCAGCACATCCACCTGTTCCAAGTATTATTATATTTTTCATACCTTGATTTTTTCTTCTTTATCCTAGCATTTTAATGTAGCTGATTTATATTAAATGATGATTTAGTTTACCTTTTGAAATATTTAGTAGTTATTTTTTATAATCTCAGCTTCAATTTCTTTAATTTTTTTTAAATTTTTATCGTCTCCTTCTGACAAATCCAAATTCCAAGAACATGCTCCAAACTGTGATGATAGTTTAGCCAATTTACGGCAATTATGTTGATTTTCTTGCACAAATTTTCTAAGGGATTCCTCTTCATAGATGCTGAGATAGTCGTTAAGAGCTCCTCTAGTTTCTGATCTACGTTTTTGCAAGTTTTTTATTATAAAATCTACAGGTGCTTCTAAGAATAAAATTTTTCTTCCTGTAAAAAAATTATTTAAAACTTCTTCTGAAATTAATTTTTTTTCAATTATTTCAACAATTTCAGAGGTAAAAATATGACAAAAACTATCATCTAGAAACCATCCACTGTCATCTAATAAACCAGAAAGGTTCAAATATCTATCATCTTTAGCTGACTTTGTCAAGAAATTTAATAATCTCATGTTTTGATCAAAGTCTCTCTTATTATTATAAAATTTTGAAATTGTAAGTGATATGTTAAGGAGGTAGAACTCGTCAAGAAAGGAATTAGATTTAATACTTTGTCGCTCATTTGCTCTATAATAACTTAAATTCCAATTATGCTTTAAAACTTCACTTACCTTAGAATGGAAAGTAGTTTTGCCTATACCTGATGTTCCTACCATTTCAAAAATAACACCTCTGGTTACTGAATTTTTGACATATACTTTCTTAGGTTTTTTTATGAGTTTTACTCTATATCCAAATATGTCAAGTATTTTGAAAAAATATTTTTTTACATTCATTAAATAGTTAATTTTTATCTTATATCGTTTAGATAATCTAAATTATGTTTTTTATTTTTTGACTGAAAAAATATTAGCTAATTAAAAGATATAATAGGAAGTTATCAAAAAATATCAGCAACTTAGTTATTATCTTCTTTCATGTTTTATTCTTCAAAATACTTTCCTCCTTTTTTCATATATAATCTAGACCACCCTGGGAATTGGGCATATTTAGGCTCGGGCCTATATGGAACATAGAATTTATATTTTAATGTTCCAATAGAATCATATAAATAATATATGCCGTTATGTGTTTCCTCAACAAAAATATCTTTTGATGACAGTATTGATTTGCGACCCTGCCATTTTGTATTGGACATATTATTCAAAATAAAATTTGTTTGATCTGTTTTAAAATTGAATATGGCAATATTATTACCATTTTTTACTCTATCATTTAAGAAAGAAAGATTATTATTGAAAATTGATATTATAGAATCATTTTCAATATCAACGTCATGCTGATTCATCCAAGGACCTTGTTTTTGCATTATTATTTTATTAGTTTGAGGTCGAAACAATGCAACTAAGCTTTTATTTCTCATACTCAGAAAAACATCTCCTTTTTTCCAATAGGTACCATCATTCATTACGGGCTTAACATCGTTTAAATGAAATGGATCTTTATACGTATTATTCCAATTGTATCCAATTGGTGTGGCCTCCACTGTACTTTCGAAAAGGTTGTTCTCAAAGTAAATATCTGTCAAAGATTTATGGTATAATTGATTTCCTTCTTGATCTAAACATAAAATGGCATCATCTCTATAACCAATAGAATTAGCGGTATCATTATTAAGATCAATAGAACAAGCCCAAATATTACCTTCTTCGTCTAGCTCTAATGAATGATGCGCGATTTTATTACTTTTCCAAAGAATTTTAGAATCCTTATTCATTTTATATATAAATCCATACGATGCTACTTTAAATATTACAGAACCATCTTCAAGCATCATCTGATGTCTTATAATAATCTCGTCTGTTTTTCTTTGGATGCTCTTTTTCATATTTTCAGACAATTTTTTGTTTAGATTGGATTTATCAAAAATAGATATAATAGTATCTAAGTCTGCTAAGATAATATCTAGTGGAATGGTCCATTTTCTAGCTACTTCGCCAGTTTTAATATTTTGCAACAATATTTCACTAGTAGTAGGATTAATAAATGAAGTGTGAAGTAAAAAAATTGAATCACTAACATATTCTAGGTTATTGGCTTTACCAATTTCCTGAAGAGAGTCAATACCTTTTATTTCTAATGCATTTTTAGGCAGCACCTCTTTGGATTTGAACCATTTTCTAATTTCATTAGGCGTATTGTAAAGTTCTACCATAATTTTATTATACAGTCCAGAATCCCCTCCTTCAACTTTCTTAAAAGCACGTATGCTAGACCAACTAATTATCCAAATTAAAAAAAACAGGACTAATATAACGCGTAGAATTTTTACAAATTTATCCATAATTATTAATGGCGATTTTTTCAAGATTCTTATATAAAGTTACATATTTAATATCTTTTTGACTAGTGTTTTCACTGGCTCTTGATTCAAATTTTTTTATTTTAATGGAATCAACTAATTCTTGTGGTAGTTCAATTTTTGAAAGTAATGTTTCTAAGGATTTTTTAGGGCTAGAAACAAAATATTCATAACAAAAAAAATGAAAACTTCTTTTTTCTTTAAAAGTAATATATACTTGAGAATAGAAAAAATACCAAATTTCTAGCCAATAGTCAAGACTATCCTCATTTGATTTTGAATGAAAATCTTTTTCTACTAGGGTCGGTATTTTGGTATGTAAGCCAAATTCATGGTGCACTAAAAAATCCATATAATCTAGTGTGAAATGGTCTTCCTTTTGTAATTTAGATAATAACTTATGTTGTTTTAATAATGAGGTGGCCTGTTTATAAGGTTCTCTGAATGGAATTATAGTTATTGTTTTGTTATTATTGTTATCATCTAATTGCTGTAACGATTCAGCTCTTAGTAAATGGTTATTATTCTTTGCCAAATAAATTTTGTCTTTAGCGACCAATTTTCTGAAATAATTGTATTTTTTATATGTATCATTATTTAATTTGTGCTTAATAATTTTATCGTACTTTATATACTGATCTCCTAAATAATTTCTAAAAAAGGGCTCCTCTAAGGCTTCATACGAATTTAAACTATGTTTAACGCCATCTTGATGAAATCGTTCTTTTTCTTGCACCTTTTTTTTTGATATTAAAAGAGGCCAGGTTTTAGGCATAAACAGAAAGGGTAAATTTCTATAAGAAAGACTTCTAAATTCTTGTAATTCAGCCAAATACTGCATTATTACAGTAGTGCCTGCTCTTGCCATACCCGCTATATAAACATTATTAATAGAAGCATTATTTCTTAATGTCTTCTTATTTAAGAGTAACTCAATTTTAAAAATAAATCGAGATATATTCTTATTTCCTAAAAAAATATAATGTAACAATTTATCGATTGCAGAATAAGGTTCTTTCTCTTTTGATTTTTTCTTAGAAATTAGAGGAACAAATATTATTGGCAATAATGTACCCAATATAAAGGGCCATTGAAACAAGTGTTTTGGAAAAAGTTCCGAAATGAACTCATCCGATTTAAAATGAGGAATAGCTTTTCCGTTCAGTAAGTTAATAACGATGGATGAAATACCAACTAAAAAAATAATAACAAAAATGAACAATACCGTTTTTAGTAGTACAACCAACAAAAAACTAGCTACACTTCTAAATCTTTTTTTTATATGATTAAATATTTCATCATCATTTAATGTAGGATGGCCACTATAATATACAAATTGTGATGTCGCAAGTATCCAATCATTGATGCTTGAAATATATTTCAATTTTAAAAAAAAGAGGATTGCCAATAAGGAAATAAGAAAGCCGGCTAAAAATATCAAGTTGATTTTTTTCTTTTTTTCAAATAGCGTTTAATTGGAAACCATAAAAAAGTAAATAGAGTAATTAAAATTAAAATTACTACTCCAATAATTATCGCCAAAATTCCACCACCGACACCTGGACCTAAATATAAATAGTACATAATAGATTATTTTTTTCTTTATCAAAAATTCGCAACTATCACAAAAATAGTAAATTTTGGTTTTAAAAGGGATAATTTTTTTATTTGTATCTAGTTTCAGAATATATTAGTGAATCAAAAAAGGCATTTATATTTTAACAATCTAAAATTTTAGATATTACTTATTTATTACTAATTGATTTCATTCACTTTCCAATTCAATAGTTTATCTCTTTTTAATAACGAAAAAATCGCTGCATCAATGATTATCAACCCTTTTTATTTTGAATAATAAGTTTATATTAGCGATAAGGTTTAATTTGTTATATTATATTCTTAAACTAAAATGTAATTTATGAATATAACATACAACAAAAAATTTTGTAGATCACTTATATTATTTTCTAGACTGTAATTAATGTAAAATTGCTCTACAAATGAAAAAGGACAGTATTGGAATATTTAATATTAAAATGACACAAAATGATTGAGTCTAAAGTGATATGTCCATCATGTAAAAAAAATGCTATTAATAATCGTTACGATACTTTTTGGATGTGTAGCGAGTGTGGTGAGAAGTACATTTGTGAAGATGGAATTCCCAAACTTTATTTTGTAGAGTCTATTAGTAAAGTAGATAAAAGGCTTAGAGAAAGACTTTATAAATACACAGCTTGGTTTTATAATTTTTGGAATCCTTTCTTTATGCTTCCAGTTAGACCAGCAAGAGTATCTGTGAAATACTGGATTGTATATTTTTTATTAGTTTTTTTATTAATTTTCTCAACATATAATTTTATAGATCTGATTGTATTTCGTGGTATAAATGATGCGACTCTTTTTGATTTTTTGTTATTCATACCGATGGTAATGTATATTATTTTTTTAACAAAATATCCCAGATATGCCTACTTACTTTTACTTTCTATACCAATAAAAATGATACTTAAGATTCGAAATTTTACACCTAAAAAAAGCCATGCTTCTGTTCATATGGAGTTTCAAAAAGAATATCTAGAATCAGATAGAAAAATACAAATGCTTGATATTGCCAGTGGTACTGGTAATTCACTTTTTCGACATGGTTGGATGGATTTGAATGCAGATTACACTGCTGTAGACTTTTCTTTAGAAATGTTAGTCCAAGCAAGAAGTTTAATGAGCAAGCAGAAAGTTCAAGCAGATTTTATTGTCGCTGATGCTACTAATCTTCCTTTTGAATCTGAAACCTTTGATATTACCACTAATTATGGTGCAGTTAATGGTTTTGCAAATCCAAAAACTGCTCTCAAGGAAATGGTTAGAGTGACAAAAAAAGGCGGAAAAATCCTGTTTTTAGATGAGCAAGAGTACGAATCAGCTTCATGGCTAGAACATTTTTATTTTAAGAAAGTATTTGCTTGCCTCAATACCATTG
This sequence comes from Maritimimonas sp. 2304DJ26-3, assembly GCF_056591635.1. Lineage (NCBI taxonomy): Bacteria > Pseudomonadati > Bacteroidota > Flavobacteriia > Flavobacteriales > Flavobacteriaceae > Maritimimonas > Maritimimonas sp. 2304DJ26-3. Next base: position 237,086 of record NZ_JBWQOK010000003.1, read on the forward strand.
TCGGATGCCCCGTTGACTTGCTGCCTAATGATCTTGAGGAAATAGAAGTGCATCAAGTATATGAGTTTGTTTATATATGTACTGCAAGGAAAAAGATGTAATTATCTTCATTTAAAATTGAACTGTTTAAAAGTAGAGTAGGTAATTTAAATTTAAACAATATTATGTAATGTATTGAGTTTTACTGCAACATATTGCAGAGATTTTGAAAAGAGTTTGGCAAGTAAATAAGAGCGTCAAGTAGATAAATCGGGAGAATGATGTAAGTTCTTTTACCTTTTATAAGCAAGCTAATTGAAAATTTTTCACGACTTTGGCATGCTTTTTTGTTTTAGGCGTTTCTATTCTCACATTAATTATTTTCAATTTTATCTACATATTTCTACTAAAAGGAGTTCAATATATGCCCTCTTTTACTAAAATTTATCCAATTTTTAATCTTAAAATATTATTAATTAATACAAAATGAGTGTATTATATGTAAATGGTATTTCAAAGCCATAAAAGATAAGTCAAAAACCCTGATCAGGCTTTTTTATTTCTAGAAGTCAATGGGACATCATTACCATTTACCATAGAAAATAAGTAAACAGTCAGGATAGTTTAAACTTAATTGTTTTTCTCTACTATTCGAATATTTGGAGCGGGATAGTTGAAAAGTAGATACTTAAAGTCTGATTTATTTTAATAGGGTGTTAATAAGGTGCTGTTTTTTGAAAATATTTATTCTTTAATTACTTATATTTATTAACTATTAGAAAGCTAAACAGAATTTGTATGGTGAAATTTGGTCTAAGGGATTATCTAAATATGTATAAACATAAAGGAATTAAACTTCCTTTTTTATATTTTTTTGAAAATCATTGGTTTGATATTAAGAGAGGCGTCGATACGCATAAGTGGTTGCCAAAAGATAAATTTTTAGAAGTAAATGAATATTTAGAAAATTGTTTTTTTTATATGTGTAGCTGGGAAAGTGTAGTCAAAAAATCATTTGATTTTGTTTATACCTACTTAGGTACAAGTCTAGAAAAGTATACATTCATTGATATTGGCAGTGGTAAAGGTAAGGTTCTAATCATTTGGAATGAGTTAATTATAAAACACAATTTAAAGAATAAAATAATAGGTATTGACTATAGTGAATACTTGGTTCATATTGCTAAAGACAACTTTAATAAACTTTTCAATGAACAGATTGACTTACAGATATGTAATATATTAGATGTTAATATTGAAAATTTTGGAACAAATCTTGTTTTCTATCTATATAACCCTTTTGATGCTGAAATAATGAAGAAGTTTATTGATAAGCTAGAAAATATGAATGTAATATTGATATATAATAATCCACAATTTATTCACGTATTATTAGACAATGGATTTGATATACTAACCAAACAAAATCATTGGCATGATAATGGTAATTATGTCATATTGGAAAGAAAGAAGAAATGAAAAAATAGTTCTTTTGAATGAATGTTTATTATTACAAAATAAGATAGACGACGCAAAAACAAATGAAAATTAATATTCGTCCTATATAGGTCTTGTTAACGTGAACATAAAGCAAGAAAAGTTTATAGTGGTAAACCGATGGACAACTTCCTTAATTTTGGGATGTTCTTTTGTTTTGAGACGTTTATATTGGATCCTTATAGGGTATTTACATCCTAAGCTATGGATATCATATATTTTATTCTTTCTTTTTAGAATGTAATTCTACTCATTAACTTTTTCAAGTGCGCTAATACAATGTTTTACTTCTTCTTCCGTATTAATAATACAAGGCGTTAATCGAGCATAAATCGCTTTAAGGAATAGTACCGTCAATCTACTGCAATTACGTAATCAACTTTTTTTTTCATCAATATATTTTACAACATCGTTTATGACTTTAAATTCTTCTATTTCTTCTTTAGTGACATTAATATTGAAATTAGAATCCAAAAAAGAAACTAGGCCTAAGGAAGAAAGTGAATCAAATTGAATAGGTGTTTCATTAACATCGAAACCTCCCTCTAGTTCTAAGAGTTCTGCAATTTCTTCAATGATTTCATTATTTTTCATTGTATATAATAGTTTTGAATATTTCTGTTTCCGATAAATTTACTACACAATTTGCATACGATAATCCGACCCCAAATCCGCTCAAAAGTGTATTCCCTTTTTTTACGTTGAAGAACTTCTCTGTAAGCGCCAATGGTATTGAAGCTGGACCTGTATTTCCAAATCCGTTCAAAACGGTTGGTGATTTGGAGCTGTCAATCTTCAACGTTTTATTTAAAAATTTAATGATAAAATCATTTGCTTGATGAAAAATTACATTATCAAAATCATCAATGTTTTGATCAAGATATTTTAGGTTTTCTTTAATGGATTTTGGAACATATTTACTAACAAATTTGAAAACTTCAAAACCATCCATAAAAAGCTCATCTGACTTCATGATTAAAGATTCTACTTTTTCGTCTACTGCTCTAATATGAAAAAAAGTAGAAGACTTTTTTTCTGAAGAAGAAACTATACAAGCGGATCCTCCATCACCAAAAACACTTTTAGTGGCAAAATCTTCTTTATTCAAATATTTCGTTATTGTATCACCACATAGTAGCAGAACATTTTTTATTTTTTTATTCTGAAGTAAGCTATATGACTGAAAAAGTCCTTGAATAAAGCCAGTGCATCCTAGCGGTAAATCAAAACAGGTTGTGCTATTACTTAAACCTAAGTTTTTTCTAATTTCAAACGAAGTTTGCGGCATAACATAGTCTCTTGTTTGACTTACGAAAACAATCGAATCAATCTCGCTCTTATCAAAGTTGAGTTTTTTAAATAATGTTTCAGCAGATTTAATACAAAGATCGGATGCTGTTGTATCTGGGCTTGCCGTTCTAATCGACTCTATTCCAGTAACCTGCGATGTCTTTTTTAATCGAGTCTCACTTTCATTCTTGAAAATTGATTTGAGATCCATTAAATTTTCTGGAACACAGGATGTTATCCCTAAAATTTTGGTATTATTAAATTCAATCATTCTTTTTCTTTTTTTCTAATTAGCAATTTAATTCATAAATAAATACTGAATTGATTATTAATGAACCTTGTCAAATTTATCTAAGAATTATGACAATATAGACATTAAACTTATATAAATACTTTACCGAATAATTTTATTTTTCATTTTTCTTTCCTCTATTGGTGATTTTTAATTCATCAAATGAAATCATTACCGGAATTTTAAATTTGTCAAGTCTTTCTCTACATGTTTTTTTTATTAATTTTTTTAAGAGCTTCTTGTCATTAAAATTAGTATGTATTTTTGCACAAACAATATTACCTGTTATATTATTTTGTTGACCATAAACAGTAGAATCTATAACTTCGTCAATGGAATTTAATACTTCTTCAACTTCAGAAGGATAAACTTTTAATCCTCCTACATTAATTATTTTATTTTTTCTTCCGATAATTTTCATATACCCATCGTCGTCCGTTTCAACGAGATCACCTGTTGCATACCAACCATCTTTTTTGAAACTTTCATTGCTATGATTCAAATATCCTTTTATCGAAGTTTTTGATCTTAAGTATAGCTCACTATCAACAATCTTATAATCTTTTTCATCGTCAATTATTTTAAAGAAGAGACTATCAGAAGATTTACTTTTAGTTTTTAATATACCAGTTTCACTAGTTCCAAAAGTTTGCAGTAATTTAATACTCGGAAGAAAAGAATTTATTTTTTTTAATAATACTTCAGACATCCTTTCTGTTCCGTAAGTTATTAGTTTTAAAGATTTTAATTTATGTGGATTAAAATTATCATCTATTAATAATAGATTTAAAAAAGTTGGAGTTGTTGGCAGAATATTTACTTTATACTTTCCAATTAAATTTATAATAGTAGAAGGATTTCTATCTTTTGGAATTACAAAAGGTGATCCGGTAATCAAACAATTTAATAATGTATTTAAACCTCCAATATGATCAAACATTAATAAGATAATAAAGATTAGTGACCTTTTTCTTCGAGGTTTTTTTATTGATTTTAGGATTTCAGAAAAATTCTGAATCATTACTTTTGGTTTTCCTGTAGTTCCACTAGAAAATAGAATTATTCCTGCATCTCCTTTATTTGTATAAATTGTAAACTCATTTGTAGGGGGTGAAGTTGAATTTATTTTTTCGACTATAAGTGAACCCTCTTTATTAAATGTAATAATTTTATGAGGCTTAGAAGAGTCAATTTTATCGAAAAATTCTTTTTCAGTAGTTTTTACTATTGGAATAATATTGACCGGGTACTCTGATAATAAAAGAAGTAGGGATATCGATTGAAAATTATAATCTGAGTATATAACAATGTTTTCATTTTTAGTTATTTCTTCACTTATTTGGATCCTAAATTTTTCAATCTGACTTATTAAATCATCAAATGTATACGAGCTATTTTCATCAATAATAGCAACCCCATTGTATGATTTTAAAATATCATTTATCATAACCCACCCAAATATATTTTTTGACCAGTTATAAAAGAACTTTTTTCACTTATAAAAAAATCAACTACATTCGTAATGTCATCAAAAGTTCCAAATCTTTTTAAAGTTTGTTGATTAAGTATTTCTTGAACTTTATCTTCTGGAACTACCTTAATTAGATCTGTCAAAACTGGTGTTGGTCCTATCACATTCACCGTTATATTATACCTAGAAACTTCTTTAGATAGTATTTTACTCATTGTTTCTATAGCACTTTTACTTGATGCATAAACCATTTCTCCCTCTAAGTACATAGGAACAGCTACAGTTGAAAAATTTATGATTCTGCCGAATTTTTGTTTCATCATCAGTTTCGAACATTCTCTAGAAAAAAGAAATGTTCCTAAATAATTTGTTTCAAAAAGATCTTTAACTGTAGAAACTGGTGTTAATATGGAATGATTCATAGAAGCTTTTCCTGCATTATTAATTAAAACATCTATTGATCCAAATTTTTTCTTAGATTCTTTAACTATCCTTTTCACATCCTTTTCGGAGGTAACATCACCAAGTACATGAAAATAATTTTGATGTACTAAGTCTGTATTTGATCTAGAGCATCCAACCAAGTTAAAGCCATTTTTTAAATAGTGTTCGGTCAAATTTCTTCCAATACCTTTTCTGTTTCCTGTTATTAATATGGTTTTATTCATTCACTTCTTCTAAAATAAAATCATGCATTAATTTCAAGCTAATGAACGGACTATTTCTTCTTGACATAGCTTTTTCAGACGCTAATTGAACTTCAATATCATATTCATCATCTAAAAATTGTTCAACTTCAACTATAAATTGGACCAATTCGAGAGAGTCAAAGATTGAAGAGCTACCTATTAACCTAGTGTTTTCGTCTATTTCACAATTAACCTCAATTTCATTTTCTTGGATAAAATCGTTTAATAGATTAATTAAATTATTTTTTAAACTTTTTATTTTCATTTAAAGCATTTATATATTTTCTATTCAAATATAAACAATTGTATTTTTTAAATTAACCATTTTCAACACTCTATTAATTGTAGCAAGTTATGGCTATTCTTTAATCCAAATTCTTAATAAATTTTTACGTTATTGCTATTTTGTCCTAGCCTTAGAAAAACGTTCAAGCTATGTATTTATGTTATTAATAAAAAAAGTGAAGATTAATGTTTTGGAAAATTAATATTTACTTCCCAATACAAAAATTAGAAAATATATTTCCTAGAATATCTTTATCTACATCATATTCACCTGTAATATTACCTATATGACTAAGACATTCTCTAATATCAATAGCAAAAAGATCAGAGGGTAGATTGTTTTCAATACCATTTTGAACTGCTAGTATACTATCTAATGCATTATTTAGAGCCTCGAAATGTCGGGAATTTGTAACAATGGTTTCGTTGTTACTCAAAGCTCCAGTATTTACTAACGAGGTTAACTCAGATTTAAGTTCATCAATACCAACTCCTTTTTTAGCTGACAATAGAAGCGCGTTAGGAATTTTAGATTTTAAACTTTGATGTTCATTTTTTGACAAAGAATCAATTTTATTTGCTATAACTAATAGTTTTTTATCGTTAAATCGATCTTTAGCATTATTTAGATCTAATTCAAATTTTGTGCTTTGTATTTTATATTTTTCTGAGTCAATTAAGAAAATTACAAGTTGGGCTTTATCGGCTTTTTCATAGGCCTTTTTTATACCAATACTTTCTACAATATCTTCAGTGTCTCTAATTCCAGCAGTATCAATGAACCGAAAAGCAACACCATTAATGATAACTTCATCTTCTATGACATCTCGTGTGGTACCCGCAATATCAGAAACTATCGCTTTGTCTTCATTTAAAAGAGTATTTAGTAAAGTAGATTTTCCAACATTAGGTTCACCTATAATGGCTACAGGAATTCCATTTTTCATAGCGTTACCATAAGCGAAGCTGTCTATCAATCGTTTTAAAACCGAAATAATCTTTGATACTAACTCTTTAAACTGCGTTCTATCAGCAAATTCAACATCTTCGCCCGAGAAATCCAACTCTAACTCGATCAAAGAAGCAAAATCTAATAATTGTTGACGTAAAGTCTTTAATTCATTGGTAATACCGCCACGCATTTGCTGTATTGCCATTTGATGTGAAGCTTCAGAATTAGAAGCAATAACATCCGCCACCGCTTCAGCTTGGCTCAAATCCATTTTCCCGTTAAGGAAGGCTCTCATGGTAAATTCACCATTATCAGCCATTCTACAACCGTTTCTTAAGAATAATTGAATGATCTCTTGTTGGATAAAAACTGAACCATGACAAGAAATTTCTACCACGTTCTCACCAGTATAGGAGCGAGGATTTTTAAAAAGTGAAACCAATGCTTCGTCTAAAATTTTGTCATTTTCTACAATGTGACCTAAATGTATAGTATGGGTTTTTTGCTCATTTAAAATTTTACCACTAATAGACTTAAAGTAGGACGATACAATATCTATTGCTTTTTCTCCCGAAATACGGATTATAGAAATTGCACCGACGCCAGACGGAGTTGCTAAAGCAATAATTGTATCATTCTGGATCATTAGGTTATTTTATATGCTGTAAAATTAAGAAAACTAATTGGTTAGGTATTATGTTAGTATATGATTGTAATTGACTGGTTGCTAATTATTTGTAACAAAATGTCGGTTTGTGCGTCTTATAGATAAGTAGAGTCATTAATCAAAAAGAACCAAAACCATGAAAACAAACAATCAATTATTAGTTATTACCCATTTAAGTCAATTATTAGATCTAGTTACACTTATTGGAGGATTTTTAGTGCCATTCATTATATGGCAAACGAGCAAGAACAAAGTGAATGAAATGGATGAGCACGGCAGAAGTATCATTAACTTTCGTTTAAGTATGATTATCTATACATTAATATGTATACCTCTAATCTTATTTTTTGGACTAGGATTGCTTGGATTTTTAGTAATTGGGGTGTTTTATTTCATATTTCCAATCATAAATGCTGTAAAAGCTAGTAACGGAGAGCATCCTAGCTACCCGTTTTCCATGAGGTTTATATAAACTCAAAAAAATATTTAAAAAAAATCATCAATTAGTTTTGATGATTTTTTTGTTGAAATTAGATTTTAATTTAGATTTAAGTATTTAATACGCTTAAAATCAGATTACTATAAATAGTTTTAAAACTCCCTGAAAACCATGAGTTTTAAAAATACCTAATTGCTCTATTGACCAATATAGTTTTAGAACATACATTTGTCCTGTACAATAATTAGAAACACTATTACGTTCTTAATATACTCCGAAAGGAGACAAAGAAAAGGGGAGAAAGGAGAGAAGCGAAAAAGTTAAACTATGATTAACACCTACGAGTAACTTTTCTCCTTACTATTTTTTTTCGTAAAATCTTGCTCCAGTAAGGAGCTAACAACAAGGGGAGAAAGGAGAGAAGTTATATAAGGCATTTGCTTTACTACAATTAACTTTTCTCCTTATTTTTTTATCAAATTTATGATTTTATCCGTGAACTTTTGCTTTATTACCTCTAGTTTTCATAAACTCGGCTTCGTAAGCTAAAAGTGCTTTCCATTTTTTATTTACTACTTCTTTATCTTGGTATTTTCTTGCAAAACCTAAAAAAACCTTATAATGATTGGCTTCAGAAATCATTAAGTCCTTATAAAAATTTGACAATTCCTGGTCTTTTAAGTTTTCTGAAAACACTTTAAAACGCTCGCAACTTCTAGCTTCAATAAGTGCAGCGACTAATAATCTCTGTATTAATGCTTCTGTTCTGTCTTTTGTTTTTGTAAAGAACTGCTGAAGTTTTATGGCATAATCATTTTTTTGACCAATACCCAGAGACATGCCGCGTTTTATCATTAAATCATGAACCATTTTAAAATGCTCCATTTCTTCAATGGCAATTTCACTCATGGCGGAAACTAATTCTGTTTCTTCTGAGTAGTTAATTATAATTGAAACGGCATTTGAGGCAGCTTTTTGCTCTAAGAAAGCATGATCTGTTAATATCTGTTGTAAATTATCTTTTGCAATTTCGGTCCAAGAGGTTTCGGTATCAAATTTTAATCCTAGCATATTAAAGATCTAGTTTGAAAGTGTTTTTTAGCTTTGCTAAAGATTGATTTTTTTCTAAAAGTTTGTTGTATTTTTCTTGAGGAGTATATGCAAACTTTTTTGTGTTTTCTTCATTTACAATAATATTGAAATCAATACTGTAGTTATTTAATTCTTCACGAAGATGTTTTAAAAGTTTATGTTTAGCTTTATTAAATTCACCTTTCATCATGCTGTTAGGAAATGTTAGAGAAATAGTATTTCCATCAATTTTAGGGGTATCAGATTTTATTATAGAAGCGACAATTTTTTCTCCATTTTTAATTAACTTTTCTATATAGTTTTCCCATAGATTCTTAAACTCTATCTCAGTAAAATGATCTTTTGGCAAATCATCGGCATTTACATGATCTTCAATAATAGATTTTTTTGCAGTTGGTTTTTTATTAATGCTATTTAATGATAACGCTGAAGTACGTCTACGCTCCGTTTTTAAAATAGGTTTCTCTAGTACTTCAACAGGCTCTTTTTTAGCAAGTTTCACTTCGCTCACGGATTGCGGTACAATTTCTTTTTTAGTTTCTAAAGGAATATTTTTAGACTCGGCAATCTTATTTAAAGGTTCTTTTTTATCAATTATAGACTTAGAAGTGTTGATAAAATTCTTAGCAGGAATTATAAAGTGTTTACGCTTTTTTTTTTCTCCATCAAAAGTGATAGAAGCCAATTGCATTAAAGTTAATTCAACCAATAACCGTTGATTTTTACTTGACTTATATTTAAGATCACAATCGTTAGCTAAATCAATTGCTTTTAATAGAAAGCTCATTGGTGCTTTAATAGCTTGTTCTAAATATTGCTTCTTAGCAGTATCGCCAACTTCTAATAGTTCTACAGTAGCTTTATCTTTAGCTACTAAGAGATCTCTAAAATGAGATGCTAATCCAGCAATGAAATGGTGACCATCAAATCCTTTACTAAGAATTTTATTAAAATGAATCAATAAATTAGGAATGTCATTTTCTATAATTAGATCAGTTGCTTTAAAGTAAGAATCGTAATCAAGAACATTCAAATTTTCAGCGACAGCTTGACGCGTAATAGTATCACCTGCAAAACTAACTACACGATCAAAGATAGAAAGTGCATCACGCATAGCACCGTCTGCCTTTTGGGCAATAATATGCAACGCATCATCATCAGCATTGATGTTTTCTTGCCGCGCAATTTTCTTTAAGTAATTTTTAGCATCAGATACACCAATTCGTTTAAAATCAAATATTTGGCAACGAGATAAAATTGTTGGAATGATTTTATGTTTTTCAGTTGTTGCTAAAATAAAAATGGCATGTGCTGGTGGCTCTTCTAATGTCTTTAAAAATGCATTGAAGGCGGCCTGAGATAACATATGTACCTCATCGATAATATAAACCTTGTAATTACCCGTTTGTGGCGGTATACGAACCTGATCGGTCAAACTTCTTATGTCGTCTACAGAATTGTTAGAAGCAGCATCAAGTTCAAAGATATTAAAGGCAAAATCTTCATCTGGATTTACCTCTTGACCATCTTGATTGATTTGTTTTGCCAGTATTCTTGCACATGATGTCTTACCAACTCCACGAGGTCCGGTAAATAATAAAGCTTGTGCTAAATGATTGTTTTTAATAGCATTTTGCAACGTATTTGTAATGGCTTGTTGGCCAACTACATCTTCAAAAGTTTGAGGACGGTATTTACGCGCTGATACTATAAAATGCTCCATGAAAAGCGTTAGGAATTTGAGAATGTAAAGTTATGAATTAACTATAGATTTTGTCGTATAAATCTTTATAGATTTCTTTAATAACTTTTCGTTTCATTTTCATGGTTGGAGTTAGTTCCCCACTATCTATTGACCATACAGTTGGAGTAAGTTCAAAGCGTTTGATTTGTTCCCACTTGCCAAATTTTTCATTACAGGCAAAGACTTCTTCTTGTATTTTGTCGACAATAATTTTTGAACTTATTATTTCTTCATTCGTAGTACCGACACTTACTTCTTCTCTTTGGCTCCACTCTTTAATGTATTCAAAATTAGGTTGTATCAATGCTGCTGGCATTTTTTCACCTTCACCAACAACCATAATTTGCTCAATAAATAATGATTGCTTAAACTCACCTTCTAATAAAGGCGGTATCACATATTTGCCTCCTGATGTTTTAAACATTTCTTTAGTACGACCAGTTATTCTTAAAAAACCATCACCATCAATTTCTCCTTTATCTCCAGTATGGAACCATTCATCCTCTATGACTTCAGCAGTTTTCTCAGAATCTTTGTAATACCCTTGCATAACATTTGGCCCTTTTACTAATAACTCGCCATTTTCGGCAAACTTTACTTCAACGCCATCAATTATTTTACCTACTGTACCTGGTCTAAATCCACCATTTCTAACATCATTCACAGACACCACAGGTGAAGTCTCTGTTAGGCCATACCCTTCCATAATTGGCATTCCTGCCGCTGCAAAAACTCTAGTTAAGCGTTGTTGTAAAGCAGCACTACCAGAAACCATAATTTTTAACTCACCACCTAAAGCTTCTTGCCATTTACTAAAAATAAGTTTGCGCGCTAATTTTAATTGACGTTCATACCACCATCCATTTTCGCCATACGGTTTATATTTTAGGCCAAGATCTAAAGCCCAGAAAAATAGTTTCTTTTTTGCTCCTGTTAAAGAGTCTCCTTTGGCTACAATCTTATCATATATTTTTTCATATAGCCTGGGGACGGCCGTCATAACATTTGGCTTTATCTCTTTGGCATTATCACTTAATTTATCAATAGCTTCAGCAAAATAGATTTGTAGACCATTGTATTGATATAAATACAAAATCATACGCTCAAAAATATGGCATATTGGTAAGAAACTTAAAGCCTTATCTTGACCAGGAGCTAATGGAACACGCTTATCTGCATCCAATACATTAGAAACAATATTATTATGAGAAAGCATTACACCTTTTGGTCTTCCCGTTGTACCTGAAGTATAAATTAAAGTAGCTAAATCATTAGGATTAACAGAACTCATCCTGTCTTCAACAACATCTTGATTGCTATCGTTTTTACCTAGTTCTAATACTTCTTCCCAACTTTTTTCACCAGAAATTTCCTTAAAAGTATATACTTCTTTTAGCTTGGTTTTTTCTTTTATCTGATTCAGTTTTTCAAGGATGGTTTCGTCAGATACAAAACAATAAATTGCTTCAGAATGATTTAATACATATTCATAATCTTCTTTTGAAATTGTAGGGTAGATAGGTACATTCTGAGCGCCAGTTTGTAAAATACCGATGTCACATATATTCCACTCTGTACGATTGGTAGTTGAAATTACAGCAATTTTATCATTCTTTTTTACCCCTAATCGTATCAAACCTCTACTAATAGCATTTGCTTTAGCTATATATTCTTTTGTAGAAGTGGCAATCCATTTATCACCATACTTTGTGACCAAAGCTTTATCTAGATTAAATTTTTCTAGTTGATGGTAAGGGAAATCAAAAAGGCGTGTAATTTCTTTCGACATAAAGTGAATTTTTGAGGGAATGCAAAGTATAAAAATAATAAAGATTACGCAAGTACACCTAATAAGAGGTTTGTATAGAAGTTTTAAGGCAGTTGAATAAATTTGCAAAAAGCAATAAAACTACTTCAACAGATTAATTATCTTTGCTCACTTATTTAAAGGAGTATAGTAGATGAAGATATCATACAATTGGTTAAAACAATTCTTGCAGTTAGATTGGGATGCTGAAAAAACGGGAGATCTATTGACAGATCTTGGATTAGAAGTTGAAGGGATTGAAACGGTTGAGTCTGTAAAAGGAAGCTTAAAAGGAATTGTGATAGGTGAAGTTTTAACTTGTGAGCAACATCCTAACGCAGATCGATTAAAAGTTACCACTGTTGACCTTGGAAATGGCGAACCTGTACAAATTGTATGTGGAGCACCAAATGTGGCAGCTGGTCAGAAAGTGCCTGTGGCAACCATTGGAACACTATTGTATGATAAAGATGGTAATGAATTTAAAATAAAGAAAGGAAAGATACGTGGTGAAGAGAGCCATGGAATGATCTGTGCTGAAGATGAATTAGGTTTAGGAGAAAGTCATGATGGTATAATGATTTTAGATAGTTCATTGAATGCTGGTGAAAAAGCTGCTGATGTATTTAATATTTCTACAGATCAAGTATTTGAAATAGGTTTAACACCTAATAGATCTGACGCAATGAGTCATTTAGGTGTAGCCCGCGATTTAAAAGCTGGTTTAAATCAACAAGATATAGATATTGAGTTAATCACTCCATCAATTAGTAACTTTGATGTTGATATTAGAAAACACAAGGTAGATGTAATAGTAGAGGATCATGATTTGGTGCCTAGATATATGGGTGTAACGATGACTGATATTAATGTTGATGAATCTCCCCAATGGATAAAAGACAGACTAAAAGCAATCGGATTGACCCCTATTAATAATGTAGTTGATATTACCAATTATGTGTTACATGAATTAGGACAACCATTACATGCTTTTGATGCTGCAAAAATTAAAGGAGATAAAATAGTTGTAAAAACATTACCAGCTGATACTAAGTTTATCACTTTAGATGAGGTCGAACGTAAATTGCACCAAGAAGATATTATGATTTGCGATGGAGAATCGAACCCTATGTGTATTGGTGGTGTTTTTGGAGGAATTAAATCTGGAGTTTCAGAAAATACAACTTCAATATTTTTAGAAGCAGCATATTTTGATCCTATTTCAATACGTAAAACGGCAAAACGTCATGGATTAAATACGGACGCATCTTTTCGTTTTGAGCGAGGTATAGATCCAAATATGACAGAGTATGCTCTTAAGAGAGCAGCTATATTGATAGAAGAAATAGCTGGCGGACAAATATCTTCTGAAATTGTAGATATTTATCCTAATAAAATTGAAGATCATCAAGTACACTTGTCGTATAATAGAGCTTTTAAATTAATTGGCGAAGAAATATCTAAGGATGCTATTAAAAATATCTTAGCTTCTTTAGAAATTAAGATTAATAATGAAACCGATGCTGGCTTGGGATTAACAATACCGGCTTATCGTACTGATGTTACTAGAGAAGCCGATATAGTCGAAGAAATTTTAAGAGTTTATGGTTATAACAATATTGAAACATCGCAGAAATTAAGTACTTCTATTTCATATACAGATAAAATTAATGCTGGCAAATTACAGAATTTAGTTTCTGATCAATTGGTTTCTTTAGGATTCAATGAAATGATGGCTAATTCTCTAACGAAGCCCGAGTACGTTGAATTATCTGAATTGTTAAAAGCAGAATATAATGTAGAGATGTTGAATCCGTTAAGTGCCGATTTATCGGTTATGCGTCAATCATTAGTATTTAGCGGATTAGAAGCTGTAGCTTATAACTTGAATAGAAAAAGTAATAGCCTAAAACTCTTTGAATTTGGCAATACCTATCATAAATATGATAGTGGTTATAACGAGGATAAACATTTAACACTTACCATTACCGGAAATCGTTCTAAAGATAGCTGGTCTACGGCTACTAAAACTTCAGATTTCTTTTATTTAAAAGGCATAATAGGCAGTTTAATACAACGTTTAGGCATAAATGGTGTAAAATCTGCACCTACTAAGAATGATATTTTTTCTGAAGGATTATCATTAAAACAAGGCAAGATTGCACTAGTTGATTTTGGTGTGGTAAAGCGTTCAATTTTAAAAGAATTCGGCATAAAGCAAGAGGTGCTCTTTGCAAACTTTAATTGGAAAAGCATTTTACAATTAACGAGTAGAAAGTCATTGAAGGTTAAAGATTTACCTAAGTTCCCAACGGTGAAAAGAGACTTAGCTTTATTGTTAGACAACTCAGTTTCGTTCAAAGAATTATATACTACGGCTTTACAAACTGAAAAGCAGCTGTTGAAAGATGTTGATTTATTCGATGTGTATCAAGGCAAAAATTTGCCTGACGGTAAGAAATCTTATGCATTGAGTTTCTTGTTGCAAGACGAAAATAAAACCCTAAATGACAAGCAGATTGATAAAGTAATGCAAAAGTTGCAAAACGCTTTTGAGCGGGATTTTAATGCTGAATTGAGATAAGAATAAGATTGTTATGGGTAAAGATTTCAACTCTAAAACGGTTATAATTGCTATTGTTTTAACTATAGTTTTGTTAGTGGTTGGTATAAAATATAAAAACAACTTTCATAATGATATTGATGAAAATAAAGGTATTACTAAAGGTAAAATTTATTTAGTATTGGATGTTAATAAGAGCTTTACTAAAAAGAGATATAGATATGAGTTTAAAGTAGGGGATAAACTTTTTAGAGGTGAAACAAGAAAAAGATTGGATTTTGAAGTTAATATTGATGATGTTTATCCTGTTGAATATTCTCTAAAAAACCCTGAACATAATAGGATGGTTTTTGAAGAAAAAAGAATTAACTCAACTAATTAATTAAGTTAATGTACCGAGCCATAATCAAACCACTATTATTTCTTTTTGACCCAGAGAGAGTCCATCATTTTACTTTTTCATGTTTAAAAATTGTATTTAAATTACCATTTGTAGCTTCGCTTACGCGGAAGTCGTTTGAGGTAAATGATAAAAAGTTAGAACGAGAATTATTCGGGCTTACTTTTAAAAATCCTGTTGGACTTGCGGCAGGTTTTGATAAAAATGCCTTATTAGTTGATGAATTACCAAATTTTGGATTTGGTTTTATAGAGATTGGAACTGTAACTCCTAAACCCCAAGATGGCAACCCTAAAAAAAGATTGTTTCGATTAAAAGATGATCAGGCAATTATTAATCGAATGGGGTTTAATAATGATGGTTTAGATATAATCTGTAAGCGACTTAAATATAGAAAAGGAAACATTCTAGTTGGAGGTAATATAGGTAAGAATAAAGTTACACCTAATGAACAAGCAATAGAAGATTACCTAATTAGTTTTAATGATCTTTTTGATTACGTACATTACTTTGTGGTAAATGTTAGCTCACCAAATACACCTAATCTCAGAGAATTACAAGATAAAGAACCATTGACCAAATTATTAAAAGCGCTGCAGGTTGAGAATAAAAAAATGGCGAAGTTTTGCCCTAAAGGTAAAACAAAACCTATTCTTTTAAAGATTGCACCAGATTTATCAAATGATCAGTTAATAGATATTGTAGATATTGTAAAAGAAACAAAAATTGAGGGTGTTATCGCGACAAATACAACAATTTCCCGTAAAGGTTTACATTCTAATAATAAAAAAGAAACTGGAGGTTTAAGCGGTAAGCCATTAACACAAAGATCAACAGAGGTAATTCGTTTTCTATCAGAAAAATCTAATAAAGCATTTCCAATAATTGGAGTAGGAGGGATTCATTCTGCTAACGATGCTTTAGAAAAAATCGAAGCCGGAGCAGATTTAGTTCAAATCTACACCGGCTTTATATATAAAGGACCGAGTTTAGTAAAACAAATTAATAAAGCAATTGTCAATTCGAGTGATTCCGAGTAATCGGGGTTGTATCGAGAAGTTGACTAATCGTTGTTCAACAAATACTTTGATAAACCATCACCATTGATGTCTGTATATTTTGAGTTGATATCGTGAGCTACTTTCATTCCAGACACGTTAAAATTTCCTCTTACTTTAGTATATTTTAGATTTAAATCTTCTTCAAAACGAGCATTATTAAATGATACGCCGTCTTTAAATTTTGTGTATTTAAATGTTGCATATTCTTCGAATACTGTATTAGCAAAACTTACATTATTGTCAAATTTTGCGTATTTAAAAGTAGATTCTCTTTGGAATTTTGAACCTGCAAAATCAGCATTTCTTTCAAATGAAGAATATTTGAACATGGCATTTCTTTTAAATTCACAATTTTTAAATCTTACATCATTTTCAAAGCTAGCAACAAAAGTATACTTGCTACCCTCATCATGAATGTATGCTAAAACATCACCTTCAAAAGTACAGTTAATAAATGAAATTCTACCTTCTATAGTCTCTTTTACAGTATTACTTCCACCATTTTTATACCACTTATGTTTTTTAGGTAGATCTGGTAATTTATCTTCCATATAAGTCATATCTAATGTGCCAGTTATAGTAGCGTTTTCGTAAGTTACTGTTTTACCGGTTTTAATATCGTCTAAAATGTCTGAAGCGCTTACAGTACGTTGAGCAGAAATAGCTAATGAAAGAAACAAAATAAATGCAATTGGTAAGAATTTGTTCATGATTGTTAGTTTTAGAATCCTATACTATTAAGACTACATAAAATCTAAACTGTTACACTTTTTGTATCTTTATTCACTAGAAACTGTAACAAAAGTTATTCTAGTTTGTCTCTACATTAAAACCAAGAAATATTATGAAGTATCGTTTGCAATTTGCTCTTTTACTAGTATCTTTTTTTACGGTAAATATAACGGCAGCTCAAGAAAAAACAATTGAACTTACAGATAATTTTGACAAGATAATAGTTAGTCCGCATATAGAGGTAGAATTTGTTCAAGGTGAAACAGCTAAGGTTGAGGTCAAAGAAATTATAGTTCCTATTGAAAAATTTAATTATGAGATCGAAAATAATATACTACAGGTATATTTAGAAGGCGCAAAAACAACCACAAAGCATGCAAAGTACAATCATAACGGTTGGAAACATAAGAAGCCAATTTATAAAAATACGGTTGCTAAAGTAAAGATTACATATACTAGTGTAGATACTTTTTCTCTAAGAGGAGAAGAGAAAATTACTTTTGAAAGCTCTTTAGATCAAGATGAATGCACGCTGCGTATTTATGGCGAATCTGAAGTATTAATAAAAGATGCTAAATTGAATGATTTACGTGTTGCTATTTATGGCGAAAGCCATTTGGTAATTGATTCTGGTAGTATAGCAAACCAAAAAATCACAGGGTACGGATCTAGTAAAGTAAGGACTCTAGATGTAGCCACAAAAAACGCTAAAGTAACTTCATACGGGGAAGGTACCTATCAGTTGGCGGTTTCAGATCGTTTAAAAGTAACCTCATATGGAGAGGCCAATATTCTATATAAAGGTACACCCGACATTAAAAAAGGTATTGTAATTGGTGAGTCTACAATTGCAAGCGTAAACGAATAATCTCTTTTTATTATAAATTTAAAATGGCTTTAGATTTTTCTAAAGCCATTTTTTTATTCGTTCACTTTCTCAATCCACTTTCTGGCATTGACAAAGGCCTCAAGCCAAGGCGAAACTTCGTCTTTTCTACCTTCAGGATAATGAGCCCAGTTCCATTGAAATGTAGAGCGCTCTATATGAGGCATAGTTACTAGATGTCTTCCCGTTTTATCACATAGCATAGCAACATTATAATCAGATCCGTTGGGATTATGAGGATAACCCTCGTAGGCATATTTCGCACAGATATGATAGTTTTCTTCACTAAGCGGAAGATTGTATTTTCCTTCACCATGTGAGATCCATACACCTAGTGTACTTCCTGCTAAAGAGGATAGCATTACAGAATTATTCTCTTGAATTTTTACAGATGTAAAAGCACTTTCGTGTTTGCCAGAATCATTATAGATGAGCTTACCATGAACATCATGTTCTGGATTCATTAATTCTAATTCCATCCATAATTGAGCTCCGTTACAAATGCCAACAGAAAGTGTGTCTTCTCTTTTAAAGAAGTTTTTCAATGCGGTATTAGCTTTTTCATTATATAAAAATGCGCCTGCCCAGCCTTTTGCAGAACCTAGAACATCGGAGTTAGAAAAGCCACCAACGGCGCCTATAAATTGAATATCTTCTAACGTTTCACGACCTGAGATGAGGTCTGTCATATGTACATCTTTTACATCAAAACCCGCTAAGTACATGGCATTGGCCATTTCGCGCTCTGAGTTAGAACCTTTTTCACGAATAATCGCTGCTTTTGGCTTCTCGATACGATTCGCATTTTGAGAATCACTCGAAGTGACATCTTTTAGTTTTCCTGTAAAATGTTTAGGGAAGATATATTGTAATGGTTGTTTTTTATAGTTGTCAAAACGATCTTTGGCTAAACCGTTTGCAGTTTGTTTGTTGTCTAATAAATAGGAGGTTGTATACCAAGTATCTCTTAATTCAGCAATAGAAAGAGCAAATACATCTGAGCCATTTCTAATATTTAGTCGATCAGATTCTGTTACAGAACCTATGTTAAAGAATTCAATATTATTTTTTTCCAATTCGACTTCAACGCTATCATCTACAGCTTGGAATATAATTCCTGAATTTTCTGCAAACAATAGTTTAATACTATCTTCTTCGTTTATTTGAGATAAATCAAGATTAGCGCCGATATTTACGTCTGCAAAACATAATTCTAATAAGGTAGTAATCAGTCCGCCAGAAGCCACATCATGTCCGGCAATTATTTTATCTTCTTTAATGAATTTTTGTAACGTATTAAAAGTAGATTTAAAGAAGTTATTATTTGTAATAGTCGGAACAGAGTTACCAATTTTATTTACAATTTGCGCAAAAGAACTACCGCCTAATTTAAAATCATCTTGTGATAAATTGATATAGTAAATACTTCCTTTACCTGGTTTTAAAACGGGTTCTACAACTTTAGTTATGTTATTACAATTAGCTGCAGCAGAGATAACTACGGTACCCGGAGAAATGACTTCTTCATTTGGATATTTTTGCTTCATTGACAAAGAATCTTTTCCGGTTGGTACATTGATTCCTAAATCAATTGCAAAGTCAGAAATAGCCTTTACAGCCTTGTATAAACGCGCATCTTCACCTTCATTTTTACAAGGCCACATCCAGTTTGCAGATAATGATACCGACTGTAAACCATCTTTTAAAGGCGCCCAAACAATGTTTGTTAATGCTTCTGCAATAGAATTTTTACTCCCTGCTTCTGGAGCTATTAATCCAGCAATAGGTGAGTGACCAATAGAAGTTGCAATACCTTCTTTACCCATATAATCTAATGCCATAACCCCAACATTATTTAAAGGAATTTGTAGAGAACCAACACATTGTTGTTTCGCCACTTTACCACCAACACAACGATCTACCTTATTTGTTAACCAATCTTTACAGGCAACTGCTTCTAATTGTAATACTTGCTCCAGATAATTTGCAAAGTTCTCTTTAGAATAAGATACTTCTTGATAGTTTCGATCTACAGTAGTATCGGTCATAATTGTTTTAGGTGAGCTACCAAACATATCTTCTAAAGCCAAATCCATGGGTTTACTGCCATTGGTTTTAGACTCAAAAGTAAAACGATGATCACCCGTAACATCACCAACCGTATACATTGGTGAACGCTCACGTTCTGCAATTCTGTTTAAAGTGTTAATATGTTTTTCGGCAATTACTAACCCCATTCGCTCTTGAGATTCGTTACCGATAATCTCTTTATTAGATAGGGTAGGGTCACCTACAGGTAATTTATCTAAATCAATATGTCCTCCAGTATCTTCAACTAATTCTGATAAACAGTTTAAATGCCCTCCAGCTCCATGATCATGAATTGAAACAATAAAATTCTCATCGCTCTCAACCATACTGCGAACTGCATTGGCAGCACGTTTTTGCATTTCAGGGTTTGAGCGCTGTACGGCATTTAATTCAATTCCCGTTGAGAACTCACCAGTATCTGCCGAAGAGACCGCTGCACCTCCCATACCAATTCGGTAATTTTCACCACCTAGAATTACAATTTTATCACCAGTAGCAGGAGTATCTTTTAAGGCTTGATCTTTTTTACCATAACCAATACCACCGGCTTGCATGATCACTTTATCGAAACCTAATTTTCTGGCATCTTCTTCATGTTCAAAAGTTAATACAGATCCGCATATTAATGGTTGACCGAATTTATTACCAAAATCAGAAGCTCCGTTAGAAGCTTTGATTAAAATATCCATCGGGGTTTGATATAACCATTTGCGTTCATCCATGTCCTGTTCCCATGGGCGGTTCGCTTCTAAACGAGAATACGAAGTCATGTAAACAGCGGTTCCTGCTAAGGGTAGTGAACCTTTTCCACCGGCCAATCGATCACGAATTTCTCCACCAGAGCCTGTTGCGGCACCATTAAACGGCTCTACCGTAGTAGGAAAGTTATGTGTTTCTGCTTTTAACGATATAACTGATTCGAATTTTTCTTTTTGGTAATAATCAGGAATATCAGCCCTTTTAGGTGCAAATTGTTCCACTTTTGGACCTTTTATAAAGGCGACATTGTCTTTATACGCCGAAACGATGTCATTCGGGTTTTGTTTTGATGTTTCTTTAATTAATCTAAATAAAGAAGTGGGCATTTCTTCTCCATCAATA
The DNA here is from genome assembly GCF_056591635.1 of Maritimimonas sp. 2304DJ26-3. NCBI lineage: Bacteria > Pseudomonadati > Bacteroidota > Flavobacteriia > Flavobacteriales > Flavobacteriaceae > Maritimimonas > Maritimimonas sp. 2304DJ26-3. Next base: position 258,124 of record NZ_JBWQOK010000003.1, read on the forward strand.
ACAAAGGTTCCGTTAAAGATTTTATGACGACAGTGTTCTGAGTTTACTTGTGAAAAACCAAATACTTCACTGTCAGTCAGTTTTCTACCTATTTTTTTAGAAACATTATTTAAATATTCAATTTCATCCTCACTCAAAGCTAACCCTTCCTGATCGTTATAAGAAGCAATATTTTCTATTTCTAAAATTGGTTCAGGTTGAATATCAATGGTGAAAGATTTTTGATCTAATCCATTATATTTCTCTGATATCATAGGATCATAGTCAGAGAAATCTTCCGCGACAGCGTTAAACTCTTCAATACGAATAATGTCATTGATACCCATATTCTGCGTAATCTCTACAGCATTGGTACTCCAAGGAGTGATCATTGCCTTACGAGGACCAACAAAAAAGGCGTCAAGAGACGCCATGTTTATTTTAGGTAGGTTGCCAAACAACCATGTTAATTTTTTTTCTGTTTCGTTTGAGAACTCTGAAGTGGTTTGAACAGCATAAACTTTACTGTTTTCATCCCCAAAAAAATGGATCATTTAGTTGTGCATTTTTGAAAGCACAAAAATACATTTTTCGCAAGTATTGAAGAAGTAATTTATTAGCATTTATTAACTACTTTTAAAATATTGATTTGGCCAAAATTTTTTGTAATTAAAATATGATTAAATGCCAGAAACTATTCCAAACATTGCCTTTAAATCACGCCAAGAATCTATAGAAGGAATTGAGATTATTAAGCTTGAGGACTTAGTAAGAAGGAAGAATGATTTTAATCACGATCCAGAGAAAGCACATCAATTAACATTTAATATTATTATGTGCTATACCGGTGGCCGAAGCAAGCATTTAGTAGATTTTGTTTGGCACGATGTTCAAAAGAATTCTGTTATTTATGTATCTAAAGGACAAATTAACGCTTATAAATTTACTGAAAGATTAGAAGGTTTCATGATTCTTTTTACCGAAGATTACTTTAAGCAACATCTTAACAGGTTGCCAAAAGAAGCAATAATACGTTTATTTACATCGCATTTGTTTTCGCCAAAAGTTCAAGTTCCACAAAGCTCTAATGTCGATAACTATATTAAACTTTTTTATGATGAGTTTTATAAAGAAACTGATGCCTTTAATAAAATAAACATTATTAACTATTTGTTTAATATTATCTTTTCTAAACTTGAAAATTTAAAAAAGATTCAGACATTTTATTTAAAGGAGTCAGATAAATTGGAAACTTTTTTAAAATTCAAATCACTTTTAGAAGAATATTATCAGAACAGCAGAAATGCTGATTTCTATGCTGATAAACTAAACATTACCTATAAACACCTAAATTCTATTTGCAAGGAAGTCATTAATACAACAGCAAAACAATTTATAGATGAGTTTGTTATTTTAGAAGCTAAACGAAAACTTATTAATTCTACAATTAAAAGTACAGAATTAGCTTTTTTAATGGGTTTTGAAGAACCAACTAATTTTATAAAATATTTTAAAAAACATACAGAATTAACCCCTAATGGTTTTAAAAAAGAGTATATATAGAGAATTAGGTTCGATATTTACCATTTTTTTAGTTGCTTTTACCTTTTCATAAACTCTTCTTTACCATAATTTTGCTATCACTAAATAAAACTAACATGAAACAAATTGTAATTGCATCTATGCTTGTATTAGCTGTTGCTTGTAAAACAGACAAAAAAGAGAACACTGAAACAAAAACAGTTGAAGAGGCTAACAAAACAGAAACAGTAATGGAATTATCGAACAAAGAGAAGGCGGTAGCCTTATTAGAAAGCTTAGAGACTGGTGCTAAAGAACCAGTAGGGTATATTAATCCTGAAAAATATGTTCAGCATAATTTAGCTGTTGGTGATGGAATGGAAGGATTTGGCGAAGTTATAAAGAACGCACCAGAAGGCGGGTTTAAAGCAAAAGTAGTAAGAGCTTACCAAGATGGTGATTATGTATTTACCCATACAATTTATGACTTCTTCGGACCAAAAATTGGATTCGATGTATTTCGGTTTGAAGATGGAAAAATAGTTGAGCATTGGGACAATTTAATAGAAGTTGCACCACCAAACCCTAGTGGGCATACTCAAACTGATGGACCGACTCAAGCTACGGGTTTAGACAAAACGGAAGCTAATAAAAAATTGGTTTCAGATTTTATTAGTACCATCTTAATGAAAGGTGAAATGGCTAATATTGGTAACTATATAGATGAGGGGGCTGAGAATTATATTCAGCATAATCCAGCCATAGCCGATGGTTTATCAGGCTTAGGTATGGCATTAGAAGGTATGGCAAAACAAGGAATTTCTATGGTGTATAGTACAACACATAAGGTATTAGGAGAAGGAAATTTTGTATTAGCAATTAGTGAAGGTACGTTTGCAGATAAACCAATGTCGTATTATGATTTATTTAGAGTGGAAAATGGAAAAATTGTAGAGCATTGGGATGTTATGGAAACAATTGCACCAAAAGACACTTGGAAAAATGAGAACGGTAAATTTAATTTTCTTAACTAATAATGCGGGGTATATTAATTTTCTTAATCTGTGTAGCATTTTTTAGCTGTGAGTCAAATACTGAGACCATAAAGAAACCATATGTTATAGAAGTTACAACCTTTAAGTATAAATCCTCAGTAAATGCTACTGACTTTTGGAAAGAAGATGCCAAGGTAGAAGATGTCTATACTAGCAAACGGCTAGGATTTATAAGCCGTGAAAGTGGATATTCTAAAGAGAAGAATGAAGTTGTTGTTTTGGTATACTGGGAAACTAGTGATGATGCTGAAGCCTCTATGCAAAAGTTTATGCAAGATCCTTCTGTTCTAGATTTTGCTAATATGATCGACGGATCTACAATGAAAATGGCTCGTTATACCGTTAAGTAAGTAGACAAATTAGTTTTATACGATGAATCCTGTTTCAGATGATGTTCTGAGGCAGGATTTTTTATTCTCTTTTTCGCACAAAACGATTTTGAACAATCTTGTCTAAGTACACTTTCGAAGACACACATTCAAAATGTAGTTTTTTTGGAAGCTCACCAAACAAGGATGAACCACCACCTAACAAGGTCGGAATAATAGTGATTATCATCTCATCAATTAAATCCTCTTTCAAGAAACTTTGAATCACTTTTCCACCGTCGATATACAATTTGTAAAGTCCTTTATCATGAATGACTTTTAAGACTTCTTTAAGTGCGCCTTTAACTAAAAAAACCTTGCCTTCAAGGTTTTCTGGAACTTCAGATATGGTTCTACTAAGCACAAAAACAGACTTTTTATAAGGCCATTCAATTCCAAAACTTAAAACGGTTTCAAAAGTTGTTCGACCCATAACCATTGCGTCAATTTCTGATGTAAAGGCTTCATATCCAGTATCGATAGTATTGATTTCAGGGACTTCATCTAACCAACCAATACCACCATTTTTATCGGCAATGTAGCCATCAAGACTTGTGGCAATAAATACTTTGTTCTTTGATTTCATTTTTTTATTTATAACTTCAAAGTTAGTCATCAAAAATAAAAATAAACCAATGAAGCGAACTCCATTGGTTTATCAAGTTTGACTTAATTGATCATTTATACTTTTACACCTTCAGGTTCTAGGTTTAAATACTTACTAAATGGCTGCTTATATAAACGTTGTCCGGTAGTTTTATATAATGCATTTGCCAATGCTGCAGGAACCGGAGGTAAGCTTGGTTCTCCTAAACCAGTAGGAGCTATTTCGTTTTTAACAAAATGAACTTCAATTTCTTTTGGAGCTTGAGAATGACGTATTAATTGATATTTATCAAAATTACTTTGATCTGGCGCGCCATTATTAAAAGTTAATTCACTATACATGCTATGGCCGATACCATCAATAGCACCTCCTTGAATAATGTTCGTTGCGCCGTCTGGGTTTACAACTATACCACAATCTACAGCAGCAGTCACTTTTTGAATAATAGGTAGTTTGTTTTCCATAATAACATCTACCACTATTGCAACATAAGAAGAATGACAATAATAAGCTGCTACTCCACGATGAACATCAGGTTCAGATTCACCCCATTTGGCTTTCTCTTTTACTAATTTTAAAACGCCAGCATAACGTTCTGCGTCGTAATCATATTCTTCACCGACTGGATTATTCTTTGCACGATCAAAGAGCTCTAATCGAAAATCAATAGGATCTTTACCTGCCAATTCTGCAACTTCATCTATAAATGACTGTTCTGCACCAGCAGTAAAGTGTGATCTTGGGGCACGCCAAGCTCCTGTTGAAATATTTGTAGGAGCTTTAATTTTTTCTGCAGTATAATTTTCAACTGCACCGGCAGGAAATCGTTTTGGGAAAACGGACCCACCTGGTAGCCCTGCACCTTTTACACTAAATGCAATTAGATTATTGTTTTCGTCTAAACCGGCTTTATACGTAGATAAATATGTTGGTCTATATGTTCCTTGAGTCATATCATCTTCACGAGAATATACAAGTTTTATAGGCTTTTTCATTTGTTTAGAAATTGCAGCGGCTTCTAAACCGTAGTGCTGATATAGTCTTCTACCAAATCCACCACCGATTCTAGTCATATTTACTGTAATGTTTTCAAGTGGTAAGTCAAGAAGTTTAGAAATAGATTTTTCAAGTCGTTCTGGCATTTGAGTTGGGCCAATTAACTCGGCTGAACCATTGGTTACATTAGCGTAAAAGTTCATGGGTTCAAGTGTATTGTGTGCCATAAACGGAGAACTATAAGTACGTTCAATAACTTTTGCCGCATTTTTAAATGCAGCTTCTACATTACCATCTTTTCTGCTTTCTTGAACTTCACCTGATTTGATTGCTTTTTCTAATACCTGAGCATGTTGTTTAGAATTTTCTGAAGGACTTACGGTTTCCCAATCTACTTTTAATGCCTTTTTTGCCTTCATTAATTGCCAGATTTTATCACCAACAATTGCAATTAGCTCTGGAAACGCATTAACATCATGCCATTCTGGTTCTTCTATGGAGGTGTTAATAATAAAAGCATCCTTTACACCAGGCATACTCTTAATCTCTTCTTTATTGAAGCTTTTTGGCTTCATACCAAAAGCAGGAGGATGCTCGATCATAGCTAGTAGCATTCCTTTTCTCTTAAAATCTAACCCAAACAATGGTTTACCAGTAATGATTTTTTGACCATCAACGTTTTTCTTACTCGTACCAATAAGTTTATAATCTTTAGGCTCTTTAAGTGTTATTTCTTCAGGCACTTCGATGTCTATAGCTTTTGACGCTATGTCACCGTAGGAGATACTTCTCTCTCCATTCTTTTCTTTAATAATTCCTTGAGAAGCCGTTAGATCAGATGCTTTAACTCCCCATTCTTTAGCTGCTGCTTCTAATAACATTTGTTTACCAGTTGCTCCGGCCATTCTCAGTGCATCCCAGCTTAATCGGATAGATAAACTTCCTCCTGCAAATTGATTTTTATAAAATTCTGTATTCAGAGGAGCTTGTTCTACAATAACATTTTTCCAATCTACATCCAACTCTTCAGCAACAACCATTGGCATAGAGGTTCTTACATTCTGACCAATCTCAGGATTTGGAGAATATATGGTTACCATACCCGTGTCTCCAATTTTTATATAGCCATTAATATCAAACCATTCATTTGGTACTTCGACTATTTTATCTTTGGGCTTTGTTGCAGGAACACATCCGCCTAGCCAACTAAATCCAATAAGCATTCCACCACCAGCCGCTGTTGAAATTTTTAGAAAAGAGCGACGATTGTATTGTGTTTTAACCTTTGTCATAATAGAGAAGTTTAAAGTTTAGCTGCAGTTTTAATGGCCCGTTTTATTCTAACGTAGGTACCACATCGACAAATATTACCATTCATAGAAGCTTCAATCTCTTCATCTGTCGGATTAGGATTGTTTTCTAAGAATGAAGCAGCGGTCATCATTTGACCTGCTTGGCAATAACCACATTGAGGTACGTCGTGCTCTAACCATGCCTTTTGAACAGGATGATCACCATTTTCTGATAAGCCTTCTATAGTTGTGATATTAAGACCATCTAAACTAGAAACCTGCAGTTGACAGCTTCTAGTTGCTTGTCCGTCTACATGAACTGTACATGCGCCACATTGGGCAATACCACATCCATATTTAGTACCCACTAAATTGAGCTCATCACGTAAAATCCATAATAGAGGAGTGTCTTCATCAACGTTTACTGACGTTATTTGCCCGTTGATTTTGAGATTATAGTTTGGCATTTTTGAGAAGTTTAAAATTGCCTGCTTAATTTACGAAAAATAGCTAGGAGCAAATGTTAAACTTTTTGCAAAATTTCTAGAAAGTATTTATAAATAAAATACGATTTTAATTTCTAACAGCGGCAAAACCTATAGGTACGTCCTTATAATAAATTTTACCGTATGAAAAACCTTCATCTACAGGGAAGTCTAAATAATACGTAGTTTTTGATTTAATGGTAACTTTTTTCAATGACTTTATTGTAGCTACTTGCCCTTTCTTTTTTTTGCCTAAAATGTTTGGCTTAAATGTTTTAGCTTGAAAATTTTTATAATTACTTAAATTATGATCTTCAAAGGCATTGTAATTTTCATTAACAGCTTTAGATTTCAAATAAATCTTTTTATCATTACCTTTAAGGTAATAAACAGCACTTGGTCTAATTCTTAAACCTTTTGTTTCGTCAACAATTGAAATATGGTTTAGATCAATCATTTTATTATCACCAGAACGTTTAATAATTATCTTTACACTTAGACTTTTTAAATCTTTATTTTCATAACGATATGGTTGTGACCAAAGTGATTTATTTAATTTTGCCCACTCAATTTTAAATTTAAACTCTTCAGTATTGTTGATGGTAAAAGAGGAGCTTAAAAAAAGAATAAGCATCGAAAAAACAACGATTTTTTTCATGATTGTTAATTGACAATTACTTTCTTACTTGCCATTCCTTTTTCGGAATGTAACCTAAGAACGTAAAAACCTGTAGGTAAATTGTTTAATTAAATATTTTATTGCCAAAGGTTTTCTGCATTTTCACCTCCCCAAATAAGAGTAGCTAAATATGGATTGTCAATAAATGGATTTCTGTTTCCCTGAGGGTTTTGAATAATAGTGTTTCTTTGTTTTTCAAAATCAGACACTGGATCTTCTTTATTCCATTTTAAGAATAATTCTAAAGAACCTACATCATCAAAACTTTCATCATACCTTAAATTTAAATACATAATCATTCTTGCGACATCACCGCGCCAATCGTCACCTGGATACCAACCGCCCGAAACATTACCATAAGAACCGGAACCTTCAGCAAACGATTGATTACCTCTACTAGAATTAATGCTAATATCGCAAACCCTTAAGTGGTGTAAATCTGCTTCAGATGTGCCAGAAAGCTTTGACCTAGGATAAACATGTTCGGTATTAAATGTTTGTGGAGAATGTGAGTTACCACCAGATAAATATTCTCGTTCGTCTCTACTTTCACCGCTATACATTAAAATTACATTAGCAGTATTATTTAAATCTTCGTCAGCATCATATAGGTAATTATGTCTTTGAGTATAACTTAAAAAAGTTGAATGTTTACTAATTATATGAGTTGCCAATTCATCTTTTAACAACTGATTATCTTCATAAAAAACCATGCTGCTATAATAATCTGCTAGGTCACTAGGAATGTTAAAGTTAATCGTATTGGCATTGGTATCTTCTAGGGTGGTAAAATTATAGTAGAAGATGATGTTCCACCTTTACCGTCACTAGCTGTGACACTACCATTATATTCAGTGTCTGGAGTTAAATTACTAAATGTGGTAGATGTAGTAGTTAAATTACTGGCAGAAGTAGTTCCGTTAAGTATAACAGCATAAGTTACATTATCGCCGTCTGGGTCAACTGAAGCAGTCCAACTTAAATTAGCATTAGTTTGTGTGATATTACTTGTACTAATAGTAAAGGTTCCGGGATTTCTATTTTGCTGAGGAGGCGGTGAATCATCAGAACCACCACAAGCTGTAATTACAAATAGAATTATAAAGAATACTAAATTTTTCATATTATTTTTTTTCTAAAAGAGCCATATAAAATCCATCATAACCAGATTCAGAGGCTAATATTTTTTGATCTTTAACAAAATTAAACTCTTCGTGTGAATTTAAAAATATTTCTACTTGATTCTGATTTTCTGAGGGCAATACCGAGCACGTAGCATAAACCAGCTTACCTCCTGATTTAACCATTCTTGAATAACTCTGCAATATCTCTTGTTGTGTTTTACGAATATCATCTAAAAATTCAGGTTGCAATTTCCACTTAGAATCAGGATTTCTGCGTAAAACACCTAAGCCAGAACAAGGAGCGTCAATCAGTACTCTATCTGCTTTGTTATATAATTTTTTAATTGGCTTTGTAGAGTCAATTACTTTATTGTCGATATTATGAACACCATTTCTACGTGCTCGTATTTTCAATTTTTTTAGTTTACTTTCATATATGTCCATTGCAATAATCTGCCCTTTATTTTTCATTAATGACGCTAAATGCAATGTTTTACCACCAGCTCCAGCACAAGTATCAACTACTCTCATACCCGGTTCTACATCTAAGTAGGCGGCTACTAACTGAGAAGAAGCGTCTTGCACTTCAAAATACCCTTTTTTAAAAGCATCTGTTTTAAAAACATTGGCACGCTCTGTTAATTTTAAAGCATCTGGATGATTAGGTATTGCTTCGGTAATAATGTTTTCGGTTTGAAGTTGTTTTTGAAGGCTTTCCTTAGTTGTTTTTAAGGTGTTAGTTCTTAAAATAACTTCGGCTTGTTTGTTTAAAGCGGCCATTTCTTTATTCCAAAGTTCTTCACCTAATTCTTCAACTGCAATTTCATCAATCCAATCAGGAATTGACTCTCTAAACTTTCTAATTTTTGACAACTCATCGAAACGACCTTTAATCCTGCGAGTAGGAGTATGTTCAATTTGATTCCAGTCTGGTAAAGTAATTCCTTTTAAAACACACCACACAGAAAATAAGCGCCATAGATTAGGTCTATCAAAAGGTTCTTTTACTTCTGCAATTTCTGCATACAGTCGCTTCCAACGAACGATTTCATAGATGGTCTCTGCAACAAACTTACGGTCGCGACTTCCCCAACGTTTATCACGTTTTAAAGCAGCTTCTACAGCTTTGTCTGCATACACACCTTCATTAAAGATATCTCGTAAACTGTCTATTACTGTAAATACTAAATTTCTGTGTAATCTCATGTTTGCATTTAAGGATGCAAAGGTAGCTATTTAAAAACTTAAACAAATAATTTAACCCGTCACACTGATAGCGTTTTAATTAAATTTCTCATCGGTTTCCTATCCAGGGTATTGTCAGTAGAATTACTAAAAAAGAAACAATTGGATCTGCTTATATATTATCAAGGTCATAGCCTTGACGGGCGGACATCTGTCCGTCCCAAGCTTTAGAGGGTTGTGAGTAATAACCTAGTAAAGTTTTCTCTTTATTACTCATTTTACTTAGACGTTCTTCACCAAACATAGATACAAAATCAAATTGAGGTTTAGCCCACCATGATCTATAAGTTAGTAGTAGTCCCCAAGCACTCTGATAAGGCTCTACCACATCAGTAGTAGCATGATATAGATGACTAAAGAATATTACAGCATTACCAGCTTTGAGATTGACAACAGTCTCATTAGAAAGATCTAAATTTTCTCTCAATTGGAACTCTTCAAGATGTGATCCAGGTAGAACTTTTAACCCCCCATTAAACTCATGTCTATCTTCAATTGCAACGATACACTGCATAGACCAACCAATCGGTCCAGGTCTTTTTAATCTAACATCTACATGATAAGGAATTGCAGTTGAGCTTTGTCTCATATTACACTGAGCTATTGCGAAATTTGGTTCACTAGCTGGTATAATTCCATAGTAAGGATCATTTAGGAACTCTTGAATAATAGGAATATGTGACCCATTAACAGCGATATCTAAATAGTCCTTAGAATGATAGTGTATATTATTAACCATTTTATCATGTTTAACAATGCTTTGATAGCCAACAGGTGCTCCAGAAGTATCGTCGCCAACGGTTTCAATAATTGAAACAAGTGCTTCTTTTAAGTCTTGAATTATTCTTTTATCTAAAAAATCATGTATAACAGTATATCCGTGGGTTTTAATATTAGAAACGTGATTCATAGCTTTTCTTTCGTTTAGTAATTTATTATGATAAATATAAACAAATTTTTAGTACGAATTAATTCATTTTATTCCAATGGGAATAATTTTAATTGTTCTTTTAATTTGTTGCGTGTAGTTAAACGGATTTGAGCTTTTTTCTCTAGGCAATCATTATGATATTCAACCTTTGTACTTATTAAGTTTTAAACCTTTTTTTAAAATGCTTTTTACATTCTCATCTTCAGTAACATGATAGAATTTCTGATATGATTATATTAATACAGTTTTGTCCATAATGATATTAGAATTTTTCAAATACACCCAATCCAAATAAAGCAAAGTCATATTTTACAGGATCTTTAACGTCAAGTTTACGTAGATTAGTATCAAGCTCTAAAAGTGCTTTGGCATCATTTTGCTTTCTTGTAAGTAATCCTAATTTACGAGCAACATTACCAGAATGCGTGTCTAGTGGACATGACAATTGAGATGGTGATAGGGTTTTCCAGATGCCAAAATCTACTCCAGTATTATTATTTCTAACCATCCAACGTAAAAACATATTAATGCGTTTTGCGGCAGAACCTTTTGAAGGATTTGAAACATGTTTTTGAGTTCGTTTAGGATGCTCTAATTCAAAAAAGATAGTTTTAAAATTACTAATAGCGTTTTGCAATGAATCTTTTTCAGCATAAGCCTTAAAAACAGCTTCCAGCCCGTTATGATTTACATATACATTTTTTAAGGATTTGATAAAATATTGTAAATCTATTTCGTTGAAAGTACGATGCACAAAATTCTCTAGCGAATCTAAATGATGGGGTTTATGGTTGATAATAAAATCAAATGGTGAATTCCCTAATAATTGCATCAGTTTTTGCGAATTATTAATGATCATTTTACGCTTTCCCCAAGCGATTGTAGATGTTAAAAAACCTGAAATTTCTATATCTTCTTTGAGTGAATATTGATGCGGAATTTGAATAGGATCGGTTTCAATAAATTGAGGCTGATTGTATTGTTCTACTTTAGCATCTAAAAATTCTTTTAGCTCTTCATCTTTTAAATCCATCTTCGCACTTTAGATTTATAATCAAGATATTGTTCTCCAAAGAGTAATGTTAATGCTTTTTCCTCTGGTTTTATTTGAAATTTCGTGATATACCAGATATAAAAAAATAGGACCAATAAGTTATAGATATTACCTAACCTTATAAAAACAGCTAACAACACAAATAGCATAGCAACATACATTGGATTTCTTGAATATCGATAGATTCCGAATACAACCAAACTTGAAGCTTTTGATGGATTTGTAGGATCTACTGTAGTTTTAACTTTTCTAAAAGAATAAATAGCGATTAATCCTGCTAATGTTCCTAAAAAGAAAACAAGCCAGCTTAGCTCATTCTTATAGTCGAAGTCAAAATGAATTTGATTAGTGATCTTTTTTAACAACCACATTAAAACAGCGAATAATAGTACTTGTAAAGCAGGCGGTATTTTTAACTTCATTAAATGAAACTTTTTAAGTCATCAAATATAAAAGTTATTGCGATAGGAATGAACTGGGTGCATAAAACACCCAGTATAATTATCTTATAATACTGAGCTGCTTATCTCAATGTCTGCATCGGACCAAGCTTTATCAAATTCTTTTTTAATCTCTTTGGCTTCATCAATTTTCCCCTGTAGCTCTAAAGCATTATAAAGACCTATTAAAGACCAACCATTTTGCCGAAGTTTTTCTAGGTCTTCTTCATAAATTGCTTCCGCTTCAGCATATTTATTTGCTTTTAATAGAATAGCGCCTAAATTTTGTCGTGTAGGAATATACCATGCAGCGGGTTCAGTATATGTAAGCTGATCTTCTAATTCAACTGCTTTTTTAAGATGAGTAGTTGCTTTGGTAAGGTCACCTTTTAGAGCAGCAAGTTCACCTGCAACCACTTCATAAGCAATATTTGCAGACCTAGATGAAGGGTTATGAGCTGTAGCTACTAATTCTTCTAATTGAGGATCCTTTTTTAACTCAGCTAAAGCATCCAACTCTTCTTGTGCTTCTTTAATGTTATTTTTTCTGATGAAAGCAATTCCTCTTGCGTAATGCCAAATAAGGTTTAAATGTTTTATATCAGCATTTGGTTTAGGAACTGTTAAAATATCATTCCACTTACCAAAACGAGTATACGCTAATAGCGGAGTAGCAGCAAAATCTTGTAAAAAAGGCATGGTAATTAATTCACCAGTAGGAACTTTCTCAGCAGTTTTTTTTGCAGCATCTATTGCAATATCGCTAGCTCCTAAAAGACTGGCTGATGACCATAAGAAGTGAATGTTATGTGGATAATAGCCTAAAGGATAGATTCCTTGTGAATAACATTGTGAAATATAATCTTCGTCTGCAAGAATAGCCTTTTGGTTAGCTGTAACCGCATCTTTATATCGACCAATTCTGATATAAATATGCGAAGCCATATGTACTATATGACCAGCACCTGGCATTAGTGAACCAATTTTGTCTGCACTATCTTCAGCCAAATCAGGCATTGGTAATTCTACCATATGTATATAGTAATGATGGGCTCCTGCATTATTTGGATTTATGTTAATAGCCTTTTCTAGTGCGTTTTTTGCTTGATCTATATAAGGCGAAGGATTACCATCTTTATCCCAATAATTCCAAGGAGTAGTGTTCATAATCGCTGCTGCGTATAAAGTTAGCACGTCATCATCTTGTGGAAATTTTTCAGCAACTTTAGTCATTGCTTTCATATAATCCATATTCAATTCGGCAACATCTTTAGTAAGGTCATCACTATATCTAGACTGTATAGCCTCAATTAATGCTTTTTCTTTCGGTGTAGCATTTGCCAATAATTCTTTTGCTTTTTGAGCAGCTTCAAAAGCTTGCTTTTTGCGTTCATCATCTGGTAATGGATCATTGATATTAGGGCCTAAAGCATATGCTTGTCCCCAATAAGTCATAGCTGCATTTGGATCTAATCGAGAAGATTCTAAAAAAGAACGATGTGCTTCAGCATGATTAAAAGCATAGGTTAAATTCAACCCTTGATCAAAAAACTGTTGAGCCATTTTGTTTTTTGTGCTTATAGCTACGCTATGATTTCCTAAATTTTCAAAAAGTGGTGAAATTTGTCTTGTAGTGTCAACATTTTCTAATAAGAATTTTGCAGGGGTACATTTAATAAAATTTAATGCAACTTTAGTTTTTGGACTCTCAATTTTTTTCTCAATAGCCTTTGATGAGATAACATAAATAGCAGACAACACAAGCACTGCTATCAATGCCATTTTTAATGAATTTTTCATGGTACAGATGTTTAAGTTTTGTTGATATTATTTAGCATTCTAAGTGCCTTAAAATCAATCAGGTTTATCGAAGTAGGTACTTCAAAGTTACAAAAATTTACTACCAGCCGGCAACAAATATTACCATTGGCAACAATATATGTGTCAAATAGTTCTTTTTTTGTGTAATTGCCTCAAAATTCAAATTAGAACACATGAGAAAAATAGTATTTATTGTAATTGCACTTTTATTCAGTTCAATTATTGCTTTTGGTCAATCATTAAAAAAAGATAGAATGATCTATGCTTGGAAGAATATGAAGAATATGGTGGTGAATTCCGCTAAAGCTATGCCAGAAGAAAACTACAGTTTAATTCCAGCAGAAGGCTTACGAAGCTATAGCGATCAGGTAAAACATATAGCTACTTCTAATCGATTCTTTATTTCTTACTTAAACGGTAACCCGAATGCTGTAAAAGAAGCTAATGAAAAGACATTAAAAGAAGTAAAAGGTAAAGAAGCAATTGTTAAAGATTTAGCACAATCTTTTGATTATGTAATCTCAATATTGGAAGGCATGAGAGGGTTTGAAGATCAAATTAATATGTTTGGTCAAAACGTTAGTAAAATGGAAGGCTTAATGCTAATGGAGCATCATCTACATAGGGAGCAAGGAAAAGCAACTATTTATATGAGATTGAAGGGCATAGCTCCTGCTAAATCTACTAGTTGGTTATTATAGTTTTTAGTGTTATTTGATTTAATATTTAGGTAGATTTATTAAATTCAGGTTTCATAGTTTGTGAAGAAAAAGGTTAGTTAAAAACTAACCTTTTTTAATTCGACAATTTAAAACGTATTTGATTTTTATATGATCTACTAGAAGTAATTGATTTATTGTTTAAAAAATAAAATCTAAAAGTGCTGTTATTTAAATATTTATGTTCTTTTATCTTATCAATATTTATAATAAATGACCTATGAATTCTTAAAAAATTTGAACTTAACTGTTGTTCTAATAAACTTAATGATGCTCTATACAAAATAGCATCATCTTTAGTATGAATTATAACATAAACCGACCTAGCCTCAAGGTATAAAATTTCACTAACCTTAATTATTCTTTGTAATCCTTTGTCTTTAATTTTAAATTCAGTTAAATGTGGCTCTTGCGATTTATTATAATCTTTATATAATCGCATCATCTTTTCATTAAATTTAGCATGCTGTCTAAGTTGTATAATTTCCTTAGCTTTATTTAAGGCATTAAAAAAACGTTTTTCATCAAAAGGCTTTAATAAATAGTTAAGAGCTTCAGCTTCGAAAGCTTTTAAGGCATATTGATCGTAAGCAGTTGTAAAAATTACAATAGATTCAGATGCTTTTAATTTGTCAGCCACTTCTATACCTGAAATACCAGGCATCTGTATATCTAATAGTACTATATTTGGCTGGTTGTTATCAATAAATTCTAAAGCTTCTCTGCCATTTTTACATTCACCTAAGACTTCAATTTCTTGATCTTTAACTAATAAACTTTGAATATATCTTCTGGCATGAGGCTCGTCATCTACTATTAATAAAGTGGCTTTCATTTTTAAAATTCTTTAATAGTGATGTTTACAGTAAAGGTAGTTTCATTTTTTAGTATAGTTAACTGCTGATTACCTCCGTAGATTTGCTGAAGTCTATTTTTTAGGTTTTTAAGACCTAGTTTAGTTGAATTTTTTTTATCAAAATTTTCCTCTTCAGATGGAATTGTATTACTCAAATTTATATGCAAGACATTATCCTTTAATTTGGTACTAAGCTTAATTGTGCCATTGTCTTCTAATAATGATATACCATGCTTAAAAGCATTTTCTGCCAATGGTTGTAATAACAAAGAAGGAACTAATTTAGCTTTACTTAATCTATCGATATCAAAAATAATTGTTAAACGATCATGAAAGCGTTCTTGTTCGATATCGAGGTAATCTTTTAGGTAGTCTAATTCCTCTTCTAAAGTCACTAATTGTTTATCGCTTTGTTCAAGTATTTTACGCAGTAGGTTGCTGATTTTCATCACCATAGATCTTGCCTTATCATCATCGTGTCCAATCAAAGTTTGTAGTGCGTGTAACGAATTGAATAAAAAATGTGGATTGAGTTGTGCTCTTAATGATCTTAGTTGCGAAACATGTAATTGATTTTCGAGCCCTATTAGCTTTAACTTTCTGTCTTGAGAAGTACGATATGTGTCAACAATTTTAATAATGCCCAGTATAATAACTAAATCTAAAAGCCTACTAGGAAATACACGAAAGAAAATTTCACCAAATTGCTTAAAGGCTTCAAATATTGTGATATCTTCTGTAAAAAGTCTATATGTAAAAAAGATTGTATTTGATAAAATTAGATGGATTATAGCTAATAGAAGTGCGCTTAATAAAGCTGTAGTTAAGGGTTTAATAATTGGCTTCTTTAATGTATTAAAACCTATATAAAGTCCATAAATCCAGTTAAATAGAACTGCCCATAATAAATACTTTATAGTAAATAGAACGATATAATTAATGCGAATAATAGTTTGTCCTTGTTCATTTGTCGTTAAAGACTGTAGTGTAACTACCAAACTAAATACAATAGCTATAAGGTAAATATATTTTAATGAGAATGGTGATCTATTTTTTCGTAGCAAAAGCATGTATAAAGTTATTCATTTAAAGTAAAATCTTTTGAAGTAAGTGGTGGATTAAGAATTATTTTATTGATTTGATACTTAATTAGTAATTGATCATCACCAAATAAAGACATGGTTTTAGGGAAATAAATATTACCTATTTTTTGATAATCATTAAAAACAGTTTTAAAAAGCGTGCCTTTCCATCTTTCTTCTTCAGAATATTCTTCAATAATTTCAACTAGGAAGTTTGACTTATTGATATAATACCATTGAATATCTCTAAGGCTTTTATAAAGACTTATTTTATAATATTCTTTATTATCAATAATTGTGTCTTTTTCTAAAGAAGGTTTATATCCTTTTTCTTTATAGAGAATTAGTTCATCAAAAAAGTCTGCTTCTTCGTGCATTTCAGTTTCTATTCCTTTTGTCATTTTTTTAGCAACTCCATTATTAATGATATATCCTTTATTGCCATCATAGCTTAAAATGCGATCACTGTCTGGATACCTAAACACCATTTTAAAGTGATTGGGTTTGAGCATGTATTGATGGCTTGAAAATTCATTCTCAACAACTTTGCCAGTAAGTTCCATTTTAAATGACTTTATTGTTTGCCAAGCCTCTTTACCTCCAATATTATGAGCATATTTTTCAATTATTTTGGAAGCATTATTTTGAGAATAAGCCAAATTTGTTGCTAACAAAAGATACAATAAAGACAAGGCTTTTTTCATGCTATTGGATGAATGAACTAGCTTCTTCGTTATGAAGGTTTGATGGAAATTTAGTTGGGTTTTCTGCTAAATAATCTTGCACTAGTTTAAATCCGATGGAATATCCTGTCCATCTAGGGATAGATGTAGTAGAGCCAAAAAACCAACTATCATGATTATAATTGGTATTATTCCAGTTATCTGATGCATTAGTAATCCATAAATCAAGTTCACTTTCTGAAAGTGCTTTTGTCCAAAGTGGTGGTTCAATACCAAAAAGCTCAACTGAAAAAGAATCTGCTAGACCTTCAGTAATAACAGCCTCTAATAACGTATTGCCATAGCCAACAGACCTTCTACGTTTGGCATGATGTATTTCATGAGCTAGTAAAGGACCAAACTCTTCAGCAATTGACTGTGAAAAATTACTAAAGTTAGGGTTTAAAGACATAATGACTTCATTTTGATTCGGGTTAAAACCTCCAATTCCTATCTCTGGGATAACTCTTGAAGGAGCAGTGCGTACTCTTATAGTAAGATTCTCAACTGACATCTTACTGTTTACTAAAATAACAGTTTCTCTAACTACTCGTTCAATATCATCTTTTTGGTTTTCTGAGATGTCATTATCTTGAAATACTAGTTTGTTATTAAATCCAACATCAATTGAGGGGACAGCATCATCTGATGAAGAACAACTAAAGACAATTAAACTTGTTGACAAAGTGAAAAGTATTAGAATAGCTACCTTCTTCATAATTTTATTTATTTAAAATTTATAAATTTCTTTTAAATACATTTTAGGATTATTTCCCTGCCCGTAATTTTATGTAATCAATTATTAATTCTCTGTAAGTACTATCATCATTATCTGATAGATCTTTAGACAAACCAGCATGATTCTTGTCTCTTACATGATAAAATTCCATGGTTTTATAATCGGCTTTTTTGGCAGCTTCTTCTAAAAGCAAAGTGTAATCATAGGTGTCAGTTTCAGATATCACTAATTGGGGAACCCATTGATTGTTTATATATTCTGTTGGTGATGCTTTTCGAATACCTTCCATAGAATCTCCAAATACACCTTTTACATGACTGTCTGCCATGGCTTTGCCGTTACCAACTAAATGAGAATTGTAATATGCAACGATATCATAAGCACCGGCGATAGGTATAGTAGCTTTTATTTCTTTTACTGACCTACCAACCTCCGTCAAATAAGTTGGGTCCATCGCAAGTAGTGCAGATAGGTGAGCACCAGCTGAAAATCCACTAACAAAGATTGAATGCTTGTCGTACTCATATTTTTTGGCATTATCATATACCCAAGAAAATGCTCTAGCTACATCTTTAATGTGAGCAGGGTGTTCAACACCAGTATTCCATTCTGGATTTCTCCAAGTTGCCGGACTTAATCTATAACTCATCACGGCAACTGCAATACCTTTTTTAGCAAAATTTCTAGCCAAAGTAGTTTCAAATTTTCTATCTCCAAAAGCCCAAGCTCCGCCATGTATCCAAAGCATTATTGGTGGGTTTTTAACTCTTTTTGGTAAAAATAAATTAAGTTTATGCTTTATTAAGTCAGCATCCTTACCTTGGTAATATGGGATATCATAAATCTCTTTAATGGAGTTGTTTACAATGTAGTTATCAGCTATATCCTGTTTTTTAGATTCAGGCTTTACACAGCTTGATATTCCATAAAAAGGAAAAATAAATAAAAGCGAGACTAGGGTGTTTAACCTAAATATTGATATAATACTCTTTGCTTTGAATTTCATAATTAGTTAATTGGTATCTCTTAATAATAATATGTCATTACCTCTAAAGTTGCAGAGGTAGATATCGGTTAAGCCGTCTTTGTTAAAATCGGCAAATTGAAAATCGAAAGGATAGGCATTTAACTCAGGGAAATAATCCTTTGTACTATCACTAAACTTATTGTTCTTATCATTTATTAGAACAATATTGTCAAGTTCATTAAATCTATTTCCTGAAATTAAATCTAGATAACCATCATTATTAATATCAAAAAAAGAGGCGCCAATCGTTCTTATAGAACTTTTTGGTAAAGCAGTATTGGTAATCTCACTAAACTTCCCAGCTCCGTCATTTAACAATAATCTGTTTTGCGGATTACCAATACCACCAAAATCAACATTAGCAAAAAATAAATCTAGATCTCCATCATTATCAATATCTGCAGCTTCTACTTCACGAGTCTGATCATTTACATTTGGTAGTCTAGAACTAGTTTCATCAGTAAAAACACCAGAGCCGTTATTGGTTAGGATTCTATTATTGGTTTCGTTTGCTTCAATAATATCAAGATCATTATCACCATCTATATCTTTTAATTCGATGTCTTGCGTCGTTGCATTTCCGCCTGGGAGTCTTGTTGAGGTTTCATCTATAAATTCTCCTTTACCATCATTAATTAGCAGAAAATTTTGCCCTCGATTTCCAATGATTAAGTCAGCAAAACCATCATTGTTAAAATCTGTAGTCTCTACAACATTAGAGGTGCCAGAAACTTTAATAAAATCATTGGCATTGGTAAATGTTGCATCGCCATTGTTAAGGTAATATTCATTGGTTTGATCATCTTCACTTACAAATATGATGTCTAAGTCACCATCATTGTCGAAATCGGCAATAGCAATATCTTCAGAATCGTGAACTGTATTTGGGAACCTTACATTGCTCTCGTCATTTAATACTCCTGTTCCGTCGTTTATTAGAATAATATTTCTTCTAAATTCCATGACCAGTATCATATCAATATCTCCATCATTATCTATATCTATTGCTTCGCCGTCCATAGAATTTCCATCAAGATTGGTACTATTTAAATTAGTCTGACTAGCATTTTTAAATATTGGAGTTTGATTATTTTCTGGAGGCTGCGTATTAGAATTCTCTGAAGAATTGCTACATCCTATTAACATAAAAAGTTGAATTACAGGTATAAAAAATTCAGATACCATTGTTGTTGTTTTATTATGTGTGATTATTCTCATTTATAAAGTACCTTAAGTTTTACAAATGTTACGTAGAATGTTGTGTATTGCAATATTCGTTGCGAACAGCAAAAGACCTGCTTAAATTTAAACCTAGTTTTTTGGGATGGCTGCCAAAGTATTGTTAAAGAATGAGCTATAGTTTGTGACTGTATTTAATTACTCAAATTAGTATCTTCGTTTTTGATATAATTTCTCAGATTGTCGTTACCAGATTTACATAAACCAATAGATTACTTAAAGGGTGTTGGCCCTGCTAGAGCTGATCTTTTAAGAAGGGAACTAGGTATAAGAACCTTAGTGGATTTAGCTAACTTTTTTCCTAATCGTTATATAGATCGTACACAATTTTTAAAAATTAATCAGTTGCAGCAAAATTCTGCTGAAGTACAAATAGTCGGAAAAATTACTGACATAAAAACAGTAAAACAAAAAAGAGGAAGCCGTTTGGTTGCCACTTTTACCGACGAAACAGGCTCAATGGAACTAGTTTGGTTTAGGGGTGCTAAGTGGATAAAAGACAATCTGAAAATTAATACACCTTACGTAGCCTTTGGTAGAACTAATTGGTTTAATGGTATGTTTAACATGCCTCACCCAGAACTTGATTCTGTACAAAATTATAAGAAAAGTTTACAAACTGCTATGCAGCCGGTATACCCTTCTACTGAAAACCTTTCTAATAAAGGAATTACCAATAGAGTAGTGGTTAAGATGATGCAAAACCTATTTGAAACCACCGGAAAGAATTTTGAAGAAACCTTATCAGTTAATCTGCTAAATGATTTGCAATTAATCTCTAAAGGTGAAGCTTTACTCAATATTCATTTTCCTCAAAATCAAAGCTTATTAACTAAGGCTCAACAACGATTAAAGTTTGAGGAATTATTTTTTATTCAACTTCAGCTGATTAGAAAAAAACTAATTCATAAAACGAAGATCAAAGGATATGTTTTTGATAAAGTTGGTGAAAATTTCAACCAATTTTATTCAGATCATTTACCGTTTGAATTAACCAACGCACAAAAAAGAGTTATTAGAGAGATACGCAAAAATCTCGGTTCTAGTGCTCAAATGAATCGTTTACTTCAAGGTGATGTGGGCTCTGGTAAAACCATTGTTGCACTGCTATGCATTTTGTTAGCGCTAGATAATGGATTTCAATCCACATTAATGGCACCAACAGAAATTTTAGCCACTCAGCATTTTAATGCTATACATGAGCTCCTTAACGGGATGGAGATTACTATTGCTTTATTGACTGGTTCTACAAAGACAAGCGATCGTAAAGTTATTCATGAGCAACTAGAGAATGGAGAATTAGATATACTTATTGGAACACATGCACTTTTAGAGGATAAAGTAAAGTTCAAAAATTTAGGATTAGCGATTATCGATGAACAACACAGATTTGGTGTAGCCCAGAGGGCAAAAATGTGGATGAAGAATGAATTACCACCTCATGTTTTAGTGATGACGGCTACTCCAATACCGAGAACTTTGGCTATGAGTGTTTACGGTGATTTAGATATTTCTGTAATAGATGAATTGCCTCCGGGAAGAAAAGAAATAAAGACTGCTCATAGATATGATAGTAATCGTTTGAGTGTATTTCAATTCTTGAAAGAAGAAATAGCTAAAGGAAGGCAGGTTTATATAGTATATCCTCTAATTCAAGAATCACAAAAACTTGATTTTAAAGATTTGATGGATGGTTATGAAAGTATAGTCAGGGAATTTCCAAGGCCAGATTATCAAGTAAGTATTGTTCATGGTAAGATGAAACCTGCTGATAAAGAATATGAAATGCAACGTTTTTTAAAAAGAGAAACGCAGATTATGGTTGCCACTACGGTAATTGAAGTAGGTGTAAACATTCCTAATGCATCAGTAATGGTTGTAGAAAGTGCTGAACGCTTCGGGTTATCTCAGTTACACCAATTACGTGGTAGAGTAGGGCGTGGAGCTGAACAAAGCTATTGTATCTTAATGACTAGTTTTAAACTTACTAATGAAGCAAAAATACGCTTAGAAACAATGGTTAAAACAAATGATGGGTTTGAAATTGCCGAAGCTGATCTAAAATTACGAGGGCCAGGAGATTTAATGGGTACTCAGCAAAGTGGTGTATTAAATTTGCGAATTGCTGATGTTGTTAGAGACACGACAATCTTAAAAAAGGCAAGAGAAGTAGCTATCAGTATTCTAAATGATGATCCAAATTTATCTAAGCTTGAAAATAGAAATATAAATAAAGCGTACCAAGAGATTACAAGAAACAGAGCTATTTGGGCGAATATAAGTTAATGTCATATTGAGCAAAGCGAAGATTTTTTTTTAGATATTTCACTTCGCTTTGCTCAATATGACATGTGTTTTCTTATAAGATTAAATTTCCACTCCTAACTCCTTTAACATCTTTATAGAATTTGCTTTTAAAGCAGGATTAGGATTTAATGTAAGTGACTTTTTATAGTTTTTAATCGCATTTTTTTTA
Organism: Maritimimonas sp. 2304DJ26-3; assembly: GCF_056591635.1. Classification (NCBI taxonomy): domain Bacteria; kingdom Pseudomonadati; phylum Bacteroidota; class Flavobacteriia; order Flavobacteriales; family Flavobacteriaceae; genus Maritimimonas; species Maritimimonas sp. 2304DJ26-3. The sequence continues at coordinate 280,581 of NZ_JBWQOK010000003.1, forward strand.
TCACCTTTAGTTTTATAACCTTCGCCTAAGCTATCATAAACGTTCGCATTTGTTGGATTTTGCTTCACATTAAGTTTAAAAATTTCGATAGCCTTATCAACTTTACCATTAGTTAAGAATTGATATCCAACAGTATTCAACTGATTTACATTTGCCAGTGGTATAATTTCTTCTTGTAATTTTAAACTTTCTTCTGTTTTACCTTGCTTGGCTAAAATTTGTGATTTGATGAATTGGTTAGCAAATGTTTTTTGACTAAAAAATTGGCCAGCTATTGCAGCATCTATCCATTGTAAAGCTTCTTCTAAGTCTCCACCATTATTTTGAGACCAATTAGCAGCTTGTTCCCAGTTTTGGCGAGCAAAACCTTTTTGACCTTTCATTTCATTTCTAATATCAGTTAATACGATATCTGTAACAGGAACTTCAATTTTAAAAGGGATTTGCTTCTTTTCCCAAACTAAAGCAGCCGTTGTAGATGTTGGTTGTACATCTACAAAATCAAAAGTCAATAATTCTCTATGTGGAACTTCCTCCGATTTTACTGTAAATTTTGCAACATCATTAGCAGGATCATAAAAGAAACTACCCCATGCCTTGATGTCTTTAGATAAGATTACATCGGCGTCACCATTTTCTTTAATGACCATATGCAATCCATACTTGCCCGCTTTTACAGAAGTGCCTTCTATTGTTACATCGTCTGTAAATTTAATAACAGTATTTTCATTAGCGCCAGCACGCCAGGGTGATTCTTTAGCTGTACCAAAGCCAAGATTATTCATTCCGTACGGTACTAATTTCCCCCAAATTTCTCGCTTATTAACCTTTGGTCTAGAATAAGTAATATAAATATCGGTAGTACCCACACGTTGTTTGACCGTGGCTTGTTGACTACCCCTTGGTGTGTTTAACTGTGCTTCTATAGTTGTGCTAAAAAATAAAATTGCAACTAAGATTAAAGTTGATAAAATGTTTTTTGTAATAATTTGTTTCATAATAGGTTGGTTTACGATAAAAGTTATTTTAATCTATCCAAAAAGGTTTTTACAACCTTCCAGTTTTCACTTATGTTGTTATTTACTCTGTCTTGTACAAGCATAGATGAGCCATGGACGCCGTTTTCAGTTATAAAAACTTGATGCCCTTTTTGACGAGCAAGCTCAATTTGTTTTTTTGCAGCTTCTGATTCTGCTTCACTAGGCGGCTTTAAGATTAATAGAGGAACATTTTTTAACGAACTAAAATATTCTTTGGGTTGGCAATTATTCATTGGTTTCCCAGAAGCAGGTGAGAAAGCAAGCACTCCTTTTATTTTGTCACTATGATTGAGAGCTAGTTTAATAGCCAAGGTAGCACTATAACTACTCCCCCATAATATTTTATTACCTATAAATCCAACATCATCTGCAAACTTGAGTGCAGCTTCTAGATCGGGATACGCATCGCAATATGTATAACCGTTAAAAGAAAAATTTTTATAAGCTATGTTTGAGACCGTTCTATTATAGTTACCATACATTTGACCGCCTAAACGTTGATCAATGCTCAAAATATTATATCCTAAAGAAGTCAATTCAGGAATAATTGTAGAATATTCACCTCTAGCATTAGCTCCTCCCTGATGAAATAGCAAAATAATATCTGACGATTTATTTATTTTATATAAATCGCCAAATATTTTTATACTATCCTTGGTAAAAAACGAAACTTCTTTTTGAGCTTCCTTTTTTTCTAGGGTTTTATGATTCTCACTCTTTTTATCTTCAACATTGCAAGAGATTATTGAAATAGTAAGAATGAGAATTGTTAATTGTTTGAGCATAGATTTAGTTTATATCCTCACCTTTTTTAAGCTTATCAATATTTGCTTGAACTCTTCCTTTTTGAGGGTCTCCAGGAGCTAATGCTAAAGCTTTATTTAAATACTTAATGGCATTTTTATAATCACCTTTTGCAGAATATGCTCTACCTAATCCATAATTTACTGGCCACGTATTTTTATTATTGGCTGCATTCCATTTAAAGATCTCCATAGCCTTGTCTTTTAAGCCTAAACCTATCAATTGACGACCATATCCGTGAACTTGGAACACTGTTCCATCTTTTAATGACTCATCCATTAACTTTAAAGCTTCATCCTGCTTTTTCATTTTATTTAAGATACCAGCTTTGATTTGAGCATTTGCAAATGTTTTTTGACTAAAAAATTGACCTTGCCTTGCAGCATCTATCCATTGCAAAGCTTCTTCTAAGTCTCCACCATTATTTTGAGACCAATTAGCAGCTTGTTCCCAGTTTTGGCGAGCAAAACCTTTTTGACCTTTCATTTCATTTCTAATATCAGTTAATACGATATCTGTAACAGGGACTTCAATTTTAAAAGGGATTTGCTTCTTTTCCCAAACTAAAGCAGCCGTTGTAGATGTTGGTTGTACATCTACAAAATCAAAAGTCAATAATTCTCTATGTGGAACTTCCTCCGATTTTACTGTAAATTTTGCAACATCATTAGCAGGATCATAAAAGAAACTACCCCATGCCTTGATGTCTTTAGATAAGATTACATCGGCGTCACCATTTTCTTTAATGACCATATGCAATCCATACTTGCCCGCTTTTACAGAAGTGCCTTCTATTGTTACATCGTCTGTAAATTTAATAACAGTATTTTCATTAGCGCCAGCACGCCAGGGTGATTCTTTAGCTGTACCAAAGCCAAGATTATTCATTCCGTACGGTACTAATTTCCCCCAAATTTCTCGCTTATTAACCTTTGGTCTAGAATAAGTAATATAAATGTCAGTTGTACCTACACGTTGTTTGACCGTGGCTTGTTGACTACCCCTTGGTGTGTTTAACTGTGCTTCTATAGTTGTGCTAAAAAATAAAATTGCAACTAAGATTAAAGTTGATAAAATGTTTTTTGTAATAATTTGTTTCATAATAGGTTGGTTTACATTAATAATTAAATAGAAATAATTTGGGAGAAGTATGGTTTTGATTACGAGCTTGAAATTAGTTATATCTATTCGTGTGGGTAGTTATAGCTTTGTTAAAGTTTATATTTAAATGTTAAATTCGATTTTTAAATTTTTAAATACCTAAAATTAGAATCTTATTTTTCCAATATTCATAAAAATGATATAAAAATGATAATCCTTCATCTATGTTTTTTAAATTTACAGCGCTAACGAAATAATATGATACTAATAGTTGATAGTGGTTCAACAAAATGTGATTGGAAAGCCATTGATAAAAAAGGTAACCAATTACTAGAAAAGATTCGTACCAAAGGTTTAAACCCTGCTATCTTATCGGAAAAAAAGCTGACTAAAATTATAAAGAAGAATGAGTTGCTCAGAAACCATAAAAAAGAAGTTACACATGTTTTCTTTTATGGAGCAGGTTGTGGTACAGATAAAGCCGCAAATTTACTTAAAAATGTTTTGGAAAAAATATTTATTGATGCATTTGTAGATGTTAAAGAAGATACTATGGCGGCTGTTTTTGCAACAGTAAATCATGAGAATGAGGCTGCAGTGGTATGTATTTTAGGTACTGGTTCTAATTGTAGTTATTATGATGGTAAAGTATTACATCAAAAAGTTAAATCATTAGGTTATTCTATTATGGATGATGCTGCTGGTAATTATTTTGGTAGACAGTTGCTAAGGGATTATTACTTTAATAAAATGTCAGAAAATATTAAAATAGCTTTTGAAGAGAAATATAATCTTGAAGCAGATTTTATAAAATATAATTTATACAAACAGCCTAATCCTAATGCTTATTTAGCTTCGTTTGCAGAATTCATGTTTTTAAATAAAGATTCTGATTATATTATTAAATTAATTAAGGATGGAATACGTTTGTTCGCAAATAATATGATCATGCAATACAAAGAAGAGCTTAAAAATGTTCCTGTACATTTTGCAGGCTCAATAGCTTTTTTCTCACAAGAGCAAATAAAAGAAGTAGCTAAAGAATTAAATTTTAAAGTAGGTAATTTTGAACGAAGGCCTATAGAAGGGCTTGTGAAATACCATGTAAATAATCTTACATAAAAACTATTTAATTGCTATCATAGAGATCTCAACGTTCACATTTTTAGGTAAACATGCTACTTGTACAGTTTCTCGAGCTGGAGCTGTTTCTTCATTAAAATATCTGCCATAAACTTCATTAATTGCAACAAAATCATTCATATCTGAAATGAATATGGAGGTTTTTACCACATTTTCAAAAGTCATTTCTGCTGCCTCTAAAACGGCTTTCATGTTTTCCATAACTTGTTTGGTCTCTGTTTTAATATCATCTAAAACTAATTCTCCAGTTTTAGGGTTTATTGCAACTTGCCCAGAAGCATATAAAGTATTTCCCTTTAATACTGCTTGACTATATGGTCCAATAGGAGCCGGGGCATTTGATGTTGATACAATTTTTTTCATATTAGCTGTTTTTTTTAAAATAATCTTCTGTCTGGTACTTTGCGTTGATCGTATTTTAAATCACTTAAAATAGATGATTTTACTCCAATAAAAAAGTAATAAGTTGTATTACTGCCAAAAGGAATCCAGTTAAAACTCATACGCCAACTATCGAGATCACGTTCGAAATTTAAACTTGTTGGTGTAATGCCTTGTTGTTTGAAATCATACCCAGAAGAAATACCGACGTTCCATTTAGGAGACAACTCTATGCTTCCAGAAAATTGTAATGAATTTGATGATATTTCATTTTGCCTTCGAGAGTTTGAATAACTAAAGGTATGTCTAAAACTTAAATTCCAAGGAATAGATGCACTATATAATTTCACATTTTTTTCTTCTTCCTTTTCTGTGGAATTTCTATTGTCAAATGCACTATTTCTTGTGGTAAGATTCCCACCGAGTAAAGCACTAGAATCTGGATTTTGTGGCTGATTGCCGTTAGGTTTTGTTTTGTTTTTTCCGAAATCATCACTAGACAATGAATAACTTGTCGAAACACTAGCACTGGTAAGTCTAAATAAACTTCCTCCATTATTGATATTAAATGTATTTATTCTAGTACCATTAGCATTCAATGCATAAGGATCTAGAGAAGCACTCATATTTAAACTTAATTTATTGTCAAAAAACTGAGTACCGGCTGTCATTCGAACAGGGCTCCAGTTTAAAGAGTCAGCCGCTATATTATAACTTGTTGAAAAATTTAAATTATTTAATAATGTAATTTTTTTTGCTTCTGTTTGTGCAGAATCTTTCGGCATCACTTTAGCTTCCAATACATTATTTAAAGAAATACCAATGCTGCTAGACAGACCTCTTGAAGGAGCTCCATATATTCCTTCCTCAAAGCGTGAATATTCTAGCAAATCATCTTCATCATCGCTTTGTTGAACAGCATCATAAAAATTACTAAAATCTGGCCGATAACTAAAGGAAATAGATGGTCTAATAGTATGCCTTATAGCTTTTAACCTTCCTTTTTTGAAATTGAATGTTCCATAAATATTTGTAGAGGCCGACAAGCTTGCTGAATATTCTCTATAAGAATCAAAACCATTTATTGTATCTGTTACCACCTGATCACCTATTGGTTCCGTTGGGTCAAAACGTTTACTGATAGTCTTCAAATATGAAACCTCATTATAATTTGCACTAGGTGAAATAGTAATATATTTAAGAGCCTTCATGTTCGTTCCTAGAGAAACAGTTTGCCGCATACCGCTTCGAGCATTTTTAAACATGTCGGATTTTAAAAACTCTTCATCAGTTGTAGAAATTCTATTTTGTAAATCAAGATTATAGTTCAACCCTAAATTATGAAATGCATTTTTTTTAGCTCCCGATTTTGGGGCAAAAGGATAAATACGATCCATACTCAATTGTAATGAAGGCAAATTCATATCTATTCGCTCGGTATTGGTATTCTGAGTATGAGTTAAAGACATGTTCATATTAAATGGAGTGCCAACAAATTTTTTATAATAAGTGACAGACGATTGAAAGGTATTGGTAACATTTTGTGCAACATTAATTTCATTTAGAGATTGCCTGAAATATTGACTACTTCCCAAATTCACTGAAGCAGAAAATCTTGAATTTGGATTTGATTTAGCATCTTGACTATGGTTCCATCTTACATAAAAATTATTCGTTTTACCAAAATTTGGGAAGCCTCTTTGACCAGTTATTAAGTTTTCAAAACGTAAGCTAAATGCTCCACTAAATTTATAGCGTAGAGCATAATTAGATTCAAAACGTAGTGCCCAACTACCATTGGTGTATACATCACCCAAAACTGCGAGGTCAACATAATCATTAATAGCAAAATAATAACCACCATTTTGTAAGAAGAATCCTTGATTATTATTCTCGCCCCATGTAGGCAATATAATACCAGATTCTGATTCTTCTTTACTTAACGGAGCATAAAAAAATGGCAAAATAGCTGGTGTAGGAACCTCGGCAAGATATAATTGCGATAAACCACCTACAATCTTTTTATTGGGTACTACTTTAATATTATTAGTTACAATCTTATAATCTGGTTTTTCTTTTTGAGATGTTGTAAACTGAGCTTTGCTAATATATAGTGTTGAGTCGTTTTCACGTTTCGTGATTTCACCTCTTATGTACACACCCGTTTGCTCTGTTTTGGTATTATATATAACAGCTTTTTCATTCTTAAAATTATAAATTAAAGAATCTTGTTCAGATTCTTGCCCAGCTTGTTTAAAAATAGGTTTTTGAATGTAGTTACCTAAGCTATCTAATATACCCTTAGCATAAGCTAGGTTTTTGCTATAATCTATAATTATAATACCTGCTCTTAATTCAATATCTTGATAAAGCACTTCGGCATTATTATAAAGCGTTGCACGTTTATTTATGAAATCATTAGAGATATAATCATCAGATTTCTTTTTAATAATATCCTGTAAGAATTCTTTTGGTGTTTTTAAACTGTCAACTTTGGTAGAATCTGTAGCCGACACTCGTAAATTTCTATCAAGGTTAAGTGAGTCTTTTCTAATAGCAACACTATCTTTTTTAGTGTCGATTTGCGCAAAACTAAGCTGATTTGCAACACCTAAAAAAAGTAAAACTAAAAGTATGTGCTTTAAATTTGTATGCAATGCTATTAATAGTATTTTTGTAAATGTAAAAACGGCTTAGTTTTTGAGTTTACAAACTTACATATATTTTTTATGTGGTTATGCTTAATGACAAGTTAAAAATATCGGCTATTATTTTCCCCTTAATAATATAAAACAGAGAATGAAAAAGATTTTTACGATTCTATTCATAGCAGGATTAATATGGTTTAATCCAAATGCTATTCTTGCTCAAGAAACTTTTAAAGTAGTTTTAGATGCTGGTCATGGCGGTACCGACCCAGGTAATTTAGGTGTAAAAGGACATAATTATTTAGAGAAGGATATTGTGTTAAGGATTGCATTAAAAGTAGGAAACTTATTAAAAAAGAATAAAGACATTAAAGTAATTTATACTCGAAAAGATGATTCGTTTATTGAGTTATTTGAAAGAGGAAAAATAGCTAATAAAGCTGAAGCAGATTTGTTCATTTCTATTCACTGTGATGCATTCACTCAAACATCGGTTAATGGCGCCGGCACTTTTGTATTAGGACTTCATGCCAACAAGCAAAATTTTGAGCTTGCTAAAAAGGAAAATCAAGTAATCCTTTTGGAGGACAATTATGAACAAAATTATGATGGATTCGACCCAAATTCGCCAGAATCTGTAATTGGTATTACTTTAATGCAAGAGGAATATTTAGATCAAAGTTTATATTTAGCTAGCTTGATTCAAGATAAAATGGTTGCTAAGGCTAAACGTAAAGATCGAAAAGTGAAACAAGCAGGTTTTATAGTATTGCATCAAACATTTATGCCTAGTGTTCTAGTAGAAACCGGTTTTTTAACCAATAAAAATGAAGGCGCATATTTAAACTCTAAAAAGGGGCAACAAGAAATAGCCAATGCAATATATCAAGGCATCATTGCATATAAAAAACAACATGATGCTAATACAGTAGTTGAAGTCAAACCTAAACCAGAGAAGCCTGTTGTAACAAAAGAGGAACCAAGAATTTATAAGGGCGTTGATTTTAAGGTACAAATAGCTTCTAGTTCAAAAAAAGTGAATACAGCTTCGTATAACTTTAAAGGACTTAAGGGAGTTGAACGAATAAGAATTGGAGCTCATCATAAATACTACTACGGCGAAACTTCAGATTATAATGAGGTTAATAGATTAAAGAAACAAGCGCAGCAAAAAGGATACAATTCTGCTTTTGTTGTTGCTTTTAAAAATGGAAAGAAAGTTTCTGTTAAATCGGTTTTGAACGCTCTTTAAAAATAAGCTACACTACTTTTTCTACTGCCAAAAATAATTAGTAATATTGCTTGTGTTAAAAACAATCTATTGAAAATTTCAAGCGAATTAAAAACAGGCTTAATCGCACTCGGTACTATTGCCATTTTTATTTGGGGATTTAGTTATCTAAAAGGAGAAAAATTACTTGATAAGTCTAGGTATTTCTATTCGGAGTATGATAATGTTCAAGGCTTAGAATCATCTGGGTCTGTTACTATTAACGGACTTAAAGTTGGTAAGGTTGATAAGATCTATTTTCACCCGAAGAAAGTAGGAAAACTCATAGTTAAGTTTTCAATAGAGAACCCAATTACTTTTTCTAAAAATAGTATCGCTCAAATTTATGCTCCAGATTTTATTAGTGGAAAATCCATTAAAATTTTACCTAATTATGACGGTACAACGGCAGTTTCTGGAGACTCTTTAAGAGGAAACGTAGAAGCAGGTATTTTGGGAGCATTAAATGATCAAATAGCTCCATTGCAATCTAAAGTAGAAAGTTTTCTAATCAATGCAGATACTTTATTACAAGGCTTTAATCAAATTTTTGATAAAGATGGTCAAACCAATATTAAGCAATCTTTAACAAAACTAAATGCATCACTTTCTTCATTTCAGAATGCTTCAAAATCTTTAGATGGTATGCTTGCTGAAAATGGTAAAATAGATTCTATATTAAGTAATGCAACACGAGCTTCAAAAAACTTGGTTAATCTAACAGATTCATTGAATAATGCGAATCTTAAAGCGACTGTACAGAAATTAGAAACTACAGTGAATCACTTTAATGGTGTGTTAAATAAAGTGAATAAAGGAGAAGGCTCTTTGGGTAAGTTACTAAAGGACGAAGGTTTGTATCAAAATTTAGAAGGCGCTACTAAAGAAATGGAAGAGCTTCTACGTGAGATGAAACTGAACCCTAAGCGATTTGTTCATTTTTCACTCTTTGGTAAAAAACCAAAACCTTACGATACTTCTAAAGAAGAAAATTAATATGGCTTTTATAAAAACCATATCATATAAAGAGGCAACTGGAGCGCTCAAGAGATTATATGACAAGGTAAAAGGCCCAAATAATAATGTAGATAATATAATGTCTATTCATAGTTTGAGACCTCATACAATGAAAGGGCATATGGCACTTTACAAAAACATCCTCCACAACAGTAACAACACATTGCCTAAATGGTTTTTAGAAACTTTAGGTGTATATGTAAGCATATTAAATAATTGTGATTATTGTATAGATCATCACTTTGAAGGATTAAAGAGATTACTCAATGATGATGAGAAATCAACAATTATTAAAAAAAAGTTAATAACTAATTCTTATGAGTCAATCTTCAATAAGGATTATTATTTAGTTTTACGCTACGCTGAAATGCTCACCATATCGCCTGATTCTGTCACAAATAATGTGATTCATGAGATTAAGAATCAAGGTGTTAGTGACGGTGAAATTTTAGAGATCAATCAAGTTATTAGCTATTTTAATTATGCTAATAGAACAGTTTTAGGTCTCGGCGTAAACACAAAAGGTGATATTTTAGGATTATCACCAAATGATTCTAATGATGAGAGTAATTGGAATCATTCGTAAAGATTAAATAACTCGAATTAAATGCAATACGTACCGAATATACTTTTTGCACTATTACTTGTTGTGGGTATAGGTTTCTTTATAAAGAATGTAAAGAAACTTTCAAGGAATATTAAATTAGGTAAAGATGTTGATCGATCAGATAATTCATCAGAGCGATGGAAGAATATGATTAACATAGCTTTAGGGCAATCTAAAATGGTACGTCGCCCGATTGCAGGTTTACTTCATATAATTGTTTACTTAGGGTTTATTATCATTAACATAGAAGTATTAGAAATCATCATAGATGGTTTGTTTGGTACGCATCGTGTTCTATCCTTTTTGGGAGGATTTTATAGCTTTTTAATTGGATCATTTGAAATTTTAGCTGTACTGGTGTTAATCTCTGTTATTCTATTTTGGATTCGTAGAATGGTGCTTCGAATTCCTCGTTTTTGGAATAAGGAAATGAAAGGTTTCCCTAAAAATGATGCATTATATATTTTGTATTTCGAAATGGTACTAATGACCTTGTTTTTGGTAATGAATGCTACCGATGCGTCATTTCAACACGCAGGTTCTGGTAATATTATAAGTCAATTTATTACTCCTTTATTCCAAGGATTTAGTCCAGAAACACTACACTTTATAGAACGAAGTGCTTGGTGGCTACATATTATTGGTATTCTAGTATTCTTAAATTATTTATACTATTCTAAGCATTTGCATATTTTATTAGCTTTCCCAAATACGTATTATGCGAATCTAAAGCCAAAAGGTCAGTTCAACAATTTAGAATCTGTTACTAACGAGGTGAAATTGATGTTAGACCCGAATGCTGATCCATTTGCTGCTCCAGCCGAAATAGAAACTGAAGAAGTGCCAGAAAAGTTTGGTGCAGAAGACGTTACTGATTTGAATTGGGTACAGTTGTTAAATGCATACACATGTACAGAGTGCGGTAGATGTACTTCTTCATGTCCTGCGAATTTGACCGGTAAAGAATTATCGCCCCGTGCAATTATGATGAAAACACGTGATCGCTTAGAAGAGGTAGGTAAGAATATTGACGCAAATGGAGGGGAGTTTAAAGATGACGGTAAGAAATTACTAAATGATTATATAACTCCAGAAGAATTATGGGCATGTACAACTTGCAACGCTTGTGTAGAAGAATGCCCTGTAGATATAGATCCATTATCAATCATTATGGATATGCGTAGGTATTTGGTGATGGAGCAATCTGCAGCGCCTCAAGAATTAAATATGATGATGACCAATATTGAAAATAATGGTGCACCATGGCAATACAATCAAATGGATCGATTAAATTGGAAAGATGAAGAATAAGTTTAATAAAGAATTAACAGAGTTAAGAGACAAGGAGGGTAACTTGTTGAGCCCAGCGTTGGCTGAAGGCGTTAAGAATTACTTAATTGATATTGATGGTACTATTTGTGACGATATACCTAACGAAGAACCAGAAAGAATGTTAACAGCAGAAGTATATCCTGACGCATTAAGAACATTAAATAAATGGTATGATGAAGGACATATTATTTGTTTTTTTACCTCTCGAACAGAAGAGCATAGAACTTATACTGAAATTTGGCTTCGTGAAAATGGGTTTAAATATCATAGTTTATTAATGGGAAAGCCTAGAGGTGGTAATTATCATTGGATAGATAATCATCTGGTAAAAGCAACACGTTATAGAGGGAAATTTACAGATCTTATAGAAAAAGAAGTAACTATTCAAGTCTTTGATGACGGTAAGCATTAATAAAATAAAAGAGTAATGAACGTACCTACAATGGCAGAAATGATGGCTCAAAGCAAGCAACCAGAAATTTTATTCTGGGTAGGTTCAGCGGGTAGTTATGATGATAGAACAAAAAAAATTACTAGAGCTTTTGTAAAAGTATTACATAAAGCAGGTGTGGATTTTGCCGTGTTAGGAACAGAAGAAAGTAGTACGGGTGATGCTGCTAAAAGAGCGGGAAATGAATTTTTATTTCAGATGCAGGCTATGACTAATATTGAAATTTTAAATGCTTACGAGGTTAAAAATATAGTTACTTGTGATCCACACTCCTTTAATACATTTAAAAATGAATACCCAAGTTTAGGAGGCAATTATCAAGTGTGGCACCATACCCAATATATTCAGAAGTTAATTAAAGAAGGGCGTTTAAATGTAGATGGAGATCTCTATAAACAAAAAAGAGTTACATTTCATGATCCTTGTTATTTAGGTAGAGCGAATGAAGAATATGAATCTCCCAGAGAATTGATAAGAAGACTAGGAGTGAATTATGTCGAAATGAATCGTAGTAAGTCTAGAGCTTTATGTTGTGGAGCTGGAGGCGCGCAAATGTTTAAAGAACCTGAAAAAGGAGATAAAGACATAAATGTTTTAAGAACTGAAGATGCCCTTAAAACAAATCCGAATATCATTGCCACTGGTTGTCCTTATTGTAATACTATGATGACCGATGGTATAAAAAATAAAGAAAAAGAACAAGAGGTTGAAGTTTTAGATATAGTAGAGCTTATTGCCAAAGCACAAAATTTGTAATAAAAAAATAGTACCTTAAGCCATGCCTTACATTAAAGACAAAAATTTAGTGAATATTTACGAAGAAGTAGATAAAGCCAATCAGACCATCGGTAAATTAACTGGTCTTTTAAGAGAAGAGGAAGAAAATAATTCTATACTCAAAAAACATAGAGCTATCTTAGGTATTTTCGGGTTGTTATTATTGATATTATTTCTTTGGTCATTTTTGGGGAAAGATGATAGTAAGGTTACAGATAAGTATTTGCATAAAAATAATTTAGCAATTATAGATGCTGATAGTTTAGAAGTTTTAAAAGAAGTTGCTTTAGTATCTACCGATGATGAATTTACTGATGATGGAGAAGGCGGTGGGTTAGCTGGTGAAACAATAGTTTATAGTGTACAGATAGGTGCTTTTACTAACTTTAAAGCACAATTATTTTCAGATGATTTAGCGCATATGAAAGAATTTTCTGAGGGAGGGCTTAATAAGTATGCTATTGGTAATTTTATCACCTATGCAGAGGCCAAACAGTTAAAAGATGATCTTAGAAACCTTGGTTTTAAAGATTGTTTTGTAATCGCTCAGTCTTATGGCGAACCAGTAAACATCAAAGAAGCACTTCAATTGAGTGAAGAAACTCAATATTTAAAATAGAACTATGCTTAAGGCTTTTATAAAAGCTGCTCGTTTACGCACTTTACCCTTATCTATTTCTGGTATTCTTATTGGTAGCGCTCTCGCTTACGCGGAAGATTTTTTTGATTGGAAAATTTTAGTTTTAGCCCTTTTGACCACTATTGGTTTTCAAGTCTTATCAAATTTTGCAAACGATTATGGTGATGGAGTTAAAGGAACTGACAATAAAGATAGAGTAGGACCAGAACGCGCTTTGCAAAGTGGTTCAATTTCACCTAAACAAATGCTGAATGCTATTAAAATAACAGGAATGCTAACCTTCTTAATAGCAATACTATTAATTTATATAGCCTTCGGTTTAAAAGAATATTCAAAATATTTTTTCCTTTTTTTAATTTTTGGTATTGCCAGTATAGCAGCGGCTATTAAATATACAATGGGTAAAAAGGCTTATGGATATAGTGGTTTTGGCGATGTGTTTGTTTTTCTATTTTTTGGTTGGTTAAGTGTGGTAGGAAGCTATTTTTTATTCACTAAGCAGTTAGACTTTGCTGTTTTTCTACCCGCAACATCTATTGGTATGCTTAGCGTTGGTGTCTTGAATCTTAATAACATGCGAGATAGAGAATCTGATGAAAAAGCGGGTAAAAGAACACTAGTTGTAAAGATTGGCGAAGAATTTGCGAAATACTACCATTACTATTTATTAATTGCAGCTTTTTTATTGGCTTTGCTATATGTAACAATGCATTATAAGAGCCCTATTCAATTTTTATTTATTATTGCTTATATACCAATTGCAGTACATCTATTAACTGTTTATAAGAATAGAAATACTAAGTTGCTAGACCCTGAGCTTAAAAAACTGGCATTAAGTACATTTCTATTTGCTATATTATTTTCTTTAGGTTTTATTTTATAATTGTTTTAGTAACTTTAATGTCGTCTTAAAGGACAAATTAGGAATGTTTTATTCCGTTATTTTTCAACGTAAACTTTAAAAAATGAAAATAACCTATTTAGGTCATGCTTCTTTAGCTATTGAAGTCTCCGGTAAGCACTTAATTGTAGATCCTTTTATTTCTGGTAATGAACTAGCAAAGCATATTGATGTAGATGAGCTTAAAGCAGATTATATCTTAGTAACTCATGCGCATCAAGATCATATTTTAGACGTAGATACTATTGCAAAAAATACAGGTGCAAAAATCATTTCAAATTATGAAATAGTAACGCACTATGCCTCAAAGGATATTGAAGGACATCCATTAAACCATGGAGGATCGTGGCAATTTGATTTTGGAAAAGTTACGTATACCAATGCTATTCATACAAGTTCTTTTCCTGACGGAAGTTATGGTGGGCAACCCGGCGGATTTATCCTCGAAACGGATGAGAGTAATATCTACATAGCTGGTGATACTGCTTTAACGTATGATATGAAGCTAGTTCCCGTTAAGGCAAATATAGATTTAGCAATTTTGCCCATAGGAGATAATTTTACAATGGGTATAGATGATGCAGTTATAGCTTCAGATTTTGTAGAATGTAATAAGGTATTAGGCTATCACTATGACACTTTTGGGTATATAAAGATCAATCATATTGAAGCTAAATCGAAATTCTCTGCAAAAAATAAAGAGCTTATCTTGCTAGAAATTAACAATTCAATAACTGTTTAAATTTAAGAATATGGAAAGTAATATGGTTGGCTGGTTTGAAGTACCCGTTACAGATATGAATAGAGCTGTTAAGTTTTATAATAAAGTATTTAATGTAGAAATTTCAATTCATGAGTTGGGGCCATTAACTATGGGATGGTTTCCGTTTACTGAAGACCAAAGTAGACCTGGGGCAGCTGGTTCTTTGGTAAAACACAAAGATGCATACAAACCTTCATCTGACAGTGGAGTATTGATTTATTTTTCTTCTAGAACAGGAGACCTTGACGATGAATTAAGTAGAATAGACGACGCAGGAGGTGAAGTTCTACAACCTAAAACTCAAATCTCAGAAGAATATGGTTATATGGCCTTGTTTATTGATTCAGAAGGGAATAGAATAGCTCTACATTCTCGGAAATAGTTTTTAAGCTTTTATGCAAGCATTTTATAAAAAGTACATTCTTAACTTCAAACAACCAGGGGGCACTTCTCGAGGAATTTTACACACAAAAGAAACATATCTTCTAATTATTGAAGAAAATGATAAGAAAGGAGTAGGAGAATGTGGACTCTTTAGAGGGTTAAGTGCAGATGACAGACCCGATTATGAAGAAAAACTACTATGGGTTTGTAATAATATTCACCTTGGAAAAGATGAAATACTAAAACAGGTCTATGACCTACCTTCGATTCAGTTTGGAGTTGAACAGGCATTTCTATCTTTAGAAAGTGAATCATCTTTTGAATTATTTCCTTCAGAATTTACAAATGGAAATTCTGGAATTGATATTAATGGATTGATTTGGATGGGAGAGGCTTCTTTTATGAAGCAGCAGATTATTGAAAAAATTAATGCTGGTTTTTCTACGGTAAAGTTAAAAATTGGCGCAATAGATTTTGAAACTGAATTAGGTCTCTTAAACTTTATCCGCCAAGAGTTTTCAGAAAAAGATATTGAATTACGGGTAGATGCAAATGGTGCCTTTAAACCTAATGAAGCGCTCGAAAGGTTAAAACAGCTATCGGATTACAATTTGCATTCCATTGAGCAGCCTATCAGAGAGGGTCAATTGCAGAAAATGGCTGAACTATGTGAGAAAACACCTTTGCCTATTGCTTTAGATGAAGAATTGATAGGAGTTTTTAGCTATTCAAATAAAGAAAAACTACTGGATACTATAAAACCACAATACATTATTCTAAAACCAAGTTTAATTGGTGGTTTTAACGGAAGCTCAGAGTGGATTCAATTATCAGAAAGGCACAATGTATCTTGGTGGATTACTTCAGCCTTAGAAAGTAATTTAGGTTTAAACGCTATTGCTCAATTTACTCACTCTTTACAGACTACTATCCCTCAAGGCCTCGGTACAGGTGGATTATTTACCAATAATTTTGATTCACCTCTTGTTGTAAAACAAGGAAAACTGTACTATAACCCTAAATCTCAATGGAAATTCAATCTTTAATCTTATTTTTGATCAAATTTGAAATTTAATATGGATTTTATACAACAAGGATATAAAGGAAATAAAGAATGGTATTGGTATTTATTAACGCTCATCGTTGTATTTGTCTTTTGGCAGATTATTGGAGTTGCTCCACTATCCTTAGTTGCCCTATCACATCTAGGTGGAGATTTAAATGAGTTTATGAAAGCGGGGAATGATGCATTTGCATCTATTGGGATAAACTCTAATTTATACTTGACACTTGCTTTATTAACATTGATTATGGGGCTTGTCGGTTTGATTTTATCAGTCAAATTTATACATAGAAGATTAATTAAAACTATAACTACTAGTAGAGAAAAAGTAGATTGGAAAAGAGTTGCTTTCGCTTTTGCTTTATGGGGAGGTATTTCTCTTTCTTTTATAATTTTAGGTGTTTTCCTAGAACCAGAGAATCTCGTATGGAATTTTAAACCGATTCCATTTTTAATACTTCTTGTAATATCTATTTTACTTATTCCTTTGCAAACTAGTTTTGAAGAACTACTTATGCGCGGATATCTTATGCAGGGCATAGGAGTTTTAGCGAAAAATAGGTGGGTTCCGCTTATCGTTACATCGTTAGTGTTTGGTTTGTTACACGGAGCTAACCCAGAAGTTGCTACTTTAGGCTGGGGAGTAATGGTATTTTATATAGGTACAGGTTTAATGTTTGGTATTACAACGTTGATGGATGAAGGTACTGAAATTGCTTTAGGTATGCATGCGGCCAACAATATAGTAGCAGCTTTATTTATTACTACTGATTGGACAGCATTTCAAACTGATGCATTGTATATAGATACTTCTGAACCTTCTTTAGGCTGGGAGACATATATTCCTGTTTTTATTTTATACCCAATAGTTTTGTTTATTCTTTCTAAAAAATATAACTGGTCTAATTGGCAAAATAAGTTGTTCGGTAAAGTAGAAGAACCTCAATTGATTGCCGAAAATAACTAGTTAGTTATTCTGATCGGAATGAAAAACCTAAGCTTTCATAAAGATTTTCACCTTAATGGAAATCATTTCGTAATTGCGAATGATATATTGAATTATTCTAAAACGCTTTCACCTAGTGTATATACTTTTTTAACGGTTTGGTTTAATAAAAATGATTATGTTGTTGTTCAAACATCTGGTTCTACAGGAAAGTCAAAAGAAATCAAACTTAAGAAAGAACATATGATTAATAGTGCTATTGCTACTAGTAATTACTTTAAGTTACCAAGCAAAACTACAGCACTCTTATGTTTATCAACTGATTTTATTGCTGGTAAAATGATGTTGGTACGAGCTTTGGCCTTAGGTTGGCACTTAGATATAGTTGACGTGAATTCTAATCCATTAGAAGGCATCAGAAAAAGCTATGACTTTTCGGCTATGATACCGCTACAGGTTTTTAATTCGCTAACAAAACTTTCAAAAATTAAGAAATTAATTATCGGGGGAGGTGTAGTTTCAAGAGAATTGGAACATAAGATTCAAAATATTTCTACTGAATGTTTTGCCACTTATGGCATGACTGAAACGATTACTCATATAGCAGTTAAGAAGCTAAATCATAATCCAGCATCATTTTATGAAGTTTTACACAATGTTATAATCTCAAAAGACAAGCGTAATTGTTTAGTAATAAATGCTCCAAATATTTCAGATCAAATGATAATTACCAATGACCTCGTAGAAATTATTTCTCAAACTGAATTCAAGTGGTTAGGTCGTTACGATAATATTATTAATTCTGGAGGAATTAAATTAATACCAGAACAAATTGAGTTAAAGTTATCTGAAGAAATTGATAGCCGATTTTTTGTAGCTGGCGTATCAGATAAAGTTTTAGGAGAGAAATTAGTTTTAATTATTGAAGGAAAAGAGGATAGAAACATCCTCAAATCTCAAATCTCAAATCTCAAGCTTTTAAGTAAGTTCGAAATTCCAAAAGAAGTTCATTGCATTCCTAAATTTATAGAAACCGAAACAAAAAAAATCCAACGTCAAAAGACATTGGATTTGATTTTTTCTAATAAATAGATTTTAGTCAACTAACACCCATTCACCTTTTTCAATTAATGGGATAGCTTGTTTATACTTTACTTCTTTACTTTGGCCATTCATAACATGCTTAATAGTCACACGTTCATTACGACCAATTTTACGTTCAGTGCGAACAATAGTTTCAGTAACATGCTGCTCTTGAGTTTGATTAGTAGAAGTATCTTGTGTTGGACTTCTAAAATCAGCCTTACTCACTTGCACTTTTTCTCGCTTTTGCTCACTAGCTTGTGAAACCTGATTCGCATTTTGATTAGGTAATTCACCTTTAAATAAGAATGATAGCACTTCCTTATTTACTTTGTCAATCATCTTTTTAAATAATTCAAATGCTTCAAACTTATAGATCAACAAAGGATCCTTTTGCTCATAAGTAGCATTCTGAACAGATTGTTTTAATTCATCCATTTGACGTAAATGATCTTTCCATGTTTCATCAATAATGGCTAAAGAGATATTCTTTTCAAAATCAGTTACTAGTTGTTTTCCTTTAGATTCATATGCTTCCTTAAGATTTGTAACAACATTTAATGTTTTTACACCATCAGTAAAAGGGACGGCAATACGCTCATATTGATTCCCTTGTTTTTCATAAACATCTTTGATTACAGGATATACTACATCTGCATTACGTACTATCTTATCTTGATAATGTTTGTAAACTACATCGAACAATTCATTAATTAATTCTTGTTCAGTTTTATTCTCAAATTCTTCTTTGCTAAAAGGAGAAGAAGTAGAAGAGAAACGAATGAGCTCAAATTCAAAATTTGAATAATCATTTGCAGCTTTATTCTCTAGTACAATGCTTTCACAAGTATCGTAAACCATATTTACAATATCAACCTGAAGTCGTTCACCATACAATGCATGTTTACGACGCTTATATACGACTTCACGTTGAGCATTCATAATATCATCATATTCTAACAGACGTTTACGAATACCAAAGTTATTTTCTTCAACTTTCTTCTGTGCACGCTCAATAGATTTAGAGATCATAGAATGCTGAATCATTTCGCCTTCTTTTAGCCCCATTCTATCCATCATCTTCGCTACACGTTCAGATCCAAACAAACGCATTAAATTATCTTCTAGAGATACATAGAATTGTGAAGAACCAACGTCACCTTGACGACCTGCACGGCCCCGTAATTGCCTGTCTACGCGACGAGAGTCATGACGTTCAGTACCTATAATTGCTAATCCGCCAGAGTTTAGCACCTCATCAGATAGTTTAATATCCGTACCACGACCAGCCATATTAGTTGCAATAGTTACTACACCAGGTTGGCCAGCTTCAGCTACAATGTCTGCTTCTTTTTTATGAAGTTTAGCATTTAATACATTGTGTTTTATTTTTCTTATTGCAAGCATTCTACCGAGTAATTCAGAAATTTCTACAGAAGTAGTACCAACTAATACTGGTCTCCCGACACTAACCAGTTCAACAATTTCATCGATTACCGCATTGTATTTTTCTCGTTTCGTTTTGTAAATTAAATCCTCTCTATCATCACGAGCTAAGGGTTTGTTTGTTGGTATCTCAACAACATCTAATTTGTAGATTTCCCAAAACTCGCCGGCTTCAGTGACGGCTGTACCAGTCATACCAGAAAGTTTGCGATACATTCTAAAATAGTTCTGTAAAGTAATTGTTGCAAACGTCTGCGTTGCATCTTCAATTTTTACATTCTCCTTTGCTTCAATTGCTTGATGTAATCCATCAGAGTAACGACGACCATCCATTACACGACCAGTTTGTTCATCAACAATCTTAATCTTGTCATCCATTAAAACATACTCAACATCTTTTTCGAAAAGTGTGTATGCTTTTAATAACTGATTCAATGTGTGTATACGCTCACTTTTAATACTAAAATCACGATAGAGCTCTTCTTTTGCCTTTGCTTTCGCTTCGGCATCATTATCTTCTTTATCTATTTTAGCTATCTCAATACCAATATCAGGTAATACAAAGAAGTTTTCGCCTTTATCTTTACTTCCGGATAAATACTCTATTCCTTTATCAGTCAGTTCTATGGAATTATTTTTTTCATCAATCACAAAATACAAAGCCTCATCAATCTTTGGCATTTCACGATTGTTATCTTGCATATAAAAGTTCTCAGTCTTTTGCAATAATTGCTTAATACCTTCTTGACTTAAAAACTTTATTAGTGCTTTATTTTTTGGTAATCCTCTAAAAACTCGCAATAAGTGAAAAGCGCCTTCTTTAGTATCACCTTCAGCTATCATTTTTTTAGCATCCGCTAATACTCCAGTAAGAAAAGTACGTTGCGTTTTTACAATGTCATCAACCTTAGGTTTTAGTTCATTGAATTCGTGACGATCACCTTGAGGAGTTGCTCCTGAGATAATTAAAGGTGTACGAGCATCATCTACTAAAACAGAATCTACCTCATCTATAATAGCATAATTATGAGGACGCTGTACCAGATCGTTTGGCGAATGAGCCATATTATCACGCAAATAATCAAAACCAAATTCATTATTGGTCCCATAGGTGATATCTGCATTATATGCTTTTCTACGTGCATCTGAATTTGGTCGATGATAATCAACACAGTCTATACTTAATCCATGAAAACCAAAAATAGGTCCCATCCAAGCAGCATCACGTTTTGCTAGATAATCATTTACGGTAACTACATGTACTCCTTTTCCCGTTAAAGCATTTAGATAAATAGGTAATGTTGCAACTAATGTTTTACCTTCGCCAGTCATCATTTCGGCAATCTTACCTCGATGTAATACTGAACCACCAATCAATTGCACATCATAATGGATCATATCCCAAGTAATTGGTTTGCCTGCGGCATCCCATGAATTACTCCAAATGGCTTTATCACTTTCAAGTGTAACATAGTCACCTTCTGCCGAAAGTTCCCTGTCAAAAGGAGTAGCGATAACAGTTAATGTTTTGTTATTAGTAAAACGCTTTGCGGTTTCTTTAATGACTGCAAAAGCTTCAGGTAAGATTTCGTTTAGAACAGTTTCAGAAGTTTCATAAATTTCATCATTTAAAGCGTCAATTTCTTTATAAATTTCTTCTTTACGATCTATATCTGCTGTATCAATTTCGTTTTTAAGCGCTAGAATTTTATCCTCAGCAACTTGAGTTGCATCTTTAATTTTTTGTTTGAACTCGCTAGTTTTATTACGTAACTCATCGATTGATAATGCTTTCATTTTACTATCAAAAGCTCTAACTGCATCAACAACTGGTTGTAATTCTTTTAAGTCTTTCTTGCGTTTATCTCCCACAAAGACCTTTAAAACTGAATTTAAAAGGCTCATAATTTCTTATTCAAAATGTTTAAGTAAATAGTAACAATTACTATTGATTTTTTGCAAGCACAAATATACTTATTGTGTTGCCTGTTTTATAATTTAATCCGTTAAATATGTAACCTAACGACAAAAAAAAAGTCTCAATTTTGAGACTTTAGGTTTTTAATATTCATCTTCGTTCCAGAGAAAATCCTCATCAGTAGGATAATCTGGCCAAATCTCTTGAATGATCTCATAGGATTCACCTTCATCTTCAATTGCTTGTAAATTTTCTACAACTTCAAGAGGAGCACCCGTTCTGATAGCGTAATCTATCAATTCATCTTTAGTGGCTGGCCAAGGTGCGTCACTTAAGTACGATGCTAATTCTAATGTCCAATACATAGCGTAATCTATAAATTTTTAATTTTTGCAAATGTAATTTTTTTAAGCAAAAAAGCAAGTTTTTTATAAATTATTTTTTTCGATAAAAAAAGAACATCATTTTTATTCTATTTTCGCTACTCATTTTTCTTAGGAATCCAAGGAATTTCTGTAGCTTGATTATCGATGGTCAATTTTCGTGCCAGTACAAAAAGATAGTCAGAAAGTCGGTTTAAGTATGATATGATGGTTTTGTCAATTACTTCTTCTTCGTTAAGATACACTACCAAACGTTCTGTTCTTCTACAGATACAACGAGCTATATGACAGAATGACACTGTTTGATGACCACCTGGAAGAATAAAATGAGTCATTTGAGGTAAAGTCTGTTCCATAAAGTCAATTTCTTTTTCAAGGAATTGAATATCTTCTTGAGAAATTTTAGGAATATTGAGTCGATCTTTACCACTTTTTAATTTTTCCTTTTCAGGAGGAGTTGCAAGCATTGCTCCCAAAGTAAAAATTTCATTTTGAACTTTTAATAATGTTTCTGAGGTTCTAACATCAATTTTTTGATCACGAATTAATCCTATGTAAGAGTTTAGCTCATCAGCAGTACCATAAGCCTCGATACGGGCATGATATTTAGGAACACGTGTACCTCCATATAATGCTGTGGTACCTTTATCGCCAGTTTTAGTGTAGATTTTCATAAAGCGAATTTATAGATTTAAACACGAATTGTGAAATGTTCTTTTTCTTGTTCTTTACGGAAAAAAACAATGCCCCATTGAATAGTATCTATTGTTATTGTCACTTTTGGATGTGCTTTAATATAATTCCATGCCTCAGACATACCTTCACTCCAATAAATATCATCAAAAATAAAAACAGAATCATTATGAATATGGTTGAGGCATTGTTCAAAATATTCAATTGTTGGTTTTTTTTGATGATTACCATCAAAATATATGAGATCAAAGATGTTATTGTCTAAAACTTTTGATAATGTGATTTTAAATTCGCCAATTACTAAATTTACATTATCAAAATTAAATTTATCAAATTGTTGTTGCGCAATTTTTGCTGTTTCAGGGCAGCCTTCAAGGGTTTGAATAGTACCACTTTTTGGTCTTCCTAGAGAAAGACTAGCCGTAGCAATACCTAAAGATGTACCTATTTCAAGAATATTTTTACAATCAAAATAGTTAATTAATCTATAAAGTAATTGAGCTCTTTTTTTTGAAATTCCAGCATTTTTAGCAATAGACGAAATTTTTCTCTGATTATCTAAAACCTTAGAACCTGCACCAAAATCTGCAACATTAATTTCAGAGCTATTTTTTAATAATCCGCACCTATAATCAGATAGAATTTGATAATCTTCATAATGAAATTTATCATAAAAACATTTTGTAATTAAATTATATACAAATGGGGAATGTATTCCATGCTGATTTGTTGACTTTAAAAAGAACTTTAAATAGGATTTTATTTGAAAAAACATCGTTAATTTCTTGTGTTCGAAAATAGGTAGAAATATTATTTTAATAAACAATTAAAAATTATATTTGCCGTTAGTTTAAAATTATATGATGCAGCGTATATTGATTATTCTTTTGTTGAGTATTTTTACAACCTCGTGTATACCAAGAAAAGATCTAGTTTATTTTCAGGGAGAGCCTAATCAAAAAGGTTCGATTCATAAAATATTAAATGAGCCTTATAAATTACAAGTAAATGATATTCTTGATATACGAATTAAGGCAGCTGATGGGGAATTAGTAGCGCTTTTTAGTCAAAATCAAGAACAAGCAAATTCAGGGGGTCAAGTTAGTGAAGAGAATTTATATTTTACATCTTATACGGTTGATAGGCAAGGAAATATAAGAATTCCTTATTTAGGAGAGTTAAATGTTTTGGGGTACACCGAAAAAGAGGTAAGAGAAAAGATAGAAAAAGAATTTGAATCCTTTTTCAAAAACCCTCAAGACATTTTTATTACAGTTAAATTGGCTGGTATTCGTTTTACTGTTTTAGGGGAAATTGAAAACCCTGGCACATTAGTTTTATTTCAAAACCAAGTTAGTGTAGTAGAAGCTATTGCCAGCGCGGGGGATATAACTTTAACTGGAAATAGAAGAAAAATAATTATAGTTAGAAAGAATATTGATGGAACTAAAAAATTTAGTATAGATCTTACCAACATATCTGCTTTTAATTCTGAATCGTATTATATTCAATCAAATGATGTTATTTATATAGAACCCTTAAAGCAAAAATCTTGGGGTACTGGAACTACAGGATTACAAACATTAACAACCATAGTTACTATCGTTTCTTTAGTAGCATCATCTATTTTAATTTCTAGAAACTTATAATTAATGGCAAAATTAGATAAGTTTGATATAGATATAAATGACATTAAATCTTTTGATTTAAAAGAATATATATTTAAAATACTTTCTTATTGGAAATTGTTTTTAGTAATGTTGATAATAGGATTACTAATCACTTTTTATATTAATAGACGTAAGCAAAGAATATATAAGCTTAGTAGCATTATCACAGTTAAGGATGAACAGAATCCATTATTTAATGCCAGTACAAATATTGCATTTAATTGGGGTGGACCGAGTGATAAAGTTGAAACAATTAAAACGATTTTAACCTCAAGAACACATAATGAAAAAGTTGTTAAAAAATTACGCTATTATGTAAATTATTTACAAGAAGGAAGATTTAGATCAATAGATGTTTATGGAAAGGTGCCTTTTGAGATAATTCCTGATTCCAATAGTTACCAACTTTTATATACCCCAATTGAAATCGAATTTTTAGATAATAATGAAGTTTCTTTAACGGTGAATTTTCAAGGTGAAAGTGCATCCTTGATTAATTATATAGATAATGATATAAATAATTATATAGTAGATCAAAGTTCATTTACGCAAAAATTTAGTGTTAATCAAACAGTCACTACTGATTTTCTTAGTTTTAAAATTGATAAAAAGAAAGTATTATCTGATTTGACAGGGAAGAAGTATATAATAATGTTTAATAGTTTTGACGGAACGGTAAGTACATATCAAAGAATTTTTGTTGATAATTTGAAAGATGGCACGTCAATCTTAGAATTAAGCCTAACAGGGTCAAATAAAAATAGAATTGTTGACTACATTAATACAACAGTAGAAATTTTGGATGAGGATCAACGTGAACAAAAAATACAATATGCTCAAAGGACAAAAGATTATATTGATACTGTATTTAATATAGCCTCAACTAACTTAAAAAATATTGAAAAGGACTTAGGTAATTATAAACAAAAAAACAAAGTATACGACTTGAGTGTAGAAGGTCAAGCTTTGTACCAAAATTTAACTGAACTAGATAAGCGACAACAAGAAATTAGTTCGAGACTGAAATATTTTGAAAATCTTGAAGAATATATTTTGGTTAATAATGAAATTAATGAAGATATACCCGCTCCCGTAAATGTAGGGATTGAAGACGCTAATATAACAAATAATATAGTTGAATTAGTAAACCTCTCTAAGCAAAAAAAGAATTTAGAAAAGACTGTTAATTCAAATTACCCTCCTTTAAAGAAAATTGATAACCAAATAAATATTACAAGAGATGTAATTTTGGAAAACATTGCCAATTTAAAAAGTGCTACAAAAAATAATTTATTAAGTATCAAAAGTAGATTAGGAACATATAACTCCCGATTGAACACCTTACCAAAAAAAGAACAAGGGTTAGTTAAATATCAACGAGACTATAATTTAACAGCAGCAAATTATGAATATTTAAAACAAAAACAATATGAAGCTGGAACTGCTATAGCAGCAAATGTTTCTGATGTTAAAATTTTAGATAAAGCAAAAGATATAGGCCAAGCACCAATTAGCCCTAAACCTCTTTTTAACTATCTCGTAGCCGCATTATTAAGTTTAGGAATACCATTTCTATATATTATTATTAAAGAAGCTTTAAGTAATAAAATTCTTACGGTCGAGGAAATAGAAAAGAAGTATAATATACCAGTTTTGGGAGTAGTAGGTAATAGTTTAATAAATAATTATTTAGCAGTTTTTAATAAACCAAAGTCTTCATTAGCAGAAGCGTTTAGGGCTTTGAGGTCTAATATACAATTTCTATTTAAAAAAGAAAGTGACTCAAAAACAATTCTTGTAACCTCTTCTGTGAGTGGAGAAGGAAAAACGTTATGTTCTATAAGTATGGCCTCAGTATTTGCAATGAGTGATAAAAAAACCGTTTTATTAGGGCTTGATTTAAGAAAACCAAAATTACATGAAGATTTTGAAATTAGTAATAATACAGGTATAACAAATTTTTTAATTGGCCAGAAGGAGATTGAAGACATAATTCAAAATACCAAGATCCCTAATTTGGATATAATACCATCCGGTCCAGTGCCTCCAAACCCATCAGAGTTAATACTAAGTAACCAGACAAAAGAAATGATGTCTTTTTTAAAAGAGAAATATGACTATATTATAATCGATACACCACCAGTTGGTTTAGTAGCAGATGCTATAGAATTGTTTAAATATGCCGACGCAATTATATACATAATTAGACAAAATTATACACAACGAGGAATGCCAAAAATGATTGATGATAAATATTTAAACGGAGAAGTGAAAAACATTAGCTATGTATTGAATGACTTTTCAGTTAAGGATGGATATGGATATGGATATGGATATGGCGGTTATGCATATGGTAAATATGGAAACGGTTATCATAGTGATGAGGCTATACCTTGGTATAAAAGAATATTTAAAAAGTAAAATTGCACAATATGAAAAAATCAAAAATTGCTATTATTGGCTTAGGGTATGTCGGATTACCATTAGCGGTTGAATTTGGTAAAAAATATCATACCGTTGGCTTTGATATTAATGAAGCAAGAGTGAGCCAATTAAGAAATAATAATGACATTACATTAGAAACATCTTCAGAGGAATTAAAGAGTGTTAATGTAGATTCGATTAATGATTTAAAAAATGTTAATGGTTTATGGGTTACGACAGATTTAAAAGAAATTGCATCTTCTAATTTTTATGTTATAACTGTTCCAACACCTGTTGATAAAAATAATAAACCAGATTTAACACCTCTTTATAAAGCTAGTGAGAGTGTAGGGAAAATACTTAAAAAAGGAGATATTGTAGTTTATGAGTCTACAGTTTTTCCAGGAGCTACTGAAGATGAATGTATACCAATTCTTGAAAAAGTTTCTGGGTTGAAGTTTAATAAAGATTTTTTTGCAGGATATTCGCCTGAACGAATTAACCCAGGAGATAAGGAACATACAGTCACCAAAATTTTAAAAGTAACTTCTGGATCAACACCTGAAGTTGCTAATTTTATTAATGAGGTTTATAAATCCATTATAGTAGCTGGAACCCATTTAGCACCTTCAATTAAAGTTGCAGAAGCTGCTAAGGTTATTGAAAATTCTCAAAGAGATATCAATATTGCTTTTGTTAATGAACTATCTAAAATTTTTAGATTAATGGATATTGATACCAATGAGGTATTAGAAGCAGCTGGGACTAAATGGAATTTTTTGCCATTTAAGCCAGGTTTAGTAGGCGGACATTGTATAGGTGTAGATCCTTATTATTTGGCTCAGAAGGCTACAGAATTAGGCTATAACCCAGAAATTATTTTGTCTGGTAGACGCTTGAATGATAGCATGGGACCATATGTTGCTCAAGAAACGATCAAAATGATGATCAAAAAAAGAATTGATATAAGTTCTGCAAATATTCTAGTTTTGGGTATAACATTTAAAGAAGATTGTCCTGATATTCGTAATTCTAGAGCTATTGATATTGTTCGAGAATTAGAATCATTCAATATGAGCGTCGATGTTTTTGACCCTTGGGCATCATCATTGGAAGTAATGCATGAATATAAACTCACATTACTTTCGTCAGAAAAAGAAATAACTAAAAAATACGATTCAATTATAATCGCTGTTTCTCATAAGGAGTTCAAAACTTTAAAACTAGATGAATATTTGAATGAGAATCATATCATCTTTGATGTAAAATCTACTTTTTCAAAAGAAAAATCAGACGGTAGATTATAATTAGTAGTTTAATTTGATTATGGAATGAATATAACAGTTATTGGAACTGGTTATGTAGGGTTGGTTACTGGTACTTGTTTATCTGAGATGGGTAATAATGTTACCTGTGTTGATATTGATAAAGAAAAAGTTAACCAAATGCGTAAAGGAATTGTACCTATTTATGAACCAAATTTAGAGGAATTATTTCATAGGAACATTGAAGGGAAACGATTACATTTTACAACTGATTTAAAGAATGCTATAAAAGATTCTATAATTATATTTTTAGCATTACCAACACCGCAAGACGAAGATGGTTCCGCAGATTTATCTTATGTTAAAGAAGTAGCTTATGATCTAGGAAAACTAATTAAAGATTATAAGATTGTTATTAATAAGAGTACAGTCCCTGTAGGCACTTCGGACATAGTAAAAGAAATTATTACGAACCATACGGATGTTGAATTTGATGTTGTTTCAAATCCGGAATTTTTGAGAGAAGGATATGCGGTTAAAGATTTTATGGAACCACAGCGTATAATTATTGGCAGTAAAAGTGTAAAAGCAAGAGAAATTTTAGAAAACCTTTATAAACCTTTTATAGATGTAAAACGACCAATAATTTTTATGGACGTACGCTCATCAGAATTAACAAAATACGCCTCAAACACTTTTTTAGCAACAAAAATTTCATTTATGAATGAAATGGCGAACCTTTGTGAAAAAATTAATGCTGATGTAGACCTGGTTAGAAAAGGTATGGGGTCTGATAATAGAATAGGTAATCGTTTTTTATTTCCTGGTATTGGTTATGGAGGGTCTTGCTTTCCTAAAGACGTTAATGCGTTGGTAAAGTCTAGTGATCAAAATGGATACGATTTTAAAATATTAAAGTCAGTTCTAGAAATTAATAAAGAGCAAAAAACCTCTTTGATTCCTAAATTAAAAAAATATTTTAATAATGAATTAGAAGGAAAGAAGATTGCTTTATGGGGATTAGCATTTAAGCCAAATACTGACGATATTCGTGAAGCACCTTCAATCAATATAATAAATGAATTATTATTGAAAAATGTTAAAATAGCTGCATACGATCCTGAAGCAATGAATAATATTAGGCGAGTCTATGGAAATAAAATTGAATATGGAAAAGATGCCTATTCAATTTTAGAAAAAGCCAATGCTCTTTTAATATGTACGGAATGGAGTGAATTTATTTCTCCAGATTTTAATAGAATGAAATTATTAATGAAAGATTGTGTAATTTTTGATGGAAGAAATATCTTTGAATTAGATACTATGAAACGTAATAAGTTTCACTACGAATCCATTGGTAGAACAGTTATTGAAAAATAATTTTTGATACAATGAATAGTAAAATAGAGAAAATATTAGTTACAGGAGCTGCAGGATTTATTGGATTCCACTTATCAAGATTGTTAATTGCAAACGGTTATAAAGTAGTTGGTATAGATAATATTAATGATTATTACGATCCTAATTTAAAATTGATTAGATTACGTGAGTTAGGGGTAGATACTTTAAAAATCAAATATAATAATCCTATACAAGGGAATATTAAGTTTATAAAATTAAACCTTGAAGATAAAGAGAATATTTTCAAGTTGTTTAATAATGAGAAGTTTGATTATGTCGTTAATTTAGCTGCTCAGGCTGGTGTAAGGTACTCTCTAGAAAACCCCCAGTCATACATAGATAGCAATATTACAGGTTTTTTAAATATTTTAGAAGCCTGTAGACATTACCCAGTTAAACATTTAATTTATGCCTCATCAAGCTCTGTATATGGACTGAGCGAGGAAATACCTTTTTCAGTAAATAACCACACTGATCATCCTTTAGCTATGTATGCTGCCAGTAAGAAATCAAATGAAATGATGGCACATTCTTATGCTCATCTGTTTAAAATTCCAAGCACTGGCCTACGGTTTTTTACTGTTTATGGACCATATGGAAGACCAGATATGGCATTGCATATTTTTACAAAAGCTATTGTGAACGATGAAGAGTTTAGTGTTTTTAATTTTGGAGATATGAGTAGAGATTTTACATATGTGAAGGATATTGTTGAGAGTATAAAAAGATTGATCCCGTTAGCGCCAAAAGAAAATAATCTAAATTTCAATGCTAAAAAGCCTAACCCTTCAATTAGCTCAGCACCCTATCAATTATTCAATATTGGTAATAATAACCCTGTAGCTTTAATGGATTTTGTTCATGCTGTAGAAGATGCTTTAGGAAAGAAAGGAAGAATAAAGTTAGAACCGATACAGGCTGGAGATGTTCCAAGAACTTATGCTGATGTTCAAAGTTTATTCGATTATATAAACTTTAAACCCGCTACTAATATTAAAGTTGGAGTTAAAGCTTTTGTCGATAAGTACTTAGAGTTATATTAGTGAATCAATGATAAGAGAGGAATTAAAAATTGCTGTTAGGGCTGCTATTGAAGCGGGTAAGGAGATTCTTAAAGTATATGAAAGTGATTTTGAACATGAGGTAAAAGATGATAAATCCCCTTTAACTTTAGCTGACAAAAATGCAAATGAAGTTATTAATTCATATTTGTTAAAAACAGATATACCAATTATTAGCGAAGAAAATAAACAGATTGATTACAATGTAAGGAAGAACTGGGCTAGATGTTGGATAGTCGACCCTTTAGACGGCACTAAAGAATTTATTAAACGTAATGGAGAGTTTACTGTTAATATAGCATTAATAGAAAATGGTTTGTCAATTTTTGGTGTTATTTATGTGCCAGTTATAAATACTATTTATTTTGGAGGTGTAAATCAGCGAAAATCTTACAAGTATAAGTTATCCAATAAAAAGGAGTCTATAGAGACTATTTTAGCAAAAGCTGAGGTATTAAACCCAATAGTTGATAATTCTAATTTGATACGAGTTGTAGGTAGTAGATCACATATGAATAAGGAAACACAAGATTATATTGAAGAGTTTAGAGTTGATAATAAAGAAGTGGAGATGCTTTCAAGTGGGAGTTCACTAAAATTTTGTTTAGTGGCAGAGGGCAAGGCTGATGTTTATCCTAGATTTGCACCAACAATGGAGTGGGACACGGCTGCTGCGCATGCGATTTGTAATGCATCTGGAGTTTCAGTAGCAAAAGTTGGTACTAATGAAGAATTAATATATAACAAAGAAGATTTATTGAACCCCTGGTTTATTTGTAAACTTCAGAGTTAAAAAAATATAATATATGGGAGAAGATATTTCAAAAAAGAGGCATATTGCTAAAACTTTCACTTGGCGTATAATTGCTACAGGTACAACTGTTATTTTAGCATGGATTATTTCTGGAGACCCTATGATTGGTTTACAAGTAGGTGGTTGGGAATTTTTTATTAAGATGTTATTATACTATTTGCACGAAAGGGCCTGGTATAAAATTAATTTTGGTTTAAAGTCAAGAAAGAAAGAAGTTATAAATGAGTAATATTACACCTCATAAATATCTAGTATCAAAAGAAGAAAGAAATAGACAAAATAATCATAGATCTTTTTTAATCTGGTTTACTGGTTTATCAGGATCTGGTAAGTCGACTATTGCAAATGCTTTAGAAACTAAACTTTTTGAAAATTCTATTAGAACCTATACTTTAGATGGGGATAATATTCGTGACAGGATTAATAAAGACTTGACTTTTTCTCCAGAAGATAGAACTGAAAATATTAGAAGAATAGCTGAAATTGCTAATTTGTTTGTTGACAGTGGAATGGTAGTTTTAGCAGCCTTTGTTTCTCCTTACAGGAAAGACAGAGACCTAGTTAAACATATTGTTGGAGAAAGTAATTTTGTTGAGGTATATATTAATACATCTATAGAGGAGTGTGAAAAGAGAGATGTAAAAGGATTGTACAAAAAAGTACGTTTAGGAGAAATTAAAAACTTTACAGGTATTGATGCACCTTATGAGCCTCCTATAAAGCCAAATGTAGAGATTAAAACTGAGGAGTTTACTAAAGAAGAATCCGTTTCAAAAATTATGGAGATTATAAAAAAAAAATTGAGCTATGAGTAAATATTTTTTAAATTACTTAGACGAATTAGAATCAGAAGCCGTTTTTGTTTTGCGTGAAGTTTTCGCGCAGTTCAGAAATCCGGTAATTTTATTTTCTGGAGGAAAAGATTCAATTGTATTAACTCACCTTGCAAAAAAAGCTTTTTACCCTAGTAAGGTGCCTTTTTCTCTAATGCATATAGATACAGGTCATAATTTTCCTGAAACAATAGCATTTAGAGATGAATTAGTAAAAAATCTAGGTGTTCAATTACTAGTGGGTTCGGTACAAGACGCTATTGATGACGGAAGAGTAATTGAGGAAAAAGGTAAAAATGCTACTAGAAATAGTTTACAAATAACTACACTTTTAGATGCAATAGAAAGTAACCAAATTGATTGTGCTATGGGTGGTGGGAGAAGAGATGAAGAAAAAGCAAGAGCTAAAGAACGTTTTTTTTCACATAGAGATGATTTTGGACAATGGACTCCAAAAAATCAACGACCTGAGTTATGGAATATTTTTAATGGAAGGATGCAACATGGAGAACATTTTAGAGTATTTCCAATAAGTAATTGGACAGAAATGGATGTATGGAATTATATCAAAAGAGAACAAATTGATATACCATCTTTGTATTTTGCCCATAACAGAGAAGTAGTTTGGAGAAACAATAGCTGGATTCCTATTTCAGAATACCTTCCTAAAATAGATGGCGAAGAAACTTTTATGAAAAAGATTCGTTTTAGAACGCTAGGCGATATTACCATTACAGGAGGCATAGAAAGCGATGCAGACACTTTAGAAAAAATAGTCGATGAGGTTGCCGCTATGAGAGAGACTGAGAGAGGGAATAGGGCAGATGATAAGCGTTCAGAAACAGCTATGGAAGATAGAAAAAAACAAGGGTATTTTTAAGATAGAAATATGAGCAAAATAGATAATAATCAATTATTACGTTTTACAACTGCTGGTAGTGTTGATGACGGTAAAAGTACTTTAATAGGGAGGCTTTTGTATGATTCGAAATCAATTTTTGAAGATCAAATTGCTGCTGTTGAAAAAACGAGTAAGAGAAAAGGTAGCGAAACTGTAGATTTGGCTTTGTTTACCGACGGATTAAGAGATGAAAGAGAACAAGGTATCACCATTGATGTGGCTTACAGATACTTTACCACACCGAAGCGTAAATTCATTATTGCTGACACCCCAGGTCATATACAGTATACTCGTAATATGGTTACGGGTGCATCAACTGCTAATGTGGCATTGATATTGATTGATGCGCGAAAAGGCGTAATTGAACAGACTAAAAGGCATTCATATATTGCTTCATTGCTTCAAATATCTCATGTTATTGTATGTATAAATAAAATGGATTTGGTTGATTATCAAGAAGAAGTATTTAATGATATTGTAGCACAATATGAAGGTATTTCTTCAAAAATGATGATTAAAGACGTGCGTTATATTCCTATTAGTGCTTTAGAAGGAGATAATGTAGTTCATCGTTCTAAAAACATGGCATGGTATCAAAATGCACCATTATTACATACTTTAGAAACTATTCATATAAGTAGTGATAATAATATGGTAGACGGCCGTTTTCCAGTTCAAACAGTATTAAGACCGCAGAGTGAAGAACATAGAGACTATAGAGGTTATGCAGGTAGGGTATCTAGCGGTATTTTTAGAGTTGGTGACGAAATAAAAATATTACCATCAGGACTAAATTCAAAGATTAATTCTATTAACTATTATAACAAAAATGTTTCTGAGGCCTTTTCAGGAATGTCCGTTGCTATTACGCTTGATGATGATGTCGATATTAGTAGAGGCGATATGATTGTAAAATCAAATAATGTACCTAATGTGACACAAGATGTTTCGGCTATGATGTGTTGGTTAAATGATAATAGAGCGAGACCACGTGCAAAGTATATTTTAAAGCATACTTCTAATGAGCAAAAAGCAGTTATTAAAGAGGTGCTTTATAAGGTAAATATAGATACTTTTAGACGTATTCAAGATGATAAAAATTTGGATATGAATGATATTTGTAAAGTGAATCTTAGAATTACTGCTCCCATTATGTCAGATGAATATGATGTAAATAGAGAAACAGGTAGTTTTATATTAATTGATGAAGCAACTAATGAAACTGTTGCAGCTGGAATGATAATGTGATTAATGAATGTAAGGGTTGTTATACAAGCCAGAATGGGAAGCTCTCGCCTTAGAGGTAAAACTTTAAGTCCTATTAATGGGATACCACTTTTAAAACGTGTTTGCGATACTATTTTAGAATTAAATTTATCAGAAGATATAGTTATTGCTACTTCTAGTTTAATTGAAGATGACCCAATAGAAGCATACACCTCAAGTTTCTTATCTATTAAATGTTTAAGAGGTGATAGTGATAATGTGTTAAGTAGATTTGTCGATGCTTGTGAAGGATTAAATGATAGTGATACAATTATGAGAATAACCGCTGATAACATTTTTTATCAAAAAGAAGTATGTAAGAAATTATTATTTATTCACAATCAAAGCAATAATGATTATACAGGCATTGAAGGTTTGAGTCATATTGCTTGTGAATTAATTCGTGTTGAGGCTATTCGAAGGTTAGATATTAAAGAATTGAATGATTATGATAGAGAGCATGTTACCCCTTTTTTTATTAATAATTCTAAAAAATTTAAAACAACTTTCATTAATCCTAACGAATTTGGCTTGATAAAAGAATTAGATAATCTTTTAACTGTTGATAATGAGGCAGACAGAAATAGAATGGAAAAATTAATAGAATTTTTTAAAAATGAAAATATGAGCTTTAATCAAAAAAACTTATATAATTGGTTGAATAGTAAAAATTAATTTAATAGATGAAATTAGATCTTAATAATAAGTCAATACTAATAACAGGAGGGACCGGCTCTTTCGGAAAAAAATTTATTGAAGTAATACTTAAAGAATTTCCAAATGTTGGAAGGGTTATTGTTTATTCAAGAGATGAATTGAAGCAATTTGAAATGGCGCAAACATTTAACCCGAGTAAGTACAAAGCCATGCGTTATTTTATTGGTGACGTTCGAGATAAAGAACGTATGAAAAGGGCTTGTGAAAATGTAGATTATATAATTCATGCTGCTGCATTAAAACAAGTTCCTGCTGCTGAATATAATCCAATGGAATGTATAAAGACTAATATTAACGGTGCAGAAAATGTTATAGAAGCAGCTTTAGATACCGGTGTGAAAAATGTTGTAGCCTTGTCAACAGATAAAGCAGCAGCTCCTTTAAACTTATATGGAGCTACTAAATTATGTTCTGATAAGCTATTTGTAGCTGCCAATAATATGAGTGGATCTAGAGATTTAAAATTTTCAGTGGTGAGATATGGGAACGTTATGGGCTCTAGAGGTTCTGTAATTCCTTTTTTTATAGAAAAGAAAAAAACAGGTATTTTACCAATTACAGATGAGAATATGACAAGGTTTAACATCTCATTAGAAGATAGTGTGAGTATGGTTTTACATGCTCTTGAAAATGCGCAAGGGGGGGAGATATTTATACCAAAAATCCCTTCTTATAAAATTACAGAATTAGCAGAAGCAATTGGGCCTGAATGTGAAAAACCAATCTTAGGCATTAGACCAGGTGAAAAAATTCATGAAGAAATGATAACATCTTCTGATTCTTATAATACTGTTGATGTAGGTGATTATTATGTTATTTTACCTCAAACTTTTAGATATACAAAAGAGGAATATATGGTTAAAAATAATGCAACACCTGTAGAATCTGGATTTGTATATAATTCGGGTACGAATACAGAGTGGGTGAGTGTAGAAGAAATTAGAGATTTAATTCGTCAACATGTAGACCCTACATTTAAAGTGTAAATTTTTGAATTCATTGTCTAAAGATAAAATTCTTGTTTTAGGTGCATCTTCATGGTTAGGGTATTTGCTAATACAACAGTTGTCTAAGAGTAATGCAATAGTAGCAGGAACAGTTTTTAGATCTCAGATTGTTTTTCCAAAATTTATTGAAATTTTTAGAACAGACAATGCAGTAGATAGCAATGAAAAAATTATACGATCTTTTAATCCCACGGTGATAGTAAATTTCTTAAGAGGTGAAGATGATCAAAGCTTTCTATTGCATCAAAAAATTATTGAAATCGCTGAGCTCATTCCTATTCATTATATATATATGTCATCAGTTTTAGCTTTAGATGGTTATAAGAATATCAATTTGGTAGAAACATTAGAGCCAAAGAGCGTTTCACCTTACGGAATATTTAAGGCCAATTGCGAAAAAGAGTTATATAAATCGACTATTTCTTGGTGCACTGTACGCTTTTCTTCAGTACAGGGTTGGGTACCACATAAACCTACAAGAAATCAAGTATTTTTAGAAAAATTGGTTAATAATATTGAGATTAAAGTAGATAAAGGTGTTTTACAAAATAGAGTGCTAGCTTCCTTATTAGTAGAATGCATTATTGATTTAATGAGCGATAGAATTACAGGAACAATCCATTTTGGTAGTATAGACTCTTCAGAAGAGTATGATTTTTTACAAAAGCAAGCTACAGCATTTGGTTTTAATTCTAAACGAGTTCATTTAATTGATAATGATAGGAATGTTAACTTAGTAGCGATACCCAATAAAATTTTTAAATTGTATGGTGATAAATATAAAGTTACCGAAGCTGATACAATAAAAGGACTATTAAGAATTGAAGGATTGGTAAAATATAAGTGCTAAAATGGAAGTAAAAATTAATAATAGAAAAATAGGAAAAGATGAACCTGTTTACTTTATAGCAGATATTGCTTCTAATCATAATGGTGATTTAGAGCATGCAAAAGAATTGATATATGCGTGTGCAGAATCAAGAGTGGATGCTATCAAAATGCAAAATTTTAATGCAGAAACTATTGTATCTGATTATGGTTTTAAAAATTTATCAGATTTGAAAACTCACCAGAGTAAATGGAAAACATCTGTATTCAATTCTTATAAAGCTGCTTCTATTCCTTTTGAATGGACTTTAGAACTAAAAGAATTGTCAGATAAATTAAAACTTGATTATTTTACTTCTCCGTATTCTATAGAGATTACACAAGCAGTTGCCCCTTACGTATCAGCTTTTAAATTAGGTTCTGGTGATATTACTTGGCATGAAGAAATTAAAGAAATGGCTAGTTATGACAAACCAGTACTTATCGCTACTGGTGCATCAGATTTAACTGAGGTGAAAATGGCAATGAAAACTGTACAGGATTGTAATGCTCAAGTAATTTTGATGCAATGTAATACAAATTATACTGCTTCGAAAAATGAAGATTTGTCACTGACTAAAGAACGTTTTTCTAATATCAATCTGAAAGTATTAGAAACTTACCATAATTTATGGCCAGATATACCTTTAGGTTTGTCAGATCACACTCATGGAGATTTGACAGTATTAGGAGCCGTTGGTTTGTTCAATTGTGCTGTGGTTGAAAAGCATTTTACATTGGATAGTTCCAAGATTGGTCAAGATCATGCATTTTCAATGATGCCCGACGAATGGCTTTCTATGGTGCAAAATACAGAACATTTAAAAAACGCGATTAATGATAGTGACTCTTACCAAGAGAGATATGAAAAAGTAAAAAACTTTACTAGTGATGCTGAATTCTTAGATTTAATTATTGGTGATGGAGAAAAAGTGTTAGCCGAGAATGAAAAGAATACTATTGTTGTACAACGTCGGGCAATTAGAGCTAATAACAACCTTAAAAGAGACTCAATAATTACTAAAAATGATTTATCGGTTCTTAGACCATGCCCAATTGACGCTTTACCTCCTTATAGAATAAATGAAATTATTGGAAAAAAACTAGCTAAAGATATTTCTAGAGGTGATTATATCAGATTAGCTGATATTCAATGATAAATAAATATTCTAAATATAAACCTCCCTCATCTTATACCGAAGATGAAAAATCGATTTGGCAACTATTGGTTTATAGAGATTTTGTTGCTTTTTGTACACAAGATTGGATAATGATTGAAACTGATTTTGTAGAAGAAGTTTTTTTCGGAATTGACGGAAAAAAGTCTAAAAATAAAAATGACTGGAGTCTAACATACAACTCATTAGAAGCCTATAAAAATGACTGGATACGACAGAGTTATGATTTTAATCAAAAGATTTTTATAGATGACCCTTTGGATGTTTTATTTACCACCACAAAATTGAGTAATATTGAAATAAAAGGTAATATGGCTTTGGTACATAAAGAATTTAATGGTCAATTTAATATAAAAGATAATGAACCTATTAAATTAGATTGGTTGAGTCTTTTCGTATTAAAAAAAATAGAAGGTTGTTGGAAGATTTTGAGTTTTACTGGATACCTACCTAAGTAGAATATGAAAAGAAAATTGATTTTTAGAGTTGACGCAAATGATAAAATTGGTAGAGGGCATTTATCGCGGTGCCTTGCAGTTGCTATTATGTTAAAAAATGATATTGAAATACTGTTTATATGCTTATTAACTAATAAAAAGTTTGTACAGTCACTTCTAACCGATTTTAAAGTTTTATATATTGAATCTGAACAAGAATTAAACAATTTAATATCTATAGAGCATTTTCTTTGGATAGATGGTTATGATTTTACTGAGGCTTGGAAAAAAAAAATAAGACCAAAGGTTTACAAACTTATAGAAACTAACGATATACCTTATCCAGCAGATAATGTAGATATAGTTTTTAATCATACTCCAGGAGTTAAAAGAAGTATGTTTAAAAATAATAATTCTGACTTAGAGTTATACTTAGGGTTAAAGTTTGTTTTATTACGTAGCATATTTTTAAGAGAAGCAAAAAGCAGAAAGAAGCTAGTGTCTGGCAATGGGGTATTTATTTGCTTCGGAGGAGCGGATATATTTTCATTAGGAGAAAAATTTGTAGATAAACTTTTAGAACATGATTTTAAAGAACCTATTTATTGGGTGACAAATAATGTGAAAGATGATAAAAAGTATAATAATCATTCTAATTTAAAGTTGCTATATGGGTTATCAGAAAAAGATATGGTAAAATATATGACTAAGGCAAAAGTATTATTAATACCTTCTAGTGTGTTAAGTTTTGAAGCTATGGCTTTACGTAAGCCAATATGTACTTGTTATTTTGTTAATAATCAAAAATTGATTTATGAAGGATTAGTAAAAGATAAATTATCTTATGGAGTTGGATATGTCGAAACTATAGTGGATGTAGAAAAAGCAACAGAAGAATTTTTACATTATTATAGAAATGATAGTTTACACAAAAAACAGTTAAAACAGCAAACTGAATTGCTAGACGGTCAGTCAAGAAAAAGAATAAATGAAGTATTTGATAATATAATATAGATGAGTTTTAAAATTTTTAAATATAATATACGATTAATATTAATCCCTTTAGTTTCTAAATTTTTATTTTCGCTAGGTTTTGATTGGAAACTCCTAGGCAAAAAGTTAGGTAGAGAAGTGATTATTTCCCAATTGCAATTTCTAAATAAAAAATTTCATATCAACTTACCTAAAAACAACCCTCCTCTTTCTATTTATATTTTAACAATTACATGTGGTAATACTTATAACTTATGCCTTGAAATTCTTTTGGCTTTTGGCTTAAAATTTAGAGGGCATAAAGTTAAATTTGTTTTAGATGATTTGCAACTACCCATAACTACGGACACTAAGGCGGGTAATGAAGATAATTGGGAAAGTATTGTCTACAGAGGTTTTAGTTTCGGAAAAAAAATGATAAGTAAAGCTGGTTTTGAAATAGTTTATGTCTCAAATCTGATTAATAATAATGAAGTTTCGAATAATCATAAAGAATTTTCAGAAATAGTTGATGCTTCATTGCTTAAGCATTATAAGGTTGGAGTGTTAGATGAAGATTCAGTAGAAGTAAGACAAAGAAGAAAACTCTTTGAAAAAGCTGTTAAATTATCTTCACATTTAGGAGATAAAATAATTGATTTAAAACCAGATAGAATTATTATGAGTACTGGTATTTACTCGACTTGGGGACCAGCAAGAATTGTTCTAAATAATGCAAAAATCCCTGTATTAACATATAGTAAAACTAAAAAAAAGGACACAGAAAAATTTAATTGGAAATATGCTTCTGATTGGTGGGATGTTAGTAAGGAATGGAAAAAAATTAAAGAAACTCCATTGTCAATTGATGAAAATAAAAAGTTAGATGATTATCTGGACTCTAGAATTACTCATGAAAAAGATGTTTTAAAGTATAACTTCGGACTTTATGAAGATCGTAAAGAAACTTTTAGAAGATTGAATTTGTCTCAATATAAACCAGTATATTCCTTATATACTAATGTTTTATGGGATGCAGCAAGTGCGCAAAGAGAAATAGCTTTTAACAATCCTGTGGATTGGGTATATAGAACTATTAATTGGTTTATTAAAAACCAAGAATACCAATTAATTGTTAAAATCCACCCAGCAGAGATTGTTATAGGGACAAATCAACCTTTTTATAATTTAATTAATAAAAAATATAATGAACTTCCAGACAATATTAGAATAATAAGGCCAGAAGAAAAAATAAATAGTTGGTCAATTGTAAATATATCATCTTTAGGCTTAGTACATACTTCTACAGTTGGGCTCGAGTTACCTCTAAAGGGAATTCCTTGTATTGTAGCATCTAAAACTCATTTTAGAGGTAAAGGGTTTACTATAGACATTGAAAATGAGGTTGATTATTTTGATCTATTGAAAAATTTTGACATAAAAAACTATGATACTGATAAAATGATTACCTATGCAAGAAGATATTCATATCTTTTATTTGAAAGATATCAGATTCCTTTTCCTTTCTTTTATGAACCGTTTTGGACAGATGTTCGAGCTCTAAATATCGAGACATATGATGATTTGTTTATTAATAAACATTTTAATTTTATTATAGATTGTATTGAGAATGAAAAGGAATTTGTTTTACCAGCTGAGTTAATTTAAAATGAATAGAATACTTCTTTTTGGTTATAATGGACATTCAAATTTTGGAGATGATTTATTATTAAAACTTGCTTATGACAAAATTCAAAAGAAAGACGATATAACTATAGTTACAACTAATAAAAAAGGAGTTTTTTACTTGAAAAAATGGTTTAAGGAAGCTACAATTATTTTTAATCCATCACCTGGGAGATTGTTCCGATATTATCAAAAAGTTCTTTATGTTGGTGGTAACCTTATATTTAATTATGATAAGAATCCATCTTCTTTGTTTGTGATGAGGAAATTTTTTTCAAGTTTTAAAATTTTTTTCCTAGCAAATTTTTTAGGTACTGAGTTTGGAGCTATAAGCCTTGGTGTTGGACCCTTTTTTTCAAAGTCTTTAGAAAAATCAACATTAATATCTTTAAAATATTTTGATTTATTATTTGTAAGAGATAGGACGTCATTTCTATATAGTAAGAAATATGTGAGTAAACCGAAAACTGATCTAAGAGAATTTTCAGATTTTTCTATAGGCCTTTACGATGAACTAAAAACCTACCGAAAAGAGATTCATAAAATTAATACAGTTCTTATCATAGTAAGATCAATTAATATTGATAAATTAAATAATGACTTTATCCACACACTTATAGAATTAAGTGAAAATCAAAAGGCACTTAACAGAAAAGTTATTTGGTGTTCTCTTCAAAAGGATTATGATAGTACTGCTTCGAATTTGATACCAAAAGAAGATGATTTTTGGCAATGGGATCCTGAAATTCATCAATTGAAAAATTTTTACGAATTATTTGATAATGTAGATTTAGTTATTACAAGTAGAATGCACGGTCTTTTTATTTCTGGTATGATGAATATTCCTACCATAGGTATTACTTTGCATGAAAAATTTGAAGTGGCTGCCTCAATTTTTGATGGAAGTGTAATAACTGTTTCGCCAAATATTGCTTTAAATGACCTTAAAGAAAAAATTCTAGAGCTAGAAAATTATTTTCTTAATACCTCAAGAAATAATTCAATGATTAAAGAAGAAGTTCGAAAAATTGATATAGCAAATGTGCTATTATCTAATTGGGTGAATTAATTATGAGTAGAAAAAAAGGATTTAGTTCTTTGATTTGGGATATGACCAATTTGTTTTCTAATCAAATTGTTAGATTCATTTTATCTATTTATTTAGCAAGACTGTTAGAACCAAGAGAATTTGGGGTTGTAGGTATGGCAATGGTTTATATAGCTATAACTAATATGATTATTGGCTTTGGCTTTGGAGCTGCTATAATAAATAAAAAAAAGCCTAAGCAAACAGAGCTATCTACAGTTTTTTACTTAAATACTATTTTTGGGATTACACTTTCTATAATTGGTTTTTTTGCCTCACCATATATTGGTACTTTTTATAATGACAAATTAGTAGGAGAAGTTTTTCAGGTTTTAAGCATTGTTATTTTTATTAAATCATTAGTAATTGTTCAAAATGCCTTATTATATAAGTCAATAGATTTTAAGGGAATTTCTATTATACAAATTTTTGTTAATATAGTTACGGCAATAATCGGTATTATCTTAGCTTATTTAGGTTATGGTGTATGGAGTTTAGTCATAATGAACATTTCTAGAGAAATTTTATACACATTATCAATATGGTTCTATAGTAAATGGAGACCGCTTTTATATTTTAGAATTTCCTCAATTTATGATTATTTGAGATTTGGAAAAGATGTATTTTTTTCAACTCTTTTAAGTAACCTTACAAGCAAACTTGACACATTACTAATCGGAAAATACACGAACGCAACTGACTTAGGTTATTATACAAGATCGAGATCATTTCAAACACTAATCAATGATTTTACAGGAAGAAGTTTAGGAAAGGTATTGTTTCCTATTTTATCTAAAGAAGATAGTTTAGATAAAATCAATTCAATATTCTGGAAAGTATATGAGTTTGTATTTATTTTAGTTTTTTTCTTAATTGGTTTATTTTATGTAATTGGAGATGAGGTTTTTATCATTCTTTTTACTGAAAAATGGAAAGCAAGTATTCCAATATTTAAAGTATTAATTCTTGCAAGTTTTTATCAACCACTTAATATTCTTTTTAAAAGTTATATAAAAGGAATTGGAGAATCTAAAATTTTATTAAAGTCAGAGTTAATTAAATCGGGTTCATTATTATTAGCCTTAATACCATTATTCTGGGGGAATATTTACTTTTTTTTATACCTCTTTGTAATTCAAAGAATTTTTGCAATTCTGTATAATGATCAAATAATTTTTAATTTTAATAAAATAGAGAATAGTTTTAAACTTACTTTTGTTTTTAGAATAAAGCAATTATGTTTTTCTTTTCTAGCTGTTTTTTCTACTAGATTTATTGAATTCAATGAGCTTAATAATATGTCAAGTTTATTTTTAGATGGGATAGTTTTCTCTACGGTTTTTATTATTTTATCATATATTTTTGACTATAAAAACTTTAATAATAAATTAGAATTTTTAAAGAACATAAAAAGCAATTTATAAACTAAGTATGGAAAAATTTCAAATTTATATTCACCTAGGTCTGCCAAAAACAGCTACCACATATTTGCAAGAAAATATATTTAATCAATATAATAGAGAGCAT
This sequence comes from Maritimimonas sp. 2304DJ26-3, assembly GCF_056591635.1. Classification (NCBI taxonomy): domain Bacteria; kingdom Pseudomonadati; phylum Bacteroidota; class Flavobacteriia; order Flavobacteriales; family Flavobacteriaceae; genus Maritimimonas; species Maritimimonas sp. 2304DJ26-3. The sequence continues at coordinate 324,485 of NZ_JBWQOK010000003.1, forward strand.
ATTAATTTTCTTGGTAAAGCAAAATGTTTAAGTATTTGGGACATAATGGATATGCCTTCAAATAAATACCTTATTTCATCAGAAAATTTATTGGCAGATCCTTTTAATTGTGAAAAGGGAGAATGGTTTATAAACTTCAAAAAGAATATTCTTAAGTTAAAAAATAAATTTCCTAATGCTAAATATATTCTATCAATTAGAAATCAAGAGGATTTAATTCTATCGTGTTATAAAGAGTTTATTAAAAAGGGAGGGCGATCACATTACCCTAAAATAAATGAATATTTTGATATTGTTGAGGATTCCGGTCAAATTTCTAAAAATGATTTTTATTTTAGAAATATTATTGAAGAGATAAAAAATACTACTTCTGCTGATTTATTTGTTTTTTCTCAAGAAGAGATAAGAGATAATTTAGAAGTGACATTAAAAAGGTTAGAAGAATTTTTAAAAATACCGCAACAAAAAATTATAATCGATAAAAATAAAAAGTCTAATGTAGGAGTAAATAAACAACAGGCAAATGCATTAATTAAAATAAATAGATTTAATAAACACTTAAAAAAAATAGGAATAGATCTATACTCGCCATTTCTAAAAAAAACAGGATTGACTCCTTTTTATCTAATTAAAAGAAGATTAAGTTTTTTACCAAAAGGGAAGCCTTTGAAATTACCAAGCGAAACAAAAATTTATATACAAAATCTTTATAAAGAAGACCTTGAATGGACAAGAGAGTATATAAGAGTTCAAAATAAAAATATTTTTTCTACCAAATGAAAAAGCTAAAAATAGTTACACCTTATAAAAACCTATATGAGAAAATACTAGGTAATATAAATGAAAGGCTAAGAAAAAAAATAAGAAAAAAAATAAGAAATTCTTACTTTAATTTAGTACAAGCTAAACCTGCAAATAAAGACCTATCTTTTACTACGCATATGATGCTTTGTAAAAGAGATTTAGAAATGGCAATATGTACTGCAAAAGCATTTAATAAAGTGATGGATGATACTATGCGTTATCGTTTTCATGACGATGGTAGTTTAGATGCAGGTGATGTTAAATTTGTAGAAAAACATTTACCAGGTACTAAAGTTATTTTAAGAAAAGAGGCCAATGAAAGAGCTGAATATGAGTTGAGTGCATATCCTAAAATATTAGAATACCGCAGGAATCAAATTATGTCGCTTAAAATTATTGATGTAACCATATGGGGAGAAGGAGAACGTTTTTGTTATGTAGATTCTGATGTGTTATTTTTTCAAAAACCAGAATTTTTCATTGACGCCCTGAAAGGTGAAAATTCCAAAAACTATTTTAATAAAGACATACAAAATGCTTACATGCAAACTCCTGATGCTATTGAATCTTTTTTAGGAATAAGACCTCTGGAAAAGGCAAATGCAGGATTATGGGTTATGAATAAAGCTGATATTAATTTGGATATTATTGAATCGTGGCTTAATAATCCAGGATTTAAAAAAAGTTTGTATGGTTATACCTTAGATCAAACTTTTATAAGTATGTTGGCTAACAATAGTAAGGTAGGGGCAGAGCATTTGCCGAAAGCATATGATGTTGATTTTTATAAAAAACCAGAAGTTTCTGTATGTAAACATTACGTGGGAGCAATAAGGCATGGTTATGAGTTAGAAGGGCTTTTATATTTAATGAAAAGAGATTATGGGCATTTTGTTTCTTAATTTTTAACAACTAAAGTTTAATGGTAAAAATACAAGTAGCTTGTTTACCTGTAGCTGGTCCTGAAAATCCTTATCAAAGGTTAATGATGGAAGGATTAAATACATCTAAAAAACTCAACGCCTTTAGCGGCATAGATGATCGTTTTTTCGGAATCATTAAAACTGCTTTGAAGTTTAAACCTGATTATATTCATTTTGATTGGATTAACAATTATTATGAAAGAAAAAAAAAATGGATGACTTACATTTTGCTGCCGTTTTTTTATTTGCAGATCCTATGGATTAGGTATTTCACAAAAACCAAAATAGTTTGGACGTTACATAATATTATGCCGCATGATACAAAAGATTATTTATTACATAAAAATGTAAGATCGTTTTTTGGGTCAAATTGTAAATGGATCAGAGTTTTTTCTGAGACTACAATTGATAATGCAATAAGAGAATTAACATTAAAAAGAGATAATTTTATTATTGTTCCAGAAGGTGATTATACTTCAGTTTACCCTAATAAAATTTCAAAAAGAGAGGCAAGAAAAAAATTAAAAATTGATAAAGACAAAAAGGTATTAGTTTACTTGGGCTTTATTAAACCTTATAAAGGGTTGGAAAAATTAATAGCTACCTTTTTAAGATTAAAAAAACAAAACATTGAATTAATTATTGCTGGTAAAAGCATGGATGCAAATTATTTTAATTCCTTAGAAAAAGATATAAGTAGTCATATAAAGATTAAAGATATTAAACTAATTAATCGTTTTATAAGAAAAGAAAAGTTGCAACTGTTTTACAACGCTGCTGACGCGGTGGTGTTACCATTTGATAAAGTTGAGAATTCAGGTAGTGTAATAATGGCTATGGGTTTTAAAAAAGCGATTCTTGCACCTAAATTAGGTGTGTTAGAGAGACGTTTAGTAAAACAAGATTTCTTGTTATACGAGGATTTATTAGATGGGTTAAACAGTGTTGTTGAAATCAATTCTGATCAATTACAAGAAATAGGACTTCAAAATTTTATGACTTTACAAAAATATAAATGGCAAGATTTTACTAAAGCTTTTAAATAGTTAAAAATTGAAAAAAATATTAACAGTATTTGGTACCAGACCTGAAGCCATTAAAATGGCTTTATTAGCTAAACAATTAAGTGATGATAAAGAATTTGATCATAAAGTATGTGTTACTGGGCAGCATCGTGAAATGTTAGATCAAGTATTAGACTTATTTTTATTAAAACCAGATTTTGATTTAAACATTATGCAGCATGGTCAAGATTTAACAGACGTTACTTCTAGAGTTTTAATTGGAATGCGTGATTTATTTAAAAATAAATGGAAACCTGATTTAATTTTAGTCCATGGTGATACAACAACTTGTTTGGTAACAGCTTTGGCTGCTTTTTATGAAGGTGTAAAAATTGGACATGTCGAAGCAGGTTTACGTACAGGTAATATAAGGTCACCTTTTCCAGAAGAAGCAAATAGAGTATTGGTAAGTAAAATAGCTAATTTTCATTTTGCCCCAACAAAGATGAACATTAATAATTTGATTGCTGAAGGTGTGAATAAGCAAAATATTGTAAAAACGGGTAATACTGTTATAGATTCTTTGCTTTTTGTATCTAATAAATTATCTTCATTTAGTAATAGTTTAGAAAACTCTATTTTGGTTAAGTTAAAGGAGAAAAAGGAGAAATATGTTCTAATAACTGGACATAGAAGAGAAAATTTTGGAGACGGTTTTATAGAGATATGTAAAGCAATTAAGTCACTTGCGATAAAAAATGAGACAGTGCATTTTGTATATCCGGTTCATTTAAATCCCAACGTACAAGAACCAGTAAATAGATTATTATCTAATTTAGAAAACGTCCATTTGATTCAGCCTTTAGAATATCAAGATTTTGTTTTTGCCATGAAGCATTGTTATTTGGTTCTAACGGATTCTGGTGGAGTTCAGGAAGAAGCTCCAAGTTTAGGCAAACCAGTTTTGGTTATGAGAGATACGACTGAAAGACCGGAAGCAATTGGTGCTGGAACTGTTCGATTGGTTGGTGCTGATAGTAATAAAATTATTAGAGGAGTACAAGAACTGATAGACAATGAAACAATATATAATATTATGAGAAAGGCTCATAACCCATATGGAGACGGAAAAGCAGTAAGTAGAATAATTAATTTTTTAAAGACGAGAAACTAATGTTTGCTTATTGTCATATACCAAAAACAGCAGGCACAACATTAAATTTTGTTTTGCGAAAAAATTTTGGCGCAAAATTAATACCAACTATAGAGCGAGTGGGAAATAATTATACTTATAATGATCTTAAATTAGATATTAAAATTTATAAAAATGCTAAATGCATTTCGGGTCATGGGCTTAAACCGTTTATAGATTATAAAGAGTTTAATCAAGATATGAAATGGTTTACTTTTTTTAGAGATCCTATTAAAAGGTATGTTTCGCAATATATTCATCAAAAAACAAATGGATTAGCTAAAAATGACTTACCAATTGAAGAATGGGCACAGAAATTTTCTAGGAGTAATTGGTTAGTTAAATGGATAGCTGGTGAAGAAAATTTAGAAAAAGCAATTGATATCATAAATGAAAAATTTATATTTATTGGGTTTGTTGAAAATTTTCAAGAGTCATTAGAATTAATGCAGAAAGCCTTCAATTGTAGCTTTGACCTTGAGTTTGGAAAGCCGAAAATGATTGTTAGAGATCGCTCTTTAAAAACAGAATTATTGGTAGAGCGTTATGAAGAATTATTACCATTTTACTGTAATGAAAATGCATTAGATTTAAAACTTTATAATTACGTTAAGAATGAATTTTTCCCAGAATTAAAAAGGAAATATGAAAATAAGAATTTAAACATTAAAAAACAAAATTTAGGAGTTGAATATATTAAGTTCAGATTGAAGAAGTATTTAATTTACAAACCTTACGTTTATGTAACAAAATAACTTTTATTGAAACTGTCAAATTATAAAATTAATAAGTTAATTAGAGATGACGTTTTCACCTTGTTGTTTCTAAATATGTTATGGGTTATTATTGGATACGGTTTAGGTACAACACAAGGTGAAGGTGCTGTTTCTATCATGCGAATCTTTAAAGCGTTTTTTCTTTTCTTATCTTTTCTTTATGTAATTACAGTTAACGGTTTGGCAACTGATTTTTTGTCAAGATCCAAAAGTATGTATATAGTAATTCTTGCAGTATCTGTTTTTTCTTTCTTTGCTGATAATCCTTTTAATGCATTATATAAGAGTCTTACTTTTGTCTACCCACTATTATATATTGTATATTCAATGAATCATTTATTAAAATATGGTGCCTTAAATGTATTAGTTTCACTTTCAATTGCAATTTTAATAATTTATTCGATAGTACCGTTATCATTTTATTTTTTTGGTGGAAGCTTAAGTGAAACTAATATTTATGGATATACTGAGGGAGAATTTTTTGTATCAAATCATTATGGTTGGGCTAGTGCATTATTTATACTAGCAAGTTTTACTGTTTTGAAATTCTATTTATTAAAACCATATTTTAAATTTGCGATTTATATACTCTTACCATTTGTTTTTTATTTATTAATTATTAGTGCAAATCGATCTGGAATTTTATCTATTGTAGTGGCAATATTTATCTTTTTTTTAAAAGATAAGTATACAAAGTTTATCTACAAATTGGCACTAATAGCTTTGGGTTTTATGGTGATTTCAATTGTTTCATTGCAAGAGAACTCTGCAATTGATTTTCTGATTGAAAAAAATGAAAACCAACTCAATGCCGGGGGAGATGGTAGATTAATTGGCACGAATGCCATGTTAAACAGTTTTGATAAAAACCCTATATATTGGTTTACAGGAGTAGGAATGTTTAATTATACCCAATTAAAATTAAATGGTGGTATTTTAACAGGATACCATAATTCGTATTGGGAAATATTATTTGGTTCGGGGGTAATAGTTTTTACGTTTTTCTTAATTTTTATGTTATACAATCCATTGAGGGTCTTTTGGAAGTTGACAGCTACATACTCTTTACTTATTGTACCATTAATAATTATACCTTTTTTTGAAAGTAATTTAACTGCTGGACAGTTTTTGTTTTTTCCATGGTTTTCTTACATAATATTGTTGAATGCTCAAGAATTCTCTGTTATTCTTAATATAAAAAATAATGATTAAAGTTCTATTTTCAACTACTTCGTTTGATACCATTGATAATGGCCCAGCACTATTCGCAAACTTGGTTTATGATAATTTAGTAAAAAACAGCAATAATAATATTAAGTTAAAAATTATTACTGAAAATATAAAAGAGGTAAGTGATAAACGCAATGGAATAATAAAATTAAGTTTGAAACAAACGAAGTTTAATAGTTTTTTTTATCAATTCATTAGGATTTATAAATATCATAGAGCAGCTAAGAAAATTAAAAACTATTTTGATTTTGATGTAATTATATATAACAATGCATTTACAGGCTATATGAGCGCGTTATTTTTTAAAATACCCGTTATAGTTATGATAAATGATTATGAATTGGCATTCGTAAATAGAACTTTTAAATTTAATAAAACGTACTTAAAAACATTAGTATTAAACTATTTAGAAAAAATGACATCCAATAATGCAACTACTGTTATTACTAACTCTCGTTTTATGAAAAATAATTTGATGAATGCATACCAGCTTAATTCGGAAAAATTAAAAATATTAGTTAAGGGAATCAATTTGGACTTATACCATTATCACTTAAGAGAAAAATATTCAAAAGAGATTAAAATTTTATTTGTAAAGGCAGACTATAAAAGAGGAAGATTAGATAATGTAGTAGCGGCAATAAAAAGAATTGAAAAGTATAGTATTAAACTAATCGTTATTGGTCCACCAAAGCACGAGATTGGTAATGTGAAAAGTATTTTAGATTCTGGCAAAATAAATTATGAATTGCATGGTGCCATGAGGCCTGAACGTGTACGAAACTATTTTAATATGGCAGATATTTTTTGCTTGCCTCCCATCAAAGAAGCTTTAGGAGTTGCAAATATGGAAGCTCTAGCAAGTGGTTTACCAGTTATTGCCACAAATGTTGGTGGAATACCTGAAGTATTAGATTATGGCAAATGTGGTTGGTTGGTAGAGCCCGATAATGTTTCTCAATTAAGAGAAGCTATTATTGATTGTATAGAAAATGATAAAAAAAGAATAAAAAAAAGTATACATGGCTATAAATATGTTCAAAAATTCAATTCTCAAAATTTGATAGCTAATTTTACAGATATAATCAAAGGCTCGCTTAATTAATGAAAAAAACGATACTTTATATATGCTTGAATGATGGTTCAGATACTAGGGTTAACAAAGAAGTGAAAACGCTTTCAAAGAAGGCAAATATTATTTTTTTGGGAACAGGAATTGAAAGTGAAGCATCATTTATAAAAGAATACTGTGTACAGTTTGTAATAATTAACGGTAAAAATAGATCAGTTGGTACTATTACTAAACAAATAATAGCAGCGGTTAAGATGTTAATCACAAATAAAATTGATTCAATTCATTTTATTAACGAACAGTCATTTCTATTTTTTTATCCTTTTATATTTTATAAATATATAGTTCTAGATTTATTCGATTCTATTTTTTTAACCCTTAATAAACCAAACAATAAGTGGCTTCTTATTAAGAAAATAGTATATGCTATTGCTAATAAAATTATTGTCACTGATGAAAATAGAAAAAAATTGATGCCAGATTATTTAATCAGCTCTAATAGATTAGTAGTTTTAGAGAATTACCCAAAGTATTTGAAGGTAAAAAGAAAAAACATGATTAAGAATAGCTTGACTATTTTGTATTTTGGCACCATAATGAAAATTAGAGGATCAGAATTATTACTAGAAATAATGCAAAGAGATGATTCTGTTAGAGTTATTTGCGCCGGTTGGGTAAAAGACAAAATTTCTGAGATACTAGTCAACCATAAAAGAGTAGAATATTTAGGTATAAAAAAACAGGAAGAATTGTTGAAGATTTGTGCTGAAAGTTGTGATTATATTTTTTGTGTTTATGAGCCTATAGACATATTAAATATTAATGCGAGTCCAAATAAAGTATATGATGGCATCATGTGTAACACACCGTTAATTATGAATAGAGAGGTAAAATTATCTTCTTTTATTGAAGAAGAAAATATAGGAGTTATTATAGAAAATTACTACGATATAGATTATGGTAATTTGATAAAAAAATTGATAACGCAAAAAGATTCGTTTAATTTCTCAAAAAAGTTAAAGAAAAAATATAGTTGGGATTTTATAGAGCATAGATTATTAGAAGCGCATAAACTATAACGGTTGAATTTAATTATTACTTTTGCATTTATTCGAAATTATACCAACTTATGTGTGGAATTTTAGGTTATTTAGGCAATGAAGCTGACAGGTTTTCTAAAGAAACTTCACTAACCCCCATACAACATCGAGGTCCAGATAATAAAGATTTTATTACAGGGTCCAATTATTATTTGGGACATGTTAGATTATCCATTTTGGATATATCAGATGCTGGTAATCAGCCAATGTTTGCATTAGATAAATCTGCAGTTATAATCTTTAACGGTGAAATATATAATCACTTAAATTTAAGGAAAACAGATTTATCTGGACATAAATTCAAATCTACGAGCGATACGGAAACACTTTTATATGGCTTGAAAAATTATGGAACTAACTTCATTAATAAACTGAATGGCATTTTTGCTTTTTGTTATTTAGATTTGATTACCAAAAAATTTATTGTTGCTAGAGATCATTTTGGAGTCAAACCTTTATATTATTATCTAAGTGATCATGAATTTTATTTCTCATCTGAATTAAAGGCAATTAAAAATTTTCACCAAGGTAATACGATAAATCAATCGGCTTTAAAAAATTATATTAATTTTTTGTGGTCTCCTGGTGAATTGACTCCATATAATGAGTTTAATAAATTACTACCTGGTACTTATGTTTGTGGAAATTTAAATAAACTAAATAAAATTAAATTTCATAAATATTATTCAATACCATTCACTGGTAATTATTTGGATAACATTACTGAAAAAGAACTAATAAAACAATTAGAAATTAAATTAGTTTCTTCAGTTAAACGTCAAATGCTTTCTGATGTTCCATTAGGGTTTTTCTTATCGGGAGGGTTAGATTCAAGTTTATTGGTTGCAATAGCCAAGAAATTATACCCGAATAGGAAATTGAATTGTTATACGATAAGATCAGAATCAACGGATGGTTTTGCAGACGATTTATCCTATGCAAAAAAAGTTGCAGAACATTTGAATGTAGATCTAAAAATTATTGATGCAAATTCAAATGTTTTAAAATATTTTGATAGGATAATTTACCATTTAGACGAACCACAAGCTGATCCAGCTCCGATTAATGTTTATAATATTTGTAAAGTAGCTCGTGAAGATGGAATAAAAGTTTTGATTGGAGGTACTGCGGGAGACGACCTATTTTCAGGTTATAGAAGACATCAGGCTTTGGCTATTGAATCTAAAATTGAAAAGCTCCCAATAAGTTTAAGGAAATTTATTAAGAAATCAGTAAGCTTATTGAATAAGAACAGCACTTTAACTCGTAGATTATCAAAATTGACTTCTAATTTTGAAAAGCCTAAGCAAGAACGTTTACTTGGTTATTTTAGCTGGATAGATTCTGATATTTTGAATGATCTATTTTTAGAGAAAAAAAATTATGACTATTTTAATTATTTTAAAGAACTTAATAAATTAATTCCAAAAGAAAAATCTGAACTAAATAGAATGTTACATTGGGAAATGAACACTTTTTTAACAGATCATAACTTAAATTATACCGATAAATTGAGTATGGCTGTTGGCGTCGAAGTAAGAGTTCCTTTTTTAGATGTTGAATTGGTAGAGTTTTCTACAAAAATCCCACCTAGTTATAAATTAAAGGGTAATGAAACAAAATACATATTAAAAAAAGTTGCAGAAAAATATTTACCAAAAGAAGTTATTTATAGACCTAAAACTGGTTTTGGTGCACCTGTAAGGGATTGGATTACAACTAAGATGGATACTCAAATTGAAAATTATTTGAATGAAAAATCTATTAAAAAGAGAGGTATTTTTGACTACAAAAAGATAGAAAAATTAATAAGCGATAATAAGAGAGGAAAGATTGATGCCTCATATTCAATATGGTCATTACTAGCTATTGAATCTTGGATGCGTCAATTTATAGATATAAAGAATTGAAATGAAACAAATTATACAAGACCTTAAACAAGGTGATACTATATTAGAAGAAGTACCGGTACCGTTAGTTAAGTCGGGTAATGTACTTATAAAAACTACTAGAACATTAGTATCATTGGGTACAGAGCGTATGCTAGTAGAATTTGGTAAAGCCAATTTTATACAAAAAGCGAAGCAACAACCAGATAAGGTAAAAATGGTGTTGGATAAGGTGAAAACAGATGGTTTAAAACCCACTATGAATGCCGTCTTTAATAAGTTAAATCAGCCATTACCATTAGGTTATTGTAATGTTGGTGAAGTAGTAGCGTTTGGTAAAGGAGTAACTGAATTTAAAGTTGGTGATAGAGTTGCTTCAAACGGTAATCATGCGGAGTATGTGTTGGTTCCTAAAAATTTAGTAGCAAAAATACCTGATAATGTATCTGATGAAGAAGCTACTTTTACAGTAATAGGTTCTATTGGTTTACAAGGTATTCGGTTGTTGAACCCTACTTTTGGTGAAACTATAGTTGTAGTTGGCTTAGGGTTAATTGGCTTAGTAACCGCCGAATTACTAAAAGCTAATGGATGTAATGTTATTGGTTTTGATTTTGATGCTGAAAAAGTGCAGATTGCAAATGATAAGGGAATAATTGCCATTAATCCTGCCGATGGTACAGACCAAGTTAAGTTTGTCGAATCAATATCTAATGGAGTAGGAGCTGATGGCGTAATAATAACAGCGTCAAATAAGAGTAACGAAATAATTGCTCAATCTGCACAAATGTGTAGAAAAAGAGGAAGAGTAGTTTTAGTTGGAGTTATAGGATTAAATATAAGCAGAGCGGATTTTTATGAAAAAGAAATTACTTTTCAGGTTTCATGTTCTTATGGGCCAGGTAGATACGACGAGAATTATGAACAAAAAGGGAATGACTATCCTATTGGTTATGTGCGCTGGACAGAAAAAAGAAATTTTGAAGCAATTTTAAATGCAATTTCTAATAAAAGCCTAGATGTAACCCCTCTAATTACAGAAAAAATATCATTGAAAGATTATAAAAAAATCTATGGTGATATGAAAAATTCCAAAAATATAGCTTCTATTCTAGTGTATGATAGTACGAGTGAAACTAAGTCAACTATAGAAGTTGCACCTAAATCATTTAATGGTAAAAAAGGTGTTATTGGAATAATTGGTTCAGGAAACTTTACTAGTTCTACTCTTTTGCCAAATTTAAAAAAATTAGATGCTGATGTTAAATATATAGCAAGTTCAGGAGGGTTATCTTCAACTATTATGGCTAAACGATATAATATTGTTAACTCTACTTCAAATTATAAAGAGATCTTAGATGATAGCGAAACTGACTTAGTATTAATTACTACAAAACATAATATGCATGCCTCAATGGTATTAGAAACATTAAAAGCAGGTAAAAGTGTATTTGTAGAGAAACCATTAGCATTAAACGGAGAAGAATTAGTAGAAATTATTGCAGAATATAATAAACATAAAGTTTCACTTTCTGTTGGATTTAATAGAAGATTTGCACCATTGGCAAAGAAAATGAAAAAGTTATTAGGTAATGATAATACACCAAAAAATATTATAGCTACAATGAATGCAGGTTTTATACCTTCCGATGTATGGGTTCATGATATGGGAGTAGGTGGAGGTCGTATAATTGGTGAAGCCTGTCACTATATAGATTTATGCACATATTTTGCAGGTAGTAACGTCGTTGCAGTTTGTATGAATGCTATGGGTATGAATCCTGATGAAAATACTGATAATGCAAGTATCTTGTTAAGATATAAAAACGGTACGAATGCCGTTATCAATTATTTTGCTAATGGTAGCAAAGGTTACTCTAAAGAACGTGTGGAAATATATTCACAAGAACGTACGTTAATAATGGATAATTGGCGCAGATTAAAAGCTTATGGTTTTAAAGGAGCTTCTAATTCTTCCTCAAAGCAAGATAAGGGACACTATAATCAGTTTAAAGAATTAATAGTTAAACAGAAAAAAGGAGGTAAACCTATAATACCATTTGAAGAGATTGTAAATACTACAAAAGCCTCTTTTGCTGCTATTGAATCATTAAAACAAGGAAAATGGATTACTATTAATTGATTTTTAATCAATTAATATAATAGATTAGTTAAATTATGAAACTAGACATTATAGCGGGCGCAAGACCAAACTTTATGAAGATTGCTCCTATTATTTTTGAATTACAAAAAGAAAAAAATAAAATTGAGTATCGCTTAATCCATACAGGTCAGCATTATGATAAGAAAATGTCAGGTAGTTTTTTTGAACAATTAGGTATACCTGAACCAGATATCAACCTCGAAGTTGGTTCTGGAACGCAAGCAGAACAAACTGCTCGTATTATGGAGCGTTATGAAACATTATTGCTTAAAGAACCTGCCGATTGGTGTTTAGTTGTTGGTGATGTAACTTCTACAATGGCGTGTAGTATTGCTGCTAAAAAATTAAATTTAGGAGTTATACATGTGGAAGGAGGTATAAGATCTAATGATATAACCATGCCAGAGGAAATTAATAGGATGGTAACAGATGCGATTACCGATATTTTTTATACTACCAGTGAAGTAGCAAATGAGAATCTTAGAAATTTAGGACACTCCGAAGATAAAATAAGATATGTGGGTAATACAATGATTGATACATTGTTAAAAAATATGCCTCGTTTTCAAAAGCCTAAAGCTTGGGATAAATTTAAACTAAGAGAGAAATCATACTTTGTAATGACCTTGCATCGACCTGCCAATGTAGATGAAGAACAGAAATTAAAAAAATTAATCGACGAAATTGTTATTGGTGCCAATAATAAGCCAATAGTTTTTCCCGTGCATCCTAGAACAGCAAAAATCTTAAAAGGCATTGGTATTGAAGCACCAAATTTATATTTAATAGAACCATTGGGGTATTTAGAGTTTAATTATTTAGTAAAACATGCTTTTGCTGTAGTTACTGATTCAGGTGGAATTACAGAAGAAACTACTGTTATGAAAGTACCTTGTATGACTTTGAGAGATAATACTGAAAGACCAGAAACAATTACTGTTGGTACTAATGAGTTGGTAGGTACTGATCCTCAAAATGTAGCTCCATTTATGAAAACACTTCACAATGGAGAATGGAAATCAGGAGAAATCCCTCATTTATGGGATGGTAAAACTTCTGAGAGAATAGTAAAAGACTTGCTAACACTAACCAAGTAGTAAATTAGTGGATTTAAGAAAACTTAATCTAATTATAAATACAGTTAAGTATCTTAGATTTAAACAAATCTACTATAGGATATATTATTTTTTCAGAAATAAGTTCTTTAAAAGAAATTATACTAAATCTTTATCCAAAAACTTAGAACAATTGTTATGGGAAGATTCAATTGGGTACAATGATAGTTATTTTGGTAGTAATAAATTTGAATTTCTCAATTTAGAGTTTGATTTTAATCATAAAATTGATTGGAATCACAATCAATTCGGTAAGCTTTGGACATATAATTTAAACTATTTTGATTTCCTAAATCAGAAAAATGTTGATATAGATTCAAGTGTAGTATTACTAAAAGATTTTATAAGAAATGACAATTTCTTAATAGACGGTAAAGAACCTTATCCGATTTCATTGAGAGGGATTAATTGGATTAAATTTTTGTCTAAAAATAATATTTTTGACACCACGATTAATCAAACTCTATATAATCATTACCAAATCTTATTAAATAATTTAGAGTATCATCTTTTAGGCAATCATTTATTAGAAAATGGATATTCATTACTTTTTGGATCCTATTATTTTAAAGATGAATTTCTATATAAAAAAGCAAAGCAAATACTAATAGAAGAACTAAAAGAACAGATATTAGATGATGGAGGACATTTTGAGTTATCTCCTATGTATCATCAAATACTATTACATAGGCTTTTAGACTGTGTTAATTTAATTCAGCTAAATGATTGGATGAATGATGATTTGTTAGAATTTTTAAAGGCTAAAGCTTCTAAAATGCTATCATGGTTAGAAAAGATAACATTTAATGATGGATCTATACCTTTAGTGAACGACAGTACAAACGGAATAGCATTAGAGACTTTTGAAATAAAATCATATGCTAATAAAGTTGGTATTATTGATACACCAATTAAACTAACAACTTCGGGATATAGAAAATTAACCAATAATAGTTTTGAATTATTTTTAGATGTTGGTGAGGTAGGCCCTTCATATCAACCAGGGCATGCTCACGCAGATACTTTTAGTTTTATATTACATATAAATAATTCTCCAGTAGTTGTTGATCCGGGAGTTTCTACTTATGAGACAAATGAAATCAGAAGAAGAGAGAGGTCAACTGCATATCACAATACAATTTCTTTTGATAATAAAAATTCTTCTCAGGTTTGGTCAGGTTTTAGAGTAGCGAATAGAGCAAAAGTTTCTTTAACTAATGATTCTAATAAAAAAGTTACTGCTATACATAATGGATATAAAACTCTAGGAATTTCTCATCAACGTACTTGGCATTTAAAAAAGGACAGGGTTATAATTGAAGATATTTTATCAAATTCTAAAAAAAGTATAGCATATTTTCATTTATACCCTAATTCTTCAGTTAAAATTAATTCAAAGATTGCATTAGTTAATAATATTGAGTTTACCTTTGACGGATTAAATGAAATAAAAGTTTTAGATTATGAATATGCTCTGGGATTTAATAGAACTGAAAAAGCTAAAAAGATTGCAGTTCATTTTTATGATAAACTTATTACTGATATAAAAATAAAGGCTTAATGAAGATAGTTTACTTTTATCAATATTTCACAACGCCAAAAGGCTCTTATGGCACTAGAGTTTATGAATTTACTAAACAATGGGTAGAGAAAGGACATGATGTCACTGTTGTTACAAGCGTTTATGCTAAGTCTGATATAAAAGCAACTAGGTTTATTGAAAATCAAAACATTGATGGAATTAATTTAAAAATAATAAACGTTAAAATTGATAATAAACAATCTTTTATAAAAAGAATATATACTTTTTTGTTATATAGTATAGTTTCTATTTACTATGCCCTTACATTAAAATGCGATGTTGTAATTGCGAGTTCTGGACCTATAACAATAGGAGTACCAGGACTAATTGCAAAAATATTTAGAGGTAAAAAATTAGTTTTTGAAGTAAGAGATTTATGGCCTGAAGGCCCTATAGAATTAGGAATATTAAAAAATAGGTTTTTACAAAAATTTTCTTACGCTTTTGAAAAATGGTGCTATAAAAATTCTAGTTTAATAGTAGCCTTATCACCAGGAATGAAGTCGAATATTGAAGAGCGATTTCCTAAAGCAAACGTAATCTCTGTTACTAATTCAGCTAATATTGATTTATTTTCAGCTCCTAAACTACCAATTACATTACCCGATCTTCAGAATAAAAAGTATGCCATTTATACTGGTAATATTGGTATGGTAAATAACTCTGAATTATTATATAGAGCAGCTCTTAAATTAAAAGAAATAGGTAGAACAGACATTTGTGTTGTATTAATTGGTGATGGACAACTTAAAGCGGGTTTAAAAGCAAAGTCTGAAGATTTAGAAACGATAATCTTTTTAGATCTAATGCCAAAAAAAGATTTAGTAAATTATGTGAGAAATGCATTTGTATCCCTTATTCCCTTGAACAATACACCTATGTTAGCAACTTCTTCACCAAATAAATTGTTTGAGAGCATGGCCGCTTCAGTGCCCGTTATACAATCAACTTTTGGGTGGATAAAAGTGATGTTAGAAGAAACAAATTCAGGATATACAATTAGCCCTACAGACGAAAATGAATTGGTAGAGAAATTAATTCTTTTAGCTGATAACAGTGAGGTTGCTAAAAAGATGGGAAAAGAAGGCTATAGTTATGCTGTACAGAATTTTGATAAGGATATTTTATCACAAAAAATGTTAAATGGCATTGTGCAAGTTCATGAGAATAAATAAATTGTAATGGGTACTTATTTTATAATTTTTGTATCGTTAACTTTTATTGCTTTTTTATATCTAAAAATAGCAAGTCATTTTAATATAATTGATAAACCAAATCAAAGAAGTTCTCATATTGAACCTACTATTAGGGGTGGAGGTATATTATTTTTCTTAGCTATAATTTTATTCTTTTTTACTTCGAATTTTGAGTACCCATATTTCGTTACCGGTGTCTCTATTATAGCTATTTTAAGTTTTATAGACGACCTTGTTACTTTAGGCAGAAGAATCAGACTGCTATTTCATTTTATTACAGCTTTTTTATTACTGATACAAATAGGATTAATAGGGTTACCTGTTTGGTTGATTGTCGTTTATTTAATTATAATGGTTGCCTTTTTTAATCTATATAATTTTATGGACGGAATTAATGGGCTTACAGGCTTATACAGCCTAATAGTTTTAGGTAGTTTTTCGCTGTTAAACTATTATGAAAGCATTATTGGCCAGTCCCTAATAATATATACATTGCTATCTATATTAGTGTTTGGATTTTTTAATTTTAGGAAAAAAGCTAAATTTTTTGCAGGCGATATTGGTAGTATGTCTCTGGCTACCCTATTACTTTTTTTAGGGGGCTTGTTTATCTACAAACTTAATGCCCCCATTTTATTACTATTTGTCGCCGTTTATGCTGTAGACGGCGGGTTGACAATTCTATTTAGAATATTTAGAAAAGAAAATATTACCGAAGCTCATCGTCACCATTTATATCAAAAGTTTGTTGATATTCAAAATTGGAGCCATCTAAAAGTGAGTTTAATTTACTCATTGGTTCAGTTACTAATAAATTTGATTGTATTAAATTTCTATAAAGATTCATTTGATACTCAAATATTTTTATTAATTTTTATACTAATTATTATAGGAGCTTTTTATTGCTTCCTAAAATTTAAATATTCTAGGATAGAATCGACCTTAATTAAATAATTTAAGATTTTGAATTATAAGAAGTATAAGATACAGCTGTCTCCATCTCATTTTTCTGGAAAGGAACAAGAGTATATTCAAAAAGCCTTTAATGAGAATATGGTTGCTACTTATGGCTCAAATATTAATGATTTTGAAGAAGGACTATGTAGTTATTTAAATATTAAATCTTGTTCAGCATTATCTTCTGGTACCGCTGCTATACACTTGGCATTAATTTTATTAGGAGTTCAAGAGAAGGATGAGGTAATTTGTTCTACATTTACTTTTTCCGCAACAGCAAATCCTATATTATACTTAAAAGCTAAACCAATTTTTATTGATTCAGAAAGAGATACATGGAATATGTGTCCTGATTTACTAGAAGTTGCTATCAAAGATAGGGTAAAGAAAGGAAAAAAGCCTAAAGCCATTTTACTGGTTCATTTATACGGAATGCCATCTAAAATGGAAGAAATACTACAATTATCAAAAAAATATAATATTCCTATTATAGAAGATGCAGCAGAAGCTCTTGGGTCACTTTATAAAGATAAACCCCTTGGTACTTTTGGTGATATTGGTATTTTTTCATTCAATGGAAATAAGGTTATTACTTCTTCAGGTGGTGGAGCATTGGTATCTAATAATTTAAGTTATACCAAGAAGGTTGTTTTTTTGGCCACACAAGCTCGTGATAAAGCACCGCATTACCAACATTCAGAGATTGGGTATAACTATAGAATGAATAATATCGCTGCTGGTATAGGTTTAGCCCAGTTAGAAGTTTTAAGAAATAGAATTCAAAAAAGAAGAGAAAATTTTGATTTTTATCAAGTTAAATTGAATGATGCTTCAGAGATATCATTTTTAAATGAACCTAAAAATTATTTTTCCAATAGATGGTTGAGTACATTGTTGTTAGATAGTTTTAAAACTAGAGAAACAATAAGGATGACTCTAGAAAAAGAAAAAATAGAATGTAAACCGCTGTGGAAGCCTTTGCATTTACAACCAATATTTAAAAAATTCCCTTCTTATTTAAATGGTAATTCTGAATCTTTTTTTAATACGGGCTTATGTTTGCCTAGTGGTTCAAATTTAACTACAAAAGAAAAAGAAAAGATTATAAAGACAATCAGAACAATAGTCTAAGCGTTAATAAGTAATCTCCATCTTATTTTAAGAATAACAGATTTATTACGACTTTTGTTCTAAATAATGAAAAGGATTTATGTTAAAAAGAATTTTTAGAAAAGGGATAGACAGAAATGTATCAAGATGGGTAGTACTACTTATTGATGTATTTTTAGTAGTTCAAGCTTTTGTTCTTGCTTATCTCATAAATTTTAATTTTAATTTGAGCTTTCAACAATATGGTTTTTTTGCTCAAATAGCTTTAATAGTGGGTCTTACTACAATTGGCTTTTTAATTGTTGGATCCTATAAAGGTACAGTTCGACAAACAGGTCTAAAAGATGCATTGAATGTGTTTTACGGTGTTTCTTTACTGTTTATTTTTTTAGTACTTATAACGCTTGCAGATAGAGAGTTTGAAATTACACGCCGATTTGCTGTTCCTTTTAGAGTAATTGTTGTGCATTATTTGTTGAATATAATAATACTTATAGCTAGCAGATTTATTTTTAAACGTTTTGTGCAACGCGTTTTAATGGCCTATAAACCACCTGTTAATACTATGATTTATGGAGCAGGAGATTCAGGGTTATTGACGTATGCCACATTAAGTAATGACTTAAATAACAATTCTAATGTAGTTGGCTTTATTGATAAGGATAAAAATAAGATTGGCAAAAAATATAACCGAGTAAAGGTTTATGCGCCTAAAAAAATTACTAAGCAATTCATTGAGAAGAATGAGATAAAAGAAGTAATTGTTTCTATTCAAAATATACAATCTTTTAGATTGATGGAAATAGTAGACTCATTACTTGAATTACCAGTTAAGGTTAAAATTGTTCCATCTGTTGATAAATGGATTAATGGTGATTTAAATGTGGGGCAAATCCAAGAAGTAAAAATTGAAGATTTATTAGATAGAACACCAATTAAAATTGACAACCCTATACTTCAAAAAGAATTAAATGATCAAACTATCTTAATAACTGGTGCAGCTGGCTCTATAGGTAGTGAAATTGCTCGTCAAGTTTGTAACTATGATTATAAGCATCTTGTGCTTTTAGATCAAGCAGAATCGGCTTTGTATGATGTTCAACAATCTTTTATAAGAAATAGCATAAAAAATTATTCAACTATTGTTGCTGATATTAGAAATCTTGATCGATTAAAGCAAGTTTTTAATGACTACGATTTTGATATAATTTTTCATGCTGCAGCTTATAAACATGTGCCATTAATGGAAGAAAACCCATATGAAGCAGTTAATGTAAATATTTGTGGTACCAAGCAGTTAATGGATTTATCTATAAAGCGTAATGTTGATAAATTCGTAATGGTTTCTACAGATAAGGCGGTTAACCCTACTAACGTAATGGGTGCTACCAAGCGTGTAGCAGAAATTTATGGTAGTTGTTTGAATAGAAAAATAAAAACGAAATTTATAACGACTCGATTTGGCAATGTACTTGGTTCTAACGGTTCTGTTATACCATTATTCAAAAAACAAATTAAACAAGGCGGGCCTTTAACTGTTACCCATAAAGACATAACTCGTTATTTTATGACCATCCCAGAAGCATGTGAGCTAGTTTTGGAAGCTGGTGTAATGGGAAATGGAGGAGAAATCTTTGTGTTTGATATGGGTAAATCTGTAAAGATTTTTGAAATTGCTAAGAAGATGATAAACCTTTCTGGTCTGCGTTATCCAGAGGATATAGATATTAAAATAGTAGGATTGCGCCCTGGAGAGAAACTATACGAAGAGCTATTAAGCGATGAAGAGAATAGTATACCAACTTACAATAAGAAAATTCTTATTGCAAAAACCCAACAAGTGAACTACGAAGTTGCCAAAGAGAAAATAGATGATCTCGTATTACTAACTAATAGTAGTAAAGAGCATTTAGTCTCTAGGTTAAAAGACATAGTGCCAGAGTATATTTCTAATAACTCTGAATTTGAAAAGCTAGATAAAGCTATTTAACTCTTTTCAAAAACAAATACCTTATAAGTAAGAGTAAAAGAATTGGAATGATAGCCAAGTTGAATTCTTGTACTTTAAACACCCAGATTAGTATTGTAAGTATTAAAAAAACTATTAATAAGATGCAATAGTTTTTAATCCATTGAGGAATTTCTTTTTTTAATAAATAGAATGCAACAATAAGGTTAGGAGCAAAAGCCCATAAAACATTATAATTATTGGCTGTTGCAGTATGATTAGTTGCAAACCAAAGTAGCAACATAACAATACCTACTAAACCAGTTATAAAAAACAATGTAAAGTCAAGCCACTTACTTCTCTTTTTATTTTTAAAATTCTTATAAGTAATAAAAATTATGAGAATAGCTAGAATACTAAATAAGAGTAATGGAGTAAAAGCAAAAGAACTTTTTCTGGATTCAGATTTGAATAAGGTTTTAGATTCAGCAACTAAAGATTTGTGATTATTAAATTTAGCACCATCAAATGCTTCATAAATATAATCTGGTAAGAATACATAGGTCTCTGGTGTTGCTTTTTTATCAATAATAGAGCCTAATGCTAAGTCTATTCCGAAAGTACCCCAAGGTTGCGTTTGAGAATATTTATGAATCAAACCTCGCATGGTATAGTTCTGATTTCTAGCAAAACTGTAATCAAACTCTACCTTATTTTTTAAGACACCTTGAGAAACATCTCTAAGCTTTGTTGCACAATTATCATAAAAGAAATCATATAAATAACCTCTATTTTTAGGTTTTGCATTATTTCTCAAATAGTTGAAAAATTCTTGTTTTTCTTGTTGAGATAGATTTAAAATCTGCTCCTTAACAGATCTATTTTGATTGGTATAGTATTTTAGAAAGTCAGAAAAACGACTTACGCTTAATACATATAACAATTTTCCTTTAGCAAAATTTAAATAAAAATTTGGGGCATTGAAATCAAACGTTCCATAGTTATATGTCAAATCTAAACCTAAAGAATTATCGTTTACGCGAATGGCACTATGTCCAAATGAATCTACAAGACTATTTCCAGGTGCAACGGTAATGATACTAATTTCAGCATCATTAGTTAATGTAACTTGTTGTGCTTTACATAAATATCCAGTTAAAAGAAAAAGTATAAGGAGCAGTATCTTTTTCATAATTATCTAAAATAACTAAAATCTAATTTTAAAGAAAAAATATTAGAATATAAAGTTCCACTTGCACCTCCGATATTTGATAATGCGTAGTCTACTTGTATCCCTTTGTATTTAAAACCTACTCCAAAATTTGGTTCAATTGATAGCGACTCACTGTTATCAACATTGGTTTCGTTTTGAAAATTATTAATACCTCCTCTTAAGTAAACCATATCTAAATAATCTACCTGAAAGCCGAAAGAAGGTGTAATGCTTGCAAAAGATGTTGAGATTAAATCATTAGTTTCAGTAAAACGAACATTTAGGTCCAAAGCAGTCAATAGACCAAAATCTTTCGCAATGGTAAATTTTCTAGCAACTCCTAATTGCATTTTAGGTTTGGTAATTTCAATTTTTTCTGGAGTAACAGTAGGTATGACTTGGTCATCATTACTTGGATCACCATCATTTAGTAATTCATCATTGAAATCATCATAAATTGCAATAATACTATTCAATTCATCATCTTCAAATGACCAAGCATTAAAAGATGTAGTAATATCTCGAATCATTAAACCAAACTGCCAGTTGGTTGTTTTGTATTGTAAACCCGCATCGATTCCAAAACCAATTGAAGAAGCAAAATCTCCAATTTTTCTTCTTATAATTTTTGCATTGGCGCCAATATTCAAGTTCTTATTAGACAATCGAATTCTTTTAGCATATGCAACATTCACGGCCCAATCGGCTGCTGAAAAAAGACTTATCCTATTATAATCTATATTACCATCTATAATCAGATTAGTGGTATTCAAAATATCATCAACTCCAAAACGTATTACAGAAAGTGCAATAGTACTTTCATTATCAATAGGTTTTGCAAATGCTGCATAATCGTATTTTGCAATACCCTGAAAATATTCAGCATGCATTAAAGCACCTTGATAATCACTTATACCTACCAACCCCGCAGGATTCCAATAAATAGCATTTACATCATTTGTTGTAGCAGAAACCGCTTTACCCATACCGAAGGCAGCAGCATCAACACCAATATTTAGAAACTCATTAGAAAAACCTCTAATCGTTTGACCATGAGCTATAGCTGCAATGAATAAGAAAAATGTGATTAACCCCTTCAACTAATTTCGATTTGTGCAAATATCATATTTTATAACTAAACTAACAGTTATTTAGAGTAGATATTGCCTATTTATCTATTGAATTACGCAGTTATTTTCCATCTTTAATAAATGATAAGATTCGCTGCTCACACCAAGGTAATTTACTAGTATTCAAATAGGTCATAAAACCAACATGACCACCATATTTAGGTGTTTCTAAGTGGAAGTATTTATGCTGTTTTGCCTCTTTTACAGGAAAACTCTCTTGAGTGAAAAAAGGATCATCTAAGGCATTAATAAGCAGTGTTCTTGTCCTTAACGAAGAAATAAATTGTTTACAACTAGCTTTTTGCCAGTAATCTTCTGCATCTTTAAACCCATTAGCAGGTGCAGTATATAGATCATCTAATTCTTTAAAAGTTTTGATTTTTTGAATATATTCCTTGCTAAGGAAGCTATTAGGGAATTGCTTAGATTTTTGCAGTGCTTTTTCCTTTAATGTTTTTAGAAAAACATTTAGATATAATTTATTAGAAACAGCAGTCATTTTAATAGCAGTAGATTCTAAATCGCATGGTGTAGAAATTGCAACAGCAGAATTTATATGATTTCTTTCTTTTTCACCTAAGTATTTAATGACTATGTTTCCTCCAAGGCTATATCCCACCATATTTAATTCACTATACTTATAATTATTCTGGATATAGTTAAAGACTTCTTCAATATCTTCTGTTTTCCCACTATGATAAGAAGAAAAAAGACGATTGGTTTCGCCACTACATCCCCTCAAATTCATAGATACGGCATCGTATCCATTTCTATTTAATTCGCTAGTTAGTGAAACCATATATGATGAATTAGAACTTCCTTCCAATCCATGAATTAGTAGTACTAATTTGTTAGAACCTATTATTGAAAAATCAAGGTCTATAAAATCATCATCAGATAATTCTACCCGTTTTCTGCTATATTCTAATTCCGGATGACAGAATACAGCACGGTACATGGTGTTTACATGTCCGTTTTTAAATATGAATGATGGCGAGTATGTAGAATTTTCTATATAAGGCATCTATTTTAAATAATATTCTAAAATCTTCAGAGCATATTTGCTGGCAATTTGATCAGCAAATAGTTCAAAATCTATATGTGCGTTATCATTTGCATTATCTGAAATAATGCGGACAATCGAAAAAGGAACTTGATATTCATAGCAAACTTGTGCAACCGAAGCACCTTCCATTTCAACACAAACAACCGACTGCAAATTCGAATGTAAAAAATTTATCTCAGATTTTGTATTGATAAATTGATCACCACTTGCAATATCACCTTTTATAACTTTAGGATTCTCAATGTTAAATTTGGTTGCTTCATTTTTAGTAATTACTATATGAAAATCATCAATAAATTTTTTACTAGAAGCTAAGAGCTTTTCTCTTTTAGAAGATTCAGCCTCAAAGAAAGTTTTATTTAACAAAGGGACTTCAAACCTTTTGTATAGTGGAGATGCATCAATATCATGCTGAAATAAATTTTTACCGATTACAATATCTCCGATGTTTAAATCAGGATTTATAGAACCAGCAACACCTGTAAAGATTATCTCATCAAGCTCAAAATCATTAATCAATTGGGTGGTTGTAGTTGCAGAAGCAATTTTTCCCCATCGAGAAAAAACAAGTACAACCTCTTTGCGAAAAAGAGTACCTGTGTGGTAGCGGCGTTTGCCTTTTGTATAGCTTTTAGGATTCTTAAGATGTTGAAGCAATGTTTGAATTTCTTCTTTCATTGCGCTCATAATAGCGATCATAGTAGCTTATTTACTTCTCAATTCAGAATTTTACTTTAAACGATCTTTCCATCTTTCATTTCTAATTTTCGATCTGCCATGTTTGCTAATTCTTTATTATGCGTAACAATTACAAATGTCTGATTGAATTCATCACGAAGCTTAAAGAACAATTCATGTAGATTTTGAGCAGAAGTACTATCTAAATTACCACTTGGTTCATCAGCAAAAATAACCTTAGGTTTATTGATCAATGCCCTAGCAACAGCCACACGCTGCTGTTCACCACCAGAAAGCTCATTTGGTTTATGGTTTACTCTATCTGATAAGCCTAGAAATTCTAACAATCTTTTTGCTTCTTGTTCTACTTCATTCTTATTTCTATTTGCTATAAAAGCAGGTATGCAAACATTTTCTAAGGCAGTAAATTCTGGTAATAACTGATGAAATTGAAAAATAAACCCAATATTTAAGTTTCTAAATCTTGATAGTGCTTTATCTTTTAATGTTAAAACATTATCACCATTAAGTTGCAACTGAGTTGAGTTTAGTACTTCTGGTTTATCTAAGGTTCCTAATATCTGAAGTAGTGTAGTTTTTCCAGCACCAGAAGGACCAACAATAGCAACTATCTCTCCTTGTTTAATATGTAAGTCAACTCCTTTTAGAACAGCAAGGTTTCCATAAGATTTGGAAATGTTTTTAGCTTCTATCATTCCTTAAAAATAAATGTGCCGTGAAATTAAACAAATTACCCATAATGAATAGTTTTTTGTTTAAAGTTTATTTAAAAAACAATATAGAGTTTTGAAATGGTTTCCTATTTTTGTGGTGATTTAAAATCAAACTGAAAATGAATTTACACGAATATCAAGGTAAAGAAATCTTAAGCAGCTTTGGCGTTAGAATACAACGTGGTATGGTTGCTCATAATCATAAAGAAGCTGTTGATGCAGCAAAACAATTATCTACAGAAACTGGTACTAGTTGGTGGGTTGTAAAAGCACAAATTCATGCCGGTGGTCGTGGTAAAGGTGGTGGTGTAAAACTTGCTAAAAGTTTGGCAGAAGTAGAGTCTATTTCTGAAGATATTATCGGAATGATGCTTAAGACGCCTCAAACACCTCCTGAAGGTAAAAAAGTGAATCAAGTTTTGATTGCTGAAGATGTATATTATCCTGGGGATAGTGAGCCAGAAGAATATTATATGTCGGTTCTATTAAATAGAGAAACAGGTCAAAACATGGTGATGTATTCGCCAGAAGGCGGAATGGATATTGAAACCGTTGCTGAGGAAACACCACATTTAATTTTTACAGAAGAAATAGATCCTGCTACGGGATTATTGCCATTTCAAGCTCGTAAAATTGCTTTTAATTTAGGATTGTCTGGTGGCGCACTAAAAGAGATGGTAAAATTTGTTTCTGCTTTATATACAGCATTTGTTAAATCTGATTCTTCTATGTTTGAGATTAATCCAGTTTTAAAGACATCAGATGATAAAATAATGGCTGTAGATGCTAAAGTAACTTTAGATGATAATGCATTGTTCCGCCATAAAGATTATGCGGAGATGCGCGATCTACGTGAAGAGAATCCAATTGAAGTAGAGGCAAAAGCTGCAGGTTTAAATTATGTTGACCTTGACGGGAATGTTGGTTGTATGGTGAATGGTGCTGGTTTGGCTATGGGAACAATGGATTTAATCAAAGAATCTGGTGGAGAACCTGCTAACTTTTTAGATGTTGGTGGTACTGCTGATGCCAAACGTGTAGAAACTGCATTTGGTATTATTCTAAAAGACCCAAATGTTAAAGCTATTTTAGTAAATATTTTTGGAGGTATTGTTCGTTGTGATAGAGTTGCTCAAGGAGTTGTAGATGCATATAAAAATATGGGTGATAAGATAACTGTACCAATTATTTGTAGATTGCAAGGAACTAATGCAAAAGAAGCGAAAGAGTTGATTGATAATAGTGGGATGAAAATTATTTCTGCTACAGAATTTCAAGAGGCTGCTGATAAAGTACAAGAGGTATTAGCCTAATGCTATCCCTGTGAAAACAGGAATCTAATTTATAAAGAAAAGAGCTGCACATTGCAGCTCTTTTCTTTTGATTGATTTTACTATTTTTACCATAAACCAAAATTAATGGAAAGTCAACTACCAGAAATACCAGAAAACCAATTACCCAGACTTACTACCAAAGAGATTCAGAACGAAGCATTGAAATTCTTTAACCTAGAAAAAGGATTGCTTTTTACCTTTATGGCTTTATTAAGAAGACCACATGAAACAGTAAATATATATTTGAACATTAATAGAAGAAAGTTTTCGAACCCATTGCAGTATATATTAATTGCAGTTGCTATTTACACAGTAATAGTTTCTATACATCCTAGTTTTGTCAATGCTATGACATCAATGAAGGTGCAAAATGAAAAAAGTTATAAAATTCTTGAGGAGAAATTGGATATTTCGATTATGGAACCATTTAATAAAGCTCAAGAAACTTATTTGTCTTATCAAAATATTTTTTATTTGGCGCTAATACCAATAGTAAGTTTAATTACTATGCTTTTGTTTGTTAAAAACTATAATTTTGCGGAAAATCTAGCTATCAATGCATTTATATTTGGAACTTCTACTTGGCTTGTTGCAATACTAAGTATTATAACACTTCCTTTTGATCATTTTAGTATTATGACGTTTATAATCCCTTTTATTTCTTTTGGAACAACCGGATACTTGTATAAAAAAGTATTTCAAGAAAGTTGGCTTAAGACTGTAGGTGTTACAATTATAGTTGTAATTGCATTAATATTATTGTCATTTATTATTCAGATAGGATTAACCTTATTATTCATGTTTACATAAACTTCCCAAAGAAAATAGCATTCATTAACAGCTTATTAGTACCATACCAGAATGCTCTAAAATTTGTATTGTCTGTAAATACAATGACTTTACCTTTACCTATATTGGCGGTTTTAAAAGGTAATGAACCAGAAAGTTGTTTTAGGTTTTCTTTAGAGATATAACCACTCAATAAAGGATTTTTAGAATATTGTAAAGCAGGTTTATATGTTAACGTGCTGTCAGGTTTTATATAAACAGTTGTATTTCTAAACAACGATAATTTAGAATTTTTATATCCAAAATTTATTGGATGACTTCTATCAGCATTAGCTTCAAAAATAGCACCTCCAATAACTTGAGCACCTCTAAAGTCAGAACGTTGATCAAAAGCCACATTTTCTGTTTCTGCTTTTGACTTTTTAAAATCTAGTTTAATAAACTTATTTGTATTCAGCCACCTTAAGCTATTTCTATATCCAATTAATGTACCACCATTTTGTACAAATGTTTTTAGCTTATCCTTTACATTGTTTAATGAAGATCCAGAAGTATTTGGTAGTATTACTGTAGTATATTTACTTAAATCTACTCTACTTAGGTTTCTAGTATCTAACTTAGTAATTGGTATTTGATATCTGGTATCCAATAAATGCCAAATTTCACCAGCATCGTATGAGTTGATTCCATCACCAATAATAATAGCTATTTTAGGTTTTTTAAGTGCTCTAAAATTTCTACTTCCTAGATCTATTCCTTCAGTTAAACCAGTAGCAACTCCATCAATATTTACACCGGTTTCTTTGGCTAAATTACTTACTAAAGTGTAAATTGTTTCTGCTGATCTTTTTTGATTTTGCACTGGAATCATTATGGTACCATAGCCATAATTTTTACCATTTTGACTGAATGATTTCATAGCTACTTTAGCACGCAGTCCTCTTTTTAATAGTTGATATAAGAGTTTAGGTGTGTAATATTCATTCCATTCAAAAAGATAGGCGTAGTCGCTTTTAGCGGATACTTTTCCTACTGGGAAACTTAATTTGGTTACTTCACTTCCCAAATTAGATGTATTTGAGGAATAATTATAATCAAGATTAAATGCTAAAGGTAAAGTCCAGGCTGAAACATCATAAAACAAACTATCTTTAAACTTTGTACGCTTTTCGAACATACCTTTTATCATTCTATAATTTGCTTGATTCATTGGTACTACATAGCTAAAGTCATTTTTTGAATTCTTATGAAACTTAATATTTTGCCTTTTTAGCATTTCAGCAAAATGATAGGTTTTAGTTTTATTAGTTGCCTCACCAAAAACAATCGCTTTATTTCTATCCTTTACAGTTTCACGCTGCGCATTCTTATAAAAATTACGTTGATAATCTAATAATTGAGTTCTTAGCTCTTTACCTGCTTTTAATGTTGATAGGGCAGTAGTCACCTGATTTCTAATTGAAAAAGGAAAAGTCAATAATCCATTTTCAGTGTATTGAGCATGTCCTCTAGAACTTGCTTGTTCAAATAAAATACCAATACCTCCATTAATATCTGGAAATGTTGAACCTTTACCATAATAAAAATCGTCAAAGCTCTCTTCAGAATAATAAAGAGACCCGATTTTATCTAAAGCTTTGGCATGATATTTTGCTATTTCTTTGGTAAGCTCTTGATTCATACTCGGTGTCAAAGGATGTGTTCTAGATGGGATTCCAGGTTGAAAGAAATATGTAGCATTGCTACCCATTTCATGGTGATCTGTTAAGATATTTGGTTTCCATTGATGGAAACTTTTAACCCGAGCTTGAGATTCGGGTAATTGAGATACTAACCAATCACGATTCATATCAAACCAATAGTGATTTGTTCTACCTCTTGGCCATGCTTCCGAATATTCTCTATCGTTACTATCTGGATTTACATTCTGGCTCTTATGAGTATTTACCCAAGAAGCAAATCGATTAAGTCCATCTGGATTATAAGAAGGATCGAATAAAATAATAGTATTATCTAATAATTCATTTATATATTCTCCTTCAGCAGCAGCGAGATAGTAAGCAATAAGCAAACCTGCATTCGCACCGCTTGGCTCATTACCATGTATAGAATACCCTTGATAAACTACTAATGGCATGTTTGAAGTGTTTAAAGAACTAGAAACGTTTGTATCAGATAATTTTAGATGTTCAGTTCGTATCTGCTCTAAATCCTGATGGTTTTTTGGCGATGTTATGGTTAAAAGTAATAAAGGTCTGTCTTCATAAGTTGCACCTCTATTTTCTATAGTAACTCTATCAGAAGCTTTGGCTAATGCCTTCATGTACTCAGCGAGCTTATCATGCGAGACATGCCATTCTCCTACTTGAAACCCAAGAACACTTTCTGGTGTGGGTATATTTTGATTGTATGAGACGTTTTGAGGTAAATAATAAGAGATATCAATTTTTTCTTGAGAGAATATGGTTAATGAAATTGATAAAAAAATAAGGAAGATTAATTTTTTTTGCATGACTCGTTTTTAAAGAAACGTAAAGGTATAAAAAAACCGCTCAAAATATTGAACGGTTTTTAGTTGTATAAAAATATTGAGTTAGTTTAAATATCGTCAAAATCTACATCAGTAAAACTTTCTGTAGAATTGTTTTGTTCTACACTCACTTCTTCTTTCTGATAGTCTTTTTGGTGACGCTCAGAAATTACTTCCTCACCTTTTTCAGAAACAATAAAATCTGTTGCTTTATTTAGCATTTCTTTAAATTCTGAAAAATCTTCTTT
Source organism: Maritimimonas sp. 2304DJ26-3 (assembly GCF_056591635.1). Classification (NCBI taxonomy): domain Bacteria; kingdom Pseudomonadati; phylum Bacteroidota; class Flavobacteriia; order Flavobacteriales; family Flavobacteriaceae; genus Maritimimonas; species Maritimimonas sp. 2304DJ26-3. Next base: position 354,269 of record NZ_JBWQOK010000003.1, read on the forward strand.
GTATAAGTAGATCTTATGTTTTTTATAATGAAAAGATCCATCATCATGTGTAAATTTTTTACTCTCAGTAACTGTTAAATAATAATCACCAGCTTTTGTTGATCTTACGTCAAAAAAATAGGTTCTTCTACCAGCTCTCAACACTTGCGAAAAGATTTCTTCTTGCTCTACAAATTCTTTATCACTCATAATAATCTTTACTTTTAGAAATAGTAATTTTTAATTAATAGTGAACAAATCTAAAAAAATAAATTACTAGAACAAGTAATTATTGAATTTTCTTTATCCGCTTTCAGCTGATTGCTCGGTAAGTTGTTGGTTGTAAAGCTCTTGATAATAACCTTCTCTATTAGATAATTCTTGGTGAGTACCTCTTTGAATAATAGCACCATCTTCTAATACAAGTATGAGGTCAGCGTTTTTTGCGGAAGATACTCTATGGCTAACGATAATAGTCGTTTTATCTTTACTGACTTTTTCTAAATTATTTAATATAACTTCTTCAGTTTCAGTGTCTACTGCAGATAGACAGTCGTCAAAAATTAAAATTTTTGGGTTCCCAATAATAGCTCTAGCTATAGAGATGCGTTGTTTTTGCCCACCTGATAAAGTGACCCCACGTTCTCCAACTGTAGTGTTGTAATCATCATTAAATTCTATGATATTATGATGTATATGTGCATTTTTTGCAGCTTGCACAACTTCATCATCAGTTGCATTTACATCACCAAATTTAATATTGTTCTTAATCGTGTCAGAGAATAAAAATGCTTCTTGAGGAACAAACCCGACCTTATTTCTAAGATCATTTAAATTTAGACTTTTTATTGGCCTCCCATCAACTAAAACTTCACCTTGATTAATATCATATAATCTGGAGATTAAACTTATTAATGTAGATTTACCTGAACCTGTTCTTCCTAAAATGGCTAATGTTTTTCCTTTTTTAAGAGAGAAGCTTACATTTTTAAGCGCTGTTATGTTAGTGTCATCATAAGTAAACGAAACATTCTTAAATTCAATTTCTCCATTTATATCGGAAATTTCTTCAACCGTATTAAGTATTTCAGGTTTTACTTCTAAAAATTCATTAATACGTTTCTGAGATGCCTCTGCTTGTTGCACAATTGAAGTTACCCAACCTACAACTGCAACTGGCCATGTGAGCATATTTACGTACATTATAAATTCTGCAATAATACCAATACTAGCAATTTCTCCATTTATATATTGTTTACCACCAATATAGATTACAATTACATTACTCATTCCTATTAACAAAATCATAAGCGGAAAAAACAATGCTTGTACCTTATATAATGAAATGTTCTTTTGTTTACTTTCTATTGCTAATGTGTTGAAAGTATTAAAGGTTGGTTTTTCAATTCCGTAAGCTTTAATAATATTAATGCCTGAAAATACTTCTTGGGCGTTGGTTGTGAGCTTTGATAGATATTCTTGTACAATTCTACTACGTGTATTAATAACTCTACTTATAGCATATATAGAAACAGATAAAATTGGTAGTGGTAATAATGTATATAATGTCAATTTTGGATTGATGCTAATCATATTACCAATTACAATTACAAATAGTGTAATCATATTAATGCTATACATTATGGCAGGACCAAAATACATACGCACTTTCCCAACGTCCTCACTAATTCTATTCATTAAATCACCTGTACGATTCTTTTTGTAAAATTTTAATGACAACCTTTCATATTGTTGAAAGATCTCATTTTTAAGATCAAACTCAATATGACGCGACATAACAATAATTGTTTGTCTCATTAAAAAAGTAAAAAACCCAGAAAGTAAAACTGCTCCTATAATTAGTAAGATGTTTATTAATAGTTCGTTTTTTACTACAGAAAGTTCAGCAACACTTCCTTTTTGATATTCCTCTACAATAGTTAATGATTTATTTACTAATCTTGGGGTAAATAATGAGAAGATGCGAGCTATAATAGTAGTAACTAAACCTATTATTAATCGATAACGGTACTTTACAAAGAATTTATTTAAATATTTTAATGCTTTCAAGTGCTATTGAATTCGAATGGCGATAATACAATGAATAAAAATACTATTAAAATGCTTAACAGTTAAAGAAGTCTTAAAAAATAATTAGGAATGAATAAAGTTTTGTTTGCAGACTCTAAAAAATTACCTTTGCTGCGATTATAAAATTTGAAATGACAACAGATATTTTAGATAAGAGGCATTTAGAAAAACTTGGTCCTGTTTTCGATAATTCTTCATTTGATAAGCATGAACAGATTGTATTTTGTAATGATGAATCCACAGGATTAAAGGCGATTATCGGTATTCATAATACGGTATTAGGTCCTGCATTGGGTGGAACGCGTATGTGGAATTATAATAATGAAGCTGAGGCTCTAAAAGATGTGTTGAGACTTTCAAGGGGTATGACCTATAAAGCTGCTATTACAGGATTAAATCTTGGTGGTGGTAAAGCTGTAATTATTGGTGATGCAAAAGCGCAGAAAAATGATGCGTTAATGCGCCGTTTTGGTGAATTTATACATTCATTAAATGGTAAATATATTACTGCAGAAGATGTGGGTATGGAGACACATGATATGGATATTATTCGTGAAGTAACCCCTCATGTTACTGGGATTTCTGAGGAAAAAGGTGGAGCTGGTAACCCTTCACCTATTACCGCTTATGGTGTTTTTATGGGACTTAAAGCTGCAGTTAACTATAAATATGGTTCTGATAATCTTTTAGGAAAGAAAGTATTAGTACAGGGTATTGGGCATGTAGGTGAAACGTTGGTAAAACATTTAACTTATGAAGGCGCAGATGTTATTATTAATGATATCAATGAAGACAGATTGTTAGATATTAGTAATAAATATGGTACAAAAATTCATAAAGATTTGAATGATGTTTATAATCTTGACGTTGATGTGTATGCACCATGTGCTTTAGGAGCTACAATTAATGATAATACCATAGACAAGATTAAGGCTAAAGTAATTGCTGGTGCTGCGAATAATCAGTTAGCAGATGAATTAAAGCATGGCAAGATATTGAAGGAGAAAGGAATAGTTTATGCGCCAGATTTTTTAATCAATGCTGGTGGTATTATCAATGTATATGCAGAACTAGAAGGATATGGTAAACAAGAAATTTTAAGAAAAACTGAAAATATTTATAATACTACTTTAGAAATTTTAAATCTTTCTGATAAAAAGGGTATAACCAGTCATCAGGCTGCATTTAATATTGCTCAAAATAGAATTGATTCAAAAAAGAACTAAATTCGCCACGAAAAAGACGATCTTTTAAATTATGTTGAACAGAAGACATATCCGTATTAAAGTAATGCAGTCTATTTATGCATTATTACAATCTAAGAATGATGATCTGGTAAGAGAAGAGAAGTTTTTGCATGTTAGTATTGCAAAAATTTATGACTTATATATACTAATGTTTAGTTTGCTCATAGAGGTTAGAGAAATGGCCAATGAACATTTAGAAATTGCCAAAAAGAAACATTTAGCAACAACTGAGGATAAAAATCCAAATAGAAAATTTGTTAAAAATCAGATTTTAGAGCAATTAAAAAATAGCCCTTTTATTGCTGATTATTTGACAGATAAAAAACTTAACAATTGGAAAGATCATTCAGAATACGTTAGAGTTATTTGGGATGAAATTAAAGTTAGTGATCTTTACAAAAAGTATATAGCTTCCGAGGATTTGTCTTTTAATGATGATAAAGAGTTTTTAGCGGCTATTTATAAAGAAATTATAGCCCCTAACGAAAAGCTATTTGACTATTTTGAAAGTGAAAACTTAAGTTGGGTAGACGATATTCCTTTAGTAAATACAATGATTCTTAAAAAGATAAATTCTTTTGGTAAGGATAAAAGTTTAAATAGACAACCGCTTTATAAAGATACTGATGATGAGCAGTTTGTATCAGATTTATTCAAAAAAACCGCATTGCATCATTCTGAATTTACCCAAGATATCGATATAAAAACACCCAATTGGGATACAGATAGGATAGCCGAAGTCGATTTGATTTTAATGAAGATGGCAATGACAGAATTCGTTTACTTTCCATCTATTCCTACGAGGGTAACTATTAATGAATATATAGAAATTGCTAAAGATTATTCTACTCAAAAAAGTAGTTTCTTTATCAATGGAGTGCTAGATAAATTATCTAAAGAATATGATTCTTTAGGTAAAATAAATAAAATTGGTAGAGGATTATTATAATTTATATAATTTTACACCAGAATTTAAGTTTAAAATTAAAATAAGTATCAATGAAGAATGTATTAATTGTTTTCAGTGCAATGATCATAGTAACAATGGTTTCCTGTAAAGAAAATATCGCTGCTAAGATTAAAAAAGAGAATTTAGAAGTAGCTAAAGAACGCGACTATAAACTGGGCGAAGGTGCAGCTGCAATAGAGTTCGATAAAAAAGAACATGACTTTGGTGTTATTAACGAAGGTGATATCGTAGAAACTACATTTGGCCTTAAAAACACTGGTAAATCAGAATTGATTATTACTAATGCAACAGGTAGTTGTGGTTGCACAGTACCAGAATGGCCTAAACAGCCAATTCAGCCAGGTGAAACAGCTGAAATTAAAGTTAAATTTAACTCTAACGGTAAGCCAAATAAGCAAAGTAAAACGGTAACATTAACTACAAATACTGCTAATGGCAAAGAGACTGTAGTAATTAAAGCAGAAGTTACACCAAAAGCTAAAAAAGCGAACGCTTAAAAGAATGATACAACAAACTATATTTTTACAAGCCACTGGAAGTGGTGACTGGGGGAACTTTATTTTAATTCCGTTAATGTTTATGATCATTTATTTCTTTATGATCCGCCCTCAAATCCGTCGTCAGAAAAATGAAAAGAAATTTCAATCAGCGATTAAAAAAGGTGCTAGAGTAATTACTACTAGTGGTATACATGGTAAAATATTAGATCTAAATGATAATGATAATACATGTGTAATAGAAACTGGTGCAGGCAAGATCAAATTTGAGCGTTCTGCAATTTCAATGGAATTAAGTAAAAAATATTCTAAAGAAGCAGTTAAAAAATAAGAGCTAAATTTTGTTAAAATTTAAAAGTGAGTTTTGCTAGCAAAACTCACTTTTTTTATATCTTTAAAAGATTAGAATTAGTTAAAACCCTACATGAATACTGAGCAAAAAAAGTTAAAAAACAATAAGAAATTACGGATTTTTATCCTATTTGTTTTAATGTCACTATTGCTATGGATGCTTATCAAACTATCTCAAGAATACACTTCTAATGCTACAGTTTTAGTTAATTATAAGGACTTGCCAAAAAATAAATTACTACAATCTGAATCTACAAATAAAATTAAAGTAAGACTAAAGTCCATTGGATTTAGCTTATTGAAAAACAAAGTATTTAAGAAGAATGTGACTATTAGTCTTAAAAATATTAAAAGAATAAAAGGATCACGATATTATTATACTTCAAAAGAAATAATTCCTTTGATTGAAGAAAAATTCTCGAAATCTGAACTTATAGCGATTGAACCTGACACGTTATACTTTGATTTGGGTAAAAGTATTAGTAAGAAATTAAAAGTGACTCCTAATCTTAATATTCAATATCAAACAGGATATAATTTATTAGGTCAGCTAAAAATTGAACCAGAATTTATTACTATTAAAGGACCAAAAAGTAAAGTTGATTCCATTCAAACTGTTTCTACGGAACTACTAGAATTAAGTGATGTACATGAATCAATTGATCAAAAAATTAAAATTGCCGTTAATAATGCTTTTGGAATGGTTGAATATTCTGAAAATGAAGTAGTCATTCAAGGAGTTGTAGATAAGTTTACGGAACGTACCATAATTTCAAAAATTGGAATATTAAATAAGCCTAATTCATATAAGATTATTACGTTTCCAAAAGAAGTTGAGTTGGTGTTTCAAATAGGACTATCTGACTTTAATAAAATCAATGAAGAAGATTTTCAAGTGACCTGCGATTATAATGAATCGCTAAATAATAATTTAGATTATCTTATACCTAAGATTACTAAAAAATCGAATTTGGTAAACGACGTTAAAATTATACCAAGTAAGATTGAATTTTTATTAGAAAAATGATTGTAGTAGGGTTAACTGGTGGTATTGGTAGTGGTAAAAGCACAGTTGCAAACCTATTTCTAGAATTGGGTATACCCGTTTATTTTGCTGATACTCATGCAAAAAGATTAATGCATACATCAAAATCTATCAAACGTAAGATGACTAATGAATTTGGGCAAGAGTCATATATAAATGGTAAGCTTAATAGATCATATATTGCTGATATTGTATTTAATAAAAAAGAAAAATTAGAGGCTATAAATGGTATAGTTCATCCCTCAGTTTCTAATAGTTTTAAACGATGGATAAGAAAACAATCTACTCGATATATAATTCAAGAGAATGCTATACTATTTGAAAGTCAATCTGAAAATAAATTCGATTTTATTATTACTGTAACAGCCCCAACTAATACAAGAATTGAACGAGTTATTCAACGAGATAATGTATCTAAAGCTCAAGTATTGGCTAGAATTAATAATCAACTTCCTGATAAAGTAAAAATAGAAAAATCTGATTTTGTTATTGAAAATATAGATTTTTCAAATACAAAAAAAAAGGTGTTAGAAATTCATCATAAATTATTACAATTTAAAGGATAATCTTTCCGTATCTTTATTCTTAAAAAAATGTTAAAAAACTAATGTTTTAGTTAATGTTAGTTAAAGAATTTAGCGAACTATAAAGAAAATTTAAATTTGTTCTAGATGAGCAAACGCATTTTTATACTCTTAATTATATTAATGAGTACTGCCTTAATTGGTATTATAGCTGTACAGATTTATTGGATAAATAGCTCGGTTAATATCCGTGAAAAGCAGTTTAGTAATGATGTAAAGTTTGCATTGGCAAATGTATCTGATATTATTCAAGAGCGTGAAATCAATGATTATTATGAAGAGTTTGGCTCTGCGATCGATAGTTTGACCCGTTCGGCTTCATCTATGTCTGAATCTGGAAAAACAGATTTCTTTTTTAGAAGAATAGATACTACTAAGAATGAAGTTTTTACTTTCAGGCAGAGCATACTAGAGACGAACAATAAATCGTCTTTAACGTTATTTGACAATGATTCTGTAGATTTTTCTACTTTTTTTAGTGAAAAAGAAAGAGAAATTTCAAAATTAACTGATGGTAATAGTGGTGATTTAGAAGAAATGACTCCTGTTGAACGCTTATACGTTGTAGGGCGATTGACCGATTTAGAAAAATCGAGATTCGAAAGTTATTTTAAAGAGATAGCTCCAAGTCGTCCAATCTATGATAGAATATCTAAAAAAGAGATTTATCTAAATCTAGAAAATGAGTTAAGAACGAGAGGGGTAGATACCGATTTTGAGTTTGGAGTTTTTGAAGATGGATTGGCGACAAAAGTAGCATCATCTAGCTTTAAAAAAGAAAAATATATTAGTTATGGAGTTCCTTTATTTATTGATGATGAGGGTTTTAGTGACTATCAACTATTTGTAAGCTTCCCTGAAAAGGAAAAATTTATTTTAGCATCTATTGGAAATATTTTAGCCTTATCGGCTATTTTTATTCTAATCATAATTTTGGCTTTTGCTAGTGCTTTGTATCAATTGATTCGCCAAAAGCAAATTTCTGAAATTAAAACTGATTTCATTAATAATATGACGCATGAGTTTAAAACACCTATTGCAACAATAAATTTGGCACTAGATGCTATAAAGAACCCTAAAATCATTGATAATAAAGATAAAATACTGCGCTATGCTGAAATGATAAGAGAAGAGAATAAGCGTATGCATGGGCAAGTAGAAAACGTTCTAAGAATATCTAAATTAGAGAAGAATCAATTAGATTTAAGTAGTAATGTGGTTGATATGCATGAGATTATTGAAGAAGCTATAACACACATTGATTTAATTGTTAAAGATAAAGAAGGGTATATGAAAACCCATTTGGAGGCTTCTTTAACTGAAGTAATGGCTAACAAATTTCATATGACAAATGTGGTAGTTAATATGTTAGATAATGCAGTTAAGTATACACAAGATTCGCCAAAAATTGATATTTATACCGAAAATGCAGGTAACTTTTTCTTATTAAAGATCAAAGACCAAGGAATCGGTATGAATAAGAATGTGCAAAAGCATGTTTTTGATAAGTTTTATAGAGAGCAAAAAGGAAATATACATGATGTAAAAGGCCACGGTTTAGGTCTCTCTTATGTAAAGAAAATTGTCGAGCATCATCATGGAAATGTTTTTGTAGAAAGTGAAAAAGGAAAAGGAAGTTTATTTACAGTGAAATTACCATTAATATAAAATACACATAATTAGTTATGGCAAATAAAAAAATATTATTAGTTGAAGATGATCCAAATTTTGGAACAGTCTTAAAGGATTACTTAACATTAAACGATTATTCAGTTTCGCACGCTAAAGATGGCCTAGAAGGTTTAATCATGTTTAAAAATGATGATTTTGATATATGCATTTTAGATGTTATGATGCCTCGTAAAGATGGCTTTTCATTAGCAAAAGATATTCGAACAACAAATGCAGATGTGCCTATTATCTTCTTAACGGCAAAAACTATGAAAGAAGATGTTTTAAAAGGATACGAAGTAGGCGCAGACGATTACTTGAATAAACCATTCGATTCTGAAGTATTGTTGTATAAAATAAAGGCTATTTTACAGCGTAAAGAAGTAGATTCTAATACAGACGAAGAGCAACATGAGTTTCAGATTGGTAAGTTTCACCTAAATTCTAAACTAAGACATTTAACCTATGCTGGTAATGAGGCACGTAAGCTTTCACCTAAAGAGAATAAGTTATTAAAAATGTTGGCTATTCATCTTAATGATTTAATGCCTAGAGAATTGGCTTTGACAAAGATTTGGAGAGATGATAACTACTTTACTTCTCGTAGTATGGACGTATATATTGCTAAACTACGTAAATACCTTAGAGAGGATACGGATGTTGAAATTATAAATATACATGGTGAAGGCTTTAGGCTAATTGTAAATGCCTAAGATTTATTGTATACTTGTTGTGTGTCACAACTTGTAAAAATATACAACGAAAATCCAAACTCAAAAGAGATAGATAAAGTCATAGAGGTGCTCCGAAAAGGAGGGCTGATTATTTATCCTACTGATACTGTATATGGTTTAGGCTGTGATATCACAAACCCTAAAGCTTTAGATAAAATTGCACGTATAAAGAATATAAAATTGGCGAAGGCCAATTTTTCTTTTATATGCAACGATTTAAGTCATTTATCTGATTATGTAAAGCAGATTGATACACCAACTTATAAAATTTTGAAAAGAGCTTTACCAGGGGCTTATACTTTTATTCTTCCAGGAAATAATAACTTACCAAAAGCATTTAAGAATAAAAAAACGGTTGGTATCAGAGTGCCGGATAATAATATTGCTAGAGAAATAGTACAAGTTTTAGGAAACCCAATAGTATCAACATCCATTTATGATGAAGATGATGTTATAGAATATACAACTGACCCTGAATTAATCTATGAAAAATGGCAAGATAAAGTAGACTTAGTAATAGATGGTGGATATGGAGATAACTTAGCATCTACAGTAATAGACTTATCGCAAGATGAAATTGAGATTATCAGAGAAGGTAAGGGCAGCTTGGATATACTATGATTCTTCACCGTTACTCATCAATTCTGCATAGTTCTTTTTTAGTTTTTTCAGTAAAATACCATAAATTAATTGATAGAACAGCCAAAATATTCCAATTGTAAAGGATATTACTAAAACTGATATTAAGAGAAGCATTCCAGAACCAACATTTTCAGGTATTTGATCTATAAATTCCTGAGAGTTAAAAGTTGCATAGAGTATCATTCCGCCAACTAAAGGTATCATTGCAAGATTGAACCAGATATAATGTTTTACAGTTCTTCTGGTTTTAATAATATTTTGCATTAATTCGTTTGGTTTAGAATTAGCTGAAATGGATCTGTAATTTTGATAAAAACGAAAAATGAAATAAAAAATAACAATATAAAAGACAATATAAAAGCCTTTAATAAAGTCACCAATACCTAATTCTTCATAATGCCGCATAGAAGCATCACGGTCTACAAATAATATAAAAAGATGAGGGACAATCAATTCTAATAAACTAATTATAAATATCCATTTGACTATAGACGATGATTTTTTATGGATAAGCTTCGATAATTCATCAAAAGTTAATTTTGGCAAGCTTTTATCTTGCTTTTTCCAGTCTTTTTTTAATAAATCTAATTGATCCATGATCTTACGGATTTAATATTTTCTGTAATTTCGTTTTTACGCGATTCATCTTCACTCGAGCATTTACTTCTGTAATACCCATAGTTTCAGATATTTCTTTATAATTTTTGTCTTCTAGATATAAAAACACTAATGCTTTTTCGATATCAGATAACTTTCTAATTGCTTTATACATCAGTCTCAACTGTTCCTCTTCAGTATCATCATATTCTTTGGCTTCAATTTTAAAAAGAACAGAATCGAAATCTTGAGTTTGAACTCGTCTTTTAGATTTTCGATATAATGTAATAGCAGTGTTTAAAGAAACTCTATACATCCATGTGCTAAATTTTGCCTCACCTCTAAACTTAGGATAAGCGCGCCATAATTGTATGGTGATTTCTTGAAAAAGATCATTATGAGCATCCTTATTGTTGGTATAAAGTTTACAAACTTTATGTATTATATTTTGATGCTGTTCTAGATCACTAACAAATTTATGTTCGAGTTCTTTGGTCACTTTGGTTAATTACAATAGATAAGTAGTATAAAATTAGATTTTGTTACAATAATTTGTTAAAAATAACTAGAAATATAAAAGTTAAAAATTAAATATATATTTGTTTAATAATACTATCAATATGCTAAACAATATCAAAACAAAATTTTCTATTAAAGATTTAGAGAATTTTACAGGTATTAAAGCACATACCATAAGAATCTGGGAAAAAAGATATGGTTTGTTAGAGCCAAAAAGAACAGATACTAATATTCGCTATTATGATGCTGATAATTTTTTAAAATTACTTAATATCAATCTATTATATAATAATGGATTTAAAATTTCTAAGATAGCTGAATTGTCCAATGGGTCAATAGAATTAAAGGTAAAGGAAATTGCGCTGTACAAAGCTATTGAAGAATCTTCAATCAACCAACTAAAGGTAGCGATGGTTAATTTTGATACAGTATTGTTTAATGAAACATATAATAGGTTATTAGCAAGCAAATCGTTTCGCGAGATTTTTACAAATATTTTTATACCGTTTTTAGAATATATAGGTCTTTTATGGCAAACAAAATCGATTAAGCCAGCACATGAGCATTTTATTTCTAATTTAATTGTTCAAAAAATACAATCTAATATTGAGAGAAATCAAACTATTTCAAAAAAATCTGATAAAGTTTATGTTCTTTTCTTGCCTGAAAATGAAATTCATGAGCTTGGTCTCTTATATATTCATTACGAATTAAGTTTAAGAGGCTGTCACTCTATTTATTTAGGGCAAAATATAGCTATAGACCACCTAACGGACCTTACATTATTATATGACAGAATAAATTTCTTATCCTATTTTACAGTGCAGCCAGATGATGATCATATATATGATTACCTTAATAAGTTAAGTGAATATATTTTAAAAGAAAATAATCAGTTTTGGTTTTTGGGTCGTAAAGCTTTAGATTATTCTTTAAATGGATCTATTAGAAATATTAAGGCCTTTAAATCAGTTAATGACCTGTTAAATATTCTTTAATTTTTTTACAAATGCTAATTTTGTTTAATTATTTTATATATTTGTTAAACAAATGAATAAAAAAGTTCTAATCATTGGCTCTGGATTTTCTTCTTTATCAGCTTCTTGTTATTTAGCAAAAGCTGGATTCGATGTGGAAATTTTTGAAAAAAATGAGAGTGTTGGAGGTAGAGCAAGAATATTTGAGAAACAAGGTTTTAAGTTTGATATGGGTCCTACATGGTATTGGATGCCTGATGTTTTTGAAAGTTTTTTTAATGATTTTGATAAACATCCCTCTGAATACTATCATTTACAGAAACTAGGGCCTGCTTATAAAACTTACTTTGATAAAGAAGATTCGATAATTATTGATGACAATTTTGAAGCTATCTGCCTGACGTTTGAATCCATTGAAAAAGGAAGTTCAAAACACCTTATTGATTTTATAAATTCAGCAAAATATAACTACCAAGTAGCTATCAAAGATTTGGTTTACAGACCAGGTGAATCTATTACCGAATTAATAACGCCAATAACAATAAAACGGACAAGCCAATTTTTTCGAAGTGTAAGCGCTCAAGTTCGCTCAAAAATTAAAAGCCCAAAGCTAAGACAGATATTAGAATTTCCTGTTTTGTTTTTAGGAGCTAAGCCAAGCAAAACTCCTTCATTTTATAATTTTATGAATTATGCAGACTTTGGTTTAGGTACTTGGCATCCTAAAGGAGGAATGTTCGAAGTTGTAAAGGCAATGGTAACTTTAGCTACGAGCTTAGGAGTTGAAATTAAAACAAATACTACTATTTCTAAAATTGGCGTTGAAAATAACAAGGTAGAAGGTATTTGGTCAAATAATGAATTTGTGCCAGCTGATGTTATCTTAAGCGGTGCTGATTATCATCATACCGAGAGACTATTGGATGAGCAGTATAGGCAATACTCAGAAAATTATTGGAATAAAAGAACATTTGCGCCGTCTTCATTACTTTTTTATGTTGGATTTGATAAAAAATTACAAAATGTAACACATCATACATTGTTTTTTGATGCAGATTTTGAAGTTCATGCAAAAGACATTTATGATAATCCTAAATGGCCTGAAAAGCCATTGTTTTATGCTAGCTTCCCAAGTATAACAGATGTATCTTTTGCTCCAGAAAATAAAGAAGCTGGAGTGTTTCTTATTCCTTTAGCACCGGGTATTGAAGATAACGAAACCATTCGCGAAAGCTATTTTAATCAAATCATTAACCGTTTTGAAGAATTAACCAATCAAAAAGTAAAAGAAAGTATTCTTTTTAAAGAATCTTATTGTGTAAACGATTTTATTAAAGATTATAATTCATACAAGGGTAATGCTTATGGTTTAGCAAATATATTAACACAAACAGCTTTTTTAAGACCAAAAATTAAAAGTAAAAAAGTAGAAAACTTATTCTTTACTGGTCAGCTAACTGTACCCGGTCCTGGTGTGCCTCCATCATTAATATCGGGTAAAATTGCAGCAAACTCTATTATCAAATATTCAAAAATTAGCGTACATGAAACAACTGTTTGATCGAGTATCAGAAGATTGTAGCAAACTAGTTACCAAATCGTATAGCACTTCTTTTTCGCTGGCAGTAAAGATGCTAGCACCATCTATACGTAAAGACATTTATAATATTTATGGATTTGTTCGCTTTGCTGATGAAATAGTAGATTCATTTCATCAGTACAATAAAAAAGAATTACTACTGAATTTTGAAGAGAATTATTATAGGGCCTATAAAGATGGTATTAGTATAAACCCTATACTAAACTCATTTCAACATACAGTTAAAAGATATAAAATTGATGATGATCTAGTACAGGCATTTTTAAATAGTATGAAAGCGGATTTAAGTAAGACCATTTATACTACAAAAGAAGAGTTTGATACTTACATTTATGGCTCGGCTGATGTTGTCGGTTTAATGTGTTTAAAAGTTTTTGTAAACGGAGATAAAGAAAAATATAGTGAACTAAAAAAGGCTGCAATGCGATTAGGTTCTGCATTTCAGAAAGTAAATTTTTTAAGAGATATAAAGGATGATCAAGAAGTTTTAAAGCGTTCATACTTTCCAAATATTGATTTTAATTCATTAGACCACAAAGCGAAAGAAGAGATCATTATTGACATAGAAAAGGACTTTGATTATGCTTTTAAGAATGGAATTTTAAAATTACCAATCGAAGCCAAATTTGGTGTATATATGGCATTTAGATATTACAGGAAACTACTGAACAAACTTAAAAAAGTACCATCATCTAAAATCATGGAGCAAAGAGTACGTATTTCTAACCCAATGAAATTAAATCTATTAGCGAGAAGTTATGTGAAATATAAACTAAAATTAATTTAACTTTACCATATGTTGTTCGTATTAATAACTTTAGGTGTATTTATTTTTATGGAAGGCGTTACCTGGTTTACGCATAAATTTGTGATGCATGGCTTTATGTGGTATTTTCATTCTGATCACCATGAGCCTAAGTACCCAGATACTTTTGAACGCAATGATATCTTTTTTGTAATTTTTGCATTACCAAGTGTTTTGTTATTTTATTTTGGTACTAGAGATGGAGTAGACTATAGATTTTTTATCGGATTTGGTATTTTACTTTATGGGATTGCCTATTTTTTAGTTCATGATGTATTAATACATCAACGATTTAAGTGGTTTAAACGAACCAAAAACAAATACCTGATAGGTCTTAGAAAAGCTCATAAAACACATCATAAACATCTTAGCAAAGAAGATGGTGAGTGTTTCGGTATGCTCTTCGTTCCTTTTAAATATTTTAAGATATAAATGTCACTATATCTTATTTTAAATCTCGCTAGCTTTAGTATTCCTTTTTTTTACAGTTTCGAAAAGCGAATGCGCTTCATTAAATGGTGGAAAGAAGTCTTTTTAGCCATTTTAATCACTGCTATTATCTTCTTAATATGGGATGTAATTTTCACTAGAAATGGTGTTTGGGGGTTTAATGAAAAATATCTACTAGGTATAAATATTATAAACCTTCCTTTTGAAGAGTGGTTATTCTTTATATGCATACCTTATGCATGTATTTTTACACATTATGCGTTTAAATACTTTTTTCCTAAACTAAAGTTGTCTTTTAAAACAACTAATATAATTTCTATTTTACTACTTATTGTACTCGGTATGGTAGTAGCAACAAACATTAATAAAGACTATACATTTTATAATTATAGTTTATTGATAGTTATTCTGTTATATTCATTGATAACTCAAGAAAAGCAATTGAGAACATTCTATATTACTTTTTTAATCATTCTTATTCCTTTTTTTATTGTGAATGGAATCCTTACCGGGAGTTTTATAGAAGATCAGATTGTTTGGTATAACAATGCAGAAAATTTAGGAATACGGTTGGGTACAATTCCTATTGAAGATATAGGCTATGCTTTTAGTATGATCTTTTTAAGTATTATTTTAGTTGAAAAATTTAAAAGAGTATTTAAGCGTGAAACTATATAAATTAGAAACAACACAGATAGTTAATACTTCTTTAGATGAATGTTGGAATTTTTTTTCAAACCCAAAGAATTTAAAAGTAATAACACCCAATTATATGGGTTTTAAAATTATTGATGTTATAAAAGATAAAATGTACGCTGGTCAGATCATACAATATTATGTAAAACCAGTAATGGGTATTTCTATAAAATGGGTAACAGAAATCACACAAGTAAAAGACAAAGAATATTTTATTGATGAACAACGGATTGGCCCTTATAAATTATGGCATCATAAACATTTTTTTAAAAAAGTAGGTGATAAAGTTGAGATGAGAGATATTGTTCATTATGGTTTGCCTCTAGGAATTCTAGGAAGAATCGCACATACTTTTTTTATTAAAAAACAATTAAAAACAATTTTCGATTATCGTTATGAAAAAGTTAATGAGCTATTTAATGGGAAAACTTGAAATAGCTGTTTTTTGGTTTCATGGTGATTTTTGCCTCCAGAAAAGCCAGCCAATTAGCAATCCAAAACTCATAGAAATTATATAAATAGAGATGTTGTATTGATGTTTTACAAAGAAACTATCCACATATTTTTCGATATTAAAAATTACAATAAGCATAGCAATAAGTAATACAATAATAAACCCAACACCCCTACTAAAAGCTGCAGGTTTTAGTGAGTATAAAAAAAGATTAGCAGCTATTGCTCCCCATAAATAAGTTAAAACGAATAATCCATTATCAGTATTATCTTTTATAACATTGCTTATAGTATTACCGTCTATTTTATCTAATGCCAGGTAGATGTCTAATCCTATAATAATTACAAATAAACCAATAAGTACATACTGTACTCTTTTAATAAATACAGGGTCGTTTATTAATTCTGATAACTGAATTGTATCTTTTGATGTAGAAGTTTCTTTTACCATGGAAAATCAATGTTTGGTATGTGTCTTTGAGACCAAATAAAATGCCCATATAATACTCCAAAAAAGAGCAGAATAAATTGATAACGGCTTTTTAGCATAAAATTTTCAGGAAGCTTTTTCCCTATAAAAAATAAAATTACTAGAATCAATGCAACTAGTAGAATAGGTAACCACCAATTGCTTCCAAATAATGGAATTCGAGTACCTAAAAAGAAATGACCTCCTAAAACACCCCAAGCGAATGTCATAAAAAAGTAATTGCTAGATGCCCAATTTTTTAATATAATATTGATAGTATCATTCTTTATTCTATTAAAATAGCCTAAGTAAATATTAAATAGTAGTAGAAATAGCATAATGCCTATTACAATATGTTCAACAGTTTTAACACTTATCATTTTTTATTTTTTGTAGTTGGTTTTGTAGATAAAGACATTACATATTCATAACTTTCATCTAAGGTTGTAGCCAGCAATTCTAAATTATCATATAAATGTTCTGGTATTAAAACATAATCTTTCATTACTGCTCCGTAAGATTTATATATAGTGGTATTGTGTTTTTCTTTGAAAGCTTTTTGAGATTCTTTTGATAAACGAATACCAATTTCGCAAGCTTTATTGAATAAAGAAAACATATAGCCATTTGCTGAAGTATAAGGCATGGTTTTACCCTTTCGTTCAAATTTATCATTAGTAGCTACAAGCTTATCGTAAAATTTTAATTTCTCCGCCCACATAATTAAAAGATTTGTCATTAAATTTACTAATGATTTTTAAATCAACTAACATCATGAAAAAAAATACACTTCTTTTAATCACTTTTCTTCTAGTTTTTTCAATTTCATTTTCTCAAAAAGAGATTAAAGATTTAGATAAACTGTCTTTAGAATATGCTAAGAGTTCATTTGATGAATTAGCAGAGTTTTTTAGTATACCAAATGATGCAAATTATTCTGAACAAATAGAACCCAATGTTCAATGGTGTGAAACAGCTTTTGCTAAGCGCGGATTCAAAACAGAAAGATTAAGCACAGAAACTGTTCCTTTGTTGTTAGCATCAAAAATGAACCCCAAGGCTAAGAAAACGGTATTGGTTTATTTGCAAATTGATGGGCAACCTGTGGATACTACCAAATGGTTTCAACCGGATCCATATATACCTGCTTTAAAAGAAAAAGGGGAAAACGGAAAATGGCAAATCATCTCTTGGGAAAAGTTAAATGGAGAGTTAAATAATGATTGGCGAATTTTTTCACGTTCTGCTTCCGATGCTCGCGGACCAGATATGATGTTTTTAAAAGCTATGGATATCTTGAATGATCACAAAATTGAGCCAAACTTCAATCTTAAAGTTATTTTAGATTTTGAGGAAGAATTAGGATCTCCACAATTGCCTAAGGCTGTATTGGCAAATAAAGAAAAACTAGCGGCAGATATGCTAGTAATTTTTGATGGGCCACGTCATTTATCCAATCAACCAACATTATCATATGGCGCTCGTGGTATTGCTACTATTTCTTTGGAAGTATTTGGGCCTAGAAAACCATTACATAGTGGTAACTATGGTAACTATGCGCCGAATCCTGCGGTCAAATTATCCCAGTTGTTATCTACAATGTGGGAAGAGGATGGGAGAGTTGCTATTAAAGGATGGTACGACGGAATAACAATTACCGATGATGTTAAAAAAATATTGCAACAGGTTCCTGATGATGAGCAACAAATTCAAAAAGATTTTGGAATATCTCATACTGATAATATTGGTAATAATTTTCAAGAAGCCATTCAATATCCTGCATTAGGTATATTAGGATTAAAAGCTGCTTGGGTTGGTAAAGAGACAAGGACTATTATACCAGCTACAGCTATTGCCGAGTTAAACATTCGTCTGGTGAAAGAAACTGATGGAGATCATATGGTTAATCTGTTAAAACAGCATATTGTAGATCAAGGGTATTTTTTAGTTGATAGTGAACCCACCGAAGAAGAACGAATGACAAAAAAGAATATCATTCGATTTAATGCAGAAGTATCTTATGATGCATTTAGAACAGAATATGATACCGAAATAGGTGAATGGTTGAGGCGAGGTATGCGTAAAGCTTTTGGCAAAGATCCTATTCAAATTCGAACTATGGGAGGTTCTATACCAATTTCGCCATTTGTAACCACTTTAGGAATTCCTGCTGTAGGTGTGCCCACTGTGAATCCAGATAATAATCAGCATAGTCCTAATGAGAATATTCGTTTGGGTAATTATATAAATGGTATAAAAACGATAGTCGCTATTATGTCAGAGAAGTTATAATGTATATAATATAATAAACCTTAACCAGATTTTAAAAATCTTTCACCAAATTCTCTTTCTTTAACTATTTTTGCTGGGTTTCCATAAGCCAAGACATTGTCGGGTAGATCCTTCAAAACAACAGCTCCAGCTCCTATTAAGGTGTTTTCTCCAATTGAGATTCTATCAACAATGGTTACACCTAGTGTAATTGAACAAAACCTTTCAATTATTACTTTCCCACCTACAATAGAACCAGAAGAAAGTAGAGAAAACTCACCTAAAATACTATCATGGCCCAGTTTTGCACCTACATTAAGTATGCAAAAATCTCCAATAATTGCATTGGGGCTTATAATTACTCCTGCCATTATAAACACACCGATTCCAATCTTTACATTTCTTCCAATAATCGCATTAGGATGAATGGCATTAACAAATTCAAATTTTGGAATTTTGTAGATTATTTCATCCCTGATCATCCTTCTACCTAAATTATCTCCAACAGCAATAAATCCGCAGTCAATATTATATACTTTAGATAGTCTAATTATATCCTCTTGTTTTCCAATTACCTTATAACCATGCACTTGCGTTCCTTTATTTGCAAATGCATCAATAATACCAACGATATTAAAATGTTCGTTCTGTTCAAAAATATCAATACATACATTTGCATGAGGTCCTCCACCAAATATGACAATATTTTTCATCCTTATATATTACTAGTAGTAAAGCTATTAACGAATAATTATATATTTTATGATATCGTTTAAAAGATATACAGATAAAATAAACAATTCTTATCTAAATGTTTGACCCATAAATTTAGAGTAGGTCACAATGCATAACTCAAATAACAATATCCAATAGGGAATTATATAGTAGCTATTAAAAACAATTACAGCAATATTGTCAGAAAAATTATAACAATATTACTTTTTATAAACGTTCCATTTTTTAATGAGCTCAGCTTGTCTGTTGTGTAATTCGTTTGGGTCGGAAAGAAATTTTTCTCTTCTATCTTTAGGTACACCATCAGAAACCCACCAATTATAGGTATCCGTTATGGTTTTATTAAACGGCCTAAAGCTTAAACCATTCTTTTTAGAATGCTCATTGTTTACGCGAGATATACCATGAAATTTTTCTGAATCCAATATCCAAGGAGCTTGAAAAGGAAGATTGTTTTTATTCAAAAAGTCATAGTTATCAATACTAACCAATTTAGATTTTGAGTCTAAAGCTTCTTTAGTTTTTTCAGCAAATGTTGTAACAGACATTTTCGTAGCAGGGCCAACACCATTAAAAACGCCAGAAGTTTTATTTTCTATCAATCTAATAGTCCAATCTGCAATATCACGGACATCAATAAACTGAACCGGATCATCTTTTTTACCTGGTACTATAACATCTGCACCTTTGGCTAATTGAGTTGGCCAATAAAAAAAACGATTGGTTCTGTCTGCCGGGCCTAACATAAAAGTAGGGCGAACTATTGCTGTTTTATTTTTTCCAAATATTCTTTCCGCAGCTAATTCTGAGTTAGCTTTCATCACACCATAATCGTAGGTAAATTTTTCGTCACCAGTGGCATTACTAGGTACTTCTAAGACAAGAGGATCTCCTTCTTTTAAATTTGCTTTATAATAAGGATAGAATACGCTAACTGAAGAAATGTAAATATACATGCCTACATTTTCTTTTAGCAGATCAGCAGTAGCTTCTGTCCACTCAACTTTTCTACCAGAATTATCAATTACTGCATCCCATTTTCTACCCTTTAGAGCTTCTAGATTATTTTCTCTATCACCTATCAAATGTTCAGCTTTTTCATAAATATCCTGATGAACGGTTGGCTTTGTTTTACCTCTTGTAAATGTTGTGATTTTATGGCCCCTTTCTAATGCATATGCTATTTGATGAGGACCCAAAAAACTAGAACCGCCCAAAATCAAAATGCTTAATGGTTTTGAAGTATTACTAAGAGGGTTTGTCCTAGTTTGTTCTTTATTGGCGCCAAGACAAGCAATTGGAAAGCCCATAAAAGGAATCAACGCTGAAGCTTTTAAAGTGTTAGAAATAAAGCTTCTACGAGCTATTGAGGTTTTTTTATTTTTTTTCATGTGATAATTTTCAATAGCCCTAAATTACTTATATTTTATTTAATAAGATTTTACATCCCGTCCTCTTTAATCTACAATTCAGTAGCTCTTTTTATGAAAGTTTTTTACGCTAAACAACATTTGCACTATAAAATCAATGTAAATGAAAACCATAATAATCTTAGCTATCTTAATTTTAACAATACCACTAAGTGCTCAAACTACTATATCTGGAAAGGTAACAGACAAAAAAGGAGTTCCAATAATTGGGGCAAATGTTTATTTGCAAAACACCTACGATGGAGCCACCACTGATAAAAATGGATTATTCTCATTTGAATCAGGCAAATCTAGTAACCAAACCTTAATTGTGTCTTATTTAGCGTTTAAAACATATCGATTTACAGCTGATGTTTCTACTTTAAATAATCTAAATATTGTTTTAAAAGAAGAGGTAAATACTTTAGACGCTGTTGTATTGTCTGCGGGCTCTTTTCAGGCTGGAGATAATTCTAAAGTATCAGTAATGAGTCCTTTAGATGTAGTTACAACGGCAGGTGTAGCTGGAGATTTTATTTCTGCCTTACAAACGTTGCCTGGCACTCAAACCGTAGGCGAAGATGGTCGTTTGTTTGTACGTGGTGGTACAGCAGAAGAAACTCAGGTATTTATTGATGGCTTACAGGTTTTTAAACCATATTCACCAACTGCAAATAATACACCTACTAGAGGGCGCTATTCTCCATTTTTATTCGACGGTATTACTTTTAGTACCGGTGGCTATTCTGCAGAATATGGCAATGCACTGTCTAGTGTATTATTATTGAATACCATAGATGATCCTAAGCAAAGCGAAACCAATTGGTCTTTTATGACTGTAGGTGCAGGAGTAGGGCATACCAAAAAGTGGGAAAAAGATGCGCTTACGGTCAATACCATGTATATTAATTTAGCTCCATATAATGAGTTGGTACCAGATGATAATAAATGGAATAAATTACCAGAATCACTTTCTGGTGAGGCCGTATATAGACATCATACTAAAAATGGATTGTTTAAATTCTATTCAGCTTTTGAATCCTTAAATTTTGATGTAGAGCAACAAGATATCAACTTTGAAGATTTGGTTAGACTAGATTTAAAAAATAACAATTGGTATACAAACCTTTCTTATAATGGCTTTATAAGTGATAAAACCAAACTAACAACAGGTATCAGTTATACAAATAGTAATGCTAAAGTACATATAAGTGATACTAAAGTTAGAAATATAGAAAATGCACTGCATATTAAGGCGAAATTGAAACATAATTTTAGTAATCAACTAAAATTGAGCTATGGCGCTGAGTTTCAATCAACACATTTTAAAGAAGATGGTATAGCAAGTCAGACACAGCCATTTCAATATAGTTTTACAAATAATTTAGCTGCAGCGTTCGCGGAAACTGATATTTTCTTTTCAAACAGCCTAGCTGCAAAACTTGGAGTACGATTAGATCATACTGCTTTATTTGACGAAACTACAATTTCACCAAGAGTTTCTTTAGCCTATAAGTTCAATAAACAAGCACAAATATCTTTTGCTTATGGTGATTTTTATCAAACGCCACAAAACGATGAATTAAAAATTACCCAAGATTTAAATTTACAAGAAGCAACACATTATATTTTAAATTATCAATACAAAAAGAACAAGCGCTTATTTAGAGCAGAAGCGTTTTATAAAGAGTACGATAATTTATTGCAATACGATACTGAGTTTGGCAGACCAATGGCTAATTTTAATAACGAAGGATTTGGTTATGCAAAAGGCTTAGATCTTTTCTGGAGAGACTCTAAAAGTATCAAATATCTACAGTATTGGTTATCGTATTCGTATTTAGATACTAAGCGTAAATTTCAAGATTATCCAACAGAAGTAATGCCTAATTATGCAACCAAACACAATGCTTCATTAGTTACTAAATATTGGATTAACGATTGGCGTTCGCAAGTAGGTATGACTTATAATTTTGCTAGTGGCAGACCTTTTAACAACCTGAATAGTACTCAATTTATGGATGGTAGAACTAAAAGTTATCATAATATAAGTGTTAATTGGGCGTATTTAATTTCGCAGCAAAAGATCCTATATTTTTCTGCAACCAATATATTAGGTTTTAAAAATGTATTTGGTTACGATTATTCGACTACACCAAATAATAATGGAACGTTTAATAGACAAGCCATTGTACCTACTTCTGATAGCTTCTTTTTTGTAGGTTTCTTTTGGACTATTAGTGAGGATAAGAAAAAGAATCAACTAGATAACCTGTAAGATAATTAATGCACTTTCTCAAATTCTGGGCAGTCTAGTCTAATATCTTGAACTTTTAAAGAAGCTTCTAATAAATTGCAATAACTGCCTTTCGAATTTTTATCGTAAAATTTACAAGCATAACAGGTACGTTGTACAGTTAAAATATTAGTTTGATTGAGCTGATAAATTAATTTGCTAAGTGTTTTATACACATTATTAAGATCAATCTCGTTTATAGTGTTTAGCTGTTTTTCAATGGGCTCAGCAAAATTTTCTGTAACGTTAACTATTTTTTTACCTTTTTCAGAAACCAAAATTGTATAACTACGGCTATCGGTAGAGGAGTAGTCTTTAATAATTAATTCTTTTTTATTTAATACTCGAATCGCGTCACTAATAGTGGGCTTGGTAACATTAAATTCTTTTGCTAAATGGCTTACGTTGCAGAACTCACTTTTATGATAAGCAACAAATAATAGTATTTGTATTTGTATAGGGCTTAATCCCAATTCTTTAGCCTTCTCCCAAAGTAACACTTTAAATGCTTCAGATATACGTTCTAAGCCAACTACTATTTTACTAGTAGTATCTAATTGTTGTTTTTTCGGATTAAATATGCTCATAGTAAAAGCCTATCAAGTTTGGTTTTGATAGGCTAAGTTAGCATTCCTAATTAAAATTAAGAACAATTTTCCATTTCAATAATATAAAAACCTTTTTGCTGAATGGCATTTATTACTTCTTCTGAAGCTTGTTCTATATGGCAAAATTGACATTCGTTAGATGTAAGTTTGCCAGTTTTAAATGGTTTACTGTTAAGATAAGTATGACCATAATTGTATATAATGTTAGTGTCTGTTACTGTGTCTGGAACAAGAATATCAAAATGCATAATAGCACCATCCGCTCGTTGAACATACGTATCGTAAATTGAAATTTTCATAAATAAAATTTAAAATTAGGAATCCTAACAAGTAAAGATAAAAAATTATCCTTTTACATCGGCCATAGAAGCACCATAATTAATGTGTAGTACATTACCAGTTGGTGTAACTAAGGCTGGTACGGACTTTACGCCTGCGTTTTCAGCTTCACTTATACGTGTTCTTACTTCACCAATATTAACAACTTCTACATTACTAGATCCTATTAAATCTATAACGTCATGTTCTGCACTTACACATACTGGGCAACCTGCATGATAAAAAATTGATTTATTCATAATTAAAAATTTTGGATTAATACTAATACAAATATAGTAAGGAATCCTAACTTAATAAAAAATATTTTAAATATTTTATTAACAAAACCACTCGAAGTTACGTTTACTTCTTACTATACAACTTCAACTCTAACTCCGCCAACGACAATTGCCGATATTTTGGTTTTGCAGCTTGTACGCGTTTAGCAAGATCGATGACTTCTAAATAGCTTTCTATGGTTGCTATTTGTGTCCAAGGTTTTAGGGTAATGGTAGGCAGGTTTAATTGCTTTGCTTCTTTATTAAGTATTATTTGTATAGTTCTATCCACCGGAAAGTGCGGTGGTGCAGGTATTAATTTTAAACACCAAACATATTTTAAAAATAGGTTTAATACTTTTTGGCTTACGCCAATATTGAGTTGACCGCCTTTAAGCAGGTTAGCATATTCTTTAGTATGCTCAGAGAGTTTTTCTATGTTTTTTATATGCTGCTCTTCGGAGCAAGGTTTAAAGTATTGTTCTGCGATAAAACTTTCGAGGTCTCTTTTAAGTTCTGTTTTAAAACGTTCTTTAAGCGCCTCATCTACATCTGGTTTATAAATACCAGCGCGTTGAAAAGCCCCAGCAATAGACAATTGCCATAATTCGTTAATGATAAAGTTGCTTTTCATGTGGTGAAAATACGTTTTTTATAATAAGCATTATTGTCACCTGCTATTTTCAAGTCGTATTTTATCAATGTAATAAGCACGGTTAGATGGAAGAGAAAGGGGGTGGCATGTATGACCATCATACTGTATAACTAACCCATATTTTGAGTACTCCCAAAAATCATGTGAATACAGGGGGCGGTCTCTTTGTATAATGGCTGGTTTACCAGGTCTTAATATTGTCAACGTGTAAGTATTGCTCCGACGATCAAACTTCACTACACAAATAAGTTTTTCGTATGAAGAATATGACCCTATTGTTCTAAAGCGGCGTGTTCCATCTTCTAAAACTATATCTCCATTAAAAAACAACCTAAGTCTTAACCCCATTCCAGACGCGTCTGATGGGAAGTCTGCTTCAATGTCTGGGTCTGGCTCATCTATTTTGGCCTTTAAATCAATAAAAATAGGACAGTCATTGTATTCGGTATATACTTCGAAATAATATTCTAAATATCTTGGAAATCCACTGATATCATTAGAATAGATCATTAACTTATCTCGACAACCAACATTAATTGGGTTAAATTTTAAAGCTCTAGAATTAAATACAGTACTATTTTCTATAGTATAAAAACATTCCCCATCTAATAAATTTAGGATAATCTCATCACCTGAAGGATCGCCAGGAGGATTTAAATTTGGTTCCCTTCCAATGCGATCTGAATCAAAATTTGCATTTAGGATCAAAGGAGCACAACTTGAAAATAATAAAGTTATTACACCTATGAATATGAAAATAAAAAATGACCTTAACCTCATAATAAAGCTTATGATTTCATATTTTTAAAATCTTATTTGTAGCAAATATCTACTTTTTTTTATATGATGTCAACAGGATTTATCCTGTTTTTTGTAGAGTGTTTTTCCCTTTTTTCAAAATAGGTTAATCATAACTAACCCTGTCTCGTATACCACCATTTTCTCTATGTATAATAACATCTGCCTTATATTTTCTCGCAATAGTTTTTGCTTTATTTATAGCGGTACTTTGCTTACGGTGTTTAGAAGTAATACGTTTATTGCCTTCGCGCCTTATGGCCCAACCAGCTTTGTAAGGTACTACATGTTGGTGCCAGGTTCTTTTTTTAGTACGGCTACTTTTAAAAAAGACATCTACTAATTGTTCTAAAATATCTAACCAAAAATTAGTTTTCCGTTTTGTCATTGTTTTTAATCATTAATCATGCTGTAATTATACACTTCTTTAAGTGTTTCATAGCTCCACCATTATAAGCAGTTGCAAAGCCTTTATTCTTTAAGATTTCTAGAGCTTTGTAGCTACGTATGCCATGAGAGCAATATGTAATTATTGTTTCATTTTTTTCTAAAGGAATATTAGTAGTATTCAATTGACCAATAGGTATGTTTATTGCATGTTTAATATGTCCGTTTTTATATTCTGTCTTTGTTCGTACATCTAAAAGAGTAGCTCCGTTTGCTAGTATCTTATCTAGATCTTTGGCTATTTTGGTTTTGTAATATTCTAAATAAAGTAAATAAACTATAATTATAACTAGCAGTATTATAGCGGTTGTGATCATTAACTTTAATTATTAAAAAACCCAAGTTAACAATTCATCCTAAAAAAATGACAATTCAGTCGTAAACTCTTTTAAATGTTTGGCTATCTCAAGACTTTTGAACCATCATTTAAAACAAAAATATCATGATACGACTAGTAACAACCTTATTATTATTCTTACTTAGCCAAGTAACAACAGCACAAACCGATTTCGAAAAAGGTATGGAGCAAGCTCTCGCACTTCAAAAAGAGCAAAAATATGATGAATCAGCCAATCTTTTAGAACGCATTGCTAATACCGAAACGGAAAATTGGTTGCCTGCTTACCATTTAGCTTTATTAAAAACAAGGACTGCTTTTAATATTAAAGATAAAGCGCAACAAGCAGCACAAATAGCTTCGGCAGAAGATCATATTGCTACAGCAGATGCATTATCACCAAACAACTCAGAGATATATGTAGTAAAAGCATTGATAAATGTGGCTAAAGTAGCTTCAGACCCTGTGACATATGGGCCAACTTTATCTGCACCAACTACCGAGTTGTATAAAAAAGCAATTGCTTTTGATAAAACTAACCCTAGAGCATATAGTGGTTTGGCAGAATTCGAAATGGGCGGAGCTCAATTCTTTGGGCAAGATCTAACACCTTATTGTAAACGTTTACAAGAATCGATCGCTTTATACGATGCTTCTGAGTCTAAAGGAAAATTTTACCCAAAATGGGGTAAGCAAAGAGCCATGCAAATAGTAGCATCATCACAATGTGCACCAAAAAAGGAAACTAAAGAATAATTAGTAGTTTTAAGCCACAAAGTGGCCTAAGTTAGAGTGCCGCCTCAGATAAAATAGCAACTTATGCAGTTCTAGATACACTTTTATAAAGAAAAGCACTCGAACTGACAAAACAACCATAAGAAATGAGATTTTTAATTTTAATAACATTTTTAATACTATCCTTAACGGGAAAAGCACAAGACAATACTTTAATTATACAAATAGATGGTATTGAAATGAAGAAAGGAACCGAGGTGTTTATTGCACTTTATAATAGTGAAGATAGCTTTTTAAAGAAACCATATAAAGGCACCATTGCTAAAGTAGTAAACGGAAAAGCGACCACAGTTATTAAAGATTTAGAGTCGGGCACTTATGCTGTTTCATCTTTTTATGATAAAAATGCCAATGGTAAAATGGATACCAATTTCTTGGGAATTCCTAAAGAACCAACGGGTATGAGTAATAATGCTAAAGGAAGTTTTGGTCCACCAAAATACAAGAATGCTAAGTTTAAATTAACGGCAGACAAAACAATAACAATCAACTATTAAATAGGAAGCTGTGAAAACTAGAGAAATATTTTCTATGAATAATATTAAAAATGGTGCGATTGTATGCCTAAAAGTAACATTAATTTTAGGTATTATATTCATCATCTTGTCTAGACAGTTTACTGTTGAAGGTATTTTAACCTCCTTTGGTATCTCAGCACTTTATAGTTATGGTATTGGTTTCGGTTTAGGAATAATAAATAAGTATCTCAATTCTCAATGGGATTGGGTAAAACAAACTAATCAACGTGTTACTGCTGGTATTATAGCAACGGTGATATATGTTGTTCCGGTGGTTCTGATGATAAATTATATACTCTTTGTTTATATACAAGGAGCTAATCCTGATAATTTTTTTGAAGGAAACTTTTTTTGGATACATATCTTTTACATCATATTTTCTTTAGCTGTAGCAACTTTTATGCATGCACGAGATTTTATGCGTAATTGGAAATCTGCTGTTAAACAAGAAACCAAAATACAAAAGGTAATTGCTGGTACTGCAAGCGCTCAATTTGATGCGTTGAAGAATCAACTAGACCCACATTTTTTATTTAATAGTCTAAATGTTTTAACAAGTTTAATAGACGAATCACCAGATAATGCTCAAAAATTTACAACCTCATTATCAAAAGTATATAGATATGTACTCGAACAAAAAAATAAAGAACTTGTTACAGTAGAAGATGAGTTAAAATTTGCTAGAACTTATATGTCTCTATTAAAGATGCGTTTCGAAGATAGCATCATTTTCGAAATCCCTGAAAAGGTTGCAAATCCTGAAGCTAAAGTAGTGCCTCTGTCATTACAATTGTTACTAGAGAATGCTGTAAAACATAACATGGTTACATCTCAAAAGCCACTAAATATTAAAATCTACGAAAGGGGTAACGATCTAGTGGTCGAAAATAACTTACAACCAAAACAAGTAGTAAAAAAGAGTAGTGGTGTTGGTTTATCAAATATAGTACAACGTTATGCGCTTTTAACTAAGCGTGAAATGATTATAGAAGAAACACCAAAGCATTTTAGCGTAGCTATACCGATGCTTACTAAGCAATTATCTACGTCGCTAGAAATACAGCAAGATTATATAGAAGACAAACGATATATGCGTGCTAAAGAACGCGTAAAAAAGGTTAAAGAATTTTATTCTAATCTGGTATCGTACATAATTGTAATGCCAATTTTGGCCTTTGTTAATTATATGACAACTGATTTTCCTTGGGTGATATTTCCTGCATTAGGTTGGGGGTTTGGTGTACTGGCACACTGGCTAGAGGCTACCGGAAGAACACCTTTTTTAGGAAAAAATTGGGAGCAGCGTAAAATAGAAGAGCTAATGGATGAAGAAAATAATAACAGAGAACTTTACAACTAAATCAATCATGCAAGTAATAGATAACAACAAAGAAGAGAAGTACGCAAGAGCTAAGAAGCGCTTAGAAGAATTAAAAGGTTTTTACTGGCATCTCTTTGCAGGTATATTGGTAATACCAATTGTAACAATTGTAAACTGGTTAACGAGTAATTATCCATGGGCAATTTTTCCCGTTGCTGGTTATTTACTGAGTCTTATTATTCATTGGTTTGTAGTCTTTAAAAGAGGTTCAATATTTAGTAGACAGTGGGAAGAGAAAAAGATTCAAGAGCTAATAGAAAAAGAAGAAAATCAACAAAATCAACTTTATAATTAACTAACTATGGAAAATTTTGATAAAGAAAATAAATACTTACGAGCTAAAGAGCGTGTAGAAGAGTTAAAGAAGTTTTATTCTAGTCTTGCTTGGTATATAATTGTAATAGCTTTTTTAGCTGGGTTAAACTACTATACAAACGGTTGGCGTTATATGTGGTTTTTATGGGCTGCATTTGGCTGGGGTATCGGTTTGGTATTTCATGCAATAAAGGCTTTTCAAATGAATCCGTTTATGGGTAAGAATTGGGAAGAACGTAAGCTTAAAGAGTTTATGGATGAAGAAAATACTGATGTAAGTAGAAGAAACCGTTGGGAATAAGATATTAGACGATGGAAAAAGATAAAAAAAGTGCCTATTTAAGAGCTGAAAAGCGAGTTAAAGACATAAAATGTTTTTACAAAAACTTGTTTATTTATGTAGCATTTTTAATTCTTTGGATTTTATTTGCGAAGAGGTTCATTCGATATATATTAACAGAAGTGAAGGGTGATGATGTGGGCTTTATAAACTGGTTAGATATTAATTTATGGTTAACACCAGTATTTTGGGGTTCTATATTGTTAATATATGGATTGTATGTGTTTACTGATGTTTTTAATTTCTTTAAGAAATGGGAAAAAGAAAAAATAGAAGAATATATGGCCGAAGGTAATGAGGACGCGCCTAGAAATCAATGGGAATAACAACTTTAACGTATGAAAGAGTTTGATGAAATACAAAATGATAATTATTTAAAAGCAAAGAAACGTGTAAAGCAAATTAGAGGTTTTTATACACATTTGCTTGTATATTTATTAGTGAACACATCAATAACAATTGCAAAGATGGTTCTAATTTATCATGTTGCCAACATTAAAGTTTTTATTGAAATGTTGACACATGTTGATATTTATTTGAGCTGGTTGTTATGGGGAATAGGACTACTGATCCATGGTTTAGTGGTATTTGTTTTTAAATCATCACTTTTTAAAGGTTGGGAAGAGAAAAAAATAAAAAAATATATGGCTGAAGGTAATAAGGATGCGTCAAGTAATCAATGGGAATAAAAATTTTTGAATTATGAAAGAATTAGATAAAATAAAAAGTGATAGATATTTAGAAGCTAAAAAGCAGGTAGATGAACTAAAAGGATTCTATGTTCATTTAATAGTATATATTTTAGTTAATCTATTTATTTCTTCCGCTAAGGTAATTAGTGATATAAATAGTGGAGATACTTTTAGTGAAGCATTTTTCGATTTTCCAACGTATGCTGTATGGTTTTTTTGGGGTATTGGTATTTTTTTTCATGCTTGGGGCGTATTTGGTAGAAATATAATTTTTGGAAAAAACTGGGAAGAAGAGAGAATTAAGAAATATATGGAGGAGGATAGAAACGAATTTAGAAATAGGTATGAATAAAATAGGTTAATGTTAAACGACATTATACATAGTAAAATTGGTGCATTTCATACGATTATAGCTGTAATAACTATGATTACTGGCTTGGTAGTTGTTTTTAATGCTAAAGGCACTACTTTTCATAAAAGGATTGGCTATGTTTATGTGGTTTCAATGTTATTATTAAACTTGAGCGCATTTTTTATCATAAATTTTGGTGGCTTTAGCATATTCCATTTTTTTGCTATTGTCAGTTTAGCTACTGTGTTAGCAGGAATTATTCCAGCCATTAAAAAAAGTAAGAACTGGTTTGGGTATCATTATTATTTTATGAGTTGGTCTGTAGTAGGATTGTATTGCGCGTTTTGGTCAGAAGTCGGTACTCGTTTTGTACAAAATATGCAACAATTTTGGTGGGCAGTAGCTTTAGCAACTATAATCACGGTAATTATAGGAAACAACATTATAAATAAACAAGCTAAAAAATTGAACTTAAAGAAATGAATGTCATAATAATAGAAGACGAAAAACCAGCAGCTAGAAGATTATCTAGATTGCTGGAGAAAATAGGAGTAGAGGTGAGCACAATGTTGCATTCTGTAGAAGAATCTATTAATTGGTTTCATAATAATGAGCATCCAGATTTGATCTTTTTAGATATTCAACTTTCAGACGGATTGTCTTTTGAAATTTTTGATGAAATAGAGATTAATAGTTCTATTATTTTTACAACAGCCTTTGATGAGTATGCACTACAAGCTTTTAAGCTAAATAGTATTGATTATTTACTAAAACCGATAGATGATGAGGATTTAGAACGAGCTGTAAAGAAGTATCAAAATATGGCTCCAAAAGCTCAAAATGTTCAGGTTAATTTTGAGGACATTAAAAAGCTTTTAACAAACCCAATTGAGCGTGCTTATAAAAAACGATTTACGGTAAAAATAGGGCAGCATTTAAAAATGATTCCCATTGACGCTATAGAATGTTTTTATAGCGAAAATAAGGGTACCTATATTCATACAAATGAAAACCGCGATTATTTAATAGATATGACTTTAGAGCAACTAGAAAATGAACTTGAGCCAAAGACTTTTTTTAGGATAAGCCGTAAGTTTTTTGTGAATATCAACGCTATTAAAGATATGGTGTCGTATACTAATTCGCGTTTGCAAATAAAACTAAATACCTATAAAGATCAAGATGTGATCGTTGCTCGCGAACGTGTAAGAGATTTTAAAGATTGGTTAGAATAAAAAAACCGCCGTTTGGCGGTTTTTTTATTTATTCTTTTACAGGTTCATCATCACCGAGATATTTATCTAAAAATTGTAAGATCTTGCCGTAGGCTTCAATCTGATTCTCTTTTTTAACAAAGCCATGACCTTCATCATCAAACAATACATATTCTACTGGAACTTCATTTTTACGAACTTCTGCTACTATTTCATCAGATTCAACTTGTAGTACACGAGGATCTTTCGCTCCTTGCAATACCATTAAAGGCTTAGTAACATTTTCAGCATGAAATAAAGGTGAAATTTTATGTAACCTCACAGAATCAGCTGAATATGGATCACCCATTTCTTTATATAAAGCGTCTTTAAAAGACTCCCACCATGGTGGAATGCTTCTAATGGTTCTAATCCAATTTGTAACACCAAAAATGTTAACACCAACATCAAATTCCTCAGGTTTAAAAGTAAGCGCAGCCATAGTCATATAACCACCATAAGAACCACCTATAATACCTATTCTTTCGGCATTGATTTCAGGTTGCTCGGCAAGCCAATTCTTACCTTCTACACAGTCTTGTAAATCTTTATCACCGTGATTTAAATCATCCATTTGAAAGAATGTTTTACCATAACCACTACTTCCTCTATTATTTACAGCAAGAATGGCATAGCCATGATTCACTAAATATTGAATTAGTGATGAGAAATTTTGTCGCGATTGTCCTCCTGGTCCTCCATGTACCCAAACCAATGCAGGCACTTTATTTTCTGTTGAAGCTTGATGAGGAGTATAATAAATAGCAGGTATTTCTAATCCGTCAAAAGACTTATAACGAACCACTTTAGCAGTTACCATATCAACAGGATTAATATCCTTATTTAATACATCAGAAAGTTTTTTATACTCTTTTGTAGCTACATCGTACGAATATAAGTTTGAGGGTGTATTAGACCCTCTAACATAAAAACGCGCTTTTGTACCATCTCTAGAATAACTAACGCTACTAACATCGCCTGCATCAAATTTTGGAAAATCTACATTTTCTCCAGTTGCTACATCTACAACATCAATCTCTGTTTTGGCATCGGCATTCACATAAGTTATCTGATATTTTCCATCATGTGTAAAGAAGCTACTCCAAATATCCCAATCTTTTTCTAGTACTTTTTCTTGAGATTTATCTTCAAGATTGTATTTCTTCAAATAAGCAAATTCATTGCCATCGTCTGTAGTATAGAGTAATGATTTACTATCAGGCGTAAAATCTGAAGCAGAATTGGCAGATTGATTTGCATTTACTTTGGTTAATGATTTGTCATCAAAAGAATAGACAAATAAATCAGAATCATTAGTGGTAATAGCTTTTCCTAAAGCCATATACTTTTTATCGTTAGAAATACCTCCAAATGAATAGGCATTATCATTTTGATAGATCATTTTTGGAGTCATAGTTTCAACATCCATTTCATATACATCAGTAAAACGAGGATTACGTTTTGTATATCCATAATAGAAGCTTTTACCATCATGTGCCCAACCATAAAAAGATGCACGAGCACCTTTATCAGGAGTTAATTCGGTTGTAGCTCCAGTAGTATCACGAACATATAAATGAAATATTTCATCTCCATTACCATCCATTCTAAATAGAATGCGTTCGTCATTAGGGAAATATGAAATACCAAATACAGAAGCACTGTCTGACTGCGTTATCGGTGTAAAATCACCACCATCAGCAGGAACGGTAAACATATTATAAATACCAGATCTGTTACTTGAGACTAATAATTTAGAATTATCTGGTGAAAAACTTCCTCCGCCAATGGCTTCGTTATCCATCATTTGCTCAATGGTATACGATTGAAGATTCTTAACTATCTCTGCTTTTTCATCAACTTTTTGCTCTTTTTTACAAGCAATCAAGCAAGAAAAGGCCAGAAGAAATACTGCTAATTTTCTCATTATGTGATTAGTTTAGTTAAACTACTAAGTTACTACTAATTAATATATTATTATAAAGTTTAACATTGTTAAGATCGTCATAATAAAACTTTAGAATATCTTTAGTTTTTATAAGTTATTTTGCTACTTTAGAGAACTATTAATTTTTACCCCCTTAAAACTCTGTTTTGAAAAAGATATTTTTCGTGTTATTTTTTGGTTTAGCTATTTTTTCTTCTTTTGCTCAAGCTACTGAAAAGCCTCAATTGTTCAAATATGTTAGCACTGCGCCAGATGGTTCAGTAGTTTTTACTGTTGTTGATGATACTCGAAAATCTACAATGACATTAGAATCTGTAGATGATTTCTATAAGTATCAGCTAAGAGATGCTAAGACAGATGAATTAATACTTACATATAATAATAAAGGGAAGACAGGTACAATTGATAAGTCTAAACTAGCCGCAGGAGATTATAATTTATTTGTATACACCAAAAGCTTTATTATATCTTCTGAAATTACAATTTCTTCATCTTCAGTAAAAACTGAGAATGGTGTTGCAATGGTCGATGAAAATTAACTTGTTAAAGTATTAGTTTTCGAAGAAACTAAAGGAACTTCCTCCGTAATTTTTAACATAACTAAATTGATCTAAATCAGATAGGTTAGTACGTTTAGAATGCTCTATAATCAATAAACCATCTTTATTAAGTAATTTTTTCTCGAAAATAAGTTTTGGTATTGTAATAAATTGCTGATCAGAAAAACTGTATGGAGGGTCTGCAAAGATTATATCTGCTGTTTGTAAAGTGTTTTCTAAAAATTTAAAAACATCACTTTTTATAGTAGTAATATTTGCATCAAACTCTTTTGACAAGCTATTGATAAATTGCACACAGCCATTATGCTTGTCAACACTTATTACTTGCTCTGTTCCACGCGAGGCAAATTCTAAACTAATACTACCAATACCGGCAAAAAGATCAATGACTTTTAT
Organism: Maritimimonas sp. 2304DJ26-3; assembly: GCF_056591635.1. Lineage (NCBI taxonomy): Bacteria > Pseudomonadati > Bacteroidota > Flavobacteriia > Flavobacteriales > Flavobacteriaceae > Maritimimonas > Maritimimonas sp. 2304DJ26-3. Next base: position 389,348 of record NZ_JBWQOK010000003.1, read on the forward strand.
ATCTTCAAAATAGTATTGGTTATTAAGAATATTGAACAATGCTTCTTTAGCCATATCAGTAGTAGGCCTTGTAGGTAAATTTTTAGGTGCATTAAAGCGTCTACCTTTGTGTTTACCTGAAATTATTCTCATTAAAATTGATGTAGTAAAGTAAAATACTGTCTCTTAATCTCTTCAGTAAAACCCTCTGAATGTGAATATCTAGATCGATTTTCGAGCAAACTTACATTTCTAATGTATTTATAGGCTATTGCATACAAATTATCATCTTTATCAACATTACCTAGCAACTGCAGTTCAAACTTTTCAGGATTCATTTTCAACTGTTCAGCAGTAAACAAAATATAATAAATGAAATCTTCTTTTGTGGTATATTTATAGGTATTATATAACTGCAATTTTTTGTCGAAAATAACAATGATCTCAAAATGAGATTGACAAATATTAACAAACATTTGAGGCGCTAAACTGTACTTATAGATATCTGTTAAGTTTTCTACTAAAACTGTAGAAAAATGCTTGTACTCAAACCCTCCGAATTGATCAATTAAAAAATTATTTACGTTTACGTATGGTGCATATACGTTAACAATATCGTGGTTTTTTATTTCATCAAAAACAAAATAGTCATGCCTAAGAACTTTATTGTTAAATTCAACATAATTCGATAATTTATTCTCATCAAATAAAGGTTTCGGTACTAACGTAGAAAGGTCATTTATATGACTTACAGTAACTGAACTAAATTTTTGCTTTAACAACTCATTACTATCGAAAACATCGGCAATATTAGTAAGTAATTTTTGTGGAGTCTTAACTTGATTTTCTTTAAAATAATAATCGCATAGTGCTGTAAATTCTTTAGAGTCTTTATCAAGAACGCAAAAAGAAAATCCATCCAAACTAAATTGGATGGATAGATGATTATTTCTTTGATCTTTTGAATCTGTATTATTCGCTATCTTTCTTTTCTCCTGTATCATAAAAAGGTGGCCAGTTACCATTCACTTTTACATCGTCTAATGATCCTACAGAAATGAATTCACCACTCACTTCAGGACCACCAAAAGCCTCTTTTTCCTGTCTTATTAAATGAATGTCTAGTCCGTCTAATATTACACCTTTATCAACTTTCGCTTGAAATACTGGTGATTTAATGCCTTGTACTTTTTCTACATAACCAGTTTCCATGGTAAACTTAGTACTAGCATCTGGTACATCGCCCATGCTTTTATAATCACGCTGAGCGTATGAATCTTTTACTGGTTTGAAGCCTACAGTATCCACAACTCGCTCTTCTACCTCAATCATAATAGGACTATAATCAGTTCCTTTATTAACGGTTTTAATTACGTTTTTCGTTTCTGTAACAGCAAATTTAGCCGTGTCAATAAACGCTACTAAGTTTTCAAATTTCTTAGCATAATCGCCAGTAACAGCTTTATGATCTACTTGAGCATCTCTAATTATTTTTAAGCGATCAATTACCTTGGTGTAACGTGCTTTCTTTTCCTTATTAAATTTAATTGGGGCTTGAATACCTTGATAGATCTTATAGCCTAGGAATGCGATTAGCAACCAAAGTAAAATAGAAATAATTGGTCTAGACTTACTACTAGCTTTATTTACAATAAAGTATGCTAAACCACCAACTAGTGCGATTGCTGCAATAATTATTAAAACTGTTAACATTTTAAATGAGATTTAATTTTTTAGGTTATACGCAAATCTACAAAATTTTTTCAATGCTAAAAATTTTTAGGGTTAAATCAATTTGTACCTTTGGTTTTTTATTTGTGTAGGTGAATGATTAAAGACCCAAAGACATTTTATACATTATTACTAGATAAGTTTCCTTACGAACCTACAAAAACACAAGATGTTCTATTAAAGCAATTATCTGATTTTGCATTTAGCGACAATAACAAGAACTTATATCTCTTAAAAGGATATGCCGGTACTGGTAAGACTACTACTATTAGTACTGTTGTAAATAATCTGTGGAATGCAGGCAAAAAATCTGTTTTATTAGCTCCCACTGGTAGAGCCGCTAAAGTAATAGCAGGTTTTGCAAATAGGCAAGCATTTACAATTCATAAAAAGATATATCACCCTAAAAAGAAAAATAACGGAAGTGTATCTTTTACTTTACAAACAAATAAGCATACCAATACTATTTTTATTGTCGATGAAGCTTCTATGATACCAGACAGAGCTGCTGATGCTCGTTTGTTTGAGAATGGTTCTTTGCTGGATGATCTCTTGTTTTATGTGTATTCTGGTAAAAATTGTAAACTGATTCTTATAGGTGATACTGCACAGTTACCTCCAGTCAAGCTGGAATTAAGTCCTGCCTTAAACGCCGACGCCTTAGAATTAAATTATAATAAAGATGTAAATGAGTTGGAGTTGAATGAAGTAATGCGTCAACATAAAAATTCTGGAATACTTAGTAATGCAACTCGGTTAAGATTGAATTTAGGTGATGGCGGTTATGAAGATTTCAAATTCAATTTAAATTTTCCAGATATTATCCGTTTAATGGAAGGGTACGATATACAAGACGCCATACAATCTGCTTATGACACAGACGAAGGGGTAGAAGCTACGGCATTTATTGTTAGATCAAATAAACGTGCTAATCAATACAACCAGCAGATAAGAAGTAAAATTAGAGGTCAAGAGAATGAAATTGCTACTGGTGATTATGTAATGGTAGTAAAGAACAATTATTTTTGGTTAAAAGATAGTTCTGAAGCCGGTTTTATAGCTAATGGTGATATTTGCGAAATTCTTGAAATTAGAAATTATAAAGATTTATATGGGTTTCGTTTTGCTGAAGTGAAAATTAGAATGATAGATTACCCAAATCAGAGACCATTTGAAACAGTCTTATTATTAGATACCTTAAGTTCTGAAACGCCTTCATTATCATATGAGGACTCTAATCGATTATATGAAGAGGTAAAAAAAGATTTTGAGCATGAAAGATCATCTTATAAACGATTGCTTTCAGTAAAAAAGAATAAATATTTTAATGCCCTACAAGTAAAATTCTCTTATGCAATGACATGCCATAAATCACAAGGAGGACAATGGAAAACAGTTTTTATAGAACAGCCTTATCTACCTAATGGGCAAGATATAGGGTATTTGCGCTGGCTCTATACTGCGGTTACTCGTGCACAAGAAAAATTATATTTAATAGGGTTTCAAGAAGTTTTTTTTGAAGATTAGTTTGCAATACTTATAGCAAATTTCCTTTGATTGGTTACATCTGTTTCATAGTCTGTTACATATGTTTAATTTAATTGTGATTTAATAAAGTAATTTTATAGTGTTATATAATCTTTAAATTTTTAATGCTATGAAAAAACTAACTAAAATTTGCAATAGGTGTTTTAATCAAAATAATATCTTAGGTTGTTTATTCATCTTATTTATATTCTTAATATCGTGTAAAAAGAAAGTTATTAATGCTGAAATTGATGAAAAGGCAACAGAAAAATTTATGTCTGCAGAAAATGAACTAGTTGTTTTTAAAGTAATAGACAATTCATCTGAGGTAGATTTTTTTGATGTAATTGAGAAATTAGGCGAAAATTCTAATATTTCAATTTTTGAAGTAGATGAGAATTTTAATGTCAATAAAATTGCTTCGAAAGTTGATTTAAGTTCAAAAAGATTTAATACAAATTTTTCAAAAGAGAAAAACTATTTAGCCATTAAACCTATTAGTCTTCAAACTAAAGCACGATATGACTTGTTAGGAAGGTTAAAAAAAATACCTGGTTTAGCTTTCCCTCCAGAAATTTGTAAATATATATTGTGTTTTCCTGAGGTTTACCAATTTGATGATGTAGTAGAAAGACTACCTATATTAAAAGAATATAGAGACAAGACCATTTTAGAAGATATTCAATTCAGGTTTCCGCCTAACCCCACCCCCTTAGTAAACGGAGGAGCTTGTGGTCAATGTTTTGATAATGATATTGTTTTTATCAATCCAAAGGATTTGGAAACTGAATTGCCAATAAGTGGTCTACTATGTAATTGTGCTTTAAGCACTCCTTTAAGCAATTATAATGCTTTAAAGGCCTTGTATGAAGCAAACCCAAATAATACTTTGAATTGGGATTTAAATGATACTAGTATGGAATCATTTTCTGGAGTTCAACTAAATAGTAACGGTAATGTTGTAGGTTTGCGTTTAAGATATTCAAACCTTACAACTATCCCTTGTCAAATAGGGCAATTAACTGATTTGATAAATTTAAATTTATCTTATAATGAGATAACAAAAATCTCTTGTGGGATAGGTAAATTAGCTAATCTTGAAAGTTTAGAATTATTAGTAAATCCACTAAAAAATCTACCAGTTGAAATAGGACAATTAACTAATCTTCAGCATTTAGATTTAAGGCATACTAATTTAACAACTTTTCAAGCTGAAATAACTCAGTTAATTAATCTTAAAAGTTTACAATTGGGATTTAATCAAATAACAACAATTCCAAAAAGTATAGGTCTATTAACCAACCTTCATTATTTAGATTTAGGACATAATAAAATAACAATTATACCCCTTGAAATAACACGATTATCTAACCTTGTTACTTTAGTTATACCTGGTAATCACATAACAACTATACCTAAAGAAATAAGTAAACTAAGTAATCTCTTAATTTTATCTTTTTCTGGGAATCAAATAACAGCACTTCCTAAAGAAATAGGGCAGTTAGATAATTTACAAGGTTTATATTTAACATATAATAAAATTATAACAATACCAGTTGAAATAGGTCAATTATCTAACCTTTGGCATTTAGATTTTTACCGAAACCAAATTATTGCAATTCCAACAGAAATATCTAACTTAACAAACCTTAGAGAATTAGTTATTGGTGGTAATCCTGTAACGATTATTCCACAAGCTGTTTGTGATTTAAAAAATAACATTTTACCTGATGGAACATTAACTTCAGTAGGTTTGGATTCAGATGATGTATGTCAATAGTGTTCGTTCTAATAAAATTATCCAACATACTTGGTGGATTTTTCTTTTTAGAATAGTTTAACTTTGCCTTCTTAATTGATGAGATTCCTACTTCTCGGGAAATACGATGAAAAAACCAATAGCAAAATTTGTCCTTTTTATTTCAGGTTGGAAGGCCGATTATAAAAAAGAATTTAAAGTTGATAAATCTGTGATGCTGGCAGCGCCGCATACTTCCAATTGGGATATTGTGTATGCTCTAGCAGTCTACTGGTTAGAAGGTATTGATGCTAAGTTTTTGATTAAAGACAATTATACGAATAGTTTTTTTGGCTTTTTCTTTAAATGGCTGGGTGCCATAGGTGTAGATAGAAAAAAGAATAATAATCTGGTTGATTATTCCGTCGAACTTTTTAATAAATCAGATAAGTTAATTTTAATGGTTCCTGCGGAAGGTACACGCAGAAGAGTAGAGAAATGGAAGACTGGTTTCTATCATATTGCTAAAAATGCAGATGTGCCTGTGTCTTTTGGTTTTTTAGATTATAAAAATAAAATTGCAGGAGTTGGAGGTGCTTATAGCTTAACTGGTAAGTTCAAAAAAGATATGCAAGTAATTGAAGATTTCTATAAAGACATTGAAGGCAAACATCCAGAACTTTACAATAAAAAGATCTTCTAGCTTTAATCTACTAGCTCTTACTTATTAAATCATCTTTTCCTCTGACGAAATTATCATTTCGACAGGTTTTAATAATGAATTGATATTACTTCGCGGCATAATTATAAAACATTTGTATTATTATGAAGTCTGAAAAAAGAATTGGCGTTGGAATACTCTTAGGATTAGTATTTGGTGTTTTAATAGGTTTGACTATAAATAATTTACCTCTTTGGATTAGTGTAGGAACAGCTTTAGGAGCTAGTATTGGATTTACTTTAAAACTTAAAAAATACCCTAAATTAAAATGGACGTTAATCTCAATTTTAAGTTTACTAATTCTACTTATTTCATTTGGAGCATGGTTTATTAATCTCTTACCGTTAGATGAGATGAAAAAAGACCTAACTGCTAGTAAAGTTGATGACATTTTGTATTTATCTGAGAATATTATTCCTAATCGCGGCAAAGTATTGGCAGTAGTTACAAGTACAGATATGATGGGGAATAGCGGAAAGAAGACAGGTTATGAGTTAACAGAATTGTCTCGTACTTATTATGTATTTAAAGCCAATGGTTTTGAGGTCGATGTGGCAAGCCCGTTGGGCGGTAAACCTCCAGTTGTTATTGATGATGAAGATATGGGAGTGTTCGATTATGCTTTTTTAAATGATTCTATTGCACAACATAAAACAAGTAATACCATTGCTATAAATGCTATAAATGTGGATGACTATCAAGGCGTATTTTTTGTTGGCGGAAAAGGAGCTATGTTCGATTTTCCAGAGAATAAAGCCATCCAAGAAATTGTAAAAAACTACTATCAAACCAATAAAGTAATTGGAGCTGTATGTCATGGACCAGCAGCTTTGGTAAATGTTACATTAGATGACGGTAGTCACCTTTTAGAGAATAAAACGGTAACTAGTTTCACAAATAAAGAAGAATTACTTTTAATACCAGATGCTGAATCTATTTTCCCTTTTCTTTTACAGGATAAATTAACTTCTAATGGAGCCAATTTTAATGAAGGCGCCATGTATTTAAATAAAGTAAGTCATGATAAAAATTTAATAACAGGACAAAACCCCTGGTCTACTTGGAAATTTGCTGAAACCATGATTAAGCAATTAGGTTATACGCCTAAGCACAGAGAAATAACTGGTGAAGAAAACGCAGTAGAAGTATTACAAGTTTATGAAAAAGAAGGTTCAAAAAAGGCTAAGGAACTTATAGATAAATTAGTGACTCAAGAAAAAAAATCAGTAGATAGAATGTTACTAGCGTCTCATAGTATTATTGCCGCTATGAAAGGCGAAATAGGTAGGTTTTTTGGAGTTCTTGGAATTACTTCTTATGTTAAAAGTAAATCAAAAGACAAAAGTTAAATGTAAAATGATTTTGGTTGACCTTGAGAGCATAAGTTCTTTATTGAATTTGTGCTTTTGTGCGTATAATTTATCCTTAAATTTGAGAAAAAGAATCTATTGAGTTTTTTAGATATACTTCTTATTATAGTTAGTAGTGCAGGACTTTTGTATGGTGTACTCTTTGCTTTTTATTTATTTTTTTTTAAAAAGAAAAAAACGATTACTAATTTTTTATTGGGATTGATTTTGATTTTTATGGCATTTAGGATAGGGAAGTCAGTAATGATGAATTTTGGAGATGAGCTTGAACCTATTTTTATTTTTGCAGGATTAGCCTTTTTATTAATTATTGGTCCTTTATTAAGATGGTATATGTTGGGAATGACACGCCCTAATTTTAAATTGCCCAAAAGTTACTTATTAGAATTAGTCCCGTTTGGTCTAATCTTTATTTCAAGCTTTTTTATTACCAAAGAATGGTTTGATACCAATAACAAAGAAGCAATCGTCTTATTTGCTAGTGTTCTTCTTTTTATTTATTTCCATTTTGCTTTTTATATCTTCTTGTCATGGAGGATTATTAAAAATATAAAACAAGTCTATAATAAAGAAGATCTAACTAAATCACAAAAATCAATATTTCGGTGGTTATATTTATTAATTGTAGGTTTTATTATTATTTGGATTTCTTATGTATTGAATATTTTAGATGACGCCGTGCCATACGTTATTGGCCCAATTGTTTATTCTATTGTTATTTACTTTTTGAGTTATAAAGCTTTTCAGTTAAAAGCTACTGATATAGATGGAGAGGCATTTAAAGCAAATGATAACTCGATATTATTTGATGATATTTCTAGATTAATAATAGATAAAAAATTATATCTAGAATCTGATTTGTCGCTTTCAAAATTAAGTATTATGATAAGTCAAAGCACGCAAAGGACCTCTACTGTTATTAATGAATATGCAAAACGAAACTTTAATGATTTTATTAATTATTATCGAATTCAAGAAGCTAAGAAACTACTCTCTAATAAGGAAAATGAAAAGTTTACAATTTCTTCAATAGCTTTCGATACTGGTTTTAGCAGCTTATCTTCTTTTAATAGTGCCTTTAAAAAATTTGAAGGTACTACACCTTCTTTTTATAAGAAAAGTAAAATTTGAAAGTAATTAAATCATCATTTTCTTGAAACGAAAATTCACAAACTATTAACTTTTTAAACTAGTTAGTTTAAACCGATTAATTATAGTTTCGCTTACTAATAATAAATGCTTTATAACTAAAGATATCAACCATGAAGAAAACAACAATTTTACTAATACTGTTGTTATGTTCTTTTAATAGTGATTTATTTGCTCAAAAATTAGAAGCTAAAAACAGAGTGCTTAAAGAAGACCATATTGTTAAGTCAGAAATAATGAATAAAGACTATCAATTATACATGTCTTTTCCACCTTCTTATACCTCTAAAGACTCAGTTAGTTACCCTGTTTTATATGTTTTAGATGGAAAATATATGTTTTCAATAATTGATGGTACTCGTGTTAATTTAGATTTTGAGAACAAAATAGAAGATGTCATTATTGTTGGTATAGGTTCAGGGCACGATTTGAGCTCTTGGCAAACTAATAGAACTTATGAGTTTACACCATCTGAAGATAAAAATATTAAAAGGTTTAAATCTGGTGGCGCAAAGCAATTTTTAGAATGTATAAAAACTGAAATCATTCCATTTGTAGATAAACATTATAAAACTAATGGTGATAATGGAATTTTAGGACATTCTCTTGGAGGCTTATTTGCAACTTACACTTTTTTGAATGACACAGATACCTTTAATCGATATGCAATAAGTAGCCCTTCACTAATGTGGAAAAATAATGAATTGCTGAATGAAGCAGAAACAATTTTGGCTCAAACTAAAATCTGGGATATTCCGTCTACTAAAGTGTTTATTTCTGCTGGAGGAGATGAAGAGGAAGCTATGACTTCTGGAATGATAAAGCTTTCTGACTTACTAAGAAAGAATAGTGAAAATCTTCAAATTACTACAACTATTTTTGAAAACGAATCACATTTATCTGTAGTTTCTGCGATGATAAGTAGAGCACTTTCTGTTTTATATGAAAAGAACGATAAAACTAATAATTCAGGTTTTGAAGTAACCACTATCACCGATAATGTATATAGTATTGTTTCGCCATCCGTTGGACTGCCTACACGGGAGAATAAAGGTTGGAATTCTAATAGTCATTTTGTAGTTACTGGAAACGGCGTATTGCTTTTTGATACAGGTTCCTCTGAAACTATTGGTAACAAAATTAAAAAAGCCATTAAATCAGTCACAAATCAACCAATTCGTTGGGTTATTAATTCACACAGTCATGCAGATCATTGGTTTGGTAATGCTGCTTTTCCAGATGCTGAAATTATTACGAGCAATAATGCGTTAAAAACAATGAAAGAGCATGGGCAACCATCTTTGGAGTTTTATACTAAAGTGACTAAAGGTGCCATTGGTTCTACACAACTTATGTATCCTACTTCGATATTGACTAAAGTGCAAAAACGAAATTTTGGTGGAGTAGAAGTAGAATTTATAATGTCTAATGACGCACATTCTCCAGGCGATATTTTAATGTGGCTTCCAAAACAGAAAATTATATTTGGAGGGGATGTATTGAGTTCAGATTACATGCCTATGATTACAGGTCATGGAAATATTCCTAATTTAATTGATACCCTAAATCATATAATAAAGCTAAACCCTACTAATGTTTTAACAGGACATGGTAAAGCAACAACAATTAAATCGGTAATACGAGATGTAGATTTATTATCCAACGTTTGGAAACGCGTAAAAGTCAGCTATGCGAATAAGAAAAACTTAGAAGAAACTCTGACAGAAATTAAAGCGAAGTTTGCGCCAAAATATAGCTCGTTATATAAGAATTTTGATTCTGAAGTTCAACGATATGTGAAGCTGATGTATAAATTACAAGAGTAGAGGCTGGTCAAAATTATTTGTACTTTATTGAGTGAAGGTATTTAGTTTGACTCTTAATTTAATTTCAACGAGCTTCGCTTATCAATTGCTAAAATGAATTAAAATTCACATTAGCTTAACGTTGGCAATAATTAAAATCGATTGAGATAATTCATAAGAATGAATCGTGATATAATAGATATAAATGATTATACAATCTTGTTGGAAGTGGCTTCCACTGATAATAATTCAATAGATTCATGTTTTTTTGACGAACCTGTAATAGCTATTGCCTTTTATGGTGCAGGTGATGTTAGACTAAACGTAAAATTTGATAGAAAAGTCAAAGAATTCCATCACACCAAAGGTATGGTGCTATCATTTTATGCAGATAATATGGTAGAGTTTGAACATCATGTTTCCAAACTAAAATCGCTGCAATGTCTGGTAATCGCAACAACAATAAGGAACATAGACAAATTGCCTAATGGTGAAGGACAATTCTTGGAACAATTTCTATATCAATTAATTCACCCTAAAGATCATTATGTTGAAGGCTCAGTATTTAATATGAGCCCAGAAATGTTTCAATTAGTTGAACAGTTCTTTAACAATACCTATGAGGGCGAAATTAAAATGATGTTTTATAAAAGCCATATCACAGCTTTACTTTCTCATTATTTTGGACAATTGGCAAAACAACAACACACAAAACTTGATACTTCGCAAATAGAAAAAATCAATCTAGCCAAAGAAATTTTAATATCAGATTTGGAAAATCCGCCTTCCTTAACAGAGCTTGCCTATAAAATCGGAACTAATACAAATAAACTTAAAACAGAATTTAAAGCGCAGTTTGGCGTACCTGTTTTCAAATACTTACAAAACGAACGGTTAAAAAAAGCTTATAATTTAATAAAGAACGAACGAAAAACTATTCAAGAAGCTGCTTGGGCTGTAGGTTATGATAGTTTAGGTTCTTTCTCTAACGCTTTTGAAAAAAAATTTGGCTATAGACCTAGTCAAGCGTAAAATTCTTTTCGAATAAATCATAATTCTTTTTGAATAAGTCTCTGGTTCACAGCTACAATAGATTTGTATCATAATTCAAAAAACAAAAATTATGAAATCTAACATTTTAGTTATTGGTGGAACTGGTAAGACTGGTCGCCGAGTAGTTGAACAATTGCAAAACAAAGGAATTGAACCAAGAGTTGGCTCAAGAAATGCATCACCAAGCTTTGATTGGGATAATAAAGATACGTGGATCACTGCTTTAGAAGGTATAGAAAAAATGTATGTCACTTATTATCCTGACCTGGCTGTTCCAGGAGCCAAAGAAGCCATTCAGAGTTTAACCTATTTAGCAAAAGAATTAGGTGTAAAAAAAATGGTTTTACTTTCTGGAAAAGGTGAAACTGAAGCTGAAGCCTGTGAAAAAATTGTAATGGATTCTAGCATAAATTACACCATTGTTCGAGCCTCGTGGTTTAACCAAAATTGGAGCGAAAGTTTCTTTTTAGACCCTATTCTTTCAGGAGAAGTTGCATTACCAATGTCTGATATTTTAATTCCATTTGTAGATGCAGATGATATTGCAGAAGTAGCAACAACTGTATTACTGGATGATACTTATAATGGTGAAATTATTGAGATGACTGGTCCAGAATTAATCACGTTTAAAGATATTGTGAATATCATTTCAAGAACTAGTAAAAGAAATTTGAATTTTTATGATATCACGCTAGAGCAGTATATCGATGGCATGAAACAAATGCAAATACCTAATGATGTTGTGTGGTTAATTCAGTATTTATTTAGTCATGTTTTAACCAACCCAAAAAATCAACTGGTAGTTAAAGATATTGAACGAGTTTTAGGAAGAAAGGCTAAAACATTTCAAGAATATGCACAAGAAACTGCTGAAACTGGGATTTGGAGTCAAATTGAAGTCCAATAACTATTGCCAACAACATGTATAAGTAATAGCGATTTGAATCTTAATTCAAGTCGCTATTCTTTTTTTATTTTGTAATATACTTTCCAAAAAGTATAGTATATAAGCTCGCAACTAACCATACACAAACCGATAAGCGATTCTACTTTTTTAAAGCTTTAAAAATCAGCTCTAACCATTCTTTAGGAGTTTCTAACATAGGAAAATGACCAGACTTTTCTAGAAAGTGTAATTCACTATCTAGTATTTCACTATGTAGTTTTTGAGCAATAGCTTTTATGGCAATAGGATCTTCAGTGGTCCATACAATTTTTATGGGTAATACAGTTTGTTTTAATGCTCCAACCCATCTGTTCCAATACAGATAGCGTTCATTAATATATTGGGTTTGTTTTGGTAACACTTTCCTACCATTATTTCCTAAAAGTAAATGCCACATTTCTTTTAGTTCTTCAATAGAGACTTTAGAGGAGTCATACCAAATATTCTTCATATTTCGAACAAATGTTCTTTGACTAGATAATTGAGCTACAATTGGTCCAAATGTTTTGTGTTTTAATAGCTTTTGTATAAAACGCAATTTTGCTAACTCAATATGCACACTACCATTACAAAGAATAACTGATTCTATTTTTAAATTAATGGTACTATTTTGAGAAAGTGCGAGTATTTCTGTGGCTACACTAGTTCCATAATCATGAGCTAAAATAGTAGTATTCTTAATTCCTAATTGTTCCCAAAGTTTTAAAGCGACTTCTGCTTGTTCAATTAAGGAATACGAATAATCTAGTGGCTTATCTGAATGCCCGAATCCTGGATGATCATGAATAATTACTCGAAATTTTTCTGATAATTGATCTAATACTTTATAATAATCATATGATGACGTAGGATAGCCATGTAATATAACGAGTGTTTCTTTAGCAGAACCTTTATCAATAACAAAAACCTGTTTGTTTAAAACAGTATGGTACTCTCCTAAAGATTTCCACTGTTTGATATTCATAAACTATTTAAAATGTTTCAGAAGTTGCTTTAATAGTCAATTCTTCATCATTCATAAGTATGTTGGCTAAACTTTTCGTTTTGGTCATTTCGTAGGTATAGAAAAATTTCATGGTATGAATTTTACTTTCATAAAACCCATGACCTTGATCTCCACCACCATTAATAAGAATTTCTTGTGCTAAAACAGCAGCTTTTAACCATTGCCATCCGATGACAATCGTACTAAAGAACTCCATAAAAATGCTGGCATCCGCTAAATAACGTTCATAATTTCCTTTTAAAGCATGTGGCATTAATACACCAATAATTTTTTGTGTTAATCCTAAATTTTCTAATAGAGTAGTTGCATATGCTTGTAATTCATCATGCCTACTTGCGGTATTTATTGTGGTTTGAATTTCTTCTGCCAATAATTTTAAAGCTTTACCATTTTGTATAGTAATCTTTCTACCCAATAGATCTAAAGATTGTATACCTGTAGTGCCTTCATAAATAGAAATGATACGAATATCTCTAGAAAACTGTTGTGGCATAAAATCCATACAGAAACCATAGCCACCTAAAACCTGTACTGCATTATTACATGCCTCTATGCCTTTCTCTGCAGGATATGTTTTAGCAATTGGTGTTAATAATTCTAATAACAGATTGTACTTCTCCTTTTCTTCTTCTGATCTGCTTGTTATTTCTTTATCAAGATAATTAGCTGTTTCAACTATTAAACTCATTGAGCCTTCAACAATAGCTTTTTGAGTTAACAACATACGCTTTACATCCGGATGATTAATTATTAATGTTTGTTCTTCATTAATGTTCTTTTGACCGGTACTATTCAGTTTTCTTCCCTGAGGGCGCTCCTTAGCATAATTTAAAGATGAATAGTAGGCAGCTGCTGCTATACCAGCACCCATTCTGCCAGTAGCCACGCGTGCTTCATTCATCATCTGAAACATATACGATAAGCCTTTATTGGCTTCGCCAACTAACCAACCTCTAGCACCATTATTATCACCAAATACTATATGCGTTGTACAATATCCTCTTTGACCTAGTTTTTCGAATTCTCCAGCCACAGCTACATCATTCGATTCTAAATCTCCATTTGCTAATGGTCTATATTTTGGCACCACAAATAATGAAACCCCTTTTATTCCTGCAGGCGCATCATCTATACGAGCTAGAACTAAGTGCACAAAGTTTTCTGCAAATTGATGATCACCAGCTGAGATAAATATTTTTTGACCTTTTATCAGATAATAATCTTCGGTAGTTGGAGTGGCTGAAGTAACTACATCTGAAAGTGAGCTACCAGCCTGAGGTTCTGTCAAACACATGGTACCTCCCCAAGTAAGGTCTAACATTTTTGGCACATACGCATCTTTTAAATACTGGTTGCCAAATGATACAATAAGATTTGCAGAACCAGCAGTAAGACCTAAATAACCTGTTACATGATTATTGGCTGCTTCCATAATTAAATAGGCTGCATGAAAAATGCTAGATGGCATTTGTAAACCTCCATCTTCAAAGCTAAATAGACTACTTATTAAGCCCATTTCTCCAGCTTTTTTGAAAATTTCTTCAAATTGAGGATGAATAATGATATTACCATTATCAAAACAAGCTGGCATTTCATCCATTTCTTTAATGAATGGAAATAAGGAATTGTCAGAAAATGTTTTAACCGAATCTATAAATATATCTATTGAAGTCTTATCATATTCACTAAAACGATCAGTTGTAAGTAAATTTTGAATTTTATGTACGTCATATAATAAGAACTTTAGTGTATCTATATCTATGTACTCATTCATTTATCAACTTTTTAAGATACTATCAATATAGTCAATTATTTGTTCTTTGTTGTCTTCATAATCAAACCATCTAATTTCAGTATCTTTTCTGAACCAAGTACCTTGCCGTTTAGCAAACCTTCGCGTATTCTTTTTAATTTCTGATACTGCAAAATCTAAATCCCAAATATTATCTAAGTAATTAAATAATTCTTTGTAACCAACTGTTTGTAAGGAGTTTAATTCTTTGTGTTTATGTAATTCTTTTGCTTCTTCTAATAGACCTTCATCCATCATTAAGTCAACACGTTGATTAATTCGATCATATACAATTTCTCGATCGGCAGTAAGTCCTATTTTTATAAAATTAAAGTTTCTTTTTGATTGCTTGTCTGTTAAAAAAAAAGAGTAAGGTCTACCAGTACCGATACAAATCTCTAAAGCACGAATGATACGCTGATGATTTTCAATATCTATTTTTTCAAAGGTTTTTTTGTCTAGTTCTTTAAGTTGATTTTGTAAAGACGCTATTCCTTCTTTTTCTAATCTATTCTTTAAAGTTTTTCTAATATTGGAACCTACTTTAGGAAAATCATCTAATCCTTTTAAAACAGCATCAACATATAATCCGCTACCACCAACCATAACAACTATATTGTGTTTTTGAAAAAGCTCTTCCAGTTTATTGATAGCATCCTTCTCAAAATGACCAACACTATAATCATCAAAAATTGATCGATCTTGTATAAAGTGATGAGGTACATGACTTAATTCTTCTTTGCTGGGTACTGCTGTGCCAATAGACATTTCTTTATAAAACTGGCGAGAATCGCACGATAAGATTTGAGTATTAAAATGTCTGGCAATTTCTATACTCAACGAAGTTTTGCCTATTGCTGTAGGGCCTATAATTGTAATTAGATATTTATTCTTCATTTAGAATATGGCCACATTTATAGCAAAATTCGGCATTATCTTTATGCCTACCTGCACTACAGCTAGGACAACTCTGTGTGTTCGTATCTACTTCTTTATTACGTGAGTACTCTGCGGTTACAATACCGGTTGGTATAGCTATGATGCCATAACCTAAAATCATGATAAAAGCTGCTATAAATTGCCCAAATGCGGTAACCGGTGCAATATCTCCATAACCAACAGTGGTTAAGGTTACAATAGCCCAATAAACACTGCGTGGAATACTGGTAAAACCACCATCTTTACCACCTTCTATGAGGTACATTATAGTACCTAAAATGATACAAAGTATAACCACAAAAAATAAAAACACAAATATTTTGGCTCGGCTGGCCCTAAGAGCAACCAGCAATCTATTGGATTCGCCTACATACCTAGCCAGTTTTAGTATTCTAAAAACCCTTAAAAGCCTTAGAGCCCTTAATGCAGCTAATGCATGTGTACCAACAAATAATAATGAGAGGTATTTGGGTATTGTCGATAGTAAATCAATTATTCCGTAAAAACTAAATATATATTTAGATGGTCGTTTAACTGCAACTATTCGTGCAATATATTCAATTGTAAAAAGAATAGTAATTACCCATTCAGCACCATTCAAAAAGTTATGGTACTTATTATCAAATTCATCAACAGTTTCTAACATTACAAATACAATACTAGCTAGAATAGCTATTAATAAAATAACATCAAAGAGTTTACCAGCTGGAGTATCTGCTTCGTAGATAATTTCATGGAGTTTAGAACGCCAATTCGGTTTATTGTCTTTTGTCAATGTGTAGAATTAATTTTTTCTAAAGTTATTAAACTCTTTTGAGTTTTAATAATTTATAATTTTTAGTTTTTTATTTTTTCGCAAATAGGTTTTTATAATATGATGCACATCTCTATTATCTTCCATAGGTGTAACCAATGACCTTAAAATATCAATATTATTAATTTGAAAGTTTAAATTAAAATAGCAAATGCCTTTAAAAACACCATTGTCAATTAAAATAGCACTACGTTCATCTACCTCTCGACCTCTATCTATTATAACAAAACTTTTATTTTCAAAGCTGTTTTTTGTTATTACTTCTTGCACTCTGTTATTATAGTCTTCAGTCGACTCTTCTTTAATACATGCTCCATTACACAAATTTATGGTGTAATTAAAACAATTACTTTTAGAAGGATATATGCCAACTAGTTTTTGACAAAGTTCATGTTTTTCGATTGAATTATATAAGAAACTCTTAGCACTTTGTCTATTAGTAAAAGTGGTTATTGGGTTTTTTCTATAACCTACTTTATCAACAGTTAAATTAGTATATCCGTTTTCATCTGTAAAATTATACAATGCATGTGTAAAAATAGTTCTACGTAAGGCTCTATTAAAAACAGGTTTATTATGCTTTATTTCTTCACTTTCCTTTAATAAGGCTACCAATTCACTACCTGTAGTTTCGAAGGTGACAGCAGCAACTTGCAGTTGTATTTTTTTTGATTTATGCGTAGTACTGGTAAAATGCTGATTAATACGTTTACGAATGTTTTTACTCTTGCCAATATAAATAATATCACCATTGGCTTTATGGATGTAATAAATACCTGTAACGGCTGGTAATTCTTCTAGAATTCGCAAAAGTTTTGAATCCAGTTGATTTTTAGGGATGTCTCTAACCGTTTGTGTAAGGATGGTTTTCTGAACATCTTTATCTAATAGCAATTGAAATAACTTAGTAGTGGCAATGGCATCACCATTGGCACGATGTCTATCTGCTACTGGTATTCCTAAAGTTCTACATAATTTTCCTAAACTATATGATTCTAAGTCAGGAATTAGTTTTTTACTCAGCTCAACTGTACAAAGGGTTTGTCTTTCAAATTCAAAACCCAAACGTCTGAATTCTGTCCGTAAAATGCGATAATCAAAATTAGCATTATGAGCAACTACTATACAATCTTTGGTGATTTCTACAATGCGTTTAGCAACTTCATAAAACTTGGGAGCGTTTCTAAGCATATTATTATCGATCCCGGTAAGATTAACCACAAACGGTTGAATCTTACGCTCGGGATTCACAAGACTTATAAAAGTATCTATAACACGATGCCCATCAAATTTGTGGATAGCTATCTCAGTAATGCCTTCTTCATTATACTTTCCACCAGTGGTTTCTATGTCTAGAATAGCATACAATTAATTTTTATCGACTACTATGCGCTTATCTCTATTAGCAATTTCCCAAGCGGTATAAAAGACCAATTTTGTACGTTTTTGTAATAGGTCATATCGAATTTTATCTGCAGTGTCCGTTGGTTTATGATAATCTTTATGTACTCCGTTAAAGTAGAAAATAATTGGAATATTATTCTTTGCAAAATTATAGTGGTCTGATCTGTAATAAAATCTATTCGGATCATTTTCATAGTTATAGGTATAATCTAAATCAAGATTTACATATTTTTTATTCATTTCTTCAGATAAATTATGTAGTTCAGAGCTTAACTTATCTGCACCAATTAAGTACACAAATTCAGGATTTTCAGCATGCTGTTTATCAAAACGACCAATCATATCAATGTTAAGGTTTGCTACTGTTCCATCAAGAGAGAAGGTTGGATTCTCAGTATAATATCTAGAACCGAATAAGCCTTCTTCTTCACCAGTTACATTTAAAAATACAATTGAACGCTTTGGTCCATGACCAGCATCTAAAGCTTTTTTAAAGGCTTCAGCAATTTCTAACACTGCTGATGTTCCAGAAGCATCATCATCTGCACCATTATATATTTTATCACCTTTTACACCAATATGATCGTAGTGACTCGAGATCACAATATATTCATCAGGTTTTTCAGAGCCCTTTATAAAAGCTATTACATTTTCTGAAGCATCTTTAGATTGACCTCTAAAGTATTCTTTTGCAATTGGTTGTAGATAATCTCCATTATCATTGGCGGCTTTTATATCATGCGATTTGTAATAACTTACTAAATACTCGGCAGCCATTTTTTGCCCTTTTTCACCGGTTCTTCTACCTTCAAATTCATCTGAAGCCAACTTGTATACCAACGTTTTTAAATCGTCTTGGGTAATTGTATTTGCATATTTTGTTGCTAAATCTACTTTTGATGTAACGGTGGACTGACTTTGAGTTGTACTAGAAGCATCGTTACTTGTCGTTGTTTGTGAATTCGTTTTTGTTGAGCCACAAGAAATAAAAATAATAATTGAAATAAAGGAAATTATATGTTTCATGAGTTGTTTATTTTACTAAAAAACCAAAAGTAAAAAATTACTCGTGATTAATAATGAATTGTTTTGATTTTGAATCAAATTTAACTAATTGAGAATCGAATAAACTTGAAACTTTGTCACTGATAATTAATTTTTGTGTTTGACCACTTATAAATGAAGTTTCATTCATTAACCATAACTCATCAGAGAGTTGTAAGGCTAATTGCACTTCGTGTGTAGAAATGATGACTGTTTTATTAAATTTTGCCACCAATGTTTTAAGTAGATTAAATACTTCAATTTTATGATGAATGTCTAAATGGGCGGTTGGTTCATCAAGAATAATAATTTCTGTATTTTGAGCTAGTGCTCTGGCTATCATTACTTTTTGTAATTGTCCATCACTTAGTTCGTCACATTTTTTAGTGGCTAACTTCTCTATATTGGTGTTTTTAATAGCGTTATCAATATGTTTTTTATCCGTTTCGGTTAGTGTGCCTATCCAGTTGGTGTAAGGTTGCCTGCCCAAAGCAATCAATTCGTAAACAGTTAAGTTACTTTCTGGAATACGCTCTGTTAATACTAGGCTTATTTGTTGTGATAATGCTTTCGCGGAAGTTTGCTTTAAATTTCTTCCATTAAGTGTAATTTCTCCTGATAATTCATTCTGTACTTTAGATAAAGTTCGTAACAACGTAGATTTGCCAACACCATTTTTGCCTAATAAGCTTACAAGCTTTCCTTTTTCTAAATCTATATTAATATTAGATGCTATGACAAGTTGCTCTCTCTTTGATTTATAACCAATCGATAAATTTTTAGTTTTCAGAATGATATGTTTCTTAACTTCAGTCAAACTTAAAAATGAATTTTGCGTTTTCTAATTAATAGCCAAATTACAATTGGCGCTCCAAAAATTGAAGTTATTGCATTAATTGGTAATGTGTATTCACTAGTTGGTAACTGAGCAATAGTATCGGCAATTAGCATAGCAATAGCACCAATAATTGCAACAGCAGGTATTAAAATTTTATGATTTGAAGTTTTAAAAACCAATTTAGTTATATGTGGTATTGCTAAGCCTACAAAAGCAATTGGTCCAGAAAAGGCTGTGATAATTCCTGTTAACAATCCAGTTGCTATCAAAGTAATATTTCTGGTTTTTTTTAAATTAATACCCAAGCTTTGTGCATAATTTTCACCTAATAGCAAACTGTTAAGTGGTTTTATAATCGTTATTACCATACCAATAGCAAAAAGGAATACAACAAATAATAGTAACAATTCTGCCCAAGATAAATTACCTAGATTTCCGAACCCCCAAAAAATGTATTGTTGTAAAAGTTCTGCACTGCTAAAATAACTCAAAATACTAATTACTGCTGCCGTTAAACTACCAAACATTAAACCTATAATCAATATAGACATGGTATTTTTTAACTTTCTAGCCACAATCATAACAGCAGAAAGTACTAAGAATGCTCCTAAACTTGCAGCCAGTGCTATTCCGAAATTTGAAAAGGCTAATGAAGCTAAACTTCCACCCAATAATGATGTTCCTAAAATTAAAATCGCTACACCTAGGCTAGCTCCAGAACTAATACCCAGTACAAACGGGCCTGCTAGCGGATTTCTAAAAAGAGTTTGCATTAATAGACCACTAATTGACAAGCCTGAGCCCACCAAAATAGCTGTAAATGATTTTGGTAAGCGGTAGTTAGTAATAATGTAACTCCAAGATTCTTTTGTTTCTCCACCAAATAAGCCACTGTAAATTGATTTCAATGGTATCGAAACAGAGCCCAAGCTAATATTAATAAGCCAACAAAGTATTAGGCTTAATAGTAGTACTATAAATGTAAGATTGTATGTTTTTGTCTTACTCAATTTAATCTTGTAGCTTTTCTAAAAAATAAGGTTGATAATCTGGTAACAATTCAGGATGAGCAACTTTTATAATATCTTTTAAAACAATATGTGGCTGAATTGGAGCAAGTTCAAAATAAATAACACCACCATTTTCACCTTTTTTTAATCCGTAGGTGTAGATATTTTTATTTTTAAAAGCACCGAATTGATCATAATGCTGATTTGCTTGTTGCATTTGGCTATAGCTGGTAAATTGCCCTGGATCTATCCAAATATCGGCATGTTGCGCTTTTTCGAACACAGACTCAAAATTTAAAGATAGGCTTCCTTTACCTTTACTATCATACCACATATATGTGGTGTTAGCATCTTTTAAATACTGAGCTACAAAACTATCGCCAGCAGGCACATTCCAGACTTCATTAAATTGTATACCAGATAGTATAGTAGGCTTATTAGTGGCTTTTTTAGTGATTTCTTTTGCTTCATAGTATTCTTCTTCTATATGATTAAAAATGCTGTCTGCTTCTTTTTCTTTATTGAATAAAACACCAAAGAACTTTATCCATTCAGCTCTTCCAAGAGGTGTTTCTTCTAGCCAATCACCATTCAATAAAACGGGAATCCCTGCTTTTTCTATGTTAGCAAACATTTTATTATTACTACTCAAAGCAAAACCAATCACAGCTTGCGGATCTAGTTCTAATAAAACTTCCGTATTAATACTTTGTTCTTTACCAAGTTCAGTAATAGCGCCTTTTTTAATGAGTTCATTGGTCCTTTTGGAAGAAATGTAGTTGAGGTTTGGGAAACCTACCAAACTGGTTTCTTCTTCTAACAATTCTAACATTGGTATATGTGTGGTTGAAGTAACTACTACTTTTTCTAAAGGAGTATTGATGATTTTTTGAATAGGTATTTTAATCTCTAATTCGCTATCCGTAACTTCTTTTACTACTTTATTTTCTGTTAAAATATAAAACTCTTGGGCCTCTTTTGCATTAGGATAGGGTGATTTAATAATTAGTTTTATGTAATTATTAAAATACTGAATATCAAACCCTTTAGCATGTTTTATTAAAGTTTTTTGTTGAGTTTTTATTATTTCTTTTTTTTCTTGTTTACATGAAAAAATCAGAAAAATAGCAAGGAAAAGGAGAAGGATTTTTTGATGCTTCATTTAAAAATGATTTTGACAAAAGTATCAATTTTGTTTAACACCTTTTTCAAAAGCATTCAACAAAATCTAAAATTTATATGGTGGCTATATTTTAATGATATACATTTGCCACGATTTTGGTTTTGAATCCGCGAAAGCGTGTTCAAATTAAAAGGGAATCAGGTTTAATGCCTGAGCTGTCCCCGCAACTGTAAGCTAAATTCACTTTGTGAATGTTTGTTAATAGTTCAACCACTGTTCTAATGAATGGGAAGGAATTAACAAGACGCGAGCCAGGAGACCTGCCAAAACAATATTAATCATCGCTTTCGGAGGAAAAGTATAGGTTTATGATATCACATCATACCCCAACTTTCTTACTGATAGCCCATATTCATTTAAAAAATTTAAACAATGAAAAAAAGGTTATTGTATATAGGAGCTTTACTAACCACAGTTTTAGTAAATGCCCAACAAAAACAGGATTCAACAAAAGTTGTACAATTAGAAGAAGTAGTAGTAGTATCTGATTCTCGATTTCCACTAAAGCGAGAAAATTCAGGTAAAACAATTATTAAAATTTCGCCAGAAGAAATTGAAAGAAATCAAGGTCGTACTGTAGCCGATATTATTAATACAAAGTCAGGAATTACTATTAATGGTAGTTTAGGCAATGCAGGTCAAAATTTAAGCACGTTTTTTCGTGGTGGCCAAAATAGACAAGTATTAGTTCTAATTGATGGGGTAGCTGTAAGCGACCCTTCGCAAATTGAGAATAATTATGATTTACAATTGCTGGCATTAGACCAAATTGAATCAATAGAAATTTTAAAAGGAGCGTCTAGCGCACTTTATGGTAATAGAGCCTCTACAGCAATTATAAATATTACCTTAAAGAAGGCTTCTAAAGATAGAATTAAAGCTAGTCTTGGTACATATATTGCTACAAACAACTCCCAAGACGACTCTCGAATTGATATAACAGATTTTACGCATGTATTAGGCGTAAATGGAACTCTTGGTAAATTCAGTTACTTGACTAATTTTAGTACTAAAAATACAAATGGTTTATCGGCTGCTAATACACCAAATAGCGATGTTAAAAATGATAGTGATAGATTTTCTAAAATAACTACAAATGTTAAGTTAGGATATGAATTTTCGAAGAAATTTGATATTACTTTTTTCGGAAATTATGATAAGTATACCTCAGAATTTGATGATGGTTTTTCTTTTGTAGATCAAGATAATAGCTCAGAAAATGAACAATATCGTTTTGGGCTAGGGGCGAATTATAATTATAGCAATGGAAGTATACATGTTAATGCCGCTATAAATAATATAGATAGAGAATTTGAATTTGAATTTTTTACAGGCTCTATTTCAGAAGGAAAATCATATGTTTTAGATTTATACAATAAATACAAATTCAACAATCAGTTATATAGCATTATAGGTGTAAACTATATTGATAATGAAATAAATACATTTAGCGTACCTTTTGGTGAAACTAATTTTGCACCAGCTATTACAGCAAATAATGCAAATGACCAAATAATTGATCCTTATGTTAATATCACATATTTATCAGGTTTCGGATTAAATCTTAACGCTGGAATACGTTTAAATAACCATAGTGAATATGGAAGCCATGTTGTTTACAATATAAACCCATCATATGTATTTAAATTCGACGAAGCTAATAATTTAAAAGTACTATCCTCTTATAGTACTGCCTATATTACACCGTCACTTTTTCAATTGTTTTCTCCTAGCTTTGGTAACACAAATTTAGAGGCTCAAGAAGATACCACTATAGAGGCAGGTTTGGTTTTGAGTTTAGGGAATAACTTTAGTTTGAGTACGGTATACTTTAATAGGGATCAAGAGAATATTATAGAGTTTGTAACTTTAGATTTTGACACTTTTGAATCTGAATACCAAAATGGTTTGGGGGAATTTAAAGTTAATGGAGTCGAGGTAGAGCTGGAGTCTAAATTAGCTGAAAAATTAAATTTTAATGCAAACTATACTTTTACTGAACGAAAAGATGGGGTTATTTTTCGTGCTCCAAAGCATAAAGCAAATGCTACCTTAGACTACGCTATTAATGATAATAGTTATATATCATTACATTATCAATATACCGGCGTACGTACAGCTACAGCTTTTAATGCAGATTTTACCGAGCGTTTGACATTAGATGATTATAGTTTGGTAAACCTGAATTTTAACCATACCATTATTAAGGATAAATTGAAGTTGTATAGTTCAATATTCAACATTTTCAACGAAGATTATCAAGAGGTTTATGGTTTTTCTACATTGGGTAGAAACTATAGATTAGGATTGAAGTTTGATTTTTAATTGTAAAATGATTTAATTTATAATAGCCTGTTAAATATTAGTTTAACAGGCTATTCTATTTAGGTATTAGGTCACAGTACCAAACACCATACTTTTCTCTTTTGTTAGCTGAAGAATCAGATTTAGGAGCATCATATTCACGATAGACTTTTTCACCTATACTAAAGTCAATAGCTTTTTTGAATATTGGCCCGTCAAAACAAAATGTATGAAATTCTCCATTCTCTCCACAAGGATCAACTTCAGGTGGTAAATTGTCAATAAAATGTTGATCTATAGTTGTGCCTACAAAATCTTTGTCAAAGTATTTTGAACTGGCACTAACTACAATTGTTTTAAAACCTACATCTAAAAACTTTTTAATAAGCTCTGCAGTATCTTTTTTCCAAATTGGAAATACAGCTTTAATCCCCTGTAATTGTAATTGTTTTTCACGGTATGAACGTAAATCTTCTAAAAATATATCACCAAATGCAGCATGTGTAAACCCTTTATTTTTTAGTTTTAAAACAGCTTTTAGCATTATATTCTCATAAATTTCCATGCTTGGCATTTCGGGTAATTCTATAAGGCTCGATTTAATATTTATGGCATTTGTCTGTTCAACTAGTAACTCTTTGCGTAATCCATGCATAGAAACGCGGTTGAAATGTGAGTTAATGGTAGTAACCAACTCATCAACTTGGTATGATTTATTTTTTAATAATTGAAATAGCGCAAGCGAAGAATCCTTACCGGAACTCCAATTAAAAAAGGTTTTGTGCTTATTCAAGATAAACTTATTTCTTTAGTTTATTCTTTATGGCGGTATTTATAAGATTGTAATGTTTACTAGTATCGTGCAGATAATTATAGCTTTCTATCATACCCATTTTCTTGCCATTTACATTAGTCAGAACTACTGTGGGAATGACTTTTTGCCCATATTTATCACTTAGTCCTTGGTTATTGTCTTTTTGCAATTTTGAAATCAAATCTCGCCTTCTGGGCATATTTATTCTTAGCAAGATTAAATTTTTGTCAGCTAATTTTTTAAATTTCTCGGTATAAAAGAAATCTTCATTTAATTTTTTACTAGCTGCGCTATCATCAGAACTTGTAAAGTAGATCAATATTAATTTATTGTCTTTTTTAGCCAAAGTTTGCGCTTGCTCAAAGTCAGATTGCCAATTAAGATCAAATCCTTTTTTCTGGGCATAAATCTGCGAGCCTATTAATAGCGCTATAATAATTACTATAATATTTATTCTTTTCATCATCTTAACCTTCAACTTTATACCAATATTCTGTTCTACCAATTAATGAAATACCAATATAACCTCTCAGTTTCAATTTATTTTTATTCTCTAAAGTTATATAGCATTTATAATACTTTCCGTTTTTAGGATCTAATATTTTTCCACCATTCCATTCGTCACCATCTTTTTTTAATCCGTTAAGAATAACTAATCCTACTATAGGCTTGTCTTTATTCTTTCCTTTACAATTAACGCAAGTTTTATCTTTATCAGCTTCGTTTAATATGCTTAAAATCTTAGCAAATGCTTTACCGTCTTTTTTATAGACTTCTATTATAGATTCTTCTTTACCAGTTTCTGAATCTACAGATTTCCATTTTCCGAAGATTGATTGTGCTTGCGTAGAAATAACTCCTAACAATAATAAAAAAACTAAAAATCGTTTCATTTACATCTTTTCTTTAATCTAATCATAGCGGCGTTCAACTCAAACCCTAATAAAAGGATTATTGAATTTAACCATATAAACAGCATTAAAATTAACAAGGTTCCTATAGAACCATAGAGTTCATTATACTGTGCAAATCGCTTAACATATATTGCAAATATTCTAAAGTTAATTACGATTAGAATAGTTGTTAAAATGGCACCGGGTGAAAAGAAAGAGATTTTTTTACCTTCTTTAGTTCCCAAATAATAAAACATAGCTACTGTTATAAATATCATTAAAAATATAATAATGTATCTACCAGTTTGTATCCAAAAAAGATCATCAGATACATAGCCTTGCTTCATTAAGTTGCCTACAGCAATTTCAAAATAAATAATAACTCCAACTGTTAGAAACAATAATAATGCCAATATAAGTGATACTACTAGTGATACTAAGTATTGCTTTATAATAGATCTGGTTTGCAATTTATGATATGTGTATTCAAATCCGCCAAAGAGTGAATTAATGCCATTTGTCATTAAGAACATTGAGAGAATAAAACCAAAAGATAATAATCCACCATATCTATTCTTTGCAATATCAGCTAGTACGGTATCTACGGCATCATATGTTTTTGGAGGCAATGCTTGATTGACAAACTCCATAAAGATTTGATCAAAATTTTCAATAGGAACGTACGGAATTAAGGTCAATACAAATAAAGCAAATGGGAATAATGCCATAAAAAAACTAAAAGCCACGGCACCAGCTCTTGAAGTAAGTGCACCTTGAACAATACCAATTACATACATTTCTAGAACATCATATAAAGACATACCTTCTAAGCCAGGTACTTTGATTTTTTTAAAAACCTTTACAAACCAGCTTATTACAGGAATCTTCAATAGACGTTCTTCGGGAGTCATGTTGCCTTAATCATATTTAGCATCAAAAGTACTATTCCAATTGTCTTGAACTTTCAGCACTTGTTCAATAACATCACGTACACAGCCATTACCACCTTTCTTTTGAGAAACATACAGTGATACATCTTGTATTTCGGGTACAGCATCTTTTGGGCATGCTGGTAAGCCT
Organism: Maritimimonas sp. 2304DJ26-3; assembly: GCF_056591635.1. NCBI lineage: Bacteria > Pseudomonadati > Bacteroidota > Flavobacteriia > Flavobacteriales > Flavobacteriaceae > Maritimimonas > Maritimimonas sp. 2304DJ26-3. The sequence goes on from NZ_JBWQOK010000003.1 coordinate 416,488, forward strand.
ACCAGTTTCATTACTGGGTAATCTGGTATGTCATCACCCATATAAAGTACATTTTCTGGTTTAATATTATAGATGTCTAAATATTCGTCTAACTGTTCAGTCTTATTATGAGCACCTAAATAAATATCGGTTACACCCAACCCTTTGAGGCGAGATCGTACGCCTTCATTTGTTCCACCAGAAATAATACAAACATTATAACCTTTATCAACAGCAGTTTTTAGCGCGAATCCATCTTTTGTGTGCATCTTACGTACTAATTCTCCGTTAGGAAAAATAGTAACAGTTCCGTCAGTTAAAACACCATCTACATCAAATATAAATGTTGTTATTTGAGGCATAAGTTCTTTATAACTTTTTTCCATAGGTGTCTTTGATTGATTGAGTTAGTAATTTATATATTTTTTGATGTTCTTCAGATAGCATTGATATATGTGCTTTTATAGTTTTATTATCGTCGCGTTTTGCTGGACCAGTCTGCGCATCTAAAGGATTAATTGTTTCAATTTTTTTTGCGGTTTCTAGAATAAGCGGCTTTAATATTTCGAATGGCACTTTGTTTTCGTCACATAATTCATGCCCGATTTGATATAAATGGTTTGTAAAATTATTTACAAAAACGGCTGCAACATGCAAATTTTTACGTTGTTTAGAATCGATAACATAACTATTATTAGAAATGGCTGATGCCAGTTTTTCTAATAGCAACAGATCATCATTTTCTTCAGCCTCAATACAAATAGGAATTTCATTAAAATCTACTTTTTTGTTTTTAGTAAAAGTTTGTAATGGGTAAAAAACACCTTTTCCAAACTTACCATGTAGTTGGTCCATAGAAATGCTACCCGATGTATGTACAACTAAAGAATTTCTAATACGCAGTTTTGATGAAAATTTAGCAATCTCATCATCAGAAATGGCAATAATATAAATATCAGCTTCTTTTAAATCATCTACATTGCAAGTTGTATCAAGTTTACTACCAATATTTTTTAATGATTTTTTTGTTCTACCATAAACTTGAACTAATTCTACATTTTGCACTTTAGAAAAAGCGTTTGCTAAATGTGTAGCCACGTTTCCAGCGCCCAATAAAACAACTTGAATCATAAGGCGAATTTACATAAGTTTTAGCTATTTAAAAAAGTGTTAATTACAATAAAATCAACGCTTTTTTGAGTAACTTCGCGCTGAATTATTTCAAGGCAATTTGTTTGATGGAAAAACTCAAAAATTTCTTCTTTTCTACGCGGCTTACGGGTGTTTTATTTTTAGTCTTTGCGGCTGCAATGGGTATAGCAACATTTATAGAGAATGATTATGGTACACAGGCCTCTAAAGCACTGGTATATAATGCTTGGTGGTTTGAACTGATTATGATCATTTTTATGATCAATTTTATAGGTAACATATTTCGATATCGATTATTTCGAAGTGAAAAATTAAGTGTCTTAATTTTCCACTTAGCATTTATTTTAATATTGATTGGAGCTGGTATTACAAGATACATCAGCTATGAAGCAATGATGCCAATTCAGGAAGGCGAAGCCACAGATAAAATGCTTTCTGAGAAAACATATTTTACGGCTGTAATTGATAATAATGAAGTACAAAAACAAATAGAAAAGACTTATTTATTTTCACCAGAAATTGGATCAGATGTAGGGTTTGTAGCCTTAGTTTCTAAGTTCTTAAATCTGATTAGAGGAAGTAATGACTTTTCCATAGAAACCGAATTTAAAGGTAAAGATGTAGCTGTAAATTATGTAAACTACATACCAAATGCTTATGAAAAATTTGAAGCTGATAATAGCGGTTCAGAATTTTTGCATTTTGTAGAGTCGGGTGGAGGTTCGCGTCATGATCACTACATTAAGAAAGGAGAAATAGCCAATGTGCACAATGTATTAGTCGCTTTTGATAAGCAAACTCAAGGTGCCATTAATATCCTTTCTAAGAATGATAGCTTATTTATAAATACACCGCACAATGGTAATTTTATGGTAATGGCAACACAACAACAAGGTGTTGTTAAAAGAGATTCACTACAAGCATTCAATTTAAGAGCATTATATAGTTTAGGTAGTATGCAATTTGTTGTGCCAGAGTCTCCAATGAAAGGAAAAATGACAATTGTATCTGGTGATAAAGATGAGCACCCAGATGATTATTTAGAGATAGAGACTATAGTAGATGGGCAGAAAGAAAGCACCTCATTTTTTGGCCGTAAATATTTAAATCAACCTCCAAAAACATTTAGTTTAAATGGATTGAATTTCAGATTAAGCTATGGTGCAAAGCAGCTAACATTACCATTTACTATAAAATTGAGAGACTTTCAGTTAGAACGCTACCCAGGCTCTAATAGCCCTAAGTCTTTTGCTAGTGAAGTAACGGTTATTGATAAGGACAAAACTTTTGACTTTAGAATATTTATGAATAATATTTTGAACCATAAAGGTTTTAAATTCTTTCAATCTAGTTATGACGATACTGGAGCTGTAGAAGAAACACATCTTTCAGTAAATCATGATGCTATAGGTACAACGATAACATATATTGGTTATGTGTTGTTATTTTTTGCTATGACATTTATCTTGTTTTTAAGAGGCACTCGCTTTGCTGACCTTAATACTATGTTAGATAAGGTAAAAGCAAAGAAAAAAACTTTAACAGCGATACTAGTATTATTATCTTTAACTGGATTCGCACAGCATAACCATTCTACAGATGCTCAGATAGATTCTATACTACAAACAGATAAAGTACCGCAAGAGCATGCAGAACGTTTTAGTCAATTGGTGATTCAAGATGCCGGTGGACGCATGAAACCAGCACATACTTTTGCTTCTGAATTGCTACGCAAGGTTAGTAAAAAGGATAATTACAAAGATTTAGATGCAAATCAGATTGTAGTTTCTATGGCTACAAATCCAAGAATGTGGTTGTCTGCCCCAATTATTTATATGACAAAAAATAATACCAAAGCACGTGAAATGCTTGGTGTGCCATTAGATAAAAAGTATTTAAGCTTAACAGATTTGTTAACTGAAAGAGGTGAGTATAAATTAAGTGGAGACTTAGAAAAAGCTTATAAAAAACGTATTAAAAATAAATATGAACAAAGTATTATAAGTGTACACGAACGTGCAAGTCTGTTGTATGGTGTTGTTTTTGGCGAAATTTTTAAATTCTTCCCTCTTCAGGGTGATCAAAATAATAAATGGCATGCTTATGTTGAACACAAAACAGCAGGCTATAAAGGTACTGATTCATTGTATGTAGCTAATATTTTGCCTTTATATGCTGGTGCGCTGCGTGATGCACAGCAGACAAAAGATTATACTAAAGCAAATGAATATTTAGAAAGCATACATAAATACCAGCAGAAGTTTGGTAATGAGGTGATGCCCTCTAAAAGGAAAATTGATTTAGAAATTTTCTATAATAAGTATGATATTTTTAGAAACCTGTTCTGGCAATATATGCTGGCGGGTGTATTGATGCTAGTGTTTTTAATTGTTCAAATATTTAGAGATACTAAATCTTTACGTTTTTTAATCAAGGTATTTAAAGCTATTATTTTTTTATTATTTGTGTATCACCTGATTGGATTAGGTATAAGATGGTATATTTCTGGACATGTACCCTGGAGTAATGGCTACGAATCTATGATCTATGTTGCCTGGGCAACAATGGCTTTTGGTTTAGCATTTGGTAGAAAATCGAACTTAACAATTGCAGCCACAGCCTTTGTAGTATCAATGATATTAATGTTTGCCCACTTAAACTGGATGGATCCAGCGATAGGTAATTTAGTACCAGTTTTGGATTCGTATTGGGTAATGATACATGTGTCTATTATTGTAGCAAGTTATGGTCCATTTACATTGAGTATGATTCTCGGTCTAATCGTGCTAATCTTATATGCCTTAACTAACAGTAAGAATAAAAAGAGAGTCAATTTGCAAATAAAAGAATTAACTATTATTAACGAAATGTCTATAACAGTTGGTTTGGTAATGCTTACTATTGGTAATTTTTTAGGTGGTATGTGGGCCAACGAAAGTTGGGGGCGCTATTGGGGTTGGGATCCTAAAGAAACATGGGCTTTAATTAGTATTATGATTTATGCATTTGTATTGCATATGCGTTTAATACCAGGTTTACGAGGTAGGTTTACCTTTAATATGTTAGCTTTCTTTTCTTTTGCGTCTATATTAATGACCTATTTAGGTGTAAATCATTTATTATCTGGTTTACATAGTTATGCAGCAGGTGAATCTGCACCTATACCATATCAGATTTGGGCATGGTTGGGCATAGGTTTAGTATTTACTATCTTAGCTTACATAAAGAATAAAAAGTTTTATAAAAAATAATCTCATGAGAACCGTTTTAATTACACTTATTATGTTTTCACTTTTATCTTGTTTTAATAAAAAATCTAATAATGATAGCGAAGCTATAGCTGAAAATCTGCAGCAATCGAAGAGTTTACATGATTTTAAAGTGGAAGCCTTAGATGGTTCTGAGTTCGATTTCTCTACCTTAAAAGGGAAGAAGATTATGGTGGTTAATACAGCGTCTAAATGTGGGTTAACGCCTCAATATGAGCAATTACAAGCACTATACGAAGAGTATAAAAATGATAACTTTGTAATAGTTGGTTTTCCGGCAAATAACTTTTTATGGCAAGAGCCAGGGTCTAACACGGAGATCGCTGAATTTTGTCAAAAGAATTACGGTGTAAGCTTCCCCATGATGGCTAAAATTTCTGTAAAAGGTGGCGATAAGCACCCAGTGTATGAGTATTTAACTACAAAAGCTCAAAATGGTTATAAAGATTCTAAGGTAAAGTGGAATTTTCAAAAATACCTAGTAAATGAAAATGGTATGGTAGAAAAGATCATTGCGCCAAAAACATTACCTACAGACAAATCTGTAAAGAATTGGATTAAAAGTTAGTCGATTACTTTAACAAAAAATACTTTATCTACCGGGTTGCTAAGAAAACCATTAGGTAATTTACTTTCAGGTATTTCTATAAATCCATTTTTTTTATAAAAATATTGCGCAGCTTTAAACTGATGCATGGTACCTAGGTATATTTTAGAGATAGCATTTTGTCTACACCAATTTTGGGCCGTTTCTAATAATAACTTAGAAATACCAAATTCTTTACCACGGTAGGCTTTACTAAGCATCATTTTCTTTAAAATGGCATAGTTGTTTACAGTAATTAAGGCAACCGTACCAATTACTATGTTATTACTAATTGCTACCCAATAATTATCTGGTACAATAGGCGTATTTTTAGTAGGGCTTGAGTAAATAGTCTCACTGAATTCTGCTGCAATTTCTTGCATCATCTCATCAATGCCAATTTGATGAACGCTGTTATAGTGTACAATTTTAATCATCTTGCTAGCTAAATTTAGCTAAAAATTACTCAAATGTTTTGAGCAAAACCTAAAAAGACTTTTTTATGAAGTTCGAGATCTAGATCAGGCGAAACTGCTACACGTGCAATATAATCTTTGTCTCCTTCTTTTGTGGTTCCTTGAGTAGAGGTTGCGGGTATGGTCCAATAGCATCCTTTTAACTGTCCGTAGCTAACACAGTATTTGCTTTCATTCGGAATCTTAGTGATCATTAAATTGATCAACTTCAAGTTCAAAGCTCTTTTATACGCCTCTCTTTCTTCGTCTGTGTTTCCTTTTGTTGGTAAGTCTAATGAAAATACCGAAGGCGTAAATCCTTGTGCTGCTAATTCTTCTGAAACAAAATTAATGTTTGCTTCTGGCAAAGTCTTTTGTATAAAATTGACGAATTCGCGTGTGTTGCTATAGGCATCTTTAATTCGTTGAATCATAGAAGGCATTTGACTTGCCAAGATTTCATATTGCAGATCGGTAGCTTCGTTATCGCATAATTCTAAATGCAACGCCATTTTATCTAGCAAAGTGGCTGCTTTTTTATTTGCTACGCAATAACCAGCAGTACATTTTCCCCCACTAGGGAATTTAGAACCACTTACATACGATATCGCTTTTACAGACGAGAGCACATCATCATCGCCTAAAAAAGGCGTATTTGGGCAAAATGTTTGATCTAGAATAAAGACAGACTCAATTGCTTTCTCTCCACTAGCAGTGTAGCGTTTTTTAGCTAAGACTTCCTTTAATTTTATAAGATTAGGTACTTCTACTCTGGGGTTGGTAGGTATTTCTGCAATAATATAGGGTACAGCATCTTCTCTGGCAATAGTATCTAAAATGAGATCGATGCTATCAACCATATCGTAACCACCGTCTACGTGTAGGTCTACAATTGATACATTATCTAAAGTAGCGGCAACACGGCGCGCCTGATCATTAGTACCACCATAACAATTAGGTGGAACCATAATTTTAATAGCCTTATTTGTGTGTTGCTCTTGTGCTTCATGTATAAGACCCATAACAATGGTGTATTGCATCGATAATCCGCTAGAGGCGACGAGCGCATTGCTATCTGTACCAGTAATCTTTTTAATGGTATTTAGCACAAGTGATTTGTTAGCTTTTAGATTGTTTGCCTTATCCTCAACAAAAGATGTATCTGTTAGTTGTTTTAAAGCAATAAGACAATTTGTTGGTGTCATAGCAATGCTTTCTCTCCTTCTTACATGTTGAATTGCCGAAACATACTTGCTGTTTTGTTCGCCATTTATTAGAATTACACTACCTAATTGTGCATTGTAATTCACATAAAAATCTATGTTTACGTTAAGCTCTATGTTGCTAGTAGTTTCTTGTTCTGAAACAAAAATAATACTACCATTAAATGATTCAATATCAGATACTTTATCAATCTTTTTTAACTCAAAACTATAACCGTAAATATTCTGTAGCATTTCGGTATTAAATGCTTCTGGTAACTTGTCTTTATATGCTATTTGAGTCTTTTTGTTAGCCAATGCATTTTCACGTAGCACTGCATAGATAGGTATGGTCTTAGACGAAAAACTAATTACATTTTCTGCATTTGTGTTATGCAGTTTGCCAATGGTCCATTCTAATACACACGATAGCGGATGACCTAAACGGATATAGTCATACGCAGTAGGTAATTCATTTAGCGTAGAAGCATGTGTAATATTGTTGTTAAAAAGCGTTTCAAAATGTTCTAAAAACTGTGTTTTTGCCTGAGCTTCGTTATAAATATCTAATCTATGAGTAGTTAAACGTAACCAGTCTTTTGGTGTTTTTTTTAATACCTCTTTAAGGTAAGCTAGAACTTTTGTATTCTCCATATTCTATACGCATCTATTGGCACGCAATTATACGTAAAATTTAAGAGTTTTAAGGTGCAGTTAATAAAGGTTTGTACTGTTTTATTCATCCTTTATTTTAAGCCATTCTTCGTACGTTACAACTCGTTTCTCTTCGTTTGGTTGCGTTTCTCCGGGCAAGACTCCAATGAATTCAAGGTAATGCCCATCTGGATCGCTAAAATAAATTGAGATTGCCGGCATCCAACAAAACACCATAGGTTGTTCTTTATCATCTTGTAGAAAATTCCAGAAGTTGAGCTTGTGAGATTTTAAAAAATCGACCGATTCGTTTAATATCCATTCTGGATCACATTCAAAAGCAAAATGCCGCAGATCAATTTCTTCTTTAGGTTTTTCCCATAAGCCAAGCATAGCTTGTTTGTCTTTACCAATCCAAAAAAAGGCAGTTCTACGCTCTTCGCCAAAACGACATTGTTTTAAGCCAAGAACTTTAGTGTAAAATTCAATCGAATTTTCTAAGTTCTCAACATATAAATGTGTTTCATATAATCCTTTAATCATTGCCTATTTTTGTTTTCTTTAATGCTATACCATTGTCTTAGTTAAGATTTTCAATGTAAGAATCAAAACATGTAAATTTATACAAAATTAAAAGGTTAACATCGTGTCAAGCGAAGAATTATTACCACTGTTATCTGAAGTTATTACTTTTCTACAAATACCTGCAACCTATCAAATGCTGAGCCCCAGCCGTTATAAATACCTATTTTTTCTTGCTGTATTTTATACGCTTCTGTAGCATGTATTACGTTAAACGTAAAGTTGGTTTTACCATCTACTTCTTCTAAGTGTACTTCTAATTCTACACCTTCGGTCATAGGCTTAAAATCCGCTGAGGTTCTTAGTAGTTTTGGTGCGTCTATTTCTAAATAAGTGCCTTCAGAAATAAAGTCATTACCATCTGGCATTGCCATAGCAAATTTCCATTTACCACCAACGGTAAAGCTGTGTTCTAGCACATGGGTTTTCATTCCTTTTGGGCCCCACCAATTGGCAATATGTTCTGGCTGTGTCCATGCTTGCCAAACGAGGTCTATGGGTGCGTTGAATGTTCTTTCTATGGTTACAACTCTATTATCTGTTTTGCTCATCTGTTTTGTTCTTTAAAGTGTTTAAATAAGTTTCGAAATTGTCTATACGGTTCTCCCAAAGATTTTTATATTGTTCTATCCATAAAAAAGCCGGTAATAGATTCTGTGGTAAAATTTGACAATAGCGTTCTCTGCCTTGTTTATTAAAATCTATAATACCACATTCGTTTAGAATTTTTAAATGCTTAGAAATAGCAGGTCTGCTTACTTCGAATTTTTTGGCAATATCATTAATGGTTAATGATTCTTCTGCTACTAATTCTATAATATCTCTGCGTATTGGGTCTGCAATGGCAGTAAACACATCTCTTTTCATAAATAAGTAACCGTTTGGTTACAAATATATGTGTAACTTTTTGGTTACACAAATTAAATATTAAGAAATGCAGTAAAAATTATTAGTGAAGCATTACCTTTCTCCTTGATTATTCGAGATTTAATAATAGTCTTTTCCTGAGTATTCCGGATAGCATAACTTGTTTATCATCCATAGTTAAACCACCATTTAAATCTAAACGTACTTTAGAAATATCTTTATGCTTTAAAATAATTTTTTGATTCGTTGATCCGTTATCCAGATTCCATTGAAAGTCAACCAAGTTTGCAGTGTTGTTATTCGGGCTGTCGTAGAATATAAAATGCGCTAGGTTATTAGATTCGATAAAATGATGGCCATTTAATCTCATATTTGGCCTTTTAAATTTTGTTATCAATTTCGACGATTTTATAGACATATCATTGTTCAGATGGATAGCAACAATGGGCCCAGAAAAGATATAGCCAGTATTTAATTTTTGAATTAACAGAACACCTAGCGTTGTTGGTTCTGGCAAAGACGTTGCGTATTCAGCAATGAGAACATGCTCTCCATTGGCAAGTGTTTTAAAATTTTTAAAGAGCAATTTATAAGTAGAAAACGGACCAGCAGCACCTTGTAAATAGGATAAATTTATATCTTCTTCTTTGTTCTTTACTATTTCAAGATTATCATCTAATAACTTGTATTTTAGTTTATTAAGGGTATTTTTTCTTGAAACAACATACATGTAAAAAAAGTAATTGCCGTCTTTATTGATAAGAATATCAGAATATGTTTGAAACTTCTTATCACCCTCATCACTATCCGTATACTTTTTAATATCTCCAGATTTAACTGAAAAAACCGATAATACATTTTTATTATCTGTACCTGTAAAAATTAATTTTCCATCATTGGTAAGCAAAGCAGATTTAAGCTTAAAAAAATACGAAGAGTTAAAAGAAGTTTGAACAGTTTCTTTATAAATGCTTTGTAGTCCTTGATCAAAGACTTCAACATTAAAGGCCAGCTTTTTTTCTTTAATTAAAGGTTGTAAAATTGCAAACTTGGTAGAGTCTTTTGAGAAATATATTTCAGGAAATATATAATCGTTTATTTTTTTTGGCTTAGCCTTTTTTGAATTTAGTTGTAAAAGAGTAGTAGTAGGATTCTCATTGCTCAAGTTTTGAGGATTAAGATTAACAAATTTTAATTTTCCACTGGCATCTGTAAAAAAAAGGTTTGGTTTATTACCTAGTTGGCTTACTTTAAATATAATAGTGTCTTTTATATCTCTTACCTGTCTAAGAAGATTATCTTTTGACACTCTTACTAATTGTTGCGGATATTGATTCTGCTTAAATATGTCTACTATAGTTTCTCCCTTTCTTAAAATAATATCGCCATTGTTTAAGCTTATCTTTTCTTTGGCTATAAAATGTCTAATCAATTTCTCATCTTCTAGACCCAAATCATATGTAAAGCTTTGAGAAAGTACACTGGTGATTGATAAGAAAAATAAAAGAATAAATTGGTAAAATCTGAGACTCATAGAGTTGATAAGCTTTGGTTAAACTTTACAATTATACTAAAGAAAATAATTATTACCCAGAATTTTTTTAATCTATTGTATAGTTAAAAATTATCAATATGCTTATATAAAAGCACCCGCCTCAAGCATTTAACTCCTATTTATCCCAAACCTAGAAATGGCTAACAGAGTTGGGTGCCGGAATGTTTAGATGCCATTAGTTAGTTGTTAATTATAAAAAAGCATCCTTCTATAGCATTTAATTCCGATTAACGCATTTTTATAAAGAGGCTAATAAGAAGGATGCGCACCCTAAATAAAAGATGTATTCAGTTTCGTTTTTTGATTGATTTTTGGTTTGCGTTTCTCAAATTTAACTAATAGCAAAGCGCTATCAAAACAGTTCATACAACCAAAAAAATTAAGAATCAAGAGGCTTTTTCCTGTTTTTGTAGGGGCTTTTTCCTGTTTTTATTAACAAAAAAAAGCCGAAACGATAGTTTCGGCCATTTAGCTAAGCTAGGTTCTACGATAGTACCAAGGTACAATGCTTAGCGTAAGTTAAGTTATACATACATCACCAATTACATGATAAGGTAAAAATGTAACAATACGCGTTCCGTTTATTTCGGTTAACTCGCCGCTCCAAACCTTTTGGTATAATGCTTTTAAGTCGTTTCTATCATTATCTGTCATTACAGATTTAGCACCATAATTCATTATAGAAAATGGATTATGCTCGCCAAACTTTACTGAAGGGTACGCACTTTCGCTCAATTCTGCAAAGAAATGTCGTAACCCAAAGATATGCCCAAGCTCATGTGCCATAGTTTCTATGCGCTCTTGTTCACTTTGCTCAAACATTTTGGGATAAATAACCAATTGATGACGCCCACTATCAGGAAAGAATGCACTTGCTAGCGTACAACCTCTATGATCACAATTATCTTGTTTTACTATAATTTCAAAATCCCATGCATCATCTCGCTCGCTAAATTTTATGGGCACTGCATCACCCCATTCAAGTAATCCTTGAGCTAGTAGGTCACGAATGCCTTCCATAGCTAAGTCTGGAAACCTAAAAAAATTATATAAACTAGGGCTAAATCGCCAACGTAACGTAACATTCTCTTTCCATAACGGAATAAAACCTTCTGAGGCATCTAACACTATTTCTAGAGGATTTCTATTCTTTGGTGTTGCATACCCTCTAGAATCGGTATCGCATTTCATTTCTTTTTTACCATACACATGTACAGCCGAGTCTGCCGGTGCATACGGATCATTTTTTCTCCTTACCGAAAAAATATTCTTTTTGCTTTTACTTGATGTTTTTGTTGTCATAATACTAAGATTATTAAGTTATAAGTCTAAATCGATAAATAATAAAGCATGGTCTGAAGCTTGCTCTTTAGATTCTGTCATTTCTACATATGTATCCCAATTTGTTGGTCTTGTTTTTCTAGATCCCCATAATCCCTTTCTAAAAATTTCTCCTCCTGAAAAGAAGGGTAATAAGCTTTCAGAAATAAATATATAGTCTAATCGGTTGTGAAGCCCACAAGCGTTAAAAGTGCCTGGTCTATTTCCTAGATCGAAATTGTTTAATGAGTATACATCAATTAGTGGACTATTATTGTTATAAAGATGCTCAAGATTCTCAGCAGAAACAGTTCCAGTTTTTGGACCTTCATTTAAATCACCAAGCACCACCACATGTTTATTTTGGCTTACAAGTTCTTCAACAATTCTTCTTACCTCTTTTGCCTGTCTTGTTCTTTTAGAGCCACCACCACCAGATTGTGATTTAAAATGATTTATTAACACATATATTGTATTTCCGCTAGGTGTTTTTACTTCATATTGAGGGCAGTCTCTACTAAATATAATACCTGTATTATCTTCTGCGTTTACATTTGAATGTATAGAACCAATGGGGAAATCAGAAGTTGTTAGAATACCAACATCTATTCCGCGTTCATCATTACCATCTACTAGCATAACATGTTTATAGAAGTTATTTAGTAATTCTTTATTAAATCTTACTAAAGATGGTCTATTCTCTGCTTCAACTATTCCAAGAATATTAGCACCAACATCTTCTATTACGCGGGCAGTCATTCTTGTACTTACCTCATTAGTTGGTTCTACTGCTAGCTCTATCCAGCCTATCCAATCATTTCTCCCATTTGCTATAATTTCTAAACTTTTTGTTGTATCTCTAGGTTCTCTATCAAACTTTCCTCTGTTTTTTCTAAGCCATGCCCACTTAGGGTGTTGACTTCTTTTTCTGCGAATAGCATTGTGGTTATTTTTAGTATAAATCTCTAGCTCTAGTAACAATTCTATAATTCTATTTTTATCATTTGTAGTATATGCTAGTTTAGCTATTAAATCACTTACTTCATGATAGCTATCTAAAATAGGTTCGTTAAAATTGACATCTGTTCTAAACACTCTGGGTCTAGCAAATAGATTTTCGACATTGTATGAAGCTATTCGTATCATTTTTTAAATTTTTAATTTCCTAACTAAAATCTGATTTATATGATTGCAAGTCAAGAGGATAAATCCTGTTTTTAATAGGGGGTTTTCCCTGTTTTTATTAACAATATTGCATAAAAAAAGAGGTCAATTTATTTGACCTCTTTTACATTTTTAGTTTATGCTATTCTTTGCTTTCTTGAGCAGTTAGTTGCGCTGCTATCCCATTTACATCAAAATAATCGGTAAACATTACTATTTTACCATCATCATTTACCCAACCTATACCATACCATTTAACACCAATTGGTTTTTGAGTTTCGGTATGTGTAGCTGTCCAAGTACCATACATTCTAATGGCATCTGGAGAAGATGATGCACTTTCTTTTGGGAAAACAGACCCGGAATATACACCACCAACAATAGAATCTTGTAAAACAATACCTTCAGTAAATTTAATATTTTCAAAGTTATCTTGGTACCCTTTTAATGCTGCTAGCAATTCTTCTTTACCCATCCATTTATTACCATTATATGCTGGCGGACTCCATTGTAAGGTATCAGATAGCATCGCTGCTTGAGCGTCTTGATCTTCATTACCATGTGCTTTGAAGAATGAGCGTAGTACCTCAACTTTTTTGTCGAATGCGGCATAATCTGGGGTTGCTACTTTTTCAGTTACCTCTGTTTCTGCAGGTTTTTGGCAAGCTACTAGTGTTAAAATGGCGATAGCCATTAAACTTAAAACATAATTTTTCATTGTTCGATAGTTTAGTTAGTATTTGTTGTGCATTATAAGGTACGAAATTTTTAATAAATAACTTAAAAATCAATGCTTTACATGCTTTTTAAATTAAACTTTCAAAAGATTTTTGTTAGAATTGGTTAAACTTTTTTTGATCTAGTAAAGACTTTTTAACTTTGTTATCAATCACAGAACCTATGAGCACATCTACTAATTATAGTAACGAGTTTCAAAAAATATATAATTCTGAAGATTTTAGATCGCTTGGTCATAAAATGGTTGATCTCTTAGCGGATCAATTAGAACATATTCAAACAGATATGACTGAGCCCGTATATCCGCATCTAGAGCCAGAAGATCAATTATCTTTTTTTAAAGATGATTTAGAAATAAAAGCTGAACCGTTCGACACCTTAAAAAATATTGTAGAACACTCAATACAATTGCAGCACCCTAGATTTATGGGTCATCAAACGGCTAGCCCAGCACCAATAAATGCCTTTGCAGGTTTAATAGCAGATTTTTTAAATAATGGAACGGGTGTATACGAAATGGGACCTGCTTCTAATGCCATGGAAAGAACCATTATAGATTTTACGGCCAAGCATATTGGTTATACAGAAGGCTCTTCAGGTTTTATTACTTCTGGTGGTACATTAGCAAATTTAACTGCATTATTGGCCGCTAGAAAAGCAAAAGCACCAAGCAATGTTTGGGAAGAAGGTCATAAGCAAAAGTTGGCCGTTATGGTTTCTGAAGAAGCTCATTACTGTATAGATCGTTCGGCAAGAATAATGGGCTTAGGTGATGATGGTATTATAAAAGTACCTGTGGATAACGATTTTAAATTGAGAACAGATTTATTACCGAAATATTTAGAAGAGGCAAAGAAAAAAGGATTGCATGTATTTTGTATTGTTGGTTGTGGTGGTTCTACTGCAACAGGATCTTATGATGATTTAGATGCTATAGGAGATTTTTGTAAGATTAATAATTTATGGTTTCATATAGATGCAGCTCATGGCGGAGGTGTAGTATTTTCTAAAAAATATAAGCATTTAGTTAGAGGAATAGAAAAGGGAGATACCGTAGTAATTGACTATCATAAAATGTTAATGACTCCAGCTTTGAATACTGGCTTGGTATTTAAAGAAGGTAGCGAAAGTTATAAGACATTTGCGCAAAGAGCTCAATATCTTTGGGATGCGCCAGACAAGGAAGAATGGTACAATTCTGCTAAGCGCACCTTTGAGTGCACTAAGTCATTATTATCTGCTAGAGCCTATATTATTTTAAAAACTTATGGTACCGATATTTTTGAGAAGAATGTAGACCATCTTTATGCTTCTGCTCAAAAGTTGGCATCGCTTATAACCGACCACCATAATTTTGAATTGGCAATAAAACCAGAAAGTAATATTGTTAATTTTAGATACTTGCCCAATGATGAGGCTACAAATGATGACATTAATACTTTAAACTCATACATAAGAAAGGAGCTGATAGAATCTGGTAAATTCTACATAGTACAAACTATGATTAATGATAAGCGATATTTACGTTGCTCCATTATGAATCCGTTAACATCAGCTAACGATTATTCCGCATTATTGCAAGAAGTTGAAACTATTGCAAAGCAATATTTAGAAGAAAAAGTGAATTAATTATTATGACATTTTATTTTTTATATATTTGTCGCTGATGATTGTTTAAAATACTTCCGAAAATAACAAATTGCCTACCATATTGTGCGCTATTTGTTCCAAATTAAGAAATAGTACTGCTATTTCAATTTCCATATACAATTAAATACAATCATGACATTCCCAAATACAAATACATTTAAAAAATTCTTTCAATATTTCTGGCAAGCTGTAAAAGGTAAAGAACAAAACTTTACATCTGGTAGCATTCGAAAAGCGATCTTTATGCTAGCTATTCCCATGATCCTCGAGATGATGATGGAATCCATCTTTGCTATTGTAGATATTGCTTATGTTTCCCGCGTAAGCGTAAATGCAGTTGCAACAATTGGCCTTACAGAATCTGTTATTACATTGGTATATGCAGTAGCTATTGGTTTGAGCATGGCGGCAACAGCGGTGGTAGCTCGTAGAGTGGGCGAAGATGATATTAAGGGCGCTTCTCAAGCCGCTGTACAAGCTATTATTCTTGGTGTTGGTGTCGCGACCATTGTAAGTGTTATAGGTATACTATATCCTAAAGAGATTTTGGCATTAATGGGTGGTGAGCCAGACCTTATTGAAGAAGGTTATGGCTATACGCAAATATTACTTGGTGGTAATGTAACCATTATGTTATTGTTTCTAATCAATGCTATTTTTCGAGGCGCAGGTAATGCCTCAATAGCTATGTGGACGCTCATCGTATCAAACGGATTAAATATAATTTTAGATCCCATATTTATTTTTGGTTTCGGGCCGGTACCAGCATATGGAGTTGAAGGTGCAGCAATTGCAACTACTATCGGCAGAGGTTCTGCCGTGGTATTTCAGCTATTTATTTTGTTTTATGGCTGGGGTAAAATTAAAATTGCTTTTAAAGATTTAATCATTCGTACCAAGATTATGTTTAATCTTATTAAAGTTTCCCTTGGCGGGATTGGGCAGTTTTTAATCGGTACTTCTAGCTGGGTATTTTTAATGCGTATAATGTCTGAATTTGGTAGCGAAGTATTGGCAGGATATACCATTGCTATCAGAATTATGATGTTTACCATGATGCCTGCTTGGGGATTAAGTAATGCAGCTGCTACTTTGGTAGGTCAAAATCTTGGTGCAAAACAACCTGGTCGTGCAGAAACATCTGTTTGGAAAACAGGAAAATACAATGCTTGGTTTATGGGCTTGGTTTCTGTAATCTATTTAATTTTTGCACCTCAATTATTAGGCTTATTTACCAATGAAACTAAGGTTATTGAATATGGTGCACTTTGCTTACGAATTATAGCAGCTGGCTATGTCTTTTACGGATATGGATTGGTTGTAATTCAATCTTTTAATGGAGCAGGCGATACCAAAACACCCACATATATCAATTTTGTATGCTTTTGGTTATTTCAATTACCATTTGCATATCTAATGGCCATAACCTTAGATTTTGGGCCTTCTGGCGTTTTTTGGGCAATTACTTTGGCAGAAGTTTCCATAGCGATTATTGGTATTCTATGGTTTAAAAAAGGGAAATGGAAAGTTGTACAAGTTTAAAAAAGTAAAGACCCGAAGCAGTCGCTTCGGGCCTTTTAAATGACGGTTTTATAATGTATATGGTTGATTTTACCCTTCTTAATATTACAACCTATTATGTTTAACCGTCTAACAACTAACTAAGAGCAATGCATTTAAACATTGCCAAATTTCTGTTTGTACTTATAAGACACAAGTTATTTAAAGAAGTCACATCTAAATGTCTAAATAAGAATATTCATTTTTGTTTAGTAAATTAGAAGCTCCTTATAATAAATAATGAAAAAGAAAACATTAGGCCTTAATACCATCTGTACACATGTTGGTGGTATTAAAGATGAGCAGTTCGGTGGTTCTGTATCCCCAATTTTTATGGCAAGCTCATACCCGTATATGGATGTTGAGAAAAAGAGATATCCGCGTTATTTTAATACACCAAACCAAGAAGCTGTTGCAATTAAGATTGCTGCCTTAGAACATGCTGAAGCCGCTTTACCATTTACGTCGGGTATGGCAGCTATTAGTACAACTTTATTGACTTTTTTACGAAAAGGAGATCATATAGTTTTACAAAACGAAATTTATGGAGGTACCTTTAATTTTATTATCAAAGAGTTTGAAAAAATGGATATAGAGTATTCATTTACTGATGGTGTAGAAATAGCAGATTTTGAAGCTAAAATTCAAGAGAACACAAAAGCTATATATTTTGAAACACCATCGAACCCATTGCTCACAATAACCGACGTAAAAGGTATTGCAGAATTGGCTAAGAAACACAATCTACTATCGATGATTGACAATACATTTGCTTCGCCAGTGAACTTAAATCCAATTGATTTTGGTATAGATGTCGTACTACATTCTGCTACAAAGTATTTAGGCGGACATAGTGATATTTCTGCTGGTGCAGTTGCTTCTACTTTAGAAAACATTGATAAGATTTGGGAAAAGTCTAAAAATCTAGGTGGTAACCTAAGTGATTTTATGTGTTACCTTTTAGAGCGTAGTATAAAAACATTAGGCATTCGTATGGCTCAGCATAATAAAAATGCTCAAGTGCTAGCTGATTATTTAGAACAACATGTAAAAATTGCCAATGTGTACTATCCTGGGTTACCAAATCATAAAAATCATGCCATAGCAAAAGAACAAATGAATGGTTTTGGTGGTATGTTAGCTTTTGAACTAGATGTTAGTATAGATGCTCTCAAGTTTAAAAACTCACTAAAATTGATAAAGCCATCAATGAGTTTAGCAGGGGTAGAGTCTACAATCATTTTTCCATCTATGGCTTCACATGCATTATTAACACCAGAACAACGAGCAGAGGTCGGCATAAGTGATCAATTGATTCGTTTTTCTGTTGGTATAGAAGATGCAAACGATCTAATACAAGATATAGAACAAGCAATAAATATGTTATGAATTTAGAATTAGTTAAAGCACAAAAAGAAGACATTGATTTTCTGTTTGATCTTAGAATGCAAACCATGTCTGAACATCTTAAAAAAGCAGGAGTTCACCTCTCTAAAGAAGAACATTTATCTAGAATTGATCATCAATTCGATGAATCTTTTTTAGTTATGCAAGCTGAACAAAAAGTAGGTATGCTAAAATTAGCTGAAGAAGATGATAGTTTAGAAATTACTCAAATACAGATATTACCAGAATTCCAAGGTGAGGGCATAGGTAAACAACTACTCGAGCAAACAATTAGTAGAGGTAAAGCAGAAAATAAAGAGATTAAATTAAAAGTGCTAAAACGAAATCCTGCCAAGTTCTTATACTTAAGAAACGGGTTCAAAGTTGTAGGTCAAGACGATTTAGAATTTCACTTGCGACATAATATAGATATCTAATAGCTAATTATTGATCAATATCTTCTGCAGAAAAACCTGCAAATTCTTTATTGTTAAAAGAATAATTTATTTGGATGGGTCTGCAACATACTTCACAATCTTCTATATAAGAGGTGTTTTCTAGAGAAGTATCTAGTAACATTGAAATTTGTTCCCAACAATAAGGACATTGAAAAAAATGCTCGAACATTGTCTTAATTTAGTACCATAAAAATAACATATATTTGGGTTTCTAATTTGATATTATGAAACTAGATATACTTGCTATAGGGGCGCATCCAGATGATGTAGAGTTAGGCTGTGCAGCTACTATCGCTAAAGAAATTTCGTTAGGTAAAAAAGTAGGCATTTTAGATTTAACACGTGGTGAGCTGGGAACTCGCGGTTCTGCTGAAATTCGTGATAAAGAAGCTACAAAAGCAGCGGAAATTTTAGGTGTTTCGACTCGCGAAAATCTTGCTTTTGCAGATGGATTCTTTGTAAATGATAAAGAACATCAATTAGAAGTCATAAAAATGATTCGCAAACACCAGCCAACTATTGTGTTATGTAATGCTATAGAAGATAGACATATTGATCATGGTAAAGGGAGTAAGTTAGTAAGTGATGCCTGTTTTTTATCGGGACTACGAAGAATTGAAACTGAATTAGATGGTAAGCAGCAAGATCACTGGAGGCCAAAGCATGTATATCAGTATATACAGTGGAAAAATTTGCAACCAGATTTTGTTGTAGATGTTTCAGGATTTATAGATAAGAAAATGGAAGCTGTGCAAGCATATAGTTCACAATTTTATGACCCAACCAGTAAAGAACCTGTTTCTCCGATTACCAGTAAAAACTTTTTAGATAGTATTCGATATAGGGCTCAAGATCTTGGTAGATTGATAGGAGTAGAGCATGCAGAAGGTTTTACAGCAGAACGTCATGTTG
Organism: Maritimimonas sp. 2304DJ26-3; assembly: GCF_056591635.1. Lineage (NCBI taxonomy): Bacteria > Pseudomonadati > Bacteroidota > Flavobacteriia > Flavobacteriales > Flavobacteriaceae > Maritimimonas > Maritimimonas sp. 2304DJ26-3. Next base: position 435,977 of record NZ_JBWQOK010000003.1, read on the forward strand.
CTGTTAATAGTTTAGAAAATTTAATCTAGGCTTAAACCTTAGTTGGCAACTCAAAAATTTCCAAATCAAAATATTTTACTGCTGCTAATAAGTGATCAAAGATATCTGCCATAATATATTCGTAATTTTCCCAACGTTTATCAACACTAAAAGCATAAATTTCTATTGGTAATCCTTGTGTGGTTGGTGCTAACTGACGTACCATAATCATCATGTTTTTATTAATACCAGAATGATTGTTAATATATTCTTCAGCATATTTTCTAAAAACGCCAATATTAGTTAAATTTCTTCCATTTAGAAGTAATTTCTTATCTATTTTATTTTCGGAATTGTATTCATTTATTTTGTTCTGACGAGACCTTAGATACTCAGATATTAATTGAATTTCCTCCAGGTTTTTAATCTCACTTTCTGATAAATATTTGATACTATCCATTTTAATATTTAATGACCGTTTAATTCGACGACCTTGTGAATTCGTCATTCCTCTCCAGTTCTTAAAAGAGTCTGAAATCAATGCATAGGTAGGTATAGTTGTAATGGTTTTATCAAAATTCTGAACCTTTACTGTCGCCAACGTAATCTCTGTTACATCACCATCTGCACCATATTTTTCGAAAGTGATCCAGTCACTAATACGTACCATATCATTTATAGAAACTTGTATACTAGCTACAAATCCTAAAATGGTATCTCTAAATACTAGAATAATTATTGCTGAGGCAGCGCCAAGAGCTGTAAAAAAACTTAACACAGATTGACCAGTTAAAATTGCGAATGCCAAAATTAAACCCGCCATCCAAGCGAAAATCATAAAGACCTGTATATAACTGGCTATAGGTTTATCTTTTAAGTTTGGTAATGTTTTTAGATAATCTTTTATTGAATGCAATATGCTTCTAACAATCCATAATGTTAGAATGATGCCAAAAATCTCTAATCCTTTTTCAATGATGTTTTCAGCATAATCAAAATCAGAAAACACAATAGGAACAAATTCTAATGCTAAGATCAAAGGAATAATATGAGCGAAATTTCGAGGCGCTTTATTAGTGATTAAGATATCATCAAAATTGGTTTTTGATTTTTTGGCAATTCGATAAGAAATACCTCTTAATATTCTTCTAACTACATAATCGATTATAAAGATTATCACCAGGCAAATTGCTAATAAGGCAACCATATTAAGGTATTTAGCAGTTGTATCTGCCATGCCTATTTTAATGAGATAATCGTATATAAAATGGGTAAGGTTATTCATAAGATCAAAATTGAATTGCAAAAGTAGTTATAAGTAGTATTAAGCAACAATAATTTTATTTTTTATTTGCCTAAATTTGTAAATAGATTATATTTGCATCCGCGAAAGCACATGGTGGTTGTAGCTCAGTTGGTTAGAGCATCGGTTTGTGGTACCGAGGGTCGTGGGTTCGAGCCCCATCTTCCACCCAGATGGCAAAGCTTCTCAATTGTTGAGAGGCTTTTTTTGTACTCAATTTTATTTATGAAAACTTTACCTTTTAATTTTCAATATTTTAAATAAATTTGCAAGCATTAAAAATTAGGATTATGAAGAATTATATTTTTGGAATTACATTATTACTTACCGTAATTACTATAACTGCCCAAGATCAGAAAGACACTTCGCTTGATAGATTGATTATGAAACAAGCTTTGGCTTATGGTGATAATTCTGTTGCTGTTAATAGTATCTATGAAATCATTGCAAAAGAAGGTGTTACAAGTACTTATAAGGATAGCCTTGCTTATTTGTATTTTAATGGAAGAAGATATTCATCTTGTTTTATGGTTTGTACAGATATTTTAAGTAGAGATAGTGGTAAACAAGATATTTTAGAAATGCAAGCTGTTTCTTTAGAAGGTTTAGGTGCTTATGACAAAGCTGCGCAGTCTTATGCAAAATTGGTAACTAAATCTAATAATAATTACCATGCGTATAAATTGGCGAATATTTATTATTCGATGAAAAAGAACAAGGAGGCGCTAAATGCAATTGAAAAAGCTGAGTCGTTAAATGACACCGGTAAAGTAAAAATATCTACACCCATTAACAAACAACATAGTCAAGAAGTTTCATTAATGTCAGCAATTGCTAATTTAAAAGGATTAGTTCAATTTGCAATGGATGATGTTGCTTCGGCTAAAACAAGTTTTCAGAAGGCAATTAGATTAGAACCTGAATTTGTATTGGCTAAAGAGAATTTAGAAGCTGCTAATGCAGGAAAGAAAAAAGAAGAAAAATAATTATCTGATATTCAAAATGTTAAAAAATCGAAGTGAAAGCTTCGATTTTTTAATGCATTAATTTTTCTTTCAAATATTCAGCTGTATAGGATTCTTTAGATTTTATCAATTCTTCTGGTGTGCCTTCAAAAAGTAATGAACCACCATTTTTTCCTCCTTCTTTACCTAAATCAATAATATAGTCTGCACATTTAATTAAATCAATATTGTGTTCTATAACAATGATTGAATGTCCTTTGCTTAATAAAGCATCAAAAGATGCTAACAACTTCTTAATATCATGAAAATGTAATCCAGTTGTTGGTTCGTCAAAAATGAATAGAGTTTTATCTTTGGTAGTGCCTTTTACAAGGAAAGATGCCAGTTTAATACGCTGAGCTTCACCTCCTGAAAGTGTAGAAGACGATTGTCCTAATTGAACGTAACCTAAGCCTACATCCTGCAAGGGCTGCAATTTGTTAATTATCTTCTTTTGTTCATACTCTTTAAAGAAGGTAATGGCTTCATCTAGAGTTAACCGTAGAACATCGTCAATAGATTTATTTTCGAATTTTACTTCTAAAATTTCCTTCTTAAAACGTTTTCCTCCACAGGTTTCACAGGTTAGGTGTACATCAGCCATAAATTGCATACTAATAGTAACTTTGCCATCGCCTTTGCATGTTTCACAACGGCCTCCATCTACATTAAAGGAAAAATGCTTGGCTTTATATCCTCTAATTTTTGATAATTTTTGAGTAGTAAATAAAGCACGAATATCGTCATACGCTTTGATATATGTTACTGGATTTGAACGACTCGAACGCCCTATAGGGTTTTGATCTACAAATTCAATATTGCTTATGGCTTCATATTCTCCTACTAGTTCTGTAAACTGCCCTGGTTTGTTACCGTAATTAAATAACTTTTTCTGAAGAGCAGGATAGAGTATATCCTTAATTAGCGTACTCTTACCACTACCAGAAACACCTGTAACCACTGTCAAGGCATTTAATGGAAATCGCACATTAATATTTTTTAAATTATTTTCTCGAGCTCCTTTTATCTCTATAAATTTTTTGGAATTTTTTCGTTTTTCTGGAACTTTAATTTGTAAGCTGTTATTTAGGTAATTTGCAGTTAAGGTTTTTTCCTTTAGTATTTTCTTAAAATCTCCCTCCGCAACTAATTCTCCACCAAAAGTACCTGCCTCTGGACCAATATCTATAATATGATCTGCAGCTTTCATAATATCCTCATCATGTTCAACTACAATTACCGTATTGCCAAGATCTCGTAATCCTTTAAGAACTTTTATCAAACGCTCGGTATCTCTAGAATGTAATCCTATACTTGGCTCATCTAAAATATACATAGAACCAACTAAACTACTACCAAGAGAGGTTGCAAGATTAATTCGTTGACTTTCGCCACCAGATAAAGTATTAGATGCTCTGTTTAATGTTAGATAGCTTAAGCCAACGTCAGATAAAAACTGCAAACGATTATTAATTTCTTTCAATAACCTCTTTGCAATGTTTTCGTCATGCTTAGAAACTTTTAATCCGCCAAAAAAATCTAAAACTTCATTGATTGGCATTTCTACCAAGTCTGTGATAGTTCTATCATTAACTTTTACATAATTTGCTTCTTCACGGAGTCGTTTACCATAACAAGTTGTACATTTAGTTTTACCACGATAGCGTGAAAGCATTACGCGATATTGAATTTTATAGGTTTTTTCTTCTAGATGTTTAAAAAATGTATTTAAACCATAAAAGTGATCATTTCCCTCCCAAAGTAATTTCTTCTGTTTATCAGTTAGTTTAAAATATGGCTTGTGAATAGGGAAATCAAATTTATATGCATTGTCAATAAGTGTGTCTTTATATTCCCTAAATGATTCAGATTTCCATGGTACAATGGCATTTTCATAAATTGATAAAGATGTATTTGGTACAACTAGATCTTCATCAATACCGATTATATTACCATAGCCATCACAAGTTGGACAAGCACCATAAGGATTATTAAAACTAAATAAATGTGTATTAGGTTCTAAAAAGGTTATACCATCCAACTCAAACCTATTATTGAATGTTCTTTGCTTAGTATCTGATAGATTTTCTATAATACACTCACCTTTACCTTCAAAAAATGCAGTTTGTACCGAATCAGCTATTCTATTAAAAAAGTCATCGTCATCATTTTTTACAACAACTCTGTCTACAACTAAATATATTGTATCCTTTTGATTTACTTTATAATCACCGATTCTTATAACTTCATCGTTTACCTTGACTCTGGCATATCCTTGTTGTGCTAGTAATTCAAGTACTTTATCTAATTTTCTTCCATTATCTAGAACTATTGGAGCTAATAGGAGTAATTTACTATCAATTTCAAAGTCTTTTATATAACTAATAACATCAGAAACGGTATGTTTTTTAACTTCTTTACCAGAGATTGGTGAAAAGGTTTTACCAATTCTCGCAAATAATAACTTTAAATAGTCATAAATTTCGGTAGAAGTTCCAACTGTAGAGCGCGGATTTGTACTATTAACTTTTTGCTCAATGGCAATAGCTGGAGCAATTCCTTTTATATATTCTACTTTAGGTTTGTTTAATTTTCCAAGAAATTGACGTGCATAAGAAGATAGACTTTCCACATATCTACGTTGGCCTTCTGCATATAAAGTATCAAAAGCCAAACTTGATTTTCCGGAACCCGAAAGGCCAGTAATAACTACTAATTTGTTTCTTGGTATGGCAACATTTACGTTTTTTAGGTTGTGTAATGCTGCTCCTTTTATAATAATATAATCCTTTGGATTTAAGTTATCTATCTTCACGGAAGCCCTTTAAAATAAGAAATAGTTGCAAAGATAATGACTTGTTTTCTGAAAAAAAATTTAACTCTAAATAAAATTTTTTGCAAAAAAACTTGTTTATATAAAAAGTTTGTGTTTATATTTGTCCCGATCGACTCATAGCGATCAAAATTAAAAAAGGAGCTAGTCTCCCCCTAACTTTAAAAATTAAACGCTTATAGTATAGTTCTACTTTTTTATCAAAAATTAATTAAGAAGTCTCATAGCTTCGAAAAATTAAAAAAAGGGAATTATGCAAACAAATCAATTAAACGACAGCGTTTTAGTAAGCAATTACATTAGCGGTAACGAAAGATCATTAGAAATTCTTATTGGTCGTCACAAACAACGTATTTACAGTTTTATTTATTCTAAAGTTCTAGACAGAGATATCTCAGAAGATATTTTTCAAGATACTTTTATTAAAGTTATAAATACATTAAAGAGAGGTAGGTACAACGAAGAAGGTAAGTTTTTACCTTGGGTAATGCGTATTGCACATAATTTAGTAATCGATCACTTTAGAAAAGATAATAGAATGCCAGCATTCAAAAATACTGATGAATTCGATATTTTTTCTGTGTTAAGTGATTCTTCTTTAAATGCTGAGAAAAGAATTATTAAAGATCAAATCCATATGGATGTTCGTAATTTAGTTGATGAATTACCTGAAGATCAAAAAGAGGTATTAATGATGCGTATTTATAGAGATATGAGTTTTAAAGAAATCTCTGAACAGACAGGTGTTAGTATCAATACTGCCTTAGGTAGAATGCGTTATGCATTGATCAATTTGAGAAAAGTTATTGATAAGAATAAAATAATTTTAACTAACTAACAATAAAGTAAGTTTTTCTGCGTTATCTTTTAAAACCCCAACAAATTAAAAGATTTTATGGATAAACTTTACACTGAGGAATTGCTGAATAAGCAATTCAACCCAAAAGAAGAAACTGTTTCATTTTTACTAAACTACTCTAAGTCAATTAAAGTAGTTAGAAACAGAAAAGAGAAACCTATTATGTTTCATTTGAATTAGTTGAAAAAGGCTTCTGAAATTTTCAGAAGCCTTTTTTGATTCTATAATATTCGTTGATTACACTTTTTCTACCCACAGTTTTTGTAATAATATCTTTTTCTAAATCCCATCCTCGTGCTGGACTGTACTCTCTACCGTAATATATAATTTGAAGATGTAAATCATTCCAAATTTCTACAGGAAATAAACGTTTAGCGTCTTTTTCTGTTTGGACTACATTTTTACCGTTACTTAAATTCCATCTATACATTAAACGATGGATATGTGTGTCAACTGGAAAAGATGGTACACCAAAAGCTTGACTCATTACTACCGAAGCAGTTTTATGACCGACAGCTGGTAGTTCTTCTAAAGCTTCTATATTTTTTGGTACTTTCCCGTTGTGTTTATCTATTAAAATATGAGACAACCCGTAAATACCTTTAGATTTCATAGGCGAAAGACCAACAGGTTTGATAATTTCTCGAATTTCATCTACAGACAGTTTTATCATATCATAAGGATTATCTGCTTTTTTAAATAGGAGAGGAGTTATGGTGTTCACTCTGGCATCAGTACTTTGAGCTGATAATAAAACAGCAATTAATAAAGTATACGGATCTTTATGATCTAACGGAATTGGTGGGTTTGGGTATAGTTTACTTAGTATATTAGTTATAAAATCTACACGTTCTTTTTTGGTCATAATTCATATCTTAGCGTAGCTAAAATACAAATAATGACAACATTAAAAATAGGGGATAAAGCACCGGAATTTACTGTAAAAGATAATGCTGGGGTATTAAGAAAATTAGAAGATTATAAAGGAAAAAAACTAGTTTTATTCTTTTACCCTAGGGCAAACACTGAAGGATGTACTTTTGAAGCTTGTAACTTGAGAGATAACTACAAACGATTTCAGTCGCTTAATTACGAGTTACTTGGCGTAAGTGCTGATACAGCTAGAAAGCAACAAAACTGGATTAATAAGCATGATTTCCCGTTTCCATTATTAGCTGATGTTGATAAAGAGGTTATCAATACATATAAAGTTTGGGGGCCTAAAAAATTTATGGGCAGAGAATTTGATGGTATTTATAGAACAACATTTGTAATCGATGAAAATGGTGTTATAGAAGATATTATTACTAAAGTAAAGACAAAAGAGCACACTACTCAAATATTGGATAAATAAAAAGCGAATCAAGTTAAGATTCGCCCTTTTTAATTCGGGGATTTAAGTAAGATCAAGTTTATTTAATTTTTTCTACGCTTGTTAACTCTAAATAACAATAACTGATTAATATTAATTAATTTTTATGTAGAGATAAAACTAAACAGCTATAAACTAGAAATTTGCAATAATCTTTATTTGATGTGAACCTCAAACATTGAAAATTAGAACTTTAAAATCTGTAGATAGCACTTGAACGTAAGCAAATATAGGAAAATATTTTTGCCAGTGTTAGTCTTTAACAGTTTTAGAAGTTTTGTAGATGTGTTGTGAGCTTACTTTTTCCCTACTATGCGTCTACGGGAGAAACCAAATAATCTATGTTCTTTGATAATATCTGGCACACCATCTGGTAACATATCTTCCCAACCTTCTTCTCCTTCGGCAATCATCTTTAATACTTTTCGTGAAAAGATATCAAGAATATCAGGATCAAAATCTTTAATATCTAACATTTTTCCATTGTATTTAAAGAACTTATATAATTCTTTCATACGTGGATGTACTTTTAAATTTTCACTTGTAATAAAGTCACCACTATCTTGATCTTTAAGCGGGTATAAATAAACTTTAAGATCTTTAAAGAATAGTTTACCAAATGCCTCGAGTATACCACCGCTTAAGTGGCGATAGTATTTTTCGTCAAAAATTTGAACTAAATTATACACACCCATAGCCAATGCCATACGCGCCTTTGTGAATTCAGAGAAGTATTCTACCAACTTATAGTATTCCTGAAAGTTAGTAATCATAACTGTCTGACCAAGAGAGCATAAAAGTTCTGCTCTATCTAAGAAGTCTCGTTCATTTATTTTGCCTTCAGCTCTTAAATTTGCTAAGGTAATTTCAAAGATTACTCGACTTTTTTCTTCGTCTACAGTGCGCTCTTGCAAAAACATATCATATGCTTTTTCATACATATCCATGTTAACCTTTGTAACAGGTCTAAAGCTTCCACGTAAAGCGAGAATATTTTTCTTGTACAATTCTTGAGCTGGCAATAAATTATTACCATCAGGCCCAAACATTACGGCATCGGTCATACCATTACGAACCAACTGTAAACTCATCAAACGATTGTCTACATACATAAATCGAGGACCCGAAAAGTTAATCATATCGATCTCAATTTGATCCTTGTCTAAGTGATCATAAAATGATTTCAATAAATCTTTTGGCCTATCATTCATGTAAAAAGCCCCGTAAAGAAGATTCACACCTAAAATACCTAATGTTTCTTGTTGCTGTCTTGCATCTGTTTGCTTAAAACGAATATGCATTACAATTTCGTTATAATCTTCTAAAGGATCTAACTGAAATTTTACACCAACCCAACCATGACCTTTAAATTTCTTTGCAAAATCTATGGTAGCAACAGTATTGGCATATGTAAAGAATAATTTATCTGGGTGTTTATCTCTACTTAAACGATCTTCCATGAGTTCAATCTCATGCGAAAGCATCCTTTTTAATCTGGGTTCGGTTACATATCGCTTATCTGCTTCTATACCATAAATAGCATCAGAGAAATCTTTATCGTAGGCTGACATAGCCTTTGCAATTGTACCAGATGCACCACCAGCTCTAAAAAAATTACGAACAGTTTCTTGACCTGCACCGATCTCCGCAAAAGTACCGTATAAAAACTCATTTAGATTAATTCGAAGGGCTTTTCGTTTAACCGAAGGAATATTTTCAATTTCTTTATCTCCTTTAAGAGTAATTGACATTTTAGTGGTGTTTTGTTTGATACAAATGTACTAACAATGATTAATTTTATTAAATAAATTAGCTTTATTTTTGAGAAATTTTTTTGAATGATTGTTACTTTTTTAGGTACTGGAACGTCACAAGGAATACCGATTATTGGCATCGATCACCCAGTTTGTCGATCTAATGATTCAAGGGATAAAAGGTTACGTAGTTCTATTATGCTTGAATGGAATGATTTTCGGTTTATAGTTGATTGTGGACCAGATTTTAGACAGCAATTATTACGTGAGAATGTAGATAGTATCGATGGTATACTTTTTACACACGAACATGCTGATCATACAGCAGGATTGGATGATATTAGGCCATTTACTTACAAAATGGGAGATGTACCATTATTTGTACCTGAACGAATTACTGACAATTTACAACAACGTTTCTATTATATTTTTACAAGGGTCAATCGATATCCAGGCGCTCCTAGTGCCTCGATAGAAATTCTGTATAACAAGCCCTTTAAACTAGGTGACAAAGAAGTTATTCCTGTTGAATATATGCACGGTAAGATTCCTATTTTTGGATATAGAATAGATGACTTTGCCTATTTAACGGATTTCAAATCGATTTCAGATCAAGAAAAAGAAAAGTTAAATGATCTAGATGTGCTTGTTATTAGTGCATTACGGTTAGAATCACATCCAACACACTTAAATTTAGATGAAGCTTTGGTAATTGTAGCAGAATTAAAGCCTAAAAAGGCATATTTTACGCATATTAGCCATCGATTAGGATTTCACGCTGAAGTAGAAAGAGAGTTGCCAGAAAATGTACTTTTGGCCTATGACGGATTAAAAATTAATGTTTAATTGTTTTTATAAATACATGATTACCAATTTTAAAAATTTAATTGCGATTTTATTGTTGCTATGTGTATTCGTTGCAAATTCACAACAGCAACAGCGAGATAGCTTAGAGAGAAAAACCATTTGGCAGATGATGAAGTATGATGGAAAAACTGCTTTTGGCGGGTTGAAACATGCCTATACACGACCATTACATTGGAAAGGCGATGATTTTTTGAAATTAGGAGGTGTAGTACTTGGTACCGCTATTTTATACAGTTTTGATGAAGAGGGCTCGGAGTATTTTATCAATCAAGAAGAGGACGCACCTCAAATTTTAAAAGAATTTGGTTGGTATTTTGGAGCACCGCAAAACAACTATATGATTTCGGCAGGTATTTATGGATTTGGTTTGTTGACCAGAAATGAAAAAGTTAGACATACAGGTGTTTTATTGATAGCTTCAGCCACAGCAGCTGGTTTTATACAAACAATATCTAAAAATGCTTTTGGTAGAGCAAGACCTACTACTGGGCTTGGTAAAGATGTTTTTGAACCATTTAGTAAAGAAGGTGCTTTTCATTCTTTACCATCTGGGCATGCCATTTTATCATTTACCACAGCACATGCTATTGCCCGGCAATTTGATAATTTATGGGTAAAAGGAGGCATTTATGCTGCAGGTTTGGTAGCACCAGTATCTAGGCTTTGGTCTGGTTCACATTGGTTAACAGATGTAGGTCTTGGCATTGCATTAAGTGTTTTTATTGTTGATAGTATAGATAACTACCTAAAAGATAATAATAAGTACAAGTTTAAAAAGAAAAATAAAATTTCTTGGAGACTGAACGTTACACCCAATAAACTTGGTTTTGTAGGCACTTTTTGACTTTTCGTTTATAGTTTAGATATCGTTGCGTTTTTTTTATTATATCGGTCAATAAACGAAGTTCGTTCAAAAAAAATAGAGAATCAACAATAGTGTTAAATTTTTACCAACAAGTTTACCAACCAGATATTAGTATTTACTTTTGGTTCTAAGTTAATACTATCTTCTTTCCAATAAGTAAAGGATAAAGAATAGGTGTCGTTTATTTTCCAGTTTACACCCGGCATATAACGTACGCGTTGCCATTGCTCAACTCCATTTAAACGAAACCAAGGCTCAATGCCTATAAAAGGCTTTACTTTACCCTTGTTATAGGTAAGTTGAATAACATATCTAATAAAATCTGGGTCTTTACGGTCATTTATATCTAAAGCTAAATGATATCGAATTCTATTATCTATTTTAAAATTTCCTTTAGTAAAACTATAAGCTAAATCTGGCCAAATAAATTGTCTATTCTTTTGATCTGGTATAAACCATGTTCTAGATAGTAATTGAGCAGACCAACCTTTACCTAAGCTATATTTAGCAAAAATATCTATTGAAGCATTTTGAAAGTTTGAAAAGTCTTCATTAAATCGAAAGATAGGTTTAACGTTAAAAGTAATCTTTTCAGAAAATTTGGTTTGCAATTGTACTGAACTCCAGTTGATATTGTCGTTTTGTGCAAAAAAAGTTGTTACACAAAGTAATGTAGATATAAGTAAGTGTTTTCTAATATTTTTCATTTGTAATAATATAAACTTCTCGATACAATTCCGAAAATCATCGAGATCATTTGAAGTGACATTTAGTTTAAATTCGTTTTTCTATCCAGGTTTTTAATGCATAAAAATTTTGAGGTGCTACACCATGACCCACAGGGTATTCTTGATAGCTGTTTTCTATATTCAGATTATCTAAAAATGGCTTGGCTTTTCTACCCCAGTCAACAGGAAGTACCTGATCTACACTGCCATGCGAAATAAAGAAATCTAAATTTTTGAAATTAGTTGCATTTAAATTTTCAGGAAGTAATTCATTATTGATGTAGCCACTTAGTGCTACCACATGTTGTACCTTTTCAGGATAATTTAAAGCCACGGCATAACTTAAAATGGTTCCTTGACTAAATCCTAATAAAAAAGTATTATCATTATTTACGTTAAATTCTTGTTTTATCTCATCTATAAATTTAGCAATTGTTTCTCTTGCAGTTTTTGCTTGAGGGATATCAGAAAATTTTCCATCTGTATTGTCAAAATGTATCTCATACCAAGCATAACTACTGGGCATTAATGTTAGAGGAGCACGTGCGCTCACAATTAATAATTCATCTGGCAATTCGTCAGCAAAAGAAAATAGATCTTGCTCATTACTACCATAACCATGTAATAAGATAAGTAAAGGAGAGTTTTCTATATCTATTTTAGGCTGTCTTACTAAATATTCTAACGATAATTGTTTCATGTTTTAAATAAAAAAATCGCACAATTTGTGCGACCCAAAAATATATGTTTCTAATGTTTTATCCTATTCCTTTAAACCATTCTTGAAATTGATCTCCTAACAAAGGCACACTTTTCTCTTCACCTTGTACCGCGCCAATAAAACCGATAATCCATAAAACTAACAAACTAATGCCAATAACGCTAGAAGCTCCATAGCCAATAAATTTATAAACTACAAAACTATTTACAATAGATAATAAGCTTAACCCAATCATTTGTCGAATATGAAATGCTGCAAAGGCATTCTTTTTGTCATTATTCATAATAAAAGCAACTAATGTGCCTATCCAAGTAATATAGCTAATAATTGCCATTGTTTTACCTTCATTTACAGTTACATTCTCCATTTGTTTTAATTTTGGTTAATTGTGTGTTAAAGATACTAATATTAATTAATAGCTAATTTGTTATTTGCTACAATTCCATAGATTTTACCTTTTAAGGTTTTATTTAAAAATATTGAATTTTTTGATTTTGAAAGGATGTGATCTTCATTAAAAGTATACTCTTCAGAAGGATCAAACAATGTAAGATTTGCCTTTTCTCCTTTTTTAATTGAAAGTGGCTCTAAACCAAATCGCTTTCGCGGAATCTCGCTAAGACATTTCACAGTATCATTTAATTCTAGAATCGAGTTTACAGCACCGAATAGGCTTTCTAATCCTATTGTGCCATCTAATGCATTTTCGAATTCTAATTTTTTATTTTCTATATCGATAGGATTATGATCTGAAGTAATAATTTCTATTGTTCCATCTGAAATCCCTTTTCTCAAAGCTTTACAGTCTTTTTCTGTGCGTAGAGGAGGAGTAACCTTATAATTGGCATCAAAGGTTGCTAATTCATTATCTGTTAAGTTTAAATGATGAGCAGATACACTACAACTCACATCTAAACCTTTCTTCTTGGCTTCTTTTATCAATTTTACCGAGCCGGCTGAGGTAATGGTTGATATGTGCAGTTTCCCACCTGTATATTCTAATAAGAATAGATCACGAGAAATTTGTAATTCTTCCGCTAAAGCGGGATTTCCTTTTAATCCTAATTTCGTGCTGTTATGTCCTTCATTAGCTAGCCCATTATTGGCTATTTGATTGTTTTGAGGATAGCTCAACACCAGTCCATCAAAATTTTGTGTATAAAGTAATGCAATCTTCATCAGATTTGCGTTGTCAATTGATTTGTTGTAATCACCAAAAGCAATGGCTCCAGATTGTTGCATATCATATAATTCTGCAAGATCTTTTCCATCAGAATTCTTAGTTAAACTTGCAATTGGATAAAGGTCAATATTAGAGCTGATTGCCGAATTTATTAAAAATTCAACTGCAGACTTATTGTCTACAAACGGATTTGTATTAGAATTAATGGCTACAGCTGTAAAACCGCTCCTTGCAGCCACTTTTAAACCATTTTTTATGGTTTCTCGTTCTTCGTAACCGGGCTCACCAAATGAAACGCTTGTATCAAACCAACCACATGAAACATGTAAGTTGTCTAGTTTTAATTCTTTGATTTTAGTAGAGTTAGAAATGGTATTAGCTATTTTAGTAATACTACCGTTCTCTATTAAAATATCTTTCCTTTGCCCATTGTGCGGACTATTAGAATCAATAATTGTTGCTGCCTTTATAAGAACATTCATGATTTTAGAAATTTAAGTAAACCTATTTCTATTAGTAAGAATAGTATTGCTAACAATAAAAATGTTTGCCAAAGATTACTTGTTTGATATTCTTTATTTATTGTATTCAATACTTTTTGAACTGAATCAAAGTATGCTGCATTTGACTTCTCTTTAACTAATGACTCAATATCACCATAGTTTAAGTCACTTTCAGTTCTATCGTAATTGAAAGCAATATTCTTAATCAACTGATCTTTGTTTTTCAATTGATAGAAACCGCTTTTTAATGGCTGATCGTTAAGAGTGATTTTTACTGAAGAGTTCCCTATTTGCTGTAAAGGGATAAAACTACCTGAATCATTTGTTATTTGTAAGATGTCATCTTTATTAAGATTAGCTTTTACTTCAATAATACTATTTCTGCCAATAGTATAATTCAACTCAGAATGTTTGTAACTGTTCTTTCCAAAATTATAGAAAACAGGCACAATTAGAGGTGAATTTTTAAAGTTAGAGTTGTCTTTACTAATTGCAGATGACACAAAGTATACACTTCCGTTTTTAACTCTTGACTGGGAAATAAATGGAGACTCGTTTTCGAATTTTAGAATAGACGAGCTATTTCTCAGGGAGGTATTATAATATGATTTTACGGTCGGATATTGAAAATTTTTGATTTGTTTTTCAAACACATTATTTAATATAGGATGTGAGAAATTAATATCAGTAATAGAAACTTCATTTTCTATTTTACTTTTTAAGCTACCTACACCTAGAGTGTTTAATAAAGAATTATAAGAGTTATTATCACTATTGGTATTTGGAATAATTACTAAACTACCTCCATTTTGCAGAAAACTTGATAGGTTATTTATTAGAGAATTCGGTATATTCTCTAACTCATTAAGAATAATCAAATTTTGACCTGTTATATAGCTATAATTTAATTGCTCAAGTGAAGTAGTAACATAATTAAACTCATTTTGAGTATAAATTCTTGATAAATACTCTGTATTATTACCAATTGCAAGCACATTGATTTTATCTGTTCTATTTATTGAAAAATAAAGATTATTATCAAAACTGAGATTAGAATCATCTAGAACTAACCGACCATTAAAAGCGTCGTTATTAGGGACAACAAACTCGATTGTTTCAGTATCTTTTTGGGTAAACTCTAGGTTAGACTTGCCTTGTAAAATAGTATTGTTGAACAAAGAGACACTAGCGTTTTCAATATTAGAATTATAGCTTTTTACTATAACTTTTAACGTTATATTTTCATTATTCTGGCTAGAAATATACACACTATCTATGCTAATATTTCCTTGTCTTACAGGTTTTAATTGAACAAGATTATATGAATTAACACTATCAATATTTATTTCTATATCATTTTGAAAATCAGAAATTAAAACTATTTCATTTAAAGTGTTTTTATCACTTTTTAATTCATTTCTAATTTTAAAGAGTGTGGCATTCACATCCTGTTTTATGGGATGATAATTAAGTTCTAAAAGCTCCTTTTTTAGATCGTCTATAGAAACACTTTTTAAAAATTTATCATTCGTAATTAAGTTGACATTCTTTGTGTCATTAAAATTTTCTATAATATCTTGACTTGCTCTTTTCAATAATTCACCTTTACTACCTTTTGCTTGCATACTATAAGAATTATCAAGGTATATATAAGTATTTTGAACTTCATCTTTTTTAAGATTGCTTAAGTAGGGTTGAGCAAACGCAAAAATCAATCCCGCTAAGGCTAATAAACGTGAGCAAAGAATCAAGAATTTCTTAAGTTTAGAACTTTTACGTGTTTGTAGTTCTACCCGCTTTAAGAATTTTACATTGGTAAATGGAACTTTTTGGAAGCGTCGTAATTGAAATAAATGAACAATGATAGGAATGAGTAGCAAAAATAAAGCGTAAAGAATCTCCGGGTGCTTAAATTGCATTGTTCAAATTGATTTATCAAAAGTAATAATTTAAATAGAAGTACAAAAAGGAAAATGTTAATGTAAAATTAAAACTGTATTTTGGTAAGGAAAACCATATTAAACTGTCGAAATTAGAAACATTTAGAGTATGAAAAACTTTTTATCAATTTCTGTAATTATCTTTCTATCATTTAACTTTAGTACAGTTAAGGCTCAAGAGATGAGTAATGAAAAACTTGGTGAAATTATTTATGTCGTAGCTGATAGCCTTAGAGGTAAAGAAGGTAATTGGCAATTTATGATAAAAGATAGGCTATTACTATGCGTGACTGATCAAAATAATAATAGAATGCGAATAATGTCACCTATAATTGAGCAAAAGAAATTAGCATATACAGATATGCTAAAAGTTATGGAAGCAAATTTTCATTCAGCCTTAGATGTTAAATATGCAATCTCTAATGATCTACTATGGTCAGTTTTTATACATCCATTAAAAGAACTTGATAGAGAGCAAGTCGTTAGTGCCATACAACAAGTTTATACGGCAGCACATACTTATGGAACAACTTATAATAGCACTGGTTTAACTTTTCCTGATAAGAGGAAAGAAAAACTTGAAGAAAAAAAGAAAAAGATCTAGTAATCTGTTTTTATTGAATTGTCGAATGGTACTTTAAATTGATACAATACATCTTCATCTAGACTACCATCTAATACATCTAAACCATACTCTACTTTTTTAGGATCATCGTAAACTAATGTTCCGAAAATACGATCCCAAAAGGAAAATATGTTACCAAAATTGGTGTCTGTCCAAGGTCTTTCAAAATGATGATGGAACTTATGCATGTTTGGTGTTATAAACACAATGCTTAGAGGCTTATCAATCCATTTTGGCATGTTTACATTCGCATGAGAAAAATAGGTAAAAAAGATCGAAGCTATCTTATACACTACATAAAAAGCAAAAGGCATACCTAAAATTACAACCGCAATTAGAGCAAAAACTTCACGTAACACGTAATCACCAGGATGATGACGTGTACCAGTAGTAGCATCTACTTTAGTATCACTGTGGTGGATCATATGGAATTTCCACATCCATTTTACTTTATGAAGTAGATAATGTACTACATACTGAGCAACAAAATCTAAAAATAAAATTGCTATTAATAGTTCAACCCAAATCGGTAAATCGACTAAATATAATAGCCCTAATTGATTTTCTGCTAAGAAATGAAAGACACCTACAGTTGCTAAACCGAATAAAATATTTATTGCTAAACTACATGCTAAGAAAATAAGATTGACACCAGCATGCAACCATTTTTTATAATTAAAATTTACCAGCGGAAACCCACCTTCAAATCCCCAACTAATACTAAGACAAACAAAAATCCAAACTAATTTTTGCCAAGAAGGCATCTGCTCAAAAAATAATAAGAAACTTTCCACTATGCTTCAATTTTCGGTTTTACAAAAGTAACAAATGATTCTAAATACAAAAGCCTGTATTTTAATTAAAATACAGGCTTTTAGAACTTTAAATTTATATGAGATTATTATTTTACTTTTTGCTTTAACAAAGCTATATCTATTACTTCTTTCATAGTATCAACAAAATGGAATTTTAATCCTTTTAGATATTGAGGTTTAATTTCCTTGATATCTTTTTCGTTGTCTTTACAGAGAATTATTTCTTTAATATTGGCTCTTTTAGCCGCTAATATTTTTTCTTGAATACCACCAACTGGCAGTACTTTTCCACGTAAAGTGATCTCTCCAGTCATTGCTAAACGTGATTTTACTTTTCTACGTGTATAAGCAGAAACTAAGGAAGTTAACATAGTAATACCTGCACTTGGTCCATCTTTAGGTGTGGCACCTTCTGGTACGTGAATGTGTACATTCTGTTTTTCCATCTCTTCAACCTTGATACCAAAATCATCTGCATTAGCTTTGATAAATTCTAAAGCGATAGTTGCAGATTCTTTCATCACTTTACCTAAATTACCAGTAATGCTTAAGGCACCTTTCCCTTTAGAAAGAATTGATTCTATAAATAAAATATCACCACCAACACTTGTCCATGCTAACCCGGTAACTACACCAGCAACATCATTATTTTCATATTTATCACGCTCTAATCGCGCAGGGCCTAAGATTTCGGCAATATCGTTATTAGTCAATTTTTTATTATAATCTTGCTCCATGGCAATCGATTTAGCAGCATAGCGAACCACTTTCGCTATCTTTTTATCTAAACCACGAACACCAGATTCACGTGTATAACCTTCAATAATTTTTTCTAATTGAGGTTTAGCAACTTGTAAATCATCTTTTGTTAAGCCATGTTCTTTTAATTGCTTTGGCAGTAAATGTTTTTTAGCAATTTCTATTTTTTCTTCTATAATATAACCATTGACGTTAATGATTTCCATTCTGTCTCGCAATGCCCATGGAATAGAACCCAAATTATTAGCAGTGGCTATAAAAAGCACCTTAGAAAGGTCGTAACCTACTTCTAAATAGTTATCATAGAAAGAAGTGTTTTGTTCTGGATCTAATACTTCTAACATAGCCGAAGAAGGATCACCTTGATGACTATTTGATAATTTATCAATCTCGTCTAAAACGAATACAGGATTTGATGTTCCGGCTTTTTTAATGTTCTGAATCAAACGACCTGGCATAGCACCTATGTATGTTTTTCTGTGTCCTCTAATCTCAGCCTCATCACGTAATCCACCTAAAGACATGCGTACATATTTTCTACCCAATGATTCCGCAACAGATTTACCTAATGATGTTTTACCAACACCAGGAGGACCGTATAAACAAATGATAGGCGACTTCATATCACCTTTTAGCTTTAGCACAGCTAAATGTTCAATTATACGCTCTTTTACTTTGTCTAAACCAAAATGATCTCTATCTAATATTTTTTGTGCTTTTTTAAGATCAAATTTATCTTCGGAATATTCATTCCAAGGTAAATCTAATAATAGATCTAAATAATTACGCTGTATTGAATACTCTGCTACTTGAGGATTCATTCTTTGTAATCTTCCTATTTCTTTAGTGAAAGTATCTGCAATTTCTTTAGACCATTTTTTCTTTTTAGCACGCGCTTTCATTTCTTCAAGCTCTTCATCATAAGAAACACCACCCAACTCTTCTTGAATGGTTTTCATTTGTTGATGTAGATAATATTCGCGCTGTTGTTGATCCATATCTTCGCGAACTTTAGACTGAATATCATTGCGTAGCTCTAAACGCTGCAACTCAACATTCATTTCTTTCAAAGTATCTAAAGCTCTTTGCTTTAAGCTGCTAGTATTTAATAGATCTTGTTTTTTGTCAACACTTAGATTCATGTTAGATGAAACAAAATTTACTAAGAACGAATTACTTTGTATGTTTTTTATAGCAAATGAAGCTTCACTAGGTAGATTAGGATTTTCTTTAATGATCTTTAAAGAAAGGTCTCTAATCGATTCTATAATTTCTTTAAACTCACTACTTTTTCTCTTAGGCTTCTCTTCAAGAATTTCTTTAGCAGTAGCTTTTATATAAGGTTCTGTTTGTATAAATTCACCAACTTCAAAACGCTTCTTACCTTGAATAACAACCATTGTGTTACCATCTGGCATTTTTAAAATGCGCAAGATTCTAGCAACGGTACCAATTTTATGAACATCGTCGGCAGTAGGGTTTTCTACTAATTCATTTTTCTGTGCTACAACACCAATAGTTTTATCACCACTGTTAGCCTCCTTAATTAATTTAATAGACGCATCTCTACCAGCGGTAATTGGTATTACAACTCCGGGGAATAATACAGTATTACGTAAAGGCAAAATAGGCAATACTTCAGGTACATCCTCATTATTAATCTCTTCTTCATCTTCAGGCGTCATTAAAGGTATTAACTCCGCATCTTCATCTAATATATTGTGAAGTGACAAACTGTCAATATTTAAAAATTTTGGATCACTCATAGGTCTTTCTAAGTCAATATGACATTAAACGTTTTATTCTTTAAAATAATATGCATTCATTCTTTTCCTAAAAAATTCATTTTCAGTGAAATACATATTTACATTATTCTTTTCATCTGTTGTAGGACAATTCTTATGCCAATAGATATCAATTAAAATTTATTAACACAATTTAAAAATTGTACATTTATTTTTAGAAAAGTGTAACACTTTATAAACTGTATTGTCTTTCTAACAGAAACGATTCATTGCAAGCTAAAAATCAACATATTACAAACCTTTTGGAGCGCTGTAAAAGCGGTGAGTCTAGTGCCCAATCCGAAATCTATAGGTTGTACTATAAAGCAATGTATAATATAGCTGTAAGGATTTTAAAGGACAGCTTTGAAGCTGAAGATGTTATGCAAGAGTCGTTTCTAGTAGCATTTACAAAATTGGGCACTTTTAAAGGCGAAGTTGCTTTTGGTGCATGGTTAAAGAGAATTGTAATAAACAGAAGTTTAACTCAATTAAAGAAGAATAATAGGTTTGATGAGGTTAAACTGGATGTAATCCCTGAAAAGGTAGAAGAAACTGTTGAAGCTGATTATGCAATGATTAAGGCAAAAGAAATTTCTGAAGCTATTAATCAATTAAAAGATAATTATAGAGTCGCTTTAACGCTAAATCTTATTGAAGGATACGATTACGAAGAGATTGCCGAGGTTATGAATATTACATATCAAAATAGTAGAACAACAATCTCTAGAGCAAAGAATAAATTACGTCAATTATTAGTTGTGAGTTATGAAGGATAATTTAGAAAAAAGATTTAAAGAATTAGAGGGTCAATTCGACTTAGAAGAACCATCAATTGGTCACTTTAATCGATTTGAAGCCAAATTAGCAAGACATTCTAATCAAGAGAATACTGTTAAATGGAACCCTAGTACTTGGAAATGGTTGGCAGTGGCCGCTTCGGTTGTATTACTAATAGGAGTGTGGTTCGGTACACCAACTAATACACCTGGTATGCAATTAGCAGATGTATCGCCAGAAATGGAAGAGACACAAAGCTTTTTTGTTTCAACAATTGAAAAAGAATTACAAGACATTAATTTACAACGTGATGATAATAATAAAGAAATAATAGATAACGCTCTAATACATTTAAAAGAGTTAGAAAAAGAATATAATCAATTAACCTTAGAACTTGAGAATAGTGATCAAGATAAACGAATTATCTATGCTATGATCAACAACTTTCAACAGCGCATTGAAGTTTTACAAACCTTACTACAACAATTAGATGAAATTAACACCTTAAAAAGTGAATTAAGTAACGCTTAATTAACTACCAAACTATTAATTATAAAGTCATGAAAACAATATATATGAAAAAACTATTACTACTTTTAATAATGATTCCAGCGTTAGCAATGGCATATGATTGCCCTAATAGTTGTAACAAACACCATTATCATAAAGGGAAATATGAAAAAAGTAAGACGGTTAAAAAAGAGTTTAGCGTAAATGCCGAAGCATTATTAAAAATCAATAATAGATATGGTAATGTAGATGTAACTTCATGGAACCAAAATCGTGTTGTGATAGATGTTAAGATTACTGTAAGCGGAAACAATGAGGAAAAAATTGAAAAACGCTTAGACATGATTGATGTAGAATTTGAAGGCAGTAACAGCTTAGTATCAGCTAAAACTGTTATTGAAAAAAAGTCTTCTAGTTGGTCTTGGAGCTGGGGTAAAAAAAGCAATGTACATTATAAGATCAATTATAATGTAAAAGTTCCAGTAACTAATAGTGTAGATTTAATGAATGACTATGGTAGTATTTCATTAAATGAAATTAAAGGTGATGCTTCTATCAATTGCGACTATGGTAAGATTACTATTGGTGAATTGCATAGTAAGAATAATAAGATCAATATAGATTATTGTAATTCGTCTACTATTGGTAAAATTAACGGAGGTTCTATATATGCTGATTATTCTAAGTTTACAGTAGAAGATGCTGGTAATATAAAATTGAACGCTGACTATACTACCTCAGTTTTTGAAAATATAGGTGACATGGATTACAACTGCGACTATGGAAGTTTGAAAATTAATAATGGAATAAGTGTTGTAGGTAATGGAGATTATTTAACAACTAGGTTAGGAAGCATTTCTAAAAAAGTGGCAATTCAAGCTGATTATGGGTCATTGCGAATAGAAAACTTAAAATCAGGATTTGATTCTGTTAGTGTAGATGGAGATTATTGCGGAGTAAAGATTGGTGTACCAGATGCCCCTTTTAACTTTGAATTAAAATTAAGTTATGGCGGATTTAAAAGAGAAGATGGTAAATATGAATTCTCTAAACAAATTGTAAAATCATCTTCTAAATACTATGAGGGTTATTTTAAGAATAAAAGCTCAGGTTCTACCATAAAAATTAATTCAGACTACGGAAGTGTAACCTTCCACTAAAACTAAACAAACTATAAATCTAGAACAATGAAAAAACTAATCACATTATTAATAACGATAACATTTGTATTTAATGTTAATGCACAATGGCTTAAAAAGAGAGTTAAAGGCAACGGTAATATGGTTACTAAGACCAGAACAGTTGGTGAATATGATAAGATCGGAATAGGAGGGTCGTTCGATGTTAAATTAGTTGCTGGCACCGAAGGTAAATTAACTTTAAATATTGATGAGAATCTTTTAGAACATTTAGTTACAAAGGTTGAGGATGGTAAACTAAAGATTAAATGGAAGAAAGGTGTAAATGTTTCACACAAAAAAGTGTTGATAACAGTTCCATTTAGAGATATTGAATCTGTAGGGTTGGCAGGTTCTGGTGATGTATATTCAGAAGATGTTATTAAAGCAGATTCTTTTAAAGCCGCTTTGGCGGGATCAGGTGATTTAAAGTTAAAAGTCGACGCAGATCATATTAAATCAGCAATTTCTGGCTCTGGAGATATTCATTTAGAAGGTTCAGCTAATACAGTTAAGGCAGCTATAGCAGGCTCAGGCGATATTGAAGCCTATGGTTTAAGCTCAAAAGATGCTGATGTATCTATTGCAGGTTCTGGCGGAGTAAAAATTAGCGTGAAAGATAACTTGAAAGCCAGAATTTCTGGTTCTGGAAATATTTACTATAAAGGTAACCCGGCTAAACAAGATGTGAGAGTAAGCGGATCTGGTAATGTAAGCTCTAGATAAGTAGCATTAAGTTTTATAAAAAATAAAAAGAGCAGTTTTTAAAACTGCTCTTTTTTTGTACTTAACTATTAATTATTTTAATAGTTTTTGTAACATTTTTTTCTAATTGGCGTCTATATTATAACAATTTGTACTTCAAAAATAACAGTTCAGTTATTCTTTTTTGAAACTCCTTTGAAATTTTCGAAATATTTGTAACGTAATTAAAGACAATTGATTACAATCACTTTTAAAAGTAAAATTTAAAAATATTTTAGATAAAGTGTAACAAAAAATATTATTGATCGTCATATTGTAAAGTACTTGGTAAAACATAGTACTTAAATTAAAAAACAAACAACGAGACAACACATAACCAAAAAACCTAAAAGAAATGAAAAAATTAATTTTATCAAGTATGTTAGTCATTAGTTTTATGACGGCTACTGCAACTCAATTATCAGAAAGTAAATTGTATACAATTAATGATACAATTACAACGATCGAAACTAAAACAACTACAGAAAATTATCCTGTTATAGTTAGTGAAGAAGAACTAGACGAGCCTTTTGATTTTAATACTAAAGATTATTTACCTATTGGTTTTGATGCTACCTTAAGTGTAGAACAAAAGTTCGGTATAGAGTTTGGTATTGTAAATGAAGAAGCAGATGAGCCTTTCGATTTTAATACAAAGGATTATTTACCATTAGCTTTTAACTTGAATAAAGATATTTTAAACTCTATAGTAGAAATATCTGTTAATGAGGCCGACGAACCTTTTGAATTTGATACTAAAAAGTATTTGCGAAAAGATTTTAATCCTAATAAAACGAGTATAATAACCAACGAACTTTAAACCTAATTGAAGCCTCGGTTACCACCGAGGTTTTTTTATTCACATATATTTAACGATAGACCTAGTTATGTGTTAAATAATTCTTAACTATCACTAATTAGGGTAACAAAACAAAATAAACATCGTCTTATAAGTGTAACAATTTTTTAAAAACAAAAACTCAAAATTTAAAAACATACAACCATGAAAAAATTATTTTTAAGCCTTAGTTTATTGATCGCTTTCAGTACTTCGGCACTTGCTATCGAATATGAAACCGATCTTACATTATCAAATAATACAAACAGTGTGCCAAACTATGAAACTATTGATTTAGAGGGTGTTGATGAATGTTTCGAATTTAATACGGCGTCTTATTTACCAAAAGGTTTTGATGCATACCAAGGAATGTTTGAAGAGATAGTTCTTAATGTAACTGATGAAGCTTTTGAATTTAACACCAATGATTATTTACCAGTAGCATTTAATGCTTACGCAGGAATGTTCATAGATTATGGAGTAGCAAGTGAATTGGACGAAGCATTTGAATTTGATACTAAAGAATATTTACCTGTAGGGTTTAATCCTGAGTTAAAATTAGATGAGATTTTTGAAGTAGCTGTAGAAGAAGTAGATGAGCCATTCGATTTTAATACTAACGATTATTTACCTACCAATTTCGATGCATTTAAAGGTTTATACACTGAATATGCTACTTTAGAAGAATCAGACGAAGCTTTTGAGTTCGACACAAAAGAATATTTGCCAGTAGGGTTTAATGCTACTTTAAAATTAGAAACTATTTACGAAGTAGCAGTTGAAGAAGTAGATGAGCCATTCGATTTCGATACTGCTAAATATTTACCTGCTACATTTTATGCATATGCTGGTTTAGATACAGAAGAAAGAATTGAATTTTTAAATTGTATTAGCTTTCCAGCAATCTAGATATTTGAATTATTAAAAGTAAAACTCCGGCAATTGCCGGAGTTTTTTATTTAGAAATTTCTATACTTTTCGGTTAATTCAAAAACATGATTTAAAATATTTTGCTCCGCTTCATTATATTCTAAATGTTTACGTTTCATTACCGCCTTTACTACTTCATTTACTTTATTCATTCTGTAGGTCATAAAACCTGAAGAACCTCCCCAAGCAAAAGATGGAATAAAATTTCTCGGAAATCCACTACCATAAATATTTGCACTAACCCCAACAACAGTACCTGTATTGAACATGGTATTAATGCCGCATTTAGAATGATCTCCCATCATCAAACCACAAAACTGTAAACCAGTTTTTGCAAAACCTTCAGTTTCATAACTCCATAAACGTACTTCTGCATAATTATTCTTTAAATTTGAGTTGTTTGTGTCTGCTCCTAAATTGCACCATTCACCTATTACAGAGTTACCTAAATAACCTTCATGCCCTTTACCAGAATATCCAAATATCACTGAATTATTTACCTCTCCACCAACTTTACTCATAGGCCCAATTGTTGTAGCTCCATAAATTTTAGCACCCATTTTTAATACTGCATCATGCCCCATTGCAAAAGGACCTTTAATAAGGCATCCCTCCATAATAATTGCATTCTTACCAATATAAATAGGACCTTTAGAAGCATTTAAAGTTGCGAATGTTATATCAACACCTTCTTCTAAAAAAATATAATTTTTGCCAATACAATTTACAGTATCTGGTATAGGTTCTGACTTTCTACCATCAGTCAATAGCTCAAAATCAGCTTTAATTGCTTCCTCATTTTTAGAGAAAATATCCCATGTATTTCTTACTTGAAGAATAGTATCAGTAAATTCTATCTTAGTATAAGCATCAAAATCGGTTTCTTCTTGAGCATCGGTAGCAAAAAATGCAATGATCTCTTCGCCTTGTATAATAGCTTCGTTATTTTGAAGTCTTTTTATTTTACCGACTAGTTTAGGATTAGGCAAAAAGGAAGCATTGATCATTATGTTTTCTTCTAGCTCTACCATCGGATATTTTTCTTCCAGATATTCTTCCGTTAAGGTGGTAGTGGTAAAGCTCAGATATTTTTCCCATTTTTCACGAATGGTTAAGATTCCAATGCGGATATCTGCAACTGGTCTTGTATACGTAAAAGGCAATAACGCGTTACGAACAGTTCCGTCAAATAAGATGTAGTTCATTGATTAGCTTTTAGCAAATATAAGTTTTGTAGTTCAATAGCCAAATGTCATATTTATTAATAAATTTGGAAACTTACAAAATCATCTTTTCTCAATGAAAAAACACATTCTTTCTACTCTAGCTTTCTTTTTCTTTGCAACATTAACTTTTTCGCAAACAAATACTATTTATTCCATTTCATTTAATAATGCAACGCATCATGAGGCAACTATAGAAGTAGTTTTTACTAATTTAGAAGATAAGGTGCTAGAGTTGCGAATGAGTCGAACTTCACCAGGACGTTATGCCTTACATGAGTTTATAAAAAATGTATACAATCTAAAAGCATTTGATGCTGATGGAAATGAGCTGAAGGTGACTAGGCCTAATCCTTATCAATGGAATATTGCTAATCATAATGGTTTTGTTAAGGTAGCGTATACCTTATTTGCTAATAGAGGAGGTGGTACTTATTCTCAGATCGATGAAACCCACGCACATTTAAATATTCCAGCAACATTTGTGTATGCTAAAGATTATGAACATCGACCTATAAATATAACATTTAATGTTCGTGAAGACTTGGATTGGAAAGTAGCTACACAATTAAAACACCTAGAAGGAAATACATATTATGCACCAGATTTGGATTATTTAATGGATAGTCCAACAGAGATAAGTAATCATGCTGTAAGGAGTATTAAGATAAATGAGAATGGAAAAGAAAAAACAATCAAATTTGTATTGCATCATAATGGAACAGAAGAGGAACTAGACGAATATTTTGATGGTGTAAAAAAAGTGGTGCTACAACAAAAAGCGGTCTATGGTGAACTACCAGATTTTGATTATGATGAATACACTTTCTTAGCTTGTTATATACCAAATGCTTCAGGTGATGGTATGGAACATCGTAATTCCACAATTTTAACAAGCACACGAAGCTTAGCTAATGGTGGGTTAAAACAAAATATGGGCACCGTATCTCACGAATTTTTTCATGCTTGGAACGTAGAACGTATACGACCACAAAGTTTAGAGCCTTTTAACTATGAAGAAGCCAATATGTCAGGTGAATTATGGTTTGCAGAAGGCTTTACTAGTTATTATGCAAACTTAATATTGTGTCGTGCCGGGTTACTTTCGCAAGAAGATTATATAAAAGGTTTAGCGAGTGGTCTCAATTATGTTTGGAATTCACCGGCACGAAATTATTTTAATCCAGTTGAAATGAGCTATCAAGCGCCTTTTGTTGATGCTGCTCGTTCGGTAGATCCAGTGAATAGAGAAAATACTTTTATATCGTATTATACGTATGGTAATGTGCTAGGATTGGCGTTAGATTTATCGCTAAGAAACCACTATGGGAATAAAAATCTAGACGATTTTATGAAACTTGTATGGAATGTTTACGGAAAAACAGAGATACCATATACTATAAAAGATTTGCAAGAATTGCTAAGTAACTATGCAGGGAAAGAATTTGCTACTGATTTTTTTAACAGTTATATTTTTGATAGTAAAATGCCTAATTATAAAACTTTATTTGTTTCAGTTGGTGTTTCTTTTGAACAGCCTAAACAAAATGAAGCGAGTTTAAGTGCAACATTAAATGAACAATTTATTCTAATTACTAATCCTTTTCAGGGAAGTGCAGCTTACAAGGCAGGATTAGATAATGGAGATCAGATTATTTCTATAAATGATACTACAATTACACCAGATGTAAAACCTTCTGATTTTTTAAAGCAATTTAAACCTGGTCAATCTATAAAAGTTGTTTTTATACGTTTTGGTAAACAAAAGGAAACACAATTAACGTTTGATACTGATAATTCTTATGTAACTTCTTTAGTTGAAAAAGTAAAGAAAAGTATTCAATTAAATAGAGAAAATTGGTTAAAAGAAAAATGAATTAGCCTTTAAAGATTTTAAAGTTTCACAGGTAGTGTTCTCCATACTCCTACTGGGATATTATCTTGTTTTGCAGGAGTCCATTTAGGCATACTTAAAATTAGATTAATCAAGTAAGAATCAATATCTATATTTCCACTTGATTTTGATAAAACAGGTTCTAGAACATTACCTGTGCTATCAATATAGAATTTTATCTTTATAACTGTCTTACCATCTAACTGTCTAATATTTCTGCTCAAATATTTTACGAGCTCATCTTGACCACCTGGAAATTTTGGTTGCACTTCAAATGGAAAATATTGTATTTCGTCACCAGATTCATTCCAGCAAGTACCAAGTATTAGTTTCCCTTTTTTATGGGAATCTTTTCTTTTTACTTTTCCTTCTTTCCAGTATACTACCCTATTTCTTTCCTTTTTCTTGTGGTTATAATTTGATTCAATATATAACTCTCCACTATCATACCAGACACTATGTTTTATAGGTTTCTTTTTCTTATTTGTTTTATAAATGGTTTCATATTTTAGATTACCATTTAGGTTGTAAATTCTCTTAATGTTTTCGTTAGTATTATTAAGTTTAAAGTATAACGCGTTATCTTTTATAGTTTTCTTTTTATTTGAGTCTAAGTAAATGGTATCTTGACTAAATCCAAAATTAACCGCTATAAGTAATGTTATGAAATTTATTAAGTTTTTCATGTGAGTATTTGATGTTCTTTATGTATTATTTACTCAAATACATTTTCCTTCTAGAGTACAACTCGTAAAATTGATCATCTTTAAGATCATCTATAAATAAAATACTTTCACCGGTTGATTTCATTTCTGGTCCTAAACGTTTATCTACATTAGGGAATTTATTGAATGAGAACACAGGTTGTTTGATTGCGTATCCATCTAATTTAGGATTAAAATTAAAATCCTTCACCTTATTCTCGCCCAGCATCACTTTAGTCGCATAATTAACATATGGCTCTCCATAAGCTTTTGCAATAAACGGTACAGTTCGTGAAGCCCTAGGGTTAGCTTCTATAATATAAACTATGTCGTCTTTAATAGCGAATTGTATATTAATTAGGCCAACAGTTTTTAATGCTTTAGCAATCTTTCTGGTATGGTCTTTTAGTTGTTGCATTACAAACTCTCCTAAATTAAAAGGTGGTAGCGTAGCATTAGAATCACCTGAGTGTACACCACAAGGCTCAATATGTTCCATAATGCCAATTATCTGCACATCTTCACCATCACAGATTGAATCTGCCTCAGCTTCTATAGCACCGTCAAGATAATGGTCGAGTAGTAGTACATTATTTGGTATTTTTCTAAGTAGATCTACAACATGCTCCTCAAGTTCTTCTTTATTGATAACGATCTTCATTCCTTGTCCACCTAATACGTAAGAAGGTCTTATCAGAATAGGAAAATCGAGCTTGTCAGCTACAGCCAATGCTTCTTCTGCTGTAGTTGCGGTATCAAATTTTGGGTAAGGTATATTCAATTCTTTTAATAAAGTTGAAAAACGACCTCTATCTTCAGCAAGATCTAATGCTTCAAACGATGTTCCAATAATCTTAATACCATATTTATCTAGTTTTTCAGCAAGTTTCAATGCTGTTTGCCCGCCAAGCTGTACAATAACACCTTCTGGTTTTTCATGCCGGATGATATCGTAAATATGCTCCCAAAAGACAGGTTCAAAATAAAGCTTGTCTGCTGTATCAAAATCTGTTGATACAGTTTCTGGGTTACAGTTGATCATAATTGTTTCGTACCCAGCTTCTTTAGCTGCTAATACGCCATGTACACAACAATAATCAAACTCGATTCCTTGACCAATTCTATTTGGTCCAGACCCCAAAACAATAATCTTTTTCTTATCAGAAACTAACGATTCATTATCCGCGTAAGCGTTCCCGTTAACAATCATATTACTCTCAAATGTAGAATAGTAATACGGTGTTACAGCTTTAAATTCGGCTGCGCAAGTATCTACTAGTTTATATACCCGGTTGATATTAAATTCTTCTCTCTTTTTATAGACTTGACTCTCAAGACAACCCAGCATATGTGCTATTTGACGATCTCCATACCCCTTTTGTTTTGCTTCTAATAATAATTCTTTTGGTAGTGTGTCTAGTCCATAAGTTGATATCTCTTTTTCAATAGCATGTAATTCCTCATACTGCTTTAAGAACCACATATCAATCTTAGTGATTTCGTGTATTTTACTCAACGACATACCAATTTGAATAGCATCATAGATTGCAAAAACGCGATCCCAACTAGCGTTTTTGAGCTTATCTTTTATCTTGTCGTAATCTTTATAACTTTTACCATCTGCCCCAATGCCATTTCGCTTAATTTCAAGTGATTGAGTTGCTTTATGTAAAGCTTCTTGGAAAGATCTACCAATACCCATCACTTCACCTACAGCTTTCATTTGTAGACCTAATGTACGATCACTTCCTTCAAATTTATCAAAATTCCAACGGGGTATTTTTACAATAACATAATCCAAGGTCGGTTCAAATAATGCAGAGGTAGATTTAGTAATTTGATTATCTAGTTCATCTAAACTATAACCGATTGCTAGTTTGGTTGCCACTTTAGCAATTGGGTATCCTGTTGCTTTACTCGCCAATGCTGATGAACGAGATACACGAGGATTAATTTCTATAGCAATTATATCTTCTTTTTCATCCGGGCTTACCGCGAATTGAACATTACAACCGCCTTCAAAATCACCAATAGAACGCATCATATGAATCGCCATATCACGCATTTCTTGGAAAGTTTTATCAGAAAGTGTCATAGCCGGAGCTACCGTAATAGAATCACCAGTATGAATACCCATTGGGTCCATATTTTCTATGGTACAAATAATGACTACATTGTCATTTCTATCTCTAAGCAATTCTAACTCATATTCTTTCCACCCCATCATTGCTTTATCGATCATAACCTCATGAATAGGTGATGCCTCAAGCCCTCTTCTTAATAAATCATCAAAATCTTCAGCTTTGTATACGATTGATGCTCCAGCACCACCAAGTGTATATGATGAACGTATTACTAGAGGGAATCCGAATTCTTGTGCTATCTCTTTTCCTTTTAAAAATGAAGTCGCCGTAGCTTGTGGTGCCATTTTAACCCCAATTTTACCCATCAATTCACGAAATTGTTCTCTGTCTTCCGTGATATTAATAGCATCTATATCTACACCAATAAGCTTAACATCAAAATCTTTCCAAATCCCTTTATTATCAGCTTCTATACAAAGGTTTAAAGCAGTTTGCCCACCCATTGTTGGCAAAACAGCATCAATCTGAGGATGCTCTTTTAAAATCTTAATTATAGATTTTGTTGTTAGTGGCAACAAATACACATGATCTGCCATAGAAGGATCTGTCATAATTGTTGCCGGATTAGAATTTATAAGAACGGTTTCAATTCCTTCTTCTCTTAAAGATCTCAAAGATTGAGAACCAGAGTAATCAAATTCACATGCTTGACCAATAATAATAGGACCAGAACCTATGATTAAAACTGATTTGATGTTATTGTTTTTTGGCATTTTTTACGAGCGTATTTTTAAAATTGAATGCAAATATTTTAATTTTTGGTTTTTGATTTTAAGCGATACAAAAAAACTTATTAAAAAGATATAAAAAAAGGTGTTACTAAATTTAGTAACACCTTTCATACTTATGAATGAATAATCATTATTTTTTCGGTCTCGCTTCAGAAGAAACAGTTAATCTTTTTCTTCCTTTAGCTCTTCTTCTAGCTAAAACTTTTCTACCGTTAACACTAGCCATTCTTTCCATAAAGCCGTGCTTGTTTCTTCTCTTTCTTTTCGATGGCTGAAACGTTCTCTTACTCATTACTTATATCTTTAAAAATGTATTTGTCAATTTTGTATTAACGAAAGTTGCAAAACAGCTCGCTAAAATCGTGCGCAAATATACAAACCTTTTTGTGTTTAGCAAATAGAATTTTTATAAAAATTTTAAAATTATTTTAATGAATAATTTTTATCCTTTTTGGGTGATGAAATTTTGTTTATTTATTATAATTTTTTGGAAATGAATTTGTTAAGAAAGCATCCAGTTTTGTTCAAAACTTCATTTTTATTAGTGCTAAATAATCGTATTTTTACAGCTTAAATTATCATAAAGTTTAATGGGTAAAATTATAGCTATTGCTAATCAAAAAGGGGGAGTTGGTAAAACTACTACTACTGTAAATTTGGCTGCTGCCTTAGGTGTATTGGAACAGAAAGTTTTGCTGATTGATGCTGATCCACAGGCCAATGCAACTTCTGGTTTAGGTATTGAGGTAGAGAATGTAATTTATGGAACGTATCAATTACTTGAACATACTGCAACAGCAAGAGAAGCAATAGTACAGACTAATTCACCTAATGTTGATATTATTCCTGCCCACATTGATTTAGTGGCAATTGAAATTGAATTGGTCGATAAAGATGAACGTGAGTATATGCTAAAGCAGGCAATTGCTCCTGTTCAAGATGAATATGATTACATAGTAATAGATTGTGCTCCTTCATTAGGATTGATAACACTAAATGCATTAACAGCTGCAGACGCAGTAATTATTCCTATACAATGTGAATACTATGCATTAGAAGGTTTAGGGAAACTATTGAATACCATAAAAAGTGTGCAGAAGGTTCATAACCCAGAATTAGATATTGAAGGCTTATTGCTAACTATGTATGATTCGCGTTTACGCCTGTCTAATCAGGTTGTTGCAGAAGTAAAGAAACATTTCCATAGTATGGTATTTAAAACCATTATTCAGCGTAATATACGTTTAGGTGAAGCTCCTAGTTATGGTGAAAGTATTATTGCTTATGATGCAACTAGTAAAGGTGCCGTAAATTATATTAATTTAGCGCACGAAATTCTAAAAAAGAATGTAAATAATGGCGAAAGCAGTAAAAAAGCAAGCGTTAGGTAGAGGATTATCCGCTTTATTAAAAGATTCTGTAGAAGATATCAATTCAATTAAAGATAAAAATGCCGACAAAGTTGTTGGCAATATAGTTGAAATTGATTTAGATTCTATTGAGGTTAATCCTTATCAACCACGTACTTATTTTAATGAGGAAGCATTACGAGAATTGGCAAGTTCTATAAAAGAACTTGGTGTAATTCAACCAATTACTGTTAGAAAACAAGAAAATGGTAAATTTCAACTAGTTTCAGGTGAACGTAGATTTAGAGCTTCTAAATTAATTGGGCTAGAAAGAATACCTGCATATATAAGGCTGGCAAATGATCAAGAAATGCTAGAAATGGCGTTAGTGGAAAATATTCAACGTCAAGATCTTGATCCTATAGAAGTAGCTTTATCTTATCAACGCTTGATTGATGAAATAAAGTTAACGCAAGAACAATTAAGTACTAGAGTAGGGAAGAATAGATCTACAGTTACTAATTATTTGAGATTATTGAAGCTTGATCCAATTGTACAAACAGGCATGCGAGATGGATTTTTGAGTATGGGTCATGGTAGAGCTTTGATTAATATTGAGAATCAAGATGATCAATTAGATATTTACGAAAAGATAATCAAGAATAAATTATCTGTACGTCAAACAGAACAACTGGTTAAAAGTTTGCGTGAAGGTTCAACGACAGAATCAGTTGATGTTTCACCAAAAGAACTGCCAAAATTTATTCGCAAAGGAGTAAAGGATATTAGCGAATATTTTGGGCATAAAGTTGATGTAAAAATATCTGGTAGAGATAAAGGAAAGATAATTATCCCGTTTCATTCTGAAGAAGACTTTAATCGTATAAAAAAATTACTACAATAGTGCTTCAAAAGTCTATTTATAGCATCTTTTTTTTTCTTTTTATTCAATGTGTATTTGCGCAGAGTGATGATGATTTAATAATTAAGAAAGATTCTGTTACAGTAAAGGGAATCATTTTGAATCAAGGTATCGATCCATTATCACCAGCTCGAGCAGCATTTTATTCTGCAGTGTTGCCAGGTCTTGGACAAGCTTATAATAAAAAGTGGTGGAAGGTTCCTGTTGTTTGGGCGGCTATCGGAACTGGTGTATATTTTTACGTCGATAATGATAAAGAGTTTAATCGTTTTCGAGATGCCTATAAGTTAGATTTGGCTAATAGACCACATGAGTTTGATGGAGAAGATGGACGGCCACTATTAACACAAGATGCTTTAATACGATCACAAGATGTATTTAAAAAGAATAGAGATCTATCCTTATTTATTACATTAGGTTTGTATGCCCTTAATATTTTAGAAGCTAATGTTGATGCACACTTGCCAGATAAGGCATTAGATACCAATCTAACGTTACGCCCAGCAGTGTTTACGGAACCTATGACTAATAGAGCTTTGGCTGGAGTCACTTTTAAATATGATTTTTAGATGAAAATAGCCTTGTTTGGATATGGAAAAATGGGTAAAACCATTGAACGTTTAGCAGTTGAAAGAGGTCATGCAATTATAGCTAAAATTGATAAGGATAATCATGGTAGTATAGTTAATGCGGATGTGGCCATAGATTTTAGTATTCCGAGTTCAGCTTTTGAGAATATAAGCAGATGTTTTAATGAAAATGTTCCAGTGATTTCTGGCACTACTGGTTGGTTAAATAGATATGATAGTGTTGTTGATTTATGTGAGCAGAAAAATGGTGCATTTATCTACGCATCGAACTTTAGCCTTGGTGTTAATCTATTCTTTGAATTAAATACACAATTGGCAAAAATGATGTCTAAGTTTGATGCTTATAAAGTACGTATGGAGGAAATTCATCATACACAAAAATTAGACGCTCCTAGCGGAACAGCCATAACATTGGCAGAAGATATTATTAAGAATTCAACTAAAAATAATTGGATATTAGATGTAACAAAAGAAGAAGATGAAATACCAATTGTTGCAAAGAGAATAGAAAATGTGCCTGGAACACATAGTATTTTCTATGATTCTATAGTTGATGAAATTGAAATTAAGCATACTGCTAAAAACAGAGATGGATTTGCTCTAGGTGCTATTGTTGCGGCAGAATGGTTGGAAAACAAAAAAGGAGTTTACACAATGAAAGATGTTTTAGATTTATAGCATCTTATAAATAGAATAGAATGACATTACAAGGTTGGTTTATAATATTTTTAGTAATACAAGTAATTCACTTTTTAGGTACTTGGAAACTATATGTAAAAGCAGGAAGAAAAGCTTGGGAAGCGACAATACCGGTTTATAATGCAGTGGTTTTAATGCAAATTATAAATCGCCCAAAATGGTGGGTAATCTTATTGTTCTTACCTGTAATTAACCTATTTATGTTCCCTGTAATATGGGTAGAAACCATCCGTAGTTTTGGTAGAAATTCTAGACCAGAAACTTTTTTAGTCATTCTAACTTTAGGTTTTTATATCTACTATGTAAATTATATTTTAGATGTAGAATATGTTAAAGATAGAAGTCTAAAACCGCGCTCTAATGCGGGTGAATGGGTGAGTTCTATAGTTTTTGCAATTGTAGCAGCTACATTGGTGCATACATATTTTATGCGACCATATGTAATACCATCTTCGTCTTTAGAAAAAACCTTATTAGTTGGTGACTTTTTATTTGTAAGTAAATTCCATTACGGAGCTAGAGTACCAATGACTACTGTTGCTGCACCAATGGTGCATGATACATTACCAATAATAAAAAAGAAATCATATTTATTTAGTGATGATTTTGAAAATAAAGAATCATCTTGGATGAATAAGTTGCAATTACCTTATTTACGACTTCCTGGATTTCAGAAAATTGAAAGAAATGACATTGTAGTATTCAATCAACCAGCAGATACGTTGTTGGATATGAATGATTTCCATCCGGATAGAAACTATTACAAGCCAATAGATAAAAAAACAAATTTAGTTAAGCGTTGTGTGGCTATCGCTGGTGATTCAATGGAAATTAGAGATGGTTATATCCATATTAATGGTGAGCGTACTACCTATACAGATAGAGCTAAACCTCAATATAATTTTATTGTAAATACCGGTGTTCAGGCAATTAGTCAATCATTACTTACCAATAGATATAATGTTAGAGAGGGTGGTAGAATGCAAGATGGAAATTATTATCTTACATTAACTGATAAAGAGGCTGCTCAGATTGCTAAAAATCCTGCCGTAAAAAGTGTTACAAAGCAATTGCAACCTAAAGGACAAGGGGAAGATTTATTCCCACATGTACCTAGTTTAGGATGGAACATGGATAATTTTGGTCCAATTTATATTCCTAAAAAAGGAGTGACAGTTAAACTAGATAAAAAATCATTGCCTTTTTACAAACGTATAATTTCTGAATACGAGAACAATAATTTGATTGTAAATGGAGATGAAATTATGATTAATGGCAAAATAACTGACGAATATACTTTCAAACAAGATTATTATTGGATGATGGGTGACAACCGTCAAAACTCTTTAGATGCTAGAGCCTGGGGATATGTACCTTTTAATCATGTTGTAGGTAAACCGGTATTTATATGGTTTAGCTGGGAGAAGAATGCTAGCGGTATCAATAAGATACGTTGGAATCGCCTATTTACAACCGTAAAAGGAAATGGTGAACCAACCTCATACTTCAAGTTCTTTTTAATTGCATTAGCAGGGTGGTTTGTATTTGATTATTTTAGAAAACGTAGAAAAGCTTAGTGTTTGTTGTTTTATCCTACTTATTTTTCACCCATTGCTCAATATGTAGCTATTGCTAATTCGGATAAAATTATTTTTGAGGTAGCTGATAATTTTCAAAAGCAAACTTATAGAAATCGTTGTTATATTTTCGGAGCCAATGGTAAGCAATTATTGAATATTCCGGTAATAAAAGCTAATAGTAAGCAGCCTACTAAAGATGTATTAATTGATTATACAGAAAATTGGCAACAGCAGCATTTAAAATCACTTGCTTCGGCATATAATTCTTCGCCATTTTATGAATTTTTTGATTTAGAATTAGAGACTTTATATTCAATGAAGGAAAAATACTTGTTAGATTTCAATTTTAAATGTCATGAATTTATCGCTGAACATACTCAACTAGAAATTACCGATTATAATAAGACCGAAGAATTCGCAAAAGACTATAAAGACGATAGAGATTATCGTTTTTTAGTTGATGCGAAGTCAAAACTGGAATTTGGTTTTGGTTCTTATTTCCAAGTTTTTTCAGAGAAGTATGGTTTTATAGAAAACCTAAGTATCCTTGATTTACTTTTTATGGAAGGTGGTAATACTTTAAACTACTTAGAAAACCAAACGTTAAATATATAATGGAAACCACAAGATTCATTATACATTATGGATTACATTTTTTATTTCCTGGTTTACTAGCTTATTTATTTTTTAAAAAGCAATGGAAACAAGCTTGGATATTAATGATAGCTACAATGTCAATCGATTTAGATCATTTATTAGCAACTCCAATTTTTGATGCCAATAGGTGTAGTATTAATTTTCATCCATTACATACTTATTATGCTTTGATAGTTTATGCTGCCCTTTTCCTGATAAAGAAAACAAGAGTAATCGGTTTGGGGTTACTCTTGCATTTAATTACAGATTATATAGATTGTTTATTTATTTCTTAGCTGGAATAGGAGGAGGGCCTTCAGGTACAATAGCCTTATAGACTGCATCTCCTTTTCTCTCTTTATATTCAGCTTTTACCTTTTCTACCAATTTAGGATTCTCAAAAAGATCAGCCATGGTCATTGCCATTGCTTTAGATGCATAGATCATTCCTTTATGACCGATACTCATGCCACCACAAGCAACAACAGCCCATGAGTGCCAAGGCGTATCTTTTGGTGCTGTAGTAACGCTTAAATTTATATTTGGCACATTCCAACTTACATCACCAACATCTGTAGAACCACCACCAGGATGTTCTTTGGTAGCTTCCATTGGCTTAATAGCACTATCCATACCTACTTGCTTTTTTCCTGTTACTTCTTGAATCTTCTTGCCAAAAGCAATTTCTTCGTCGGTATAAGTAATTGGACCTAACAATTCTAAGTTTTGTTGCATAATTTCTCCACCAGCACGATTTACTAAAACCTCATAGATGCCAGAAATTAAAGATATTTTATAATCTACATTAGCCATAATAGCCGCACCTTCAGCCATTTTTTGTACACGTTCATAAACGGGCATCATACCTTCTCGCTTTGTATCACGTACGCGTACCCATAGCTTGGCATAATCTGGTACAACATTTACTACTTGCCCACCATCTTGTATATGGTAATGTATACGCACAGTAGGTTTTACATGCTCACGATAATAATTAATTCCTGTCGTGTATAGTTCTAAAGCATCTGAAGCACTTCTACCATTCCAAGGATCTCCAGAAGCATGCGCTGCTTGTCCGTAAAATTCTACTTTGAAATCTACTAAGGCTAATGAAGTTTGTACATCGGCTTCAATACTAGCACTTGGGTGCCAGCTAATGTTTACATCTACATCATCCCATAAGCCATTTTTTACCATCCATATTTTACCAAAGAATTTTTCTTCAGAAGGTGTACCAAAGAATTTTATAGTACCTTTTAATTTACCTTGTTCAATTAGTTCTTTTATGGCTATAGCAGCACCTAGACTACCAGCACCAAATAAGTTATGACCACATCCATGACCACCAGCACCTTCTTGTAACGGTTGTTTTGTAGGTTCTGCTTTTTGAGAGATACCAGGTAAGGCATCAAATTCACCTAAAACACTAATTACAGGTTTACCTGTACCGTAAGTAGCTACAAAAGCTGTTGGCATATCAGCTACACCCCGTTTCACTTTAAAGCCATTATCTTCTGCATATTTGGCTAAGATTTCTGCAGATTCATATTCTTCAAAAGCGGTTTCTGCTTTTGCCCAAATTTCATCGGAAATCTGTATAAGGTTTTCTTTATGTTTTTCTACAGATGCTTGAAGTGCAGTTTTAGTTTTTGAAAGTTTCTTTTTCTTTTGCGGAAATGCTAAAAAGCAGCATAGTAAACAAACTGCTAGTAAAAAATGTTTGGTGTTCATTGTATTTGAATTTGAGAAGAATAAAAGTACAAAAGATAATTGAAAATTTTTAGAGATGCTCGCTTATCGGTTTTGTGTATGGCTCGTTACGGAAAATCAGCTATGATTTTCCACCATAACCGAAAGATAGTAAATTGCAATGAATTCCGATTAGGAATTCAGCCGCAATAAGCTATACACGTTGTTGTGCTTTCGTTATTTATTTTTCAGTTCTGGATATCCAACTTCCATAAAACTTATCAATTGCAAAGCCTCATCTTTAAGTTCCTTAAAAAAAGTGGTATTATAATGACAAGTCCTTAAAATGGATAGTAAGTTCTTATATATGACCTCATTATTTAGATACTCTTTGATAAATGCTGATGATAATTTAGAGTTTTGTATTTCATATTTAAAGTCATTCATATTCCCAACCGGAAAATTAGTTCGTCTTAAATCCATTCTAATTTGCAGCGGATATTCTTTAAAGTTAGAAATACGTGTGTCAAAATTTTTATAAAACTTGTCTAATAAGTTAGAAAGTGAATCATTTTTAAGTAAACCGCTTTGACCAGAACTCTTTAGTTTATCAAAGGTGTTTAAGTCCCTTTCTATAATAAATAATCGTCTAGGTTCCCAATGATTTTTAGTAAACAGTACTGTGTCTTTAACTACTTTATTTTTAGATTCAAAAACATTTAGAACATACTCAGTTCCATTA
This sequence comes from Maritimimonas sp. 2304DJ26-3, assembly GCF_056591635.1. Lineage (NCBI taxonomy): Bacteria > Pseudomonadati > Bacteroidota > Flavobacteriia > Flavobacteriales > Flavobacteriaceae > Maritimimonas > Maritimimonas sp. 2304DJ26-3. The sequence goes on from NZ_JBWQOK010000003.1 coordinate 475,754, forward strand.
TATTGGTCACTTAAACTATTAAGGATTTCATTAATGTTTGATATCTCAATTTTTAAATCTTTATATATTTCTTTTATATACTCTTTAGCACTTTGCTCAATCTTTCTATTTTCATTCCAATTGTTTATTTGTAACGCGATTAAAATTCCAATCACTACAAGTATAATTTCTCCAATAGCATATTTCAAATACTTTCCAGTTTTACCTTCTGAAAGCAATTTTTGTCTAATTTTTCTAAAGAATTTTATCATTGGTTAGTGGTTTGTTATAATGAAGCACAACAGTTGGGATATGATCTTGTTTTAATGAGTTATATCCATCGATAAGCGAAGTTAGCAGAAAACAAGTTAAGAATCAAGCTTAATTATTTAGCTTAAAGCTTCTTTTAAAATAGTAATTGGGTGTTGTACTAAGCGTTTTGTGCCGTCATATATCTGGTGTCTACAGCTAGTACCTGCAGCTACTAAGGCGATATTATTTTCTAGTTTTCGCACTTTAGGGAATAAGGTGTCTTCACCAACTTGCATACTAATGTTATAATGTTCTTTTTCGTACCCAAAAGAACCAGCCATACCACAGCAACCTGTATTTAAAATAGTTGGTTTATAATTTTCCGGAATATTCAACATGGTAAAGGTTGGATGCATATTACTTAGTGCTTTTTGATGGCAATGCCCATGCACTTTAATAGCCTTTGGCTGTTTGGTAAAAGCCTCTTTGCGAATATGCCCTTTTTCGCATTCATTAGCTATAAATTCTTCAATAGTAAGAGTATTGTCAGAAATATTTTTAGCTGCTTTTTTATCATCGGTTAAGCGAAGATATTCATCACGAAAAGTAAGAATAGCCGAAGGTTCAACACCTATGAGCGGTGTGTTTTCGGTAATAAGATCTTTAAAGACTTCAATGTTTTTATCGGCATGGACTTTAGCTTCTTTTAAAAAGCCTTTAGAGATGGCACTACGTCCACTTTCTTCGTGATCTATGATTTCAACTTTATAGCCTAGCTTTTCTAACAAGATCACAGCATCTTTACCAATTTCAACATCATAATAATTGGTAAACTCGTCACAAAACAGGTAAACAGTTTTACTATTGGTTGAGTTTTGTTGCCGCTGATACCATTGCCTCAACGTTTGATTAGCTAGTTTAGGTACAGTACGTTTTTTCGCAATACCCATTATAGATTTAGCAAGGCTAGTATTGTTGATAAAATTGGTGAAACCAGGAAGTTTACTGCCGATTTTATTATACTTAGCATTATTAGCAAATAACTTATTTCTAAACGAATAGCCATTAGTTTCTTGATAATGATATAGAAATTCAGCTTTTAAAGTTGCTACATCTACATTACTTGGGCATTCACTTGCACAAGCTTTGCAACTCAAACAGAGACCAAAGACTTGTTTTAGTTCACTATGATTGAATTTATTGGTCTCGTTAGAGTTGGTTAAGAATTCACGTAAAGTATTGGCTCTCGCTCTTGTTGTATCTTTTTCATCTTTAGTTGCGCGATAACTTGGGCACATGGTTCCACCTGCTTCAGCGGATTTTCTACAATCACCCGAACCATTACATTTTTCAGCTAAACGTAAGATGCCTTCACTATCCGAAAAATCGAATATGGTTTCAACCTCTGGTTCTTTGCGATCAATAGCATAACGGAGATTTTGATCCATAGGTTGTGCATCAACAATTTTACCTTTATTGAAGATGTTGTTAGGATCAAACGCTTTTTTAATTCGTTGTAGTAAATCATAATTTTTTTCACCAATCATTAACGGAATAAACTCAGCACGTACAATACCATCGCCATGCTCCCCACTAAATGAGCCTTTATACTTTTTTACCAGCTGTGCAGTTTCAGTAGTTATTTTTCTAAAGAGTGTTACATCTTCAGCTTTTTTAAGATTTAAAATAGGACGGAGGTGGAGCTCACCAGCACCAGCATGCGCATAATAGACCGCTTGCTGCTGGTATTTATCCATCAATTGAGTAAAATCTTCAATATAATTGGGTAAGTCATTTAAATCTACTGCTGTATCCTCTATACAAGCAACAGCTTTTCTGTCACCAATCATATTTCCTAAGAGTCCAAGCCCAGCTTTACGTAAATCGAGCGCTTTATTTATATCTTCACCATATAGCTTAGGATGATGGTAGCCAAAATTTTGTGTTTTTAAATCGGAAATTAAATTATCTGCCTTTTCCTCCGCTTCAGCTATGGTGTCAGCTTTTACTTCAAGCATTAGTACTGCCTGCGGATTACCTTGTATAAAAAATCGATTTTTAGCCTGTTCTCGATTGTTCTTAGTACAATCGAGTATTACCTTATCCATTAACTCACAGGTATACAAATGATGCTTCATAGCTACTACTGTAGCAACTAAACTTTGATTAACACTTTCAAAGTGTGAAGCCACCATAATACTATGTTGTGGAGGTAGGTTATCTAATTGTAAAGTAATTGCTGTTGAAAAAGCTAAGGTACCTTCACTACCACAAAGTAGTTTGGCTACATTGATTTTAGAATTTTTACCACCAAACAACTCAAAATCTAATAGAGCATCTACAGCATACCCTGTATTACGTCTATGGATAGATGGTTTTGGAAATTGAGTTTTAATTTCTTGTTGTGTAGATTCCTGTGATAATTCTGAATAAAGCGACTTGTAGATTTTTCCTTCTAAAGTAGTTTTTCGTGTTTTCTTTTTAAAATCGTCTGAAAAGATTTCTGAAAAAGTGGCTTCACTACTATCGCTCAAAATCGTTTCAATGTTTAAAACCTTATCCCGTGTAACACCATAACGAATGGAGGTACTACCAGAAGAATTATTGCCTACCATACCACCAATCATACATCGATTTGAAGTAGAGGTATTTGGCCCAAAGAATAAGCCATATGGTTTTAAGAACTGATTAAGATCATCTCTAATAATTCCAGGTTCTACAGTAATTGTCTTTTTTGTTTCATCAAATGCCAAAATTTTCGTGAAGTGTTTAGAAACATCTACAACTATACCATCACCAACACATTGCCCAGCTAAGGATGTTCCTGCTGCCCTAGGGATTAATGTTGTGTTATTTTTATTGGCAAATGCAATGAGTTTTTTTAAGTCCTCAATATTTTTTGGGTAAGCCACAGCCAGCGGTAGTTTTCTATATACTGAGGCATCAGTAGCATACATACTTTTATGTAGCTGGTCAGAGAAAAATTCTCCCGACAAGGTATTAGATAAGTCAGCTAGAACTATGTCATTCGAATTTATAGGCATCTAACTAATTTGTTCGCCATTTTTAATAGCATTAGAAGCTTGTAACAGAACAATTTCATCTTTGTCGTTAGCAACACCTAAAATCAAACATTCACTCATAAAATTTGCAATTTGTTTTGGCTTAAAATTTATAATAGCTGAAACCTGTTTATTTAAAAGTTCTTCTTTATTGTAAAGCTCCGTAATTTGTGCACTAGAGTTTTTAATGCCTAAATCTCCAAAGTCTATTTTGAGCTGATAGGCTGGTTTTCTGGCTTTTGGAAAATCATTTGCTTCTATAATTGTACCTATGCGGATATCAACTTTTGTGAAGTCTTCAAAACTAATAGTATCTGCCATTTATTTTGTAATTTTATAGGATAAATCTACAAATAAAATCGGTATGGCAAGAACACCTTCTAATATGGTTCCGCTAGGAAAAATTGCCCCAGGTTTTACACTTTATGATACAGTTTCTGGGGAGGATCTAACACTTTTTGAATTGCGTGGAGAGACAGCTACGGTAATCTACTTTATTTGCAATCATTGTCCATTTGTAATTCACGTAAACGATGAACTTGTGAAAGTGGCTCATGATTATAGTGATAAGAAAATATCCTTTATTGCTATTTCGTCGAATGATATTAAGAATTATCCTGATGATGCGCCACATTTAATGCGAAAAAAAGCTCAAGAACTAAAATATCCTTTTCCGTATTTATACGATGAATCTCAGGAAGTAGCCATGGCTTATGATGCTGCCTGTACACCAGATATTTATGTGTTTGACAAGAATTTGAAGCTCTCTTATAGAGGGCAATTAGACGATTCTAGACCAGGAAATGGATTGCTTGTTAACGGTAAAGATTTACGTCATGCCCTTGATTGTTTAATAGAAAATAAGGAAAATATAGAATTGCAAAAGCCAAGCATAGGCTGTAATATAAAGTGGAAATAAGAAAAGTAAGATTATTTCCAGCCTTTCCGAATCATTAGGCTTTCTATATGTGCATAATGATGATTGCAATGCCATGCATAAATACCTATGTTTTCTGCTAAACTAACTTCTTCATTACCATCTGGATGAATAAAAGTCTTTTGTAAATCTTCATAAGATAATCCTTTTAAAAGGTAAACCCATTTTGCATGTAAAGAAGCTAAATTATTTAAAGAGAGAAGAATAGGAGCTGATTTTGAGTCATGTAATTCTGCCCAGAGATCTTCATAATAAGCTTTTATAGTCGGTTTATCTTCGGTTAATGACCATTTAAAACGAGTATAACTATTATGATGACTATCACTTACATGATGAACCACTTGTCTAATCGTCCAACCACCATCTCGGTATGGAGTATTTAATTGCTCTTCAGAAAGGTTTTTTACTAAATCACTTAGTCTTTTAGGAAATTCTTCGAGAATAGTTATCCACTTTTTAATATGGATTTCAGTAATACTATTAGGAATTTTCGGTCCGCCGATTGGATATTTAATCTGTTGTAAGGTAGGTTGTTGCATTATTTAATTACGGATGATTCCTAATGTTGCGTTTTGACTTGTTTCTAAATTCCAAGCTTTTGCAGTAATTAGTTTCCCTTTATCATCATAAACTAAAAAAGCCGCTGTATTTGGACCATAACGACCTTGATTTAAAGCTTGAAAGTCAATTCTATTATAGCCTTTGTTCATTTTTAGCTCAATAAAAGCAGACAAACCTAAAAGCATAATGTTGGCGTCAACCACCTTTTCATTTAAAAAAATACGTACACGATCTCCATCGACTAATCCGTGATCTCTAAACTCAATACGAACAAATTTAGTAGAACCTTCAAAAGTACCTAAGTCAGCATGACTATCTAGTTCTTTAATACTGGTGTCTTTCCCATTAAAGTGTCTCTTAACTAATATGTCAGAATCTATATTGCTATTAGAAGACATAGATTGTAAATCCTTTGTTTTTGAAGCTTTGCCTAAGTTAAGATAATAATCAAGACTTTTTAAAGGAACTACTTCTTTCTTTTTTAAACTGAAAATCGGATTTATTTCTTCTTTTTTACCTATAACAAAACCATTTTGACTTTTTCGACCATCTAAGATAGTTTTAAACTCAGAAGTTTTTTTCTTTTTAATAGTGTCATTTTGGGCATAAACTCCTTGAAAAAGAAAAAATGCTAGAGCTATTAATATTATGTTATAGTTTTTTTTGATCATCAAATTTTCTATTGAAGAAGATGCATCAAATATAATGCCTTAATTAATATATAAGACATGCTAAAAGTTAATTAATTACAAAAAAGCCTCAAGAATTTCTTGAGGCTTTTACTATATTTTGGTTTTATTATTTTACATTAACTAACTCAACATCAAATAGAAGAGGAGCATTTGGAGGAATAACGCCACCAGCACCTTGAGAACCATAAGCTAAATTTGAAGGAATTACAAAGCGAGCTTTATCACCAACTTTTAATAATTGAATACCTTCATCCCAACCAGAAATGACTTGACCAACACCAACAGCAAAATCTATTGGTTGCTTACGCTTATATGAAGAGTCAAATACTGTTCCGTCTAATAATTGTCCTTTGTAATGTACGGAAACCATATCACCTTTATTTGCTTTTTTTCCTTCGCCTTCTTGAATCATTTTATAACGAAGTCCACTAGCTGTTTTTTCAAAACCAGCTGAAACCTCATTCAAAGCATCTTCTTGAGCTTGTAGTTCAGCGGCTTCACGATTTGCACGAGAACCTTCAAAAGTTCTAAATGCTTCAATTGCATTAAAATTTTCTGCTAAGTCACCTTTTCGGATAATTTCGAGTGAATCTATAGTATCACCTTGCTGAACAGAGTCTACAATATCTTGCCCTTCTACAACATGACCAAAAACAGTATGTTTATTATCTAACCATGGAGTTTCTACATGAGTTATAAAAAATTGGCTTCCATTTGTACCCGGTCCAGCATTAGCCATTGATAATACACCAGGTTTGTTATGTTTTAAATCTGGATGAAATTCATCATCAAATTGATATCCCGGGTTACCAGTACCGGTACCTTGTGGACAACCACCTTGAACCATAAAATCAGCTATAACGCGATGAAATTTTAGACCATTGTAATATGGCGAACCCTGCGGTTTAGCTTTATTCTCTAAATTTCCTTCAGCTAAAGCAACAAAATTACCAACAGTGCCGGGAGTTTTTTCAAACTCAAGATTTACTAATATCTCTCCTTTAGAAGTATTGAACTTCGCATATAATCCGTTTTCCATGTATCTTATTTATTTTAAGGTTGCAAAGATACTCGTTTCCTTTTAAAATTTAATCAAAAAAGGGCTCTCAATTATGAGAACCCCTTTATCACACAAAACAATTTTTGTTTACTGCTTTAGTACTTTAAAAGTACCTTTCTTTTCACCAATAGCAACATTTACTATATAGGCTCCGGTTGGTAGATTTGTCATTTGCAATTTAGAGTTGACTTTATTTGGTTTTGACTCTAAAAGCTTTTGACCTAGCATGTTATACACTTTTACATCACTTATATTTTCGTTAGCGTTTAAGTTTAAATTATTCTCTATTACGGGGTTTGGATAATAACTAAACCCAGCACTTAATAATTCTTCAACTCCTGCTGTAGCTGTATTTAAAAGCTTATAATGATCGATACCTAAACTCCATGACCTATCACTCTCATCATTATAAATAAACTTAACCTTAAATGCATTGTTTATAAATGCAGATACGTCAATATTATCTACAATAGAATTTTGTCCTGTATTATCTTCTGGACTATCTATATTTGTGTTAAATACGTTTTGCCAAGCGCTTCCGTCCCATACCTCGATCATAAATTCACCAAACCCGAAAAACTCTTGTAAATTATACGTAATTTCTATTCCTAAACTAGATACACTTGTTGCATCTACTGCTGGCCCTTCTAATTCAATGAGACCTGCGTTACTCTTATCTGTGCAACCGTTATCGTCAAAAACAGCTCCACCTGTTGCAAATGATGCTTGCGGAGTACCACTGCCAGGTATTTTAGCTGTAAAACCATATTGCCAAGTACACCCATTCGGTGATGCGTTTGCTGCCCAACCTGTAGGTATGGTAGCTCCATCAAAGCTTTCTTCTTGTAACTGTGCATATATTGATATACAAGTCGCAAACATTAAATATATATGTATAATTTTTTTCATTTTATAGCTTTTTTATTCGTATTCAACTCGTTGTATAAAGACATTCATATTTCCTGCGGCATCGGTTACAATCCATTCTCTAACTAATAAGTTCGCTCTCTTAACAACACATTTGTTATCACCGAGTGATGCATACATATCTATATGTTGTTTATTTTCACCCCCAACTTGTTGACCATTAACAGTCCCTTCATAAGATATCCAAAATCCCATTCCATAATCTCCATAATGATCTCTCGGGCCTATATCCATATGATGATATTCGGTATTATTTAAAAGTATAAGGTTTGAGTTTTTATAATCACCAAAACCTTCTAATTTATTTGACTTGGTAAAATCTACATTTGCAAATCTTCTTTCTGATTCTTGATCATCTCCTTGTAAATAACCTCCTGAAGAAACCCAGGTAGTATAGTCTACTAATTGTTCAAAGAATATTTCAACAATCCAACCTGAAGATGAATCTGAATTATTTACTACACGACCGTGAACTTTTGCGGTACCATCTTCAAACTGTTGAAAGTATCCATTTTCCCAATGATGCCACATATCGAATGGAAAACTATGGAACCATATATTTGAATCTGGATAGGTTGGACCAAAATCTACCCAGCAAGACTCTAAAGCTAAGTATTCATTGTATTCAACAGTTACAGCTGAACAATTATCACTAAAGGTAACTATTGGTAATTGATTTGGGTCTTCAACTAAAGTATGATCAACCAGATTATCAGCAGTAGGTGGTTCTTCGTCAAAATCGATACAGGTGCAAACCACATTTGTTTTTATAGCTCCGCCCATTACCCAAGACTGTCCATTTACTGTTTGACCATTCTTTTTATTTCTTGTATCAATGGTGATTTTAACTTCATTAACACTACCACCGACACCTTCCAATCCTAAATTAAATACTTTTATACAACATTTTCCTGATGGAAAATCATTAATATTTTCAATGATTTCATCTATTTTTCCATCAGATGTTTCTGCGGTAATTTTAATATAGCGCCCATCTGGTGTTAATTCTGAAACTGGTAATTCTATTTTTACATCTCTAGGTCCAGAATCAGTAATAATAGGTATAGTCATTGTCTCAATATTATTATAGCCACTTAAAGCGGTAAAGACACCAGAACTAGATATACCAGTATTCGTTTTTCTAAAAATATAGGCTAAAATTGACTGTGCTTTGTTTTGATTTGTAGTGTTATTGTAATTTATAACTGTGGTTGCTGGTAATTCGGCTCTATAATACCATACATTTGAGCTTCCTCCAGTTGGTATTTCTCGATTTGCAGTATAAGAATTTCCATTACCATCTTCAATTTCTATGGTTTCACCAGGATTATTTCCTTTATAAACTATTTCTACAACAATTCGATCGATGCTTTCTACATCAGTTACCGACAAACTTACAGGAATATTATTCTTTATACCAGAACTTATAAGGTCAACTTCAATACCATCTTTACATGTATATGACCATCCAGGATCACTAATACTAGTAAATGTATTTGATTTTATCTCAATTTTTTTAACCGATAGTTTTTTGTTATCGGTAGCATAAGAGGTTGAGAATGTAAAAATTAAAGCAAAAAGTATTGCTTTTAGAAAGTAGCTTTTCTTCATACACATTTTTATTTACTTAAAAAAGAAATCCCTAGCAGTAAAAACTGTTAGGGAGAACCTTTATAACGCAGACATGTAAAAATTATTTCAACCGAAAAGATTTAATTGGGGGTTTCTATTCTTTTCGAATAACGAATAATCATATGGAGGTAAACACGAATCTGCTAAGAATTTTTTTCTCGCAATATTAAACTGAAGAGCTACTTGTTCAGCAATTTTTCCTTCACCACGCATTCTTTTTCCAAATCTAGAATCGTTTAACTGTCCATTATGGCAATCTTGAATTTGATGTAATATTTTGTTAGCCCTTTCGGGGAATGTTTTCTTGACCCAATCAGTAAAAATATCACCAATTGCACCATTTAATCGAACAATAGTATAAGCAGCTGAAAGTGCACCGAGCTCACTTACTTTTTTTACTAAGTCAAAAATTTCGTGACTATTTATAGCAGGAATAATAGGTGCCATCATAACATTTACAGGAATGCCATTTTCAGAAAGGATTCTGACAGTTTCTAATCGTTTTTTTATGGATGCTGTTCTGGGTTCTAGAATTCTTCGAGTTTCTTCTTGTAATGAAGTGATCGAAATACTTACATGAACTAATTTTAACTTAGCCATTTCAGTAAGAATATCTAAGTCTCTTAAAATCAATGCATTTTTTGTTATAAAACCTACAGGATGTTTATACTTATAAAGAACTTCGAGCATCTTACGAGTAATCTTAAGTTTTTTTTCAATTGGCTGATAGCAATCTGTATTACCTGAAAACATAATAGGAGCTACTTGCCAATTTTTGCTTTTTATTTTTTTCTCTAATAGCTCAGGAGCATTCTTTTTGTATAAGATTTTACGTTCAAAATCTAAACCAGCACTATATCCCCAATATTCATGGGTATTTCTTGCATAACAGTATATACAACCGTGCTCGCAACCTTGATATGGATTCATAGAATAAACCATACCAATGTCTGGACTTCTCACTTGGTTTAAGATGGTTTTTGGGAAAATTTCTATGTACTGGGTCTTATTATTATCTGGGTTATCGCCTTCTTTTTGGCAATAATTAAGAAAGTCGTTCTCTACAGTATGCTGATTTTGTAAAAAACGATTATGTGTGTTGATTTGAGCACCACGACCTTTTATGTAATTGGCGTTTTCGATGCTTAAAATTACATTAGAAATTGATGAAAAGAAAGATAAAATGTTAATTAATTCAACAATATTTTTTGTTGAAAATTTAAGTTCTTCGAGTTTTATCAAGTAAGTAAAAGTCTGCCAATACCATAGCTGCCAATGCTTCAACAATTGGTACAGCTCTTGGGACAACACAAGGGTCATGTCTACCTTTACCATGCATTTCGATAACTTTTCCTTGATTATCTATGGTCTCATATTTTTGAAGCAGCGTAGCCACAGGTTTAAATGCCACTCTAAAATAAATATCCATTCCGTTAGAAATTCCACCTTGTACTCCTCCTGAAAGGTTGGTTTTAGTACTTCCGTCAGAATTAAAGGAATCATTATGTTCTGATCCTTTCATTTTGGTTCCACAGAAGCCACTACCATATTCAAAACCTTTTACAGCATTTAATGTGAGCATTGCTTGCCCTAATCTTGCATGCAATTTATCAAATATAGGTTCACCTAAACCAATAGGCACGTTTTTAATTACACAAGTTATGGTTCCTCCAATAGTATCTCCTTGCTTTTTGATCTCCTGAATTCTTGAAATCATTTTTTGAGCATATTCTTCGTCTGGACAGCGTACAGCATTTGACTCTGTTTTAGAAAGATCTAAATCTTGATATGGTTTTTCAAGGTAAATTTCTCCAACGGAAGAAGTAAAAGCGTTAATACTAATACTTTTTAATAATTGTTTTGCAATTGCACCACCAACAATCCAATTAGCTGTTTCTCTTGCTGAAGAACGTCCGCCACCGCGATAATCGCGAAGGCCATACTTTTTATCGTACGTGTAATCTGCATGAGATGGACGATATGAATCCTTTATATGTGAATAATCCTTAGATTTTTGATTGGTATTTTTTATAATGTAACCTATAGAGGTTCCAGTAGTTTTACTTTCAAAAATACCTGATAAAAATTCTACATGATCTGGTTCTTTTCGCTGAGTAACTATATTTGATTGACCTGGTTTTCGTCTATCTAATTCATGTTGTATGGCGTTTAGATCTAATTCTATTCCGGCTGGACAACCATCAATGATACCACCTATAGCTTCTCCGTGAGATTCACCGAATGTTGTAAGCTTAAAAAGTTTCCCTAAGGAGTTACTCATAGTACAAGATTAATAAACAAAGGTAAAATATAGATGAGCATTAGAAAAGTTTAATTGATTAATTTTGAGAAAACGATATAGAAATAATGAAAACTCATTATAAAATAACGGTTCTGGGTAAGGTTCAAGGGGTGTGGTTTAGAAAGTATGCTAAGAATAAAGCTATTGAGTTAAAATTAAAAGGAATTGTTAAGAATATGGAAGATGGGAGTGTATATTTAGAGGTGGAAGGAGAATCTTCTTCTCTAGAGGTTTTTATTGAATGGTTGTATAATAATGGTTCGCCATTATCTAACGTTACTAATGTTAATTTCACACAAATTAAACTCAAGAATTATGATAAATTCGAAATACTGAGTTAGAAAAACCACAATTTAATTGCCAATATGCTCACGATTATTATTAAAAATATTCTTACAAATCCGTCACCTTTTTTTACTGAAAATCTGCTCATAAACCATCCTCCAGAAGCATTTCCTATAGATAATATTAAGCCGTATTTCCAGTTTATTAAACCGCTTTTTTGAAAAACAATTACAGCCGCTATAGAATACACCAAGGCAACAAACACTTTTACAGCATTGGTTTTAACTAAACTAAGTTGATTTATACTGGTAAGTACCATTATCATTATAAAACCCACACCAGCTTGTATTATTCCGCCATATAACCCGACAAAGAAAAAAACTACAATTCCTAGACATAAGAACTTACCGGTAAGACGTTCTTGTATATCTTTTGTTTTTACTTTAGGTTTTAGCAACATATAAATTACAATAGTAACCATTACACCGGCTAGTATTTTGTTAAAAAGCGCATCGGGTATATCTATAGCAATTGTAGCACCTATTATAGCGCCAATAATAGCAGGAATTGCTAAATAAATACTGAATGGAAATGTAGATACTCCTTTAGACTGAAAACCTTTAACTGCAAAAATATTTTGAACTATGATAGCAATTCTATTAGTTGCATTTGCTACTGTTGATGGCAATCCTAAAAAAATGAGCATAGGTAACGTTAGAAGAGAGCCACCACCAGCAACAATATTTATACAACCAGCTATAAAACCAATTATAACTAGGTAGAATAGGTCAATTGAAAATTCCATTTGAGTTTATTCTTATTAAGAGTAAAAGTATACTTAATTTATAACTTAAATAGTATTAAAAAATTTTAGAATTTACTTTAGCAAGTTAAAAAAGCTTTCTATATTTGCACCCGCATTCAGAGAATATCTGATGAGACTTCTGGAGAAATGGCAGAGTGGTCGAATGCACTGGTCTTGAAAACCAGCGAGGGTCACACCTCCGGGGGTTCGAATCCCTCTTTCTCCGCCAAAACGGCACAAAACCCATCAAATAAAATGATTTGGTGGGTTTTTTATTTTATTTGGTTACCAAATAGGTAGCTTATTTTCCAAATGAATTCAAATTAAATGACTGTCTTAAAATAACAAAATTTTGGTAATCATATTATTACATGAATTTTATTGCTAATTGATTTTATAAAAAGTCGGGGCGAACATTTCTTGCACAGAAAATTATAAGAAGAAATCTAATTCATTGTATTGAAAGTCCCAACTTATAAGTTAAGATACAAAATTGACTTTTCTGAGTAACCTGTAGGCTATTTCATTCGTCATCTGTAAATAAACAATTAAACTCTAATTATGAAAAATCAGTTGCTTACCTTTTTTGGCTTATCTTTTTTTATTACCTGGTCGATTCTTTTTACAATTATTGGTTTTGGACTACCTGAAATACCATATTATATACCGGCTGTATATGGCCCTTCCGTGGCAGCCATTATTCTTATGTTTTATTATTATGGTTCAAATGGAGTCAAGGTGTTTTTCAAACAATTTATAAAAAAAAATATCAAATGGTATTGGTATATTCTTGTCATATTTGGTTTTGGGCTAGTATTCTTTCTGGCAAAAACGCTTTGGTTCTTTGCATCGGGAACACCAATTTCTACTTCTCCTTACTCTATGAATTGGCTTATCATGGTTTTTATTATACAAATTTTAGTTGCAGGTGTTGGTGAAGAATTTGGTTGGCGAGGATTTGCTTTAGAAAGAATGCAACTTTTATACTCGCCACTAAAAGCTAGTATTCTATTAGGGGTTGTTCATTTAGCCTGGCATCTTCCTACATATTTCTTAGGCAATGGAATGCATAATGTCCCTCTTTTTTGGGCAATTTTATACGTAATTCCTTTAACAATTATCTGGACGTGGATTTTCAATGAGACAAAAAGAAGTTTGCTTTTTGGAATTTTATGCCATTCAATGCACGGTATAATGCTTTCCGTCGTCCCTTTTTTACCGCCACCTTCTAAGGTTAAGTTAACACCTAAGTTGTTGTATACCTTTTCTATAGAAGGAGAATTTTTGGGACCCTATTTAATGGTTACTTTTTTACTATGGATAATTACTTTGGTTATAATAACTGCCAAAGGAAAAAATTTAGCCTATAATGAAAAGTCTTACTTAGAACGACTAAAATTGGCGACATAGCCTAATGGTAGAAAGCCCTTGCTAATATTTTACTGATAATTGAGACAATTCAAGTAGAATTGAATAATGCTTTTTTTCGCATTATTATTCTATGGGAAAAAGTGATAATATTAAAACAATTGCTTCAAAAGTATTCTAAAGATTTTTTTGTCGGGTGAGAGGATTAATTAAGATTGTGTAACCTTTATATATAAACATATTAAGCGTTTTAAATAAAATGAGTTCATTTAATTGTACACTAAAGTTAAAAAAGAACTTTTTAAAAACAAATTTTAGTTGTTTTTACTGATTGTAAAGATACAATGTTTTGAGTAAAAGGATGATTCTATATTTCGATCTTTAGTAAGAGCTTAAACTCAAAAAATCGCTTCGCGATTTGAGATGTTTTCCGAGAGGAAAATCCGGAGCAATAATTATACACTTCTTAAGTTAGCATTGGTTTTATCAATTCTGTTATATACATTCGGGTTATGTTTCTCCATATAAAATTCTGGATTAGGTATTTCCGTAAACCCAAACTTTTTATAAAGCCATTCAGCTGTATCAGTTAGCAAAATCCAGCGTCTTAATCCTTGAAGATTTGGGTGCTTCAGTATTTCATTCATTAGCCATTTACTTAATCCCTTTCCTCTATATTCCTTTACAATATAAACATCTCCTAAATATGCAATGGTTGAATAGTCTGAAATTATTCTAGCAAAGCCAATTTGTTTGTTTTTGTGATAAAGCCCAAAATTCAAAGAGTTTTTAATTGATGTTTTCAAAGTATTGATTGGAATTCCGTTAGCCCAATCAGTTTTGTTTGTGAGGAATTTGTGAATGCTTAAAATATCTAATTTATCCTTGTCAGTTGAAATGGTATAATCATTTCTATGTGCTTCTCTAGTTTTCATTTTGTTACATTCAGTTTTTTTAATTAATGACTAAGGTTTGTATAAAAATATTTTCGAGATTAGGAATTTGAAAACTTTCGAATCGTGTCTGAGTTTTATACTTATTTATGTTTTGTTTTTTGTCAAGCTAAAAATATGAATAAGTATTAAACGGAAATCATAAGTAGACAAAAACCTTTGAGTTTTGTCTCAAAATCCACATTGTTTTTATATGTTGTTGGGCATAGGCTTTTTACTGTTTCCTAAATCTAATACCATAGTAATAAAATCACTAACAGATTTACCTAGAATAGCTATTCCAGCATCAAATACATATCCTAGTTTATACCTATCTACAGCAGAACCATTAAGTGCATAATCATTTCCTTCAATTTCTATATTGTACCAATATTTTGTCTACATTCTATTGTCACTTCATTATGACAAAATAGCCATTCTCCTTGGAAATCATTTTTCGTGATAGTACGATATTTAATTTCAGGATTAATTTTCCTAATTTAAGTTATTTAAAGTTGTTCTTTTATGAGCTTTTTAGGTTTTTTATTAATTGTAATACTTCATTTTCTATTTTAATTGGACAACCCCAATAATCAAAAATTCCACCATTGCTCGAGTTTTGACCGCATATAACAAATAAGCCTGATCCTAATTCCTGTTTAATTTTGCTTGCTAACCATCCTACAAACCCGCTATTATCTAAACTGTTTTTAAAATGAAAACTAAATATTTTAAAGTTTTCTGTCAGGTCGTTTTCTGCAGGAACCAAACTACTCCATACTTCATCGTCTTTGACTATGGCTAGAACATGCGGATCATATATAAAACTCTCAATATTAGACTCTTTAAAAAAGTATGGCTTATCAAATACCTTAATAGTGGCAGATTTTAGAACTTTAATAAGTCTATTCTCTGTTTGCTTTTTTGTTTCTTTACTCATGTACATTACAATTCCATAAAAACATTAACTCCTTCCTCGTTCGATTTTTGTGTATTCATTTTGAATTGTTCTTTAAGTATCAACTTACCTGATTTTTCATCAGTAGAAATAATACATAAGGACTCGCCATGATCTAATTGCCCAGTTTTTCTTTGTTGACAGTAAACAAATTGTAATAAATTATCTTCCATTATTCCAATCAAATATCCTTTTTCAATTTTGCCTCCGAAGTAGTCTGCTTTTACCATCATTCCATTTTGATGAAAGCTAAAAATGGTTTCATTATTAACAATTCCGTTTTTTGCTGTTTTTATGACGGTCATTTTAATATTATTTAGCATTTCTTTTTTTTAATCGAATTCTATAAATAAAATGAGCTATTATGAAACTCATTATCAGAAATTTACCTATATGCTGACTTTCAAATTATCCAAATTTGACATAATTTCATCAATACTAACTTTCCAAGCCATGTCTGTCCATATACTATTATCATCTATATAAGATCTGACTTGTGATGTATTAGCAAGATTATTAGCTATTTCTTTCACATCGCACTGTTTGAATCCGAATTTTTTCCAATATGCACCTTTATGTTTGCTAAAGAGATATATACATCTAATGTCTCTTTCATGTAAATGATTTATGAGCAATACAATCAAATTAAAAGCAATGGAATTATTTCTCCAATTTTTAAGTACTGCTGCACTTCTAAGCAACCCAAAACTTCCCTCTAACTCCGCTCCAACCATTCCAATTATTTCTGACTTTAATTGAGCTAAGTAATAGATGCTGTGATTAAATTCAAAACTTATTGTTGGTTTTTGCTTATTTCTAACCAGAAGGTTTTTGAGTTGAAGCTCTTCACTAATTTTGGCAATTCTATATTTAATTTTTGCTTTCATTTAATCTCTATTACAAATAACGGTTAATGTATAGCTAGTTGTGTAACAACTTTATTAATAAAATAGTAGAGAAGATGGGAAATCCACCAAAGTTTAACATTTTTGGAGGTATACGAAGGTAGATTTCATAACAAAATTAAATCAATTTTTACGATCTATAGATATTATCCTTGTACCCTCACCTTCATTTAGTGTATTTGTTTTATTAATTTCTAAATGATTAAACTTCTCCGTAATGCCGGATGGCCACATTACTTTTAACTCTTTTATACGTTTGGACGTATTCAGTCCAAAATGCTGAATAATACTATTATGTCCAAAATATACATTAGATGTAGAGACTAATCTTCTTTGTGTAATATTTTTACTATTAGAAATAATTGTTAGCCAAACTTTACTTCCTATAGCACTGCTATTTGATTTTTTGCCTACTAACTTAAGCTTTATCCAATTGTTTTTGTTGTTAAGGTTATTTTTTAAAAATGAGATATTCTTACCTGGGCCAGGTATAAAGAGGTCTAAATCACCATCATTATCAAAATCACCCACACTGCCGCCACTTTGGTGTTTATTTATGGTATTAAGATCTCCAACTCTTTTACTTTTAAAATTCCCTAAACCATCATTTTCATAATACTTAAGGGTATATGTAGAGTCACTTACCATAATTGCATCTATATCTGCATCATTATCATAATCTCCCCAAAGAGAGGTTGTTGTCATGTCAGAATCAATTACAATAGGCTGGTTTTCTACTTTAATAAATTTTCCATTTTCATTCTTAAATAAGAAGTTTGGACTTGGAACATTTTTATCATTAATAACCGTTGCCCAGTTTGTAATATGTGCATCCCAATCCCCATCATTATCAATATCATGAAATGACCACTGATTTCCTTCAACCAAAGCATTAGCAATATCAACATCAAGCCAACGTTTAAAATTAATTGCCTTTGTTTCAGTATACATATTTTTGTACATCAAATCAACTTTAGACTTACCACTACCCATACCAATAAAAATATCTAGATCATTATCATCATCTAAATCAAATAAAGTGGGTTGCATGTATGTATCTTTTTTAGGTGTACTTATGTCTGTATTTTCAACTTTTTCAAAATCAAAATCAGGAGCTCCTGTATTGATTAGCAAATGTGGAGAAGTTGGGAGTCCACACCAAGGAGCAGCTTGAATCCAATCAGGTCTGGTTACAAAGAGGTCTAAGTTACCATCATTATTAAAATCTCCAAAGCCTGCACATATTCCTGAAATTTTTGGATCGGTTATTTTGCCACTTTTAATCTTTTCAAACTTGCCACCACCCAAGTTTTTATAAAGTGCTCCAGGAAAACCAGCTACATATATGTCTAATAAACCATCTTTATTATAATCACCAGAAGTAATGCTAAACCAATAACCAAGATCGTCAACTAGTGGTGAGTTCGAAAGTTCCTTAAATTTACCTTTATCATTGATATATACTTTATTTTTTCTTTGTTCTCTGCCAACAATTCTATTTATAACAAATAAGTCTAAGTCATCGTCATTATCAATATCAATCCATGCTGAACCTGTCCAAAAATCGTCTAAATTAGTATTTGAAACTGGAGAGTCTATAACCTCTTTGAAATTTTGACAATTTAATTCAGTAACTTTAAGCAAAAGTATTAGTAAGATTAAAGCGTAAATGTTTCTTTTCATTTTTAATAATTTAAAATTTACAGCAAACATAATTGTGCTGAACAATTCTATGTTTACTATATGACCTGCATTAATCTTAAATTATAAGATGACATCAGAAAAGTAAAATTCCTTTAAGGTAAACAACTAATCATAACTCGTTTAAAACCATTTACTTAAAAAAGCTGTGTCTCGCTTGATTTTAATCTATCGATTTTGAGTTTCGATATACTCCTTAGGAGTAGAGCCAACATGATTTTTAAACACGCGATAAAAAGAGCTATTACTACTAAAGCCAGATTCAGAGGCAATTGCAAATAAAGTTAGATGCTTTTTATTAGAATCTAATATGGTTGTTTTCACTTCTTCTACTCTCAAAGAATTTATATAATAAAAGAAATTATTTCCATAATAACTATTTATGGCAGCGGACAACTCGTGTAATGAAATATCTAATTTATCTGCTACATCAACCAATTTTAAATCTGAGATCCTATACATTTTTTGCTCAGACATTAAAAAATTCAATCTTTCAATTAAAGGAATATAAGTATCTTTTGTTTTAAGATATGAAGTGAGTTTCTCTTTAATGGCTGATTCATATTTTATATCATAGCCATGATAAGTAAAATAAAATTGAATGAATATGATAAAAATTACAATTAGTGAAAGCGTATAAGCATCAAAAGTTCTATAATAAAGCTCAAAAATATCTAAAATTAAACATAATAGAAAACTGGTTAATGACACTAATGAAAGTAGTAAGAATAGAATTTGAACTTTCTTATTCCTAAACTTTAGTATATCATCTGAACTATATTCACCTTGAATAATATTTCTTTTGTTTAAGTTTAAGAACCCTAAAAATGAGTATATAGATATATGTAGAACATATAAGTATTGCATAATTTCAATTTCTGGTTTTTGCTTTACTCCATAAAAGGAATTGATAATTTCTAGTTTTTCTGCACTTGTTTTTAAGTAAAAAGGAATACCCAATGACAGCAATATTAAGAAAGGTAATAAATGCATTAGGTGATATCTTTTTATTTTAATAATAGAATGAAAATAAAATAGGGGACCTATTAGGAACAATATAGGGCCGTTTATCCATAAAAAATGTGGATATTCAAAGAAATATCCTTGAATTTCGTAAATAGCAAAAAATAAGCACACTGAAAACAGCATCGCCCCAATAGGCAGATAAATAGGTCTTTTATTTTTTAGTGATCTTATAAAATAATATAAGCCAATATTAAATGAACATATTGCTGCTATTATTATAAAAATTAAATAGATTGTTATATTCAAACTTTTATTTATTAATAGCTAAAAGTACAATTTTTGATTTCTGGTTTACTAAATACACACTTAATATTAGTGTTAATATTTTATTAAATATTTTTTAATCAATTACCAAATTATAATCTAATATAAATTTCAAATTTAATTTAACCAATCTATTATAACTATTTTCTTCTTTTGAAAATATAGTAAAATAGATATGTACTTCTTATATTCAATTATTTTCAAACCATTAATTTTAAATCTTTTAATTTTTGAATGGTTTATCTTATCCATTGCGTTATTTGGTTCTTTTATTTGTATAATAATCTTTTTGAGTCTAAAATATTATAAGGATTCAATTTTAAAAAGTAATGCGTTAACCCCAAATAGAAAGGAGTTAAATAAATATTATAAGACGGGGTTGTCTTTAGAGTTGTCAACCGAGTTAAAAGATGTTTTAGTTAAAATCATGGAAAGTGAATGCCTTTTTCTTGATTCAAGCTTAAACTTAGATGGGCTGGCGAAGAGGTTAAATATTTCAAGAAATCAAACGTCACAAATAATAAATCAGCATTTTAATATGTCTTTTTATGATTTTATAAATAATTATAGAATTGAAGAGGCAATAAAGATATTAAATACAACTTCACAAGAAGACATAAGCTTAACTGAGATAGCATATATGGTTGGTTTCAATAATAGGATAACATTTTATAATGCTTTCAAAAGATTTAAAAAGGTTAGTCCTTCTCTATATATAAAAAACAACGCAAGTACTATCTTGTTAAATAACTCCCGAAAAAAGGTAAAAACCTTCACGCATTAACTAGTTCTCGAAATAAAACTTATTCATTTGTCATACGTTCGCCGAGCATGATTTAGGCCATAAATGTATTAAAAGGTTCCACTAAGCTTTGTTTCATTATGGTTATTTGAATTAATTAATCCTAAAACCCATGTTCGGCTTTTTTTATTAACTCAAATTAAATTTCATGAAAATTAAATTTTACAATTTATGTTTCTTTTTTGTCATGTTTAGTTGTTTTGTAGGTCATGCACAAGAAAGAACAATTACTGGTACGGTTTCAGACGAAACTGGTCCTTTGCCAGGTGTTAGTATTGTTATTAAAGGTACATCTACAGGTACCGAAACTGATTTTGATGGCAAGTATTCAATCAATGCGAATGTAGGTGATGTACTTGTGTTTAGCTTTGTTGGGATGAGTGCTCAAGAAAAAACAGTAGGTGCAGCAAGTGTTATTGATGTAGTGCTAGTTGCAGATAACGTACTTGAAGAAGTAGTTGTTACTGCATTAGGTATTCAACGTCAGGCCAGAGCCCTGGGTTACGGTACAGATGTAGTTAAAGGAGATGATTTAGTAAAAGCTAGAGAAAGTAACATCGTAAACGCCTTACAAGGTAAAGTGACTGGTGTACAAATTACTAATTCTAGTGGTAATGTAGGTGGTTCTTCTAAAATTATTATTAGAGGGGTTTCTTCATTATCAGGTAGAAACAGTCCAATTTGGATTGTTGATGGTATAATTATCAACAACTCTCAAACCGCAGGATCAAGTAGTAATGATCGTATTACTGGTAACAGAGATTTTGCTAATGGTGCTGCGGTTATTAACCCAGATGATGTTGAGTCTATGAACGTATTAAAAGGTGCTGCTGCGACCGCACTTTATGGTTCTAGAGCAGCTGGTGGTGCGATTATTGTGACTACTAAAAAAGGAAAGGCCAGAACAGATGGAAATGCTACCGTTACTATCAACTCAACTGTTAGAATGGATAATCTGTTTAGAATTCCAGATTATCAACAAGAATATGCTATGGGTACTAATGGTACATATAGTGCTGGCTCTACTGGTTTTGATTGGGGTCCACGTATTGTTGGTCAAACAGTACCTAATGCTCCTGTGACAAATGTGCCAGGTGTTTTAAGAGCAGTTAAAGATAATGGTATTAATGATTTCTTTGATACAGGTTATACTTTTATCAACAACTTTGCTGTTTCAGACGCCAATGAAAAGATGGATTATAGATTAAGTTTAACAGCTTTAAATCAAACAGGTGTTTTACCTGGATCTAAACTGAACCGTTATACGGCAAGTTTCAACGCAGGTGTTAGACATAATGATAAACTAGAAACAAGATTTGGTGTTCAATATATTAAGTCCAAGACCGAAGGAACGGGTGCAACAGGAGCAAACGATCCAAACATTATTGGTTTGAGTTCTTTTAGTAGTACATTGGATCAAAATTTATTTGATCCATGGATTGATGCAAGTGGGAACCAAATCAATCACATTGTCGATGATCAAGGGAATTTATCTAATAACCCATTATGGTTACGTTATGAAAATTCAAATGAGCGCGATGACACTCGTGTAATCGCTAATGCTTCTATAACATTCAAACCTTTTAATGGCTTTGCTTTAACAGGTAGGATAGGTGTTGACCTAGGTGATGATAAGCGTTTTATTGAAAATAGTAAAGGTACAATACAGAGATTACAAGGTGATTTCGATTCTGACAATCTTCACAGACAAGAAATTACATCTGATATTATTGCTTCATATACAAGAGATTTAACTGAAGATCTTTCTTTAAATGTATTAGGAGGTTTTCAGTACAATTCTAGATTAGTTGAAAGACAAAGAATTCAAGGAGTCAATTTATTAATACCTGAATTGTTTAGTCCGGCAAATGCTGCACAGACAATTCCAAATAGAGATTTCACAGAAGCAAGGTTAGTTGGTTTATATGGATCAGCAGAATTTGGTTATAAAAACTGGGCTACCTTAACGTTAACTGCCAGGAATGATTGGTCTTCTACGCTACCAAAAGATAATAACTCCTATTTCTATCCATCAGCGAGTTTAGCTTTTGTATTTACAGATGCCTTTGGTATTGATAGTGATTGGATTTCTTATGGTAAATTTAGAGCAAGTTGGGCGCAAGTTGGTAATGATACTCAAGCGTATCAGTTAGATTTTAACTTTTTTCCTGTTACTACGGCTACAGGTCAATATAGTTTAGATTTGAACTTTCCCTTTAATGGTGCTTTAGCTTATAGAGCTAGTACAAGGATCCCACCTTCAAATCTTTTACCAGAAGAACAAACTTCTTATGAGTTTGGGTTGGATATGAAATTATTTAAAGGAAGAATCGGGATTGATTTTGCATATTTCAAAAACGAAAATAAAGATCAAATATTAAGTGTCGCGATTCCGGAGACTACAGGATTTGCAAGTAGAGTTTTGAACGTTGGTCAGGTAAACCAAGAAGGATTTGAAGTTGCTATAGATGCAACACCAGTTAAGATAGGTGACTTTACGTGGAATACTGCTATTAACTTCTCTCAAGTAGAATCTAAAGTTGTAGAATTGACTCCAGAATTACAACAATTCCAAATTGTTTCGGCTTTTAGTAGTGTACAGGTAATGGCCGTTCCTGGTAAAGAGTTTCAATTGTTTGGTTTTGATTTCTTAAGAGATCCTGCTTCTGGTAGACCGGTTATTGATCCTACTACAGGTAGAAGAATACAAAATGGTCAAGCAGAAATTTTAGGTTCAGTATTACCAGATTGGACAGGTGGATGGGTAAATAACTTCTCTTATAAAGGATTTAACTTAACAGCTACTGTTGATGTTAGATGGGGTGGTGTTATGAAATCTTCTACTGTTGAAAATTTACAACAAGGTGGACTTGTAACTGAAACTTTATTTGGAAGAGATGGAGCCTTTATTGATACTGAAGGAGTTATTCCTGATGGAAATGGTGGCTTTGTTGATAACAACGTACCATTATTAAATGCTGAAGACTATTGGACAGCTTCTTTAGGTGTTGGATCTGTAGCTACTCCTTGGGTTTATGATGCTTCTTTTGTCAAATTAAGAGAAGTAGGTTTATCATATACTTTACCTTCTAAAATGTTAGAAAAAACGTTTATCAAAGGTGCAACGTTTGGTGTTGAGGGTAGAAATTTAGCTTTATTATATTCTAAAGTTCCTCATATTGATCCAGAGGCTAGTTTATTTGGTTCTGGTGCTGATGGTTTTGGTATAGAAAGATCGAATGTGCCTTCTACAAGAAGTATTGGTTTTAATGTAAGACTAACATTTTAAATTTAAAAATTAAGAAAAGATGAAAAAATTAAAATTTATAATTTTGGTATCTGCTTTGATGTTTGGCGCATTACATTCTTGTGATAAGACTTTAGACATCAATACAGATCCATTGGCTGCTTCTTCAGCCGATCCGAATGCAGTCTTGCCATATGTTTTCACACAAAACTCGGCAAGAAAAGTAAGTGAGTTAGGGACAAGAATTTGTGATGTTTCACAGTATATTTCTAATACTTTTAATAGTCCAAATAGAGGTACTGTTAGTAGTTTTTTAACTGGTAATTATTGGGCATTATTATATGTTCGGGTAGCTGGGAATTTGTCTTTGGTAAAGGCTGATGCTGCTGCTGCTGGGCCTACTAGTAATAATGTAAATGCTATAGCAACTATTTTAATGGCGAATGCGTTCTATGAAGCCACTAGCATTTGGGAGGATGTTCCATTTTCAGAAGCGCTAAATGGAACAGAGTTTCCTAATCCTCAGTTCGATAGTCAAGAGGACGTTTTAAATGGTGTCGTTGCGATGTATGATGAAGCTATGGCTTTAATAGATGCAATGCCAGCAACTGGTAATTTTAATCCTCTTAATGGTGATTTATATTATGGCTCTAATGCTCCCGCTCCTTTTGGATCATCAAGTGTTCAAGCACAAATAGCAAAGTGGAGAGTTTTAGCTAACTCACTGAAATTACGTACATTAATGATGTTAAGAAGTGGTGGCGCCAATGTTGATGCACAAATTAATACGACTTTAGGCCAACCCTTAATGGAAAGTAATGATCAATCAGCTCTTTTAACTTATACAGGTCAACCTGGTGCTCAAAACGCAATGCTAACTATTATTACTGCATTCTTTGGTCCAGATAATGAGAGTCAAGATATATTTGGTCCTGGTGATCCTATCGATGCATTATTAAATGGTTCAGGAGATCCACGTTGGGATCTTTGGGTAGCAAGAAACAATTTACCTCCTCCTGGTAATGATCTTTTTCCTGATCCAACAACATCTGTATTAAGTAATAATATTATTCGTGCAAACTTACCAGATATGTTGATGATGCCTGCAGAGATTGATTTATATAAAGCTCAATTGGCTTTAGAAGGTGTTGCTGCTGCTGGTGATGCCAACACCAGCTACAGAAATGGTGTTACGAATGCAATTACATGGTGGGCACAAGATATACCTGGACAAACAGGACCTGCCCCATCTTCGGCAGAAATAACCGCTTACGTAAACGGTTTAGCAGCTCCAACTATGAATGATATATATAATCAACAATATTTGGCTACATTCTTACAACCAGTTATGGCATGGAATGTATGGAGAATTAATAAAGTACCTGCTTTAGCTCCACCACCAAATTCAACTATTGGTACGATATTGAGACGATTTGTATACCCACCAGATGAGATAGCAGCGAATCCCAATACTCCAAACGACAAACCGACCCAACAGCCTATGTGGTTTGAAAATTAAAAACGTATTTTAAGATGAAAAAAATAACATATATTTTAATAGCATCGGTTATTTTCTTAACCGGTTGTTCAGAAAATTTTGAACTAAACGATAATGATCAAGATCTAAACGTTGAATTATTAGAAGGTGACTATGTAGCGTACAGTGCAAATGGAGCCAATACTACTACTCCTGCAATAGACGCTAAGGAGGGAGACACTGGTGTTGCATTAAATGTAGAGATACCTACAGGTACAGAAACAGATGTTACCATTAACTTTGAATTTGGTGGTACAGCCATTTTCGGTACAGATTTTACATGTGCTGGATGTACTAGTGCTGGTGGTAGTGTAGTACTTACTCCAGATGATGGTTCAGATCCTCAGAATATTATAGATAATGTAAATATACTTATTGATTTATTAACAGATCAAAATCAAGATGGTAATAAAACATTGACTGTAACTCTTGTAAGTGCTTCTAATGGCCAAGGAGCTGTAAATGTTGGTCGCGGTGGAACGGATCTATTAAGAACTCAGACTGTAAACATTTCTGATATAGACTGTGGAGACGTAGCAGGACTTTATAATGTTACAGGTACAATTTTAGTAGATGACTTTGGTTCTGGTCCATATGCTTATGATGATAGAATTGCATTAGCAGATTGTTCTGTAGAAGGAGAATATAGTATCTCTGATATCACAGGAGGATTATATACTAATGATTATGCGACTGCATATGGTGTTGCTCCAGCTGTTGCTATAATCGAATTTGACCCAACTACTGATGGACCAGTTACTTGGAGTGGTGTTTCAGATCAGTTTGGTGGTTCAGTTATAGAAGATGTTGCTTCTGCAACAGCAAGTAATTATAATGCTGCAACAGGCGTAATTACAATTTATTGGACAGCAACGGCTTATGGAGAGCGTGGAATTACAACTTATACCATTGCTCCATAATAAAAAGCTTAAGTATACATTAAAAAACCATCTCAATTGAGGTGGTTTTTATGAAATTTCAAGTATTTAGTAATATTAAAAAATGTTAGACTTTAATGGAGCAATAAATTAAGGAATAATAAGATAAATATTAAAGACAAGTATTAAGTCAACATTTATTGGCTGACTTAGTGAATAAAAGAAGGAATTAAAATATATCACTTAAATTCTAAAGAAATACTCTTTAAGTCACCATTTATTCAACTCTTTCGAGCTGCCCTACTAAATAGAACTTCTTTACTGTAATGTTCGAATGGAATATCTTTACTTGAATTTCACTACTAAGAAATTTCAAATATGCCATTTCTACTGAAGAACAACTATTTTTAATAAGAAATTTTTTTTCAAAATCATCCAAGAAAACTGTTATAGCATCGTGATAGCCAGATGTATTTGCGTTTTGCTTTCCAATAGAATCATTGTAATCAATAATTTTTTGCCGTACTATTATTAGGCTTTTTTAAAAGCAAAATGCCAATTATACCATATAACAACCATAATGTGAGTATTATGATCCCATTTGCTAATTGGTAAAGTTTTATTCGTAAATTTTTCTATTATTGTATCAATCTCTGACTCTTTCATCGTTTTTAGCATGCTAAAATTTATAATTTAGACTTCCATGAAAATATTAACTCCTGTTTCATTGGAATATTCAGTTGTCATTTTGAAATGCTCTTCTAATTTTAACTTACCAGAACCTGGGTCCTTAGATAATATGTACTCTGACTTTCCATGATCTGATTAGCCAGATAGCCTAAGTTGGCAATAAGTGAATTTTAAAACATTTTTTTTAATAACCCAACCAAATACCCTTTTTCTATTTTACCACCTGAAAATGTTCCGTTGACTATATTTTCTTCTTGTCGAAAATCAAAAAAATTTTCTTCATTAACTATACTGTTATTAGCAATTAAATTGCATTTATCTTTACTTTATTTAACATAATTATTAAGAATTTTAGATTTATAAGTTTTAGATTTTCTCACAAGGTGATGATGGTATTTAAATATTAATTCTATTGGAATAATCGGCAATCTTTCAGTAGAAAATAGGTTGTTTTTCGAATTGATGAATGCTTATTCTCGATAGACAATTTTATCAACTTTAGTAGAAGAAAATTTGATCAAATCTAAGGCTTGTTCTTCGGTAAACCCTTGTTCAACATGCCATTCTAATGTCATCCAACTATGAATATGATCCCATTTTTTGATTCTTTCTAATCCTTTTTTATCAGGATTCGAAATATATTCTGTATGCCCAATGCAATGGAACATTGGTAGCTCATTTATATGACCTCTATGTGAGATATCATTCTGACAAGGATCTAATGAAGAAGGTAATACTCGATGTGTATTTCCTACCAAAATAACTAATAGAAAAAGTACAGATACAGATACCAATATCAGAGATATATTATTTTTTGCTTTCTTGATTATCATTTTTCATAAAATTAAAGATTATTTGTAAAGTTTGTGTACTTGCCTCAATATGCGGCATGTGTCCAATGTTTTTCATTAACTCCATAGTAGAGTTGGGCATTTCATCTACTATTTTTTGTGAGTATTTTGTAGGAATTGGATCATATTCGCCATGTATAACTAATAATTTGTGCTCTAAGGTTTTTAATTTAGGATAAAAATTAAACTCATTGGCCCTTAACTCTTTCCATATCATAGGATTTATTTGGCTCTGGAACTTGGCCGTATTGGCATCTAAATAAAACTTTAAAGTGTCTAAAATGGTACTATCTTTAACATAGGCTTTATATAAAATTCTTGCTTGTTTTTTTCTACTCTCAACAATATTGTTATTATTAATAGCTTTATCCAACACCATATAATTTGTTACATCGGTCTGGGTTAGCCTTTGATTTAAACTATTATTCAAATCTGTTAGAGATTCCATTTCTAAACCAGCTGTACCAATTAGTACAATTTTATCTACTTTCTCTGGATTCTCAAGAGTGTACATTATGCTCAACAATCCTCCCCAAGAAATGCCCAATAGGTTGAATTTTTTGATATTAAGACTATCTGATAATACATTAATATCGTTAATGAATTTGGTTGTGTTTATGTCAGATTCAGTTATTTCAGAATACGATTTCCCTGTTCCTCTTTGATCAAAGAAAATCATCCTATGGTTCTTACTCAAATCTTTTAAATATATATAGTCATGATTGAAATATCCGCCTGGGCCACCATGGAGGACAAAAGTTGGTTCACCGTAACCAACCGATTTGTAGAATAGTTTAGCATTACCAGATTGAACATATCCAGAATCCAATTGTATTTCGATAGTATTCTCTGCTTTAGTTGTTTTTTTGTTACTTTTTTTACAAGAAACGAAACCAATGCTAAGAATATTTAGGTAGAGATAAAGTGTTATTATTTTTTTCATAGTTAATTGAATTGCTTTTCCAAATATCATGGTCTAATTACTCCCATGGTTTTAGAATATTTTCAACTACACGTCTTGTAGCTCTGGATGATTCGAAATTTTGTAATATTAAAATGGTAATATCTTTCTTAGGGAAATATCTCGAGTAACAACTAATGCCTGTTGAACCACCTGAATGCCCAAAATTTTTGTCAATGGTATCTATTGAAAAAATTAACCCTACAAAACTGCTATTTCTAATACTTCGAGGATTTTTTACTTGAGGCGTTAAGACTAATTGTAATAACTTTCCAGAAAGTAGAGTACCATTATTTAGGTACCTATAGAAATTGAGCATATCATTTATGGTACTGTAAGATCCGCCTGCTGGAGTTCCCTTTACACTATGTTCGAAAAAATTGCTTAATATTTTATTCTCATTCTTAAAATACCCAATAGCCCTATTATCAACAACCTCATCGGTTTCATAAAAACCAGAATTTTTCATTTTAGCAACATCGAATACATATTTTTGTACAATTGAATAATAATTCTTATCTTCTAATTGCTCAAGTAGAAGTCCCAATAATAAAACCCCAGTATTACTATATTGAAAAAAATCTCCAGGCTTAGCTGAAAGCTCAAATAATTCCTT
Organism: Maritimimonas sp. 2304DJ26-3; assembly: GCF_056591635.1. Lineage (NCBI taxonomy): Bacteria > Pseudomonadati > Bacteroidota > Flavobacteriia > Flavobacteriales > Flavobacteriaceae > Maritimimonas > Maritimimonas sp. 2304DJ26-3. Next base: position 504,984 of record NZ_JBWQOK010000003.1, read on the forward strand.
TTTTAAAAAATCCTTGGTTACTCTGAAATTCTCTCGGTCATTATAATAGCTGGGATTCGACAAGTAGTTTCCCAAACCTGAAGTATGTGTCATTAGTTCCTTGTAAGTTATAATCTCTAATCCAATTCCTCTTAATTCTTGTGGTAACTGATTTACTATTGGGTCATTAATATTTAAATTGTGTTTATTTAGCAATTTAATTGCAGCTACAACGGTAAAAATCTTTGTTATAGACCCTAGATTAAATTTCGTTTTCTTGTTGATTGAAGATTTTTCTTCAAAATTCTTGTAACCGAATGATTCACAATATAAAGTATCATTACCTTTTTGAACATGCACTATTCCCGAAAAAGAATTTTGGGTATACAATTTTTTAAGTTTACTTTCTATTTCTGGTACTTTTTGAGAAAAACAAGAAGTACTTAATAATAAAAAAATCAGTAGTTGCCATGTCTTAATTTTTGTCATAGTCCCAAAGTATATTTATAATTTTCCATTGATTATTTTCTTTTGCTAAATGGATATGCTCTTTCCATTTTAATGTGGGATACCCTGTATTTAACAAGATGCTTGCCGTATTTTTTGATAAATACAGAACTTCAATCGTATTTTCTTGTTTTTCTAGTTTAAGAATCCTTTTTCTGTTCATCATTTCCTTTAAATATTGCGAGGATATTTCTTGATAGGATAGATCATTGTTAATTCCGCGCTTAGCCATTTTAGAATGGAAGCTTTTCTCCATGGCTTTCCAATCATTTAGAAAAAAATTGGAAATGTAATTAAGAGTAGTTTGGGTAATTATTTCTTTGTCATCACCTGAGCTACTCTGGGCATTAAGAATTGTAGTGAACATGCCCAATAAAATTGTTAGAAAAAGATGCTTCTTTAAAGGATTTTTGTGAAATCGAAAACTTAGAGGCAAGGTTAATTTATTGTGATTCAAAATGAAATAATTATCTACTTTTTTTGATGTAAAATTGTCACTGGCTATGTCCATAAAATATAGATTGGTTTATAAAACTCAAATTTAGGCTTCTGTTAGGTCGATGGGATAGTTAAATAACTATAAATTATACCAATCTATAAAATGAAATAAATAAGAAGTGTAGGACAAGCTTTTATTTAAGATGGAAGATTTTAAGTAGATATTATTTGATATGAATAAAGTTTGAAAGAGGTGAGTAATTCGGTGAGTAGGAAAGTAGGGTATTTGTAATAGTATATTAATCAATAAGTTACAGACAAGGTTCTGATCCCTCTTTCTCCGCTGAAAATGCTATCAAATAGCAACAAAACCCATCAAATAATAGGATTTGGTGGGTTTCTCATTTTAATTAGTTTCATTTATACACAAATGATATGAAACAAAAAGGTGACCTTTTTTAAGTTTTCAATAGGTCACCTAATTCGCCAAGATTCAATGTATTTTAAATAGTAAGTACTTAAGAACGAGTAGTACTATACTTAAGGATAGGTATCATTCTATACTATCGTCTATTTCATATTTAAGCTTATTATGGGAATTTTACAGAAAAATTAAACAAATTGTAACAATTGCTATTCTGCCAAATTTATTTGGAATTTGCTTAAAAAGGTTAATAGAGCCCTTCCAATGAAATAATTGTTGTCAGTAATTAAAAACAAATCCAACATGAAAATTCACATAATTAAATTCTTAGCACTGATATGCATAGCGCAATTCAGTGCTTGTAAAATTGAAAAATCAAAGACAACAGAGGGAGATTCTTCAACTATGGAAACGCTATATTTTGCTCAAAAACCACCTGGTTCAATACCAAAAGTTTTCGCTCAAGATGTAGTCTCGATCAATGGGAGATTTGAAAGCACTATTTCATTTTCTCCAGACTTAAAAGAACTCTATTTTGATTCTAAATATGAGGGTGAGGCATCTCAAATCTATTTTTCGAAAATTGTCAATGGTAATTGGACTCCAATAAAAAGAGCAAATTTTACCAAAGGAAATAAAATAGAAGAAACGCACCCCTTTGTAAGTCCTAATGGTAAAAGGATTTATTTTACCGCGTTTGACTCTATTTTTTTAGATGAACGGATATGGTACGTGAACCGCTTAGAGAATTCTTGGAGTGATGCTATTCAACTGGATTCTCCTTTGAATCAGGATAAAGTGTTTTTTCCAAATCATGCGATAGATGGTGGGCTCTATTATTTCAATTTATCAAAATTTAAAACCTATCATGCCTCTAATGATAACGGTAAATTTATTGAACCACAGGAAGTGGAAATTGATTTTGGGCATCATGCTTTTATTTCGCCAAAAGATGATTATTTATTGGTGACTGCAAAGAACAATAAAGATGAAAATAGAAGGGATAATGATATTTATGTCTACTTTAGGAATCAAGACGGAACATGGTCAAAACCTATGAACCTTGGAACTACAGTAAATAGTAATTTTTCAGAAAAAACACCAAGTGTCAGCCCTGATGGCAGGTATTTGTTTTTTGGTAGAGATGAAAGAGATAGTGAACCTGGTCTATCAAATATTTATTGGGTGAGCACGGAAATTATAGAAAAATTAAGGCCAAAACAATAATAAAATATCGCTAAATAATGTGTCAAGGATTCACTATTTGCGATTTGTGCCACACTAAAAAGAAACACCTTCTTAAATAAAAAAAATGAATGTCTTCAAAAAACTATAGTAAAATAGGAATCGCAATACCAATACTTTTTTGTTCTACATACATCATGATGTCATTTATTCGACCAGAATATTCTATGTACACTAAAGCTATAAGCGAACTTGGTTCTGTAGATGCACCTAGAAAATGGATTTGGAATTTTTTTGGATACATACTTACAGGAATATTAATAGCAATTTATAGCATTGGTCTTTATAACAATATTGCAACTAAAGAATCCAGTAAATGGCCTCTCTATGGAATTTTTTTAAGTGGATTTTTTATGTCATTGTCGGGAATATTCCCTGGAGATTTTGACAATCCGAAATCAATAACAATGATTTTACATTCAATAGGCAGTTTTGGGAGTTATATCTTTTTTTTAGCTGGAGCTTTCTCTTATCCAAAACTTATGATTAAAACCTATTATTGGAAAAGCGCCAAAAAGCCGACATTGATTTTAACCTATCTAACCATTGTTTTTGGAGCCTGGGCATTCATTTTCCCAAATATTCCCGCACTTGGACAAAGAATAGTGTTCTTCATCTATTTTGGTTGGATTTTCTACACTGCAGTTAAACTTTATAACCTAAATAATAATATTTCGAATACTAACTCTATCAAAGGAAAATCATCAGTCAGATGAATAAATACGAATTGAAAAAAGGGAAAATACTAGAAACTCAAAGGCTTAGACTCCGTGAATTTAATATTCATGATTCTAAGTTTATTTTAAGACTGTTGAATTCCCCAAACTGGTTAGAATTCATTGGAGATAAAAATATTAGGACAGAAAAGGACGCCTTAAACTATTTAATTGAGGGACCAATAAATAGTTACAAAAAAAACGGATATGGTCTTTGGTTGGTTGAACTGAAAGATTCTGATGTTCCAATAGGTATGTGTGGATTAGTAAATCGAGAAACATTAGAAGATATAGATATTGGATTTGCCATACTTCCTGATTATTTGAATCTAGGATACGGATTTGAAATAGCGAATGCTACAATGCATTACGCTAAGAATAACTTAAATCTGGATAAAATAATAGCGATTACTGATTGCAACAATATTGCTTCCATTAAACTATTAAATAAAATTGGACTTTCCTTTGAAAGGACATTAGAATTGTTGGATGAGGATAGCGTTCTTGTATTTTCTCCATCCGATAATGCCGAGGATGAAATTGAAATCGGAAAACTAATGTCAGCGTTTTATGGTTTATTTGATAATACCGATGCAAGGGTACCTGAGTTGAATAGGATAAAAGACTTGTTCATAGCTAAAGGTGTTATAGTTAGAAATACCGATGGAAGTACTGAGATATTTAACTTAGAAACCTTCATCGTACCAAGAGAGAAATTATTGACCGAAGGAATACTTACTGATTTTAGTGAACATGAAATCTCACACAAGACAGAAATATTCAGAAATATCGCTCATAGGCTAAGTCTGTATAAAAAATCTGGTAAACGGAACAATGTGTATTTTGAAAGAAAAGGAGTAAAGACTGTTCAGTTCATTAAAGTAAACAATAAATGGAAGATTTGTTCGGTTGCATGGAATGATGATTAGTAAGGTCAATAAGCCGTAATAATGAATAGAAAATGAAAATGAATTCACTAGATATTATAGAGCGTAGAGCATATCGTAAGGATATCAAAGGAGATAGATTCTCTTTATATATTTCGAATTACCCATCAAATGCTAAATATTTGGGATCAAGGATTGGAAATTCAGATCTCATTTTAGCAGAGTTTTGCTGTAGCATAGGAGTTACACTTGAATATCTAGCACCAAGTTTTAAAAAAGTAATTGGTATTGACATTGACAAGGATATTTTAAAAACATGCAAAACCAATTTGGAAGAAGCTGGCTTCATCAATAATGCTGAACTTATACAGGGAGATGTGTTTGATGATGACATATTGAAACATATAAAGGCCGATATTGTTATCTATGACATTCCTTTTTGGTCTTCACATAAGCAAGAAAACCAAGGTGACCTAGTTACCAAAAACCCACCGTTAAAGGAATTAGTAAAGAAAATTCAAGATTATATAACTTTAAATATTATCATTTTTTCACCACCCGAATGGAATTATGAATATTTTGAGAATCAATTAGGAATAATTGAATTTGAACAAGTTTTCATTGACGAGATACATAATAGAAATCAAATTTATATGGGTGATTTGATAAAGCAAATTGGCAAAACAGAAATAAACTTAAAAAGCAAATAGAGACGTAAATAATAAAATGAATATTTTAAAGTAAGGTAAAAATGAAACTTTCTATAACAATTATTCTTCTTACTACATTTCTTTCTTGTGGTGAGAAAAATAAGAATACTAAAGAACTTATAAGTATGAAGAATGAAGAAAAATATATCCGAATGGCAATTAAAATGGCAAAAGAATCAAAGGAAAACGGCAATTTACCCTTTGGATGTATTCTGGTGAATAAACAGGGGCAAGTTATTCTGAAAGGTGAGAATACTATTAATACAGATAAAGATTGTCTCGCGCACGCAGAAATTAATTTAATAAGAGAGGCTTGCAAAAGATATGATTATTCATTTCTCAATGAGTGTTCAATCTATACGAGTGATGAACCATGTCCAATGTGTACTTCTGCCATTTATTGGAGCGGTATAAGTAAACTTGTTTATGGATTAAGTAAAACAGAATATTACAAAATTGTTGGGAGAGATAACCCCAACTGGGTTTTTGAAATGCCTACAAGAGAACTATTTGAAAAGGGAGGTAGGAAAATTGAAGTTGTGGGCCCGCTGTTGGAAGAAGAAGCTTCAGTATTACATTTGGATTGAAACACTAATGAAGAGATATAGATCTTGTATTTGGTCCGAAACAAAACGATAAATTAAGTCTTAAAAGTCAAAAATAAAGTGCACTTAATCCATTAAATTTTTCTCAAAAGGTTCAAGTTGCTAAAGGGTAATGAAGCGTTATGCATGGACCAACCAAACCAAAATTTTATGGTATATTGACAATTACAGAAATGATTTCGGCTTTAGTTAGTATTAATACTTCTAAAAAAAAAGGAAATGATTTAAATTAAATACATGAATAAAAAGGATTTCTTTTTTAATTTCTATAAAATAGCTCGAGAACTAAACAGGGAATTTTCTCTTTCGGCCGCTTTACATAAATCCCTCGAAAAGACCGTTGAATTGCTCGACTTGGAAACTGGCTGGATATGGTTGGCTGAAAAGGACATGAAGTCGGTATATTTAGCAGCGTCTTTTAATTTACCACCTGCATTAAGAGACAAACCGGAACGCCTCTCAGGATGGTGCTATTGTATTGATCGATATCTATCTGACAATATGGAGGAAGCTGCTAATGTAAGCGAGATTATATGTTCTAGATTAAAGGACATTACGTCTGGCACAAAAGATCTAAAGTTTCATGCTACAATTCCTATCATTACGAATGGCCAGAAGGTTGGTTTGATCAACCTTTTGAGTAAAGAGAAACAGCAGTTAAATAATGAGAAACTATCGGTTCTTAATACACTCAGCGAATTAATTGGCATTGTGATTAACAGAACCCGTTTGCAAGAAACTCATTTAAACGATCAAGTCGGGTCTAACAAAACAATTCAAAGTGTGTTAAAGCGAGTATTAGAAATGCGTATGGAAGCATTGTTGGAGGTGCTTAACGAATCTAAAACGCACGTGCATAGAAATAATCAAACAAAATTAATTATTACTATTAACAAAGCTCTCAAGGAGACTGAAGAGCTAAGAGAGCAGGTTGAATTAATACTCACTGAAACTTTTGATCGTTCAGACTACAAAAAAAATGAAAAGGAATTTCGATACCCAACTTCGCCCTTGACACGAAGAGAGCTTGAAGTCTTGACTCTTGTTAAAAGGGGTCATACCAATGCTCTGATTGCAGAAAAACTTTATATCTCCCAAAGCACCGTTAAATTCCATATTACTTCTATCCTGTCCAAGCTCCACGCAAAGACAAGAACTCAGGCCGTAGATATTGCCCTGAAAAGGGGGATAATAAGTGCCGGATTCCTTGATTAATATTTACTACCAATCTAAAGTATAGGCTAATTTCTAATCTAAAGTTTGTTTTCCATAAGCATTTGATATTCGATTTTTGTATTCGAAAATTAAGAGGTAATTGAATAATACTTTTCTTTTATCGATAGCAATATAATTTGGTTTAATTTATCTCGAAACGGTAACACATGATTAAAAGAAAATAAATATGAGTAATACAAAGAGAGTTATATTTTTTTTTATAATAGCGATGGTCGTTATAAATATATACGTGACTTATTTTGGTTCTAAAAATATGATTTCGGCTACTTACCTACTATATAAATATGTAGATATAGGTGCAAATAGGACTAATTTTCAGTTGAGTAATCGATTATTTTCAAAATCTCAATTTAAAAAATTGGTATGGTCTGACGAATTCGATGGTGAAGGCCATATCAATTCAAATAAGTGGTTTCACCAAACTCAACTTCCACCAGGAGGTAGTTGGTGGGGTGGTTTAGTTCAGCATTATACTGATCGAATAACAAATTCATATTTAAAGGATGGCTGCTTAAACCTAGTTGCTAAAAAAGAAGAATTTAGTGATCAGGGCGAAGTTAAGCAATACACTTCTGCAAGATTAAATTCGAAATATGCTTTCAAATATGGACGTGTTGAAGTTCGTGCTAAATTGCCAAAAGGAAAGGGTACCTGGCCAGCAATTTGGATGCTTAGTAAAAATATTGATGAAGATGGTGCATATTGGGACAATAAAGGTTTTGGGACAATAAAATGGCCGAAATGTGGAGAGATAGACATAATAGAACACTGGGGAAAGAATCAAGATTACATATCAAGTGCATTACATAATGGGTCAAGTTCGGGATATGAGGTAGTTAATTTAGGTGGTCAAAAAGTGATCAATGTAACCGAGCAATTTCATACGTATTGCGTAGAATGGTCAAAAGAGAAAATTGTTTTTAGCGTTGATGATGTAGTGCATTATACCTATAATCCATCTGTCAGAAATACAGACACTTGGCCCTATGATTCTGAGCAATATATTTTAATGAATGTTGCAATAGAGTCAGACATTGACTCAAAATTCGTTGAAAGCGCAATGGTGGTAGATTATATAAGAATATTTCAATAACTAACTAAAAAAAACTGAAATAAAAAACATTATAGTTAAATAGAGAGTATAAGGTTTTATATAGAAAAGATAGCCTTTGTGCATAAAAATTTAACCTCCATGATTGAGGCAAATGAATGAAGCAGAATATTTATAACCAAGATAAATTTTTCAATAGTTATTTAGAATTTAGAGCTAATAATAACGGGATAAATAATTGTATTGAATTGCCTTACTTAATGGGTTCAATTAAAAAATTAGAAAATTCTGTTATCCTTGATATTGGCTGTGGATTAGGGCAGCAAGTTCAAAGGTTCGCGAATCTCGGTGCTAAAGAGGTTGTGGGAGTGGACATTTCTAGTAAAATGCTCGAATATGCAAATAGTCAAATAGACTCTGAAAACATTGATCTTATCTGCGAACCAATAGAGGAGTATATTATCGAAAATGAAAAGTTTGATTTGGTAGTCAGTTCAATGACGTTGCACTATGTGAAAGGTTTATTCCAAATCTTCAAAAAGGTTTACCATGGTTTAAAACCTGATGGACAGTTCATATTTTCTCTAGAGCACCCTATTTGTACAGCTCTTCTCAAAAACTGGATTGACACAAAATACGGAAGAATCTGGCCAGTTTCAGGATATGGTAATGAAGGAATTAGAAAACAGGACTGGTTTGTTAAGGATGTCGTGAAATATCATCGTAAGACAAGCACAATTATAAAGTTACTTATCAAGTCAGGGTTTAATATTAAGTCTGTTGAAGAACCAGAACCATCAATTAAATGTTTGAGTAAAAAGCCAGAATTTATTGAGCACTTTGATAGACCACCGGTATTAATAATTAGTTCAGAAAAATAGGAGTTGAATCAAAATTATAATTAATTGCTTCTTGTAAAAACAATTCACATCGATGATAATTGGCGCCTCCATTTTGCTATTCTTTTTTGGATATTAAAAAATTAATACAAACAGCACTTAACATTATATATATCATTTTACCGTTATCGAATATATAAAGATGAATCAAGTAATTCATATATTTACAATAACTCAATAGGGCTAAATTTAAGTGTATACTTGACATTAGAATAATTAAATAAATGAAGAAAATCACAGTTATTATTTTTTTATCACTTTGCCTTATGAGTTGCAAAGAAGAAAAGGTAAGTAGTGAAATGAAGTTTTTAGTGGATGAAATTCCAAATGAAATGCCAATTGAATTTATGAAAGATTTAGTTCCTCCCAATAAATTGATTCATAAAGGAATCTTATCTCCAAACTTAGAAGAATATTACCATACGATTTCAGATATGAACTTTGAGCAATTTGATGTTTTTATGATCAAAAAAGAAAATGGGACATGGTCTAAACCTGAAAAAGCTTTTTTTAATAGTGATTATAGCGACCACGGGATGAGCTTTTCCCCTGCTGGAAGTTCGATCTACTTCAGTTCGACAAGACCTGTTGATATCGATGGAGTTTCACCAACTTGGCATATTTGGAAGTCCGACAAAGTTGAAGGAAGCTGGAATAGTCCTAGGTTTATAGATATTACTAACCTAAGAGATAAATTAGTCTCTCATCCCACGGTTGCAAATTCTGGAAACTTATATTTCCATGTAAGTAATTTGGACTATAGTGAAATGGATATTTATTATTCGAAACAAGAAAATGGTATATTCCATGACGCAGAAAAAGCTTCAATTTCAATGCCTTCCGAAGCTGGTAAATGTACTCCATACATTTCACCGAAAGAAGATTATATAATTTTTGCTTCAATTGGAAATCAGCTCGACTTAATGATAAGTTATAATGACGGAAATGGCGCATGGAGTGATACAAAGAAATTGAGTGATAAAATAAATAATTTTGGGCAAGGAAACCCCTATATAACACCTGATAATAATTTCCTCTTTTTCACAGCTGCCGAACACCCAGAAAAAAGGTGGAAGGTAAATTGGATAAATATTGAATCTGAATTAAAAAATAACAAGCAACAATAATGGCAACAATTACCATAGATCAACTCAAATAGAATTCAAGTTTTTAAAACAGGTGATTTATATTCAAAAAGTCCTTTTAGGTTATAACCCTTAAGTAGTTATATATGAAACGATGTATTACATCAATGCAATTTGAATCAATTAAAAAGTGGGTAATTCGGTGAGTAGGAGAGTTTATATCTTTTAATCACTTATAAATCATATAAATACAGATAAAGTTCTGATCCCTCTTTCTCCGCTAAAACGGCACAAAACCCATCAAATAAAATGATTTGGTCGGTTTTTTATTTTTGATTAATTTTAGATAAATCACACTGTATTTAACTTAAAATTTTATCCATTACCCATGCAGTATGCATTGCAGTTTCTCCTGTTGAAGGGTGTTGTATCATACCGCCTAAATGTTTTTTCATATTTAATATATGATAGTATTGAATATGTTTTGGATTGTCAATATGAATAAAATCTGATTTATCTGCGATTTTTATTTCTATCGGCTTTTCATCAAAAACAGAAAATTCTAATGCACCTTTATTACCAATTATTTCAACAAAATCTTTATTGGTTGCAGCACCAAAATTCCAATAACCAGAGCCTGTTACATTATTTTCATGTAACCATGATGCTGAAATTGAGTCACTTGCTTTATATAATCCCTGTTGATTTACACTACTTCCTTTAGCTTCTTTAATTGAACCTAATAAGTAGGTGAATAGATCTAGCCCATGACTAGCTAGATCATCAAAATAGCCACCAAGAGCTATGTTTGGGTCGGTTCTCCAATTATAATTAGATGAAAAATCTAACGAAAAAGGCTTCGAATACAATGACCAATGAACATGCCTTAGTTCTCCAATTTTAGCTTCCTCTAAAAGCGATTTAATTTTATTAAATCTAGGTAAAGAGCGTCTGTAATATGCAACAAATAGTGGAAGTTGTTTTTTATTAAAAGCATTACAAATAGCTTTACACTCTTCATAACTGGGAGCCATAGGTTTTTCAATACAGCAGATTTTATTTGCATTTGCTATTTTGATTGCATAGTGATAATGGCTATCTGGAGGAGTAGCTATATAGATAGCATTTATATTAGGGTTATTTATTAAATCTTCAGCGTCATTATAGTAAGCTTTTACTTTGTGTCTCTGCGCATAATCTTTAGCCAGCTCTAAGTTTCTTCTCATTACTGCCTCAATTTCAAAACCATCAATTTGTTGATACGCTGGACCGCTTTTAACTTCGGTAACTTTACCGCAACCTATGATTCCCCAACTGATTTTTTTCACAATTGCATTTATAATTTTATGTCTCGATCTCCTGTATGATCATATCCTTTAGAACGTTCTAATTCTATCATTGTTTTTGGGCGATAATTGGTTATTAGTGCCCTTCTATGAGAGTCTGTACTATTTCCTCTACTATAATGAAGCGTATTTCCATGATGAATGACGCAAGACCCAGCTGCTAACTCCACACACACTGAATTGTTTTCATTTCCAATACATTCTAAGGCACCTTTATCACCAACTTGTTTATGAGGTAGGGTTTCTTGTAAGTGCGATTTTGGAGTGTACCACATGCAACCATTATCTTTAAAAGTATTATCTATTGCCGTCCAACAACTAAGAGCTCTTTTATCTGGCATGTTTATCCAATAAGCAGCATCTTGATGCCAAGGTGTTGGGCTGTTAGTCTGTGGAGCTTTATTTATAAGCATATCAAAATCTAGTTCAATATCATTCCCTAATAATGCCTTAGCTATATTCAAGCTACGTTGATGAATTGGTTTAAGCAATAGTTCAGGTAAAACCTTACTCGGAACCATTATTTGTGTGATTTTTTCAATTTTATCTCCAGAATTATTTCCGGACAAATCAGAACGATACCACGAAGCATCAATAATATTATTTAAAAAGTCATTATAGACTTTCTTATAATAATTCATTTCATTCTTATCAATTAAGTTTTCAACTATGAGATAACCCTCATTTCTAAAAAATTCTTTTTGTGTTTTTGTAATAGTTATCATTTTAGAAATAATTAAACTTTAATAAAAATGTTTCGTTTATATAGAAAATATCCTAAGAATAAGTAAAATAAGGTCACAGTAATGGCATATAAAAGCGAGGACAATTTTGCATCAAAAAACGAAAAATTAAAAAAGCTATTATACAACCAAGAATGAACAGTCTCGTTTGAATTTACCTTTATTAAATAAAATACCTTAGCAATAAAGCTAGATAAAAAGTAAATAGTAATTGCATTCATGCCAACTTGCTTAAAAATACCTCCAAATTTTATCTTTTTAATATCTGTTATATAATAGACTAAAGTTAAAATTGATAATGCCCAACCAGTAGCAACTAAAACAAAGCTACTACTCCATATGGCTTTGTTAATTGGAAATTCAATTGCCCACATGTAACCTAAGGCAAGAAAAACTAGTGATAAATACAATAGAGTTAATTCTTTTCTCTTTTTACTTGATGCCAATAACTTTCCAATTAAAATTCCGAAAATTGATGTAGCAATCGTTGGAAAAGTACTCATGAGACCCTCTGGGTCGTAGTCAGTTTTCCACATATGGGGACCTAAAATTTTTGAATCTATATATAACACCCAATTATTTGAAGCTCTTTCAAAAGTTGGTATTATTCCTTCGGGGTTAGGAAAAGGAATATACCCTAAAAATAACCAATATAAAACCAATATAGAAACCGATATTATGAGTAATATCTTCCAATTATACTGTAGAAATAAAATTGCAGAAATGAAAAAGACAATCCCTATTCTTTGAAGAACTCCAGGAATGCGAACAGTTTCTAAATTTGAAAAGAATGGAAAATAGGGTAGAAACCAATTTAAAAGGAATCCCAATCCTACTAATTTTAAACTTCGAATAGTAATCTTTTCAAATGTTTTTTTATCGAGAGTCTTATTTTTGTATGAATAGGAAATGGAGATACCAATAATAAAAATAAAAAAAGGAAAAATAAGGTCTGTTGGTGTTAACCCATGCCATTCCGCATGTAGAAAAGGAGCGTATACATGATTCCAAGTTCCAGGAGTATTTACAAGAATCATAGCAGCGATAGTTAAACCTCTTAATATGTCTACTGACTCTACACGCTGCTTCATTTCTATTCGAAAATGGTAGCTTTTATCTTATTCCACATTCTTGATAGTAAAAAACCAGAAATTATAGCTACCACAGTTAAGGCAATAGCATAATTATAATCCCCATAAATCCAATACCCTGTGGCAAACATAGAACTGTAAATTAAAATCATAGCTAAAATCATAGCTAAAATACCAGAAGGAACACTCCAAGGCTTGGTATCTGTAACAATTTCTTGATTAGCATTTTTAGCATCAGAAATAGTTTTTTTCCATCCTGGGCCGCCTGGTTGAATTTTTTTATAAAAGTCAAATAGTGTTTGATCTTTTTCAGGCTTTGTCATATAAGTTACAGTTAACCAGACAATAGTTGTAATTAAAACTACCATTGGAAATTTAGTATAAGAAGGAAGCATCCCTATAATTTCTATTCCTAGTTCATTATTATGTGTGAATAACCATTCTCCTATTGGAGTAAAACCAAAAATAATTGATACAATTCCAGAGACAAACATTGCAGAAATTTCACTCCAAGCATTAATACGCCACCAAAACCAACGTAAAATAAAAATTAAACCTGTACCAGCACCAAACATAATGATGAATTTAAATAACTGTAAGGCATCTTGTAAGAATAAGGCTAGAAATGCACTTAAAACCATAAGTACCACAGTTGCTAATCGTCCAATAGCTACTAAACGTTTTTCTGATGCATCTGGTTTAATCTGTTGCTTATAAAAATCATTTACTATATAAGACGAACCCCAATTTAGATGTGTAGAAATAGTACTCATATAAGCGGCTACCAAAGATGCAAGCACTAGGCCTAAAAGTCCACTGGGTAACTTCGTGAGCATGGCAGAATAGGCCAAATCATGTCCTAATTTGTCATCTGTTATATTTGGAAAAGCTTCTTGTATACTAGTAATATCTGGAAAGACAACTAATGATGCCAAAGCCACTAATATCCAAGGCCAAGGACGTAATGCGTAATGCATAACGTTGAAAAAGAAAGTTGCGCCAATAGCATGATTTTCATCTTTCGCAGCGAGCATACGCTGCGCAATATATCCTCCTCCACCTGGCTCTGCTCCAGGAAACCAAGAACTCCACCATTGAACAGCAAGTGGTATAATGATTAAAGTTATAAGCATTTCTTTATTATTAAAATCTGGAAATATATTGATCTTATCTACCACATTTGGATGAGTAATTAAATTTTGCACCCCACCAACTTCTGGTAGATTGACACAAAAATATGCTGCTCCAATTGCGCCACCCATTGCTACAAAGAATAATAAAAAATCAGTATATATTACCCCTTTAAAACCACCTAGCGCGCTAAATGTAACTGTAATTAATCCGGCACTAACTACGGTTTGCCATGGCTCTAACCCTAACATAATACTACCAATTTTGATTGCAGCCAAAGTCACTCCAGACATGGCTATAACATTAAAGATGACACCTAGATAAATTGAACGAAACCCTCTTAAAAAACGCGCAGGCTTACCTCCATAACGGATTTCATAAAATTCTATATCTGTAGTTACATTTGACTTACGCCATAATTTTGCATATACAAAAACCGTTAGTAATGCTGTAATTAAAAAAGCCCACCATTCCCAATTACCAGATACACCGTTCTCTCTTACAAGGTTTGTAACAAAATTTGGAGTGTCTGTAGAAAAGGTAGTCGCCACCATTGATACGCCTAGCAACCACCATGGCATACTTCGACCAGAAAGGAAAAATTCTGAAGAATTTTTACCTGACTTTTTAGAAACCCATATTCCTATGAACAGAGTTATTGCGAAAAATGAAATGATAAGTATATAATCTAAAGTACTTAATGATACCATGAAATAGATTTAAGGTTTTGTAATGTAGTAAAATTATTTAGTGTTAAATAAATTATTTCTACGATCGACAATTTTTAGACGTCTAATGTATGATATTTGGGTATAAAAAAATAAACTTATTTAGTTGAGAAATTATTACTTTTATTATGACTTTAAAAATGTTAACTGATTTTTAAATAATGATTTTTATTATAAAATTAAATATAAATTACACAATTTAATAAGAGTAAAAAATCAATTTAAGTTTGTAAATGAAATGGACCTAAATTTTATAGAAATGAAAAGGACAGTTAATGATTTGTATTTAAAATAATTCGTTTCGCTTGATTCAAGTATTTTCTACCTATAGGAATTCGCTTAGAATTTATTTCAACAGAATTTCCTTCAACACTAGTAATTTTGTCTATCGCAATTGTATAAGACCTATGCACTCTTAAAAAGCGGTCATTTGGTAATTCTTCGGTAATACTGGTTAATGATTTATGAGCAAGATAACTTCCAGTTAGTGCGAAGACCTTAATATAATCTTTAAGGCTTTCTATATAGAAAATATCATTATAGACAATCTTAATCAATTTTTTATCCACTTTTAGAAAGAAATAAGAATCTTCATTTGATACTTCAATGTTTTTATTTCCTTTATCTAGATATACCTGTTGGGTAATTTTATTAATAGATTTTAGAAATCGATTGAAAGGTATTGGCTTTACTAAATAATCTAAAACATCTAATTCATAACTCTCAACAGCATATTCTCTATAAGCAGTCGTAATAATAATATTGGGTTTAATTTCGAGAGTTTTAACAAATTCTAATCCATTCATTTTAGACATATTTATATCTAAAAATATCACATCAATATCTTCTTGTTTTAAAGTTTCAATTGATTCAATAGGATTACTAAAAGAAGCAATTAAACTAAAATTATGAAATTCATTCAGATAATTTTTTAGTACTTCTCGTGCTAGAGGTTCGTCATCTATTATTATGCTGTTTATTTTCATTAAATAGGAATACTTAACTCCACAAGATATTTATCGCCAAAGATATTAGTTCTAAGGCTAAAATTGTTATTGTATAATAGCGATAATCTTCGTTTTACATTTTCTATACCTATACCATGCTTAGTTAATACTTCATTTTGGGTATTAAAATTATTTTCGACAATGAATAGGAGTTTGTTATCTTTTTTCTCAAAATTTATATCAACAAATATATCATTATTATTCTTTGCGCCATGTTTAAAACAATTCTCTATAAAAGGTAAAAAAAGTAAAGGGGGTACTTTAATATCATCAATATTACCGTTAATCTGTAAATTAGATTTTATTGAATCACCATATCTAAGTTTTTCTAATTCAAGATAGCTATGTATATAATTTATTTCTTTAGATAGTTTTATTGAAGAATCTTTTGCATCATATAGCACATATTGCATTATTTCTGATAATTTCAAAATTACCTCAGGAGCAATATCAGATTTTTTAATGGTAAGGGCGTATAAATTATTTAAAGTATTAAAGAAAAAGTGAGGTTGAATCTGAGTCTTTAAAAAATTTAATTCTGAGCGTGTTTGTGCTTTTTGCAATTGCTCAATTCTTTTTCTGCCTAAAATCCAATCAGCAGTTATTTTTATTGTTGTTACTACCGCAACATCATATATACCAATTAATAATACAGCAACAATATGATTAAAAGAATATGCCTTTTGAGGAGTTTCAGATTCTGGCCATACATTTTGATTTATTAAATGATATATAAGCTCAGTTCTAATGATATAAAATATAGATAAAACTATAACAAAATTAATTAAATAGCTTATATATTTCTTTTTACTAATGAATTTTGGGAATAAAAAATAAATGTTTACATAGACCAAAATCATACTCATAGTAAAAGTAACTAGATTTGATTTTAATGAATACCAGTAATCTTGATAATAACTTCCCCATCTGATCACATTGAATATAAAATAACTGACCCAGAATATAATGTGATATTTAATAGGTATAGTTTGATTTTTCATTTTAAAAATTGTGTTCAATGTAAATTTAATTAGTCAAATACTTGGGAGTAAAGATAGTATTTAAGATTATTATTTAAAGGATAAGTAGTTACTACGATATAAAATGTCATTCATGGGGAATTTAGTGTTGTTTGCATATTAAATTTTTAATTGTATCTAGATGAGATATACTTTTAGGCGTGATTTAACTAATTAACTAATTTATTTATGAGAAAAATTAAGATACTATTATTTGCAATTTTTTCATTGGTGCTATCAATAAATCTTATGGCACAAGAGAAAAGTGTTTCTGGTACAGTCACTTCGCAATCAGATGGGGCACCATTACCTGGTGTTAGTGTAGTGGTACAAGGTACAAACAGAGGTACACAAACAGACTTTGATGGTAATTATAGCATCAACGCATCTGTAGGAGAAGTGCTGAATTTTTCATTTTTAGGAATGAAAACGGTTTCGGTAACAGTAGGTGAATCTAATACTATTAATGTAGCTCTAGAAGAAGATGCAGCTTCTTTAGACGAGGTGATCGTAACAGCTCTTGGTATTCAAAAATCTAGAAAATCATTAACGTATTCTGCCCAAGATATTAAAGCAGACGAACTAAGTCGAGTTAAGCAAACAAATCCGATTAACAGTTTATCGGGTAAAGTTGCCGGTGTGTCAATCAATAGAAGTGCGTCTGGTTTGGGAGGGTCTGTTAAAGTTACATTAAGAGGTAATAATTCATTGAGAGGGAATCAACCATTGTACGTGGTAGACGGTATTCCTTTGTCAAACCCTACATCTAGTCAACCAACAGATACTTTTGGAGATATTAATGGTGGAAATAGAGATGGAGGCGATGCACTGTCTTTGATAAACCCAGAAGATATAGAATCTTTAACGGTTTTAAAAGGAGCCTCCGCGTCAGCTTTATATGGTAGCTCAGGTCTAAACGGTGTTATACTTATTACTACTAAAAAAGGAAAATCAGGATCTTTTAAAGTTACAGCATCTACAAATTTAACTGTTGATAGTGTTTTAGATGATGCGTTGGTGGATTTTAATGATGAAGCTCAATCTAATGTTGATGATTTTTTCGATAATGGTATTACCAATATAAATTCGGTTTCAATATCAGGAGGAACAGAAAAAGCTCAAACACATTTTTCTTATACAAATGGCTTTAGTTCAGGTATTTTACCAACAAACAAAGTTAATCAACATACAATTAATTTTAGAGAGACTGCTCAACTATTCAACGATAGATTATCAGTGAATGGAAGTGTACTAGCTTCTTCTCAAAAGATCGATAACAGACCAATTTCAGGGTTATATTTTAACCCTCTTGTTGGAGTTTACGGATTTGATACATCGGCAGGGAGATTAGCTGATTATGAGAATTTTGAAGAATTTAATGAAGATAGACTTCTTAATGTACAACGTTGGTTTAGAGGAACATCAGATATTGAGCAAAATCCTTTTTGGATATTAAATAGAAATGTAAGTGAGGATACTAATAAGAAATTATTAACTTCTTTGCACCTTAATTATAAGGTGAATGATTGGTTATCTCTTCAGACTAGAGGAACATATGATGAGTCTCAATTAAGTTTTGAAAGAGAAATATATGCTTCGACTGAAGCAACTTTGGCGCCATTAAATGGTAGATATATTGTCAATAATTTTGATGTTACTCAATTGTATGGCGATATAATGGCGAATATTAACAAAACGTTTAATGATGGTAAGATATCATTAATAGCTAATGTAGGAGCAATTACAACAAGAACTACATCGGAGCGTTTTATTGGTGATTCAGGAACGAATGGCGGTTTGCAATTTGCAAATGTGTTTTCATTTCAAAATTTTCAAGGAAACCCACAAGTAAATTTTACTCAAGTTTCACTAGATAAACGTACAAATTCTTTATTTGCTAGTACAACCATTGGATTTAACGATAATATTTTTATTGATCTTACTGCTAGAAATGATTGGTCATCGGCTCTACCAGATAATAATAACTCATATTTTTATCCTTCAATAGGTGTAACAACAATATTAAGTGACTTATTTAACTTAGGAGATAAAATATCTTACGCTAAATTTAGAGCCTCTTATGCTGAAGTGGGTAATGATGTGCCTGCTAACACATTGTTTCCTAGTAGAAATATTACTTTTGGAGGCGGAGGTGTAAGTGGTTTGAGTAACATAAGACCTTTAAATCCAGAAGATGTAAGACCAGAACAGCAGAGTTCCTTTGAGTTTGGTACTGAATGGAGATTTAAGGATAATCGTTTAGGTATTGAACTAGGCTATTATCGTACGAGTACAATTGATCAATATTTTAATGTTGAAGTTTCTGCTGGTTCAGGTGCTGTTAGACGTGGTGTAAATTCTGGCGATATTGTCAACCAAGGTTTTGAAGGTACTGTATTTGCTATACCGTTACAAACAGATAAATTTAAGTGGACTACTACAGTAAATTTTGCAGCTAATGATAATGAAATAAAAGAGCTTAGTAATCCTAATGATAATGTACAAATAGAGTTTTCAGTATTATCCGCTAAAGGCGTGAATACATTTGCTTCTTATTTGGTTGAAGGAGGTTCTTTTGGTGATATCTATGCTCAAGTAGTGAAAAGAGATGCTAATGGTACACCTGTATTAGATAATGGTGCTTTAATTATCAATGATGAAAATCCTGATAATGTAATAGATGGTCTTGAAAAAGTTGGAAATGCTAACCCTGATTTTACGTTGGGTTGGAATAACTCATTTGAATTAGGAAATTTTACATTGGATTTCTTAGTAGATGGCAAATTCGGTGGTGAAACTGTAGCGCTTACAGAAGCCATTGTTGAAGGTTTGAGTAATAATTCTGCAAGAGAAACTACAAATGGAACTATTGATGTAGTTGACCTGAATGGTAATCCATCTTCAGTTCCTGCTCAACAATATTATGGACTTGCTGGAGGTAGAAATGGCTTTTCTGGTGAGTACGTTTATAGTGCTACAAATGTGCGTTTGGCTGAATTTGCTTTAGGGTATAATTTTAACTTATCAGAAAACTCATTCTTTAAAAGAATTAAAGCTTCTTTAGTAGGGAGTAATTTATTCTTTTTCTATAAAGATGCGCCACATGACCCTAATATTTCTTTAAGTACAGCAGGTGCCTTACAGGGAGTAGATGTATTGGGCTTGCCTTCAACAAGAAGTATAGGTCTTAATGTTAATTTAACTTTTTAAAATTTAAGTATATAAATCATGAAAAGAATTTATAAAAAATTACTGCCTTCATTTATTGCTACATTATTCTTAATAATGTTAAGCACATCTTGTGAAGAAGGATTTGACATTGATCAAGATCCGAGAACGATTACTGATGAACAATTATTGGCAGATTTTCAAAATGTTGGATCTTTATATAAGCCAATTTTTGAAAGTATTTATCAATATGCACCAGCATGGTCATATCAATTACAGCAAAATTTAAATGCTGATGTGTATTCTGGTTATCAAACGAACCCTAGACCATTTATTGCTGGAGCAAATAATACTACTTATTCTTTAGTTGGTGGTTGGAATGGATTTATATGGTCAGTGCCATATTCTAATGTAATGAATAATATTAGTGCTATAAATGAACTTACGGATACTGAAGTACCTTCATTAAATGCTGTTGCATTGATATTAAAAGTGTCAGCAATGCATAGAGTTTCTGATGTTTTTGGTCCTATTGTATATACACAATTTGGCCAATCAGCGACAACAAGTACTTATGATTCACAACAAGAAGTGTATAATGCCTTTTTTGCAGATTTAGATACAGCAGTAAACACTTTAATGGGGGATATTGATGGAGTTCAATTTCAGGCATTTGATTTATCTTATGGTGGAAATTATACACAGTGGGTTAAATTGGCAAATTCACTAAGATTACGTTTGGCTATCAGAATTTCTAAGGTAGATCCTGCAAAAGCTAAAACAGAAGGCGAAAAGGCATTGTCACAATCTTTAGGAGTGATGGAAGCAAACAGTGATGGCTTTTTTGTTAATAGTAGTTTAGATCATCCTTTACAAACAATAGATAATTCTTGGGGAGATATTAGAATGAATGCTTCTATGGAATCTATCTTAGTTGGTTATAATGACCCTAGGGGCAGTGCATACTTTGATCCTTCTGTTGCCACCGGAGATTTAAAAGGAGTAAGAGGTGGTTTACCTTTATTACCAGGTTATGCTGATGAGTTAGCGCAAAAAGCAGATTATATTAATTATTCTGCTCTTAATGATGGTATACATACTTCTAAAGTTCAATTAATGACAGCAGCTGAGGTTAGCTTTTTAAAGGCAGAAGCTGCTTTAAGAGGTTGGGCTGGCGCAGGTGATGCACAAAGCAATTATGAAGAAGGAATTATGAAATCTTTTGATCAACATGGTGCGAGTGGTGCAGCAGCTTATATAGCCGATAACACTTCAACTTTTAATGACTATGTAGACACATTTAATTCAGCAAATAATATAGCTGCAATGAGTGATATTACAATTGCATGGAGTGGCGCTACTACTGACGAAGAAAGACTTGAAAAAATTATTACACAAAAATGGATTGCTATGTTTCCAGAAGGTCAAGAAGCATGGAGTGAGTATAGACGTACAGGATATCCTAAAATTTTCCCAGTAGTTAGTAATCAAAGTGGAGGTACTATAGATACCAATATTCAGATTAGAAGAATTCCATTTGTAGATAATGAATTGGCTACGAATCCAGATGGTGTTGCCAATGCAGTAACTTTACTAAGTGGACCAGACAATGGAGGTACACGTTTATGGTGGGATACTGGAGAATCAAACTTTTAATATTGAGAGTGTTATTAGAATGAATATTTATATGTTTTGTAATATTTGAATTAGTTTAAAAACGGGGAGTTCATTGATACTCCCCGTTTTTTGAAATAATTTTTAAATACAGTTTATTTAGAACAATTAAAATGTAATTGGTTTTTTAGAGAAAGAATAATGCTGTTGGTCGAAATAAATTGAAAACATTAAAACTACCAATTAATTTAGCTAAAATTAAAACAACTATTGAATGAATACTATTGCATTTGATGAAAAAAAAATAGCGTATAGCCCAGCAGGCACATTTGAGGAAACAAGATTTGAAAAAATTCATAATGTCGTTTTTGAGAAATCTAATGAAGCTTCATATATAGTTGCCAAAGAGATTGCCGATCTAATAAAAAATAAGGACGCCAAGAATGAAAATTGTGTTTTAGGCTTAGCAACAGGATCTTCACCTATAAAGGTTTATGAAGAACTAGTTAGAATGCATAAAGAAGAGGGTTTAAGTTTTGCTAATGTAATAACTTTTAATCTAGATGAGTATTACCCAATGGGTCAACAAAATATTCAGAGTTACCATTACTTTATGTATGAGCATTTGTTTGATCATATTGATATTCTACATGAAAATATACATATTCCAGATGGTACAATATCCAATGATGATGTTTACCAATATTGTATAGATTATGAAATGCAAATTAAAGAAGCAGGTGGACTAGATTTTCAGCTTTTGGGTATTGGTAGAACTGGGCACATCGGTTTTAATGAGCCAGGTTCACATTTAAACTCTGGAACTAGAAGTATTACCTTAGATCATATGACAAGAGCAGATGCTTCAACTGCGTTTTTAGGAATAGATAATGTACCTCGAAGGGCAATTACCATGGGTATAGGCACTATTAGAAAAGCTAAAAGAATTGTTCTACTAGCATGGGGTATAAATAAAGCAAAAATAATAAAAGAGACCATAGAGGGCGAAATGTCTTCTGAAGTACCAGCTACTTATTTACAAACGCATCAAAACACAACTTTCATTTTAGATAATGAAGCCTCTTCAGAGTTAACAAGAGTTAAAACACCTTGGTTGGTTTCTTCATGTTTTTGGACAGAAGAGTTGAAGAAAAGAGCTGTTGTAGACCTAAGTGAAAAGTTGAGTAAATCGATATTAAAATTAACAGATAAAGACTATAATGATAATGGGATGTCTAGTTTGTTAACAGAAGAAGGAACTGCTTACGACCTTAATATAAAAATGTTTAATTACTTGCAGCATACAATAACAGGATGGCCAGGAGGGAAGCCTAATGCTAGCGATGAAAAAAGACCAGAAAGAGCAATTCCAGCAAAGAAAAAAGTTATCATTTTTAGTCCGCACCCAGATGATGATGTAATATCTATGGGGGGGACTTTTGATCGTTTGGTAGAGCAAGGGCATGACGTGCATATTGTCTATCAAACATCTGGAAATATTGCTGTTTCAGACGAGGAAGCATTAAAATTTGCTGAGGTGTCTAGCTTGGTTAAGAAAGAAAACTGTGAATCAACAGAAAAAATCATTGAGAGTATAAGATCAAAAAAGAAAAATAGTGTCGATATAATCGAAGTCCGAAAATTAAAAGGTTTAATACGTCGAAGCGAGTCTTTAGCAGCTACACGTTACCTAGGATTGCCAGATGAAAATGTACATTTTTTAAATTTACCTTTTTATGAAACAGGTACTATTAAAAAAAATAAATTGTCTGATGACGACATTGTTATCATGCGCTCAATTATTGAGAAAATAAAACCCCATCAAATTTATGCCGCTGGAGATTTAGCAGATCCTCATGGTACTCATAAAGTATGCTTAGACAGTCTTTTTCTTTCATTAGAAGAACTTAAAGTAAAAGATTTTATGAAAGACTGTTGGGTATGGTTATATAGAGGTGCTTGGCATGAATGGGAAACTTACGAAATCGATATGGCAGTACCTATGAGTCCAGATCAAGTACTAAAAAAGAGGAATGCTATATTTTATCATCAATCTCAAAAAGATGGAGTAATGTTTCAAGGAGATGATTCAAGAGAGTTTTGGGTAAGAGTTGAAGATAGAAATAGATTAACGGCTAAAAAGTATCATAATCTAGGGTTAGCAGATTATGCCGCCATTGAAGCGTTTAAACGATATTATTTTTAATAAATGAAGAAAGCACATTTAGTTTTACTTTTTGTTTGTTTTTCAATCTCTGCATTAGCTCAAGAAGAGTTAATTGAAAAGTATAATTTGATGCCTTGGCCTGAGAGTGTAGAGGATAATGATTATAAATTTTTGATAGATAAAAATTTTACTATAGTAATAAGTGACTTAACTAATAAAAGGATTAATCATGCAACAACTAATTTTTTAAGAAGACTATCAAATAGAACAGGTGTTTTTATTGAAAAAGGATTTGCGGTAACAAATGAAACAGAAAATTCTTACCCTTCTTTAATAATTGATTTTAAAAGGCCTGGAAAATTAATTTTAGGTGAGGATGAATCGTATACGCTAAGCACATTTAATAATCAAATTAAACTGAATTCTAATACGGATATTGGAATACTTAGAGGACTTCAGACTTTATTACAACTTGTAGCATTTGATGATGAGGGTTATTATTTTCCAGGTCTTACAATTAAAGATTCACCAAGATTTGTTTGGAGAGGATTAATGATAGATGTAGCCAGACATTTTCAACCTATAGATGTTTTAAAACGTAATTTAGATGCAATGTCTTATGTTAAAATGAATGTTTTTCATTGGCACTTGACAGATGATCAAGGGTTTAGAGTTGAATCTAAAGTATATCCTAAACTCCATCAACTGGCTTCAGATGGTTTGTATTATACTCAATCTCAAATTAAAGAGATTATAGATTATGCATCTAATTTAGGAATAAGAGTAATTCCCGAATTTGATGTTCCTGGACATGCCTCAGCTATACTTACGGCATATCCTGAATTAGGTAGTAAAGATAATTATGAATACTCAATAGAACGTTATGCTGGTGTTTTTGATCCTACATTAGACCCTACAAAAGAAATCACATATGAATTTTTAGATAATTTATTTAAGGAAGTATCGTCATTATTTCCTGACGAATATTTTCATATTGGTGGCGACGAAAACGAAGGTAAACATTGGGATTCAAATATTAAGATACAAGAGTTTAAAAAGAAAAATAAACTTAAAACTAATCATGATTTACAAACATATTTTAATATTAGACTTGAAAAAATATTAAAAAAATATGATAAAAAATTAATGGGCTGGGATGAGATTATGACCCCAAATATGCCAAAGACTGCTGTCATTCATTCATGGAGAGGCGAGCATGAAGGATTGGGAAAAGGAGGCACCTTAATTGAAGCCGCAAAAAAAGGTTACAATACTGTTTTATCTAATGGTTTTTATATAGATAGGATGCAATCTGTTGTTGATCACTATCTAATAGAACCGATCGGAAATGTAAAGTTATCTAAAGAAGAAGAATCTAGGATATTGGGAGGAGAAGTAACTATGTGGAGCGAATTAGTAACACCATTGACTATTGATTCAAGAATCTGGCCAAGAGCAGCAGCAATAGCAGAGAGATTATGGTCTAATAAAGAAATAAATAATGTTGAAAGTATGTATAAAAGGTTGGGTATTGTCAGTTTTCAACTTGAAGAGTTGGGTATTTCTCATATAAAAAATAAAGATGTGATTTTACGAAATATTACAAATAATCAAGAGGTTAGCTCTTTGGAAGTTTTAAGAAGGATTTGCGAACCATTAAAAATATACTCTAGAAATAAAGGTGGTATAGAATATAAATCATTTTCGCCATTTACTTTATTTGCAGATGCTTGTACTGCAGATGCCCCCGATGCTTTAAGTTTTAAGTTTATTGTAAATAATTATATAAATGAGTCAACAAATAATCATAAGGATAAAATTATTTCATATCTTGATAAATGGATTTTGAGTTATAATAGCTTTAGAACACTAAAGATGAACCCAATTCTCAAAGACTTAAAACCTCATTACGAAAAACTAGCTAATGTCGCAAAGCAAGTAAAACAACTATTAAATTCAGATGTATTGACGAAGCCTGAGCTTTTAAAACTTCAAGGTAACTTAAAGGCTTTAAAAGCTCCTTTTGTTGATGTAGAAATTCAAATTATTAAAGAGATAGAGGAGCTTATAAACTTCTCTAAGAATACTAAAAACTAGGTAAATGACACTTAAAGATATTGCAAGAATTTCTGGATGCTCAATTTCGACAGTTTCAAAAGCATTGAATGATAGCCACGAAATAAGTGAAAAAACAAAGCTTAAAATATCTAAAGTAGTCTCGAAGTATAATTATAAGCCTAATTATTATGCCGCTAATCTTAAAAAGAAACAAAACCTTATTCTCGGAGTACTACTACCAAATTTAAAGGAAGATTATTATTTAAAATTGCTTAATGAAATTATAGAAGAAACAAGTAGATATGGACATCGAGTGATGACATATCAATCTAATAATCAAATATCTAAAGAGAAAAACTATATAGAGCTGTTATCTGATGATTTAATTGATGGGTTAATCTTTTCTCCTGTTGAAGAAGTAAGTTATTTATCAAACGATATTTTTTGTATAGCTCAGAGAAATAATTACCCGGTAAAATTTATTTTTAGAAAACTCAATAATGGAGAAAATTCTTTTGATTCAGGAAAAACCTTGGTTGACGATTTAATTGACAAAATTAAAAAAGGAGAATCTAAATTAATGGTTTTCTAAATTTAAAAATATGGTTTTAGTATGGCGTATCAATTAATTAAACTGAAAATATTGAAACATTTAATAATCAAATACAATATTTATTTAGTACTATTTATTCTTTTCTTATGCTGCCAGAAAAAAAAAGAATCTAAAGAACAAACTCTATTCTCGATTATTGATAAAGAGCACAGTAAAGTAGATTTTATAAATAATGTTAAAGAAGATCTATATTTTAATTTTTTGAATTATCCATATATCTATAATGGAGGAGGTGTAGCTGTGGGTGATATTAATAATGACGGACTAGATGATATTTATTTTACCGCCAATCAGGGGTCTAATAAATTATATTTAAATAAAGGTAGTTTAATATTCGAAGATATTACAAATTCGGCTTCGGTTATTGACGAAGAGGGTTGGTCTACTGGCGTAACGATGGTAGATATAAACAGTGATGGTTGGTTAGATATTTATATTTGTAAATCAGGATCATTGCAGAATCATGAATTAAGAAAAAACAAGCTTTTTATAAATCAACAAGACAATACTTTTAAAGAAGAAGCTGAAAAGTATGGTTTAGATTTTTATGGATTTTCGATACAATCTCACTTCTTTGACATGGATAAGGATGGGGATCTTGATATGTATTTAGTAAATCACAGGGTTGATTTTAGAAATAATATCATTGTTGATACTGAAAGAGATAAGAATATTGAAGATTATGGCTCAGATCAACTCTTTAGAAATGATTTAGGTGAATTTATTAATGTTACCGAGAGTTCTGGTGTGGCTAATAAAGCTTGGGGATTATCGGCCGTAGTAGGAGATTTTAATAATGATAATTGGCCAGATGTTTTTGTGGCAAATGATTTTTATCACCCAGATTATATGTATATCAATAATAAGGATGGCACATTTACAGACCAATCTTTAACAGTTTTCGACCACCTTTCTAATAGTAGTATGGGCTCAGATTACCAAGATATTAATAACGATTTATTACCTGATTTGCTTGTTCTTGATATGTTAGCTGAAGATCATATTAGAGCAAAAAAAAATATGGCTTCCATGAATACAAAAAGCTTTAAAATAATGGTAGAAAACGATTATCATTATCAATATATGGCTAATGTTTTGCAATTAAATAATGGAGATGGAACATACAGTGAAATAGGTCAATTGGCAAGGGTTTCCAAAACAGATTGGTCATGGGCTTCATTAATTGCAGATTTCGATAATGATGGATTTAAGGATATTTTTATCTCTAACGGAATAGAACATGACCTTTCAAATCAAGATTTTAGAGATCAAATGAGGCGTAATATTATGAATAGAAAAAAAGTTACTCTAGAAGAAGCTATTAATATGATGCCTTCTCATAAATTACAAAATTATCTTTTTAAAAATAATGGAGACTTAACATTTTCAAAAGCATCAGATGAGTGGGGAATCAAAGAGAAGATAAATTCTAACGGTGCGGCTTATAGCGATCTTGATAATGATGGCGATCTAGATTTGATCATAAATAATCAATCAGCTATTGCCAGCATTTACGAAAATCACAGTGCGAACAATACCATTTCGTTTACATTTAAAGGAGATAAAAGTAATCCATATGGCATTGGTACTAAGGTAATTGTTTATAGTGATGGTTTAAGCCAATTTCAGCAGCTATATACAGAAAGAGGTTATCAATCTTCACTTGCACCAAAGCTACATTTTGGAGTTAATAATTCTGCAGCTATAGATAGTGTTTTAGTTGAATGGACAGATGGTTCACACCAAATTTTAAAAAATGTTGAATCAAATAAAATAGTTGAGTTAGAATATACAAATGCAAAAAAATACAATCAAGAAAAGAAAAATAATCAAGAACTTTTTTTTAAAATTAATCCCAAAGATCTAGGGATAACTTATATACAAGATGAAAATTTGTTTAATGATTTCGACTTACAATTGTTGCTACCCCAGAAGCAATCTGAATTTAGTAAGCCTTTAGCAGTTGGAGATGTTAATAATGATGGATTTGATGATTTTTTTGTTGGCAACGCTGCTAACACGAATGCTGCATTATATATACAAAATGCAGATGGAAAATTCATTAGTTCCAATGAAAATCTTTTTGAAAAAGAAAAGAAGTATGAAGATACTGATGCCGCATTTTTAGATGTAGATGGTGATGGTGATTTAGATTTATATGTGACATCTGGAGGATATGAAGTAGAAGTAAATAACGAATTGTTACAAGATCGGCTTTATATTAATCAAGGAAATGGTAATTATACTAAATCATTGTATTTACCTATAATGCTTTCTAATACCTCTTCTATAGCCTTTTCTGATTATGATAATGATGGCGACCAAGATATTTTTGTTGGAGGCAGAGTTATTCATGGAAAATACCCTTTAAATGATAATTCTTTCCTTCTAGAAAATCAAAATGGAAAGTTTATAGATGTTACTGATCAAAAAATTAATAACATAGATAAACTGAGATTAGTAAATGACGCTATTTTTTCTGATTATGATGGTGATGGTGATAAAGATTTAATAGTAGTTGGTGAATGGATGCCTATTACAATTTTCGAGAACCAAAACGGAAAATTTTCAAAAAAAGATATATTAGGATTTGATGATATCAATGGTTGGTATATGACAATCAAAAAGATCGATTTTGATGAAGATGGAGATGAAGATTATCTGGTCGGAAATTGGGGTATGAATAATAAATTTCTACCTACTCAAGAAAAGCCTTTACACATTTATGCAGATTATTTTGATGATAACACTTCCTATGATATGGCTCTTAGTAAAGTGTCAAAATCTGGTGATCTTTTACCAGTTAGAGGAAAAGAATGTTCTTCAGAACAAACTCCATATCTCAATAAGAAAATAGGTACTTACGAAGAGTTTGCCATAGCAACACTGCCCCAAATTTATGGTGAAGACAATCTTAATAATGCTACTCACTATATGACCCATAATTTTAAGACAATCCTTTTAAAGAACTCTGGTGGTGGAGTCTTCGAAACTATTGTATTAACTAATGAAGCACAATTTAGTCCATCTTTGAGTTTTGAGGTTTATGATTTCAATAATGATGGATTTTTAGATATTTTTGGTTTAGGTAATATTTATGAGTCTGAAGTAGAGACTATTAGATACGATGCCTCAAAAGGATACGTACTTTTAAATACTAATAATGATTTTAAATTCCTCAATGATACTTCTTATTTTAATGGAGGTGAAGCAAAAGTTATTAGACAAATAATAATTAATAAGAAACCTCATTTTATAATTTTGAATAAAAGAGATAAGTTGACAATATTAAAGCTTAATATTTGAATAGAATACTTGTTATTTTCTGAATTATTTTTCAGAGCTTAAAATATTATTTCGATCGTGTAAAAGAGTTTTTCTAGTTAATAACAAATGGCTACAAATTGTTATAAATAAAAAGTGAATAATTCGGTGACCTATTTGGGTTTTTTGATGAACTCACCGAATTTGCTATATTAATCTGATTATTAGACTTTAACTAAACCCTGTTGAAATTTTAAGTAATCCGGTTTCATTTAAAAGTTTTATCTTTTTACCATCCGAGATTATTAATTCTTTCTTTTTAAACTCTGATAATAATCTAATTGCAGATTCAGTTGCTGTACCAATAACATTTGCTATTTCTTCTCGTGTTAAAACAATATCGATATAGCCTTCGTCAGTTTCACCAAAAGTTTCTTTTAAAAATAATAGTGTATCTGCAAGACGTTGTTTCACAGTTTTTTGTGCCATTTTAGTAATAGAAGCATTTGCATCTTTAAGATCATGGCAAACAGTCTTCATCATATCCATAGAAAATTTAGGGTTTTCTTTTATAGAATCAAAGATGTCTTTTTTTGGGATATAACAAGCTTCCATATCTTTTAAAGCGGTAACAGTAAGTGTAACAGGTTCTTCACTTAGCACAGATCTATAACCAAGCATGTCTCCTCCTTTTATAAACTTTACAATCTGTTCTTTACCATTTTCACTCAATCTAGAAAGTTTACAAACACCAGCCTTTATGCAGTAAACACCGTTTAGAGTATTTCCTTCTCGAAATAATACATCACCTTTCTTAAAAGACATAGAATCTTTATGATCAGACATCTTCTTTAACTCGTCTTTGGTCAAAGACCTGAGTGTGTTAAATTCTCTAATAATGCACTGCTGGCACTTGCTCATACCTAAAATTGTAGTCTATCAAAGATATTTAATTATATGATAAATATCATGTTTTTTGAGAAGATTATATCTGAATTTTGCCACAGGTAATTGAGTAATGTATGGCTTTAAGTAATTGTTATCACTGTGGTGATGATTGTAATGCTGCTGTAATTCATTT
This sequence comes from Maritimimonas sp. 2304DJ26-3, assembly GCF_056591635.1. Taxonomy (NCBI): domain Bacteria; kingdom Pseudomonadati; phylum Bacteroidota; class Flavobacteriia; order Flavobacteriales; family Flavobacteriaceae; genus Maritimimonas; species Maritimimonas sp. 2304DJ26-3. Next base: position 535,796 of record NZ_JBWQOK010000003.1, read on the forward strand.
CAACGATAAATTTTTTTGTTGCAATGGATGTAAAACTGTATACGAAATTCTCAATGAGAATGAACTCGGCAGTTATTATGATCTTGAGGAATCTCCAGGTAAGATTCCCGAAGCAATTAAAGGAAAATATGACTATTTAGATAATGAGAAGATTGCTGAAAATCTTTATGATTTTAAGGATGATAATGTTAGTATAATAACGTTTTATATTCCTCACATACATTGTAGTTCATGTATTTGGGTATTAGAGCATTTTAATAAACTGAATTCTGCTGTAAGCTCTTCAATTGTAAATTTTCCTAAAAAAGAGGTAAAATTAGCATTCAATAATAAAGAGACTGCCTTAAAAAAAATTGTAGAATTACTTAGCTCCATAGGTTATGAACCTAATATTAACTTAGGAGATAATTCTTCACAAAAGAAAAATGTAAATAGATCATTATTATACAAATTAGCTGTTGCCGGCTTTGCTTTTGGTAACATTATGCTTTTATCTTTTCCTGAATATTTTCAATCCGATGGTTATTGGTTAGAAAAATACAAACCTTTATTTAGATCAATTATCTTTCTAACATCACTACCAGTGGTGTTTTATGCAGCAAATGATTATTTTATTTCTGCATATAAAGGATTAAAACATAGAATTCTAAATATAGATGTACCAATTGCATTGGGTATTTATGTATTATTTTTAAGAAGTGCTTATGAAATACTTTTTAATGTTGGTCAAGGTTATTTTGATAGCCTAGCTGGGTTTGTGTTCTTTTTATTATTAGGTAAAATATTTCAACAACAAACATATAGTTTTCTGTCTTTTGAACGAGATTATAAATCCTATTTTCCAATTGCAGTTACAAAAATTGAAGGAGACAAATCAGAAAAGAATATTTCAATTTATGATGTAAAAAAAGGCGATCGACTTTTAATACGGAATAATGAATTAATTCCGGTAGACGGTATTCTTATTTCTAAGAATACAGAAATAGATTACAGTTTTGTTACTGGAGAATCTTTACCAGTTAGTAAACAGTCTGGAGATAAAATATATGCTGGTGGAAAGCAACTACTTAAAGCTATAGAAATGGAAGTTTTGCATACCATTTCTCAAAGCTATTTAACTCAACTGTGGAGTAATGATGTATTTAATAAAAACAAAACCAGTCAGATAAAGAACTTAACGGATTCTATTAGTAAGCAATTTACGTTAGCAGTATTAATTATTGCATTTTTTTCTGGAGTATTCTGGTATTTTAAAGACGTTAGTATGGTGACCAATGTTGTTACTGCTGTGCTTATAGTAGCTTGTCCTTGTGCATTAGCACTTTCTGCACCATTTGCTCTAGGAAATATGCTTCGCATTTTCGGTAAGCGAAAAATGTATCTTAAAAATACAGATGTAATTGAGAGTCTTTCTAAAATAGACACTATTATTTTTGATAAAACAGGGACAATTACAACAAATAAAGCTAAAATAGTTTATGAAGGAAATTTACTTACTTACGAAGATAAACAGGCTATTAGTAGTGTTTTAAGGAATTCTAATCATCCATTAAGTAGAAATATATATAATTCTTTAACAGAAATTCATCCTTTAAAAGTAGGATCATTTAAAGAAGAGTTGGGTAAAGGTTTACAAGGTGAAGTAAAAGGATGTCTCATAAAGTTAGGGTCATCTAAATTTGTTAATGCACCACAAGATGTTTCATTGCAAACTAAAGTTTTTGTGAGTATAGACAATAAGGTTATAGGGAAATTTATTTTCGAAAATTCATACAGAGGCTCTTTAAAAGGAGTATTTCAAAAATTAAATAAAAACTATAAGCTAGGGATATTATCTGGCGACAATCAAGGAGAAAAAGAAAAGCTTAAAGAAATATTACCTGAATCAACAGAGTTAGTTTTTGATCAAAAGCCTGAAGACAAGCTAAATTATATCAGAGAGCTACAAAAAAATAGTTCTAAAGTGCTAATGGTTGGTGATGGACTAAATGACGCAGGTGCTTTAAAACAAAGTAATGTTGGCTTGGTAATAGCTGAAGATGTTAACGTGTTTTCACCTGCTTCGGATGGAATCATTGACGCATCAAGGTTTTCTAGCTTATCAAGTTTATTAGAACTATCAAAAGCGACCCTAAAGATTATTAAAGTCAGCTTTGGTATTTCTCTGCTTTACAACTTAATAGGTATGTATTTCGCAATTTCTGGACAGTTATCACCAATAATTGCAGCCATTTTAATGCCTTTAAGTTCAATTACTATTGTAGTTTTTGTAACAGCAGCAACAAATATTACAGCTAATAGAAAAAAACACAAAACATGACAATTGTCATAGTTTAACAACATGAGCACATTTAATTTTGTAACAGAATCAGGTATGGTATGGGTGTTATTTATGTTTTAATAACAGTAAGTCTTGTTATAGCAATTATTTTTTTAACTGCGTTTTTTTTGGCAGTCCGTGGTGGGCAGTATGATGATGCTGTTACACCATCTATACGTATGCTTTTCGAAAACAAATCAACTAAAAAAGAAAATTCAAAACCTTTAGATAAATCATAATTTATGGAAATGCAACAATTCTATTATGACAACAAGATCGTTAAAAATTTCTTGTATGCTACTATTTTATGGGGCTTAGTAGGTATGTCAATTGGGCTACTATTGGCCTTTATGTTTTTGTTCCCAGATATTACTAGCGGAATATCATGGTTAAGCTTTGGTCGTTTGCGCCCATTGCATACCAATGCCGTAATTTTTGCTTTTGTTGGTAATGCCATCTTTGCGGGTGTTTATTATTCTTTGCAACGTTTGTTAAAAGCAAGGATGTATAGTGATTTACTTAGTAAACTCAACTTTTGGGGATGGCAATTAATAATTGTAGCTGCAGCCATAACATTGCCTTTAGGTTATACAACTAGTAAAGAATATGCAGAGTTAGAATGGCCAATTGATATCGCTATTGCTGTTGTTTGGGTGATTTTTGGTATTAATATGATTGGTACTATTTTAAAACGTAGAGAGCGTCATTTATATGTAGCTATCTGGTTTTATTTGGGAACCTTTGTTACCGTTGCAGTACTCCATATTTTCAACAGTTTAGAGCTACCAGTTAATGGTTTAAAAAGTTATTCAGTGTATGCTGGAGTTCAAGACGCATTGGTACAATGGTGGTACGGGCATAATGCGGTTGCATTCTTTTTAACTACGCCATTTCTAGGATTGATGTATTATTTCATTCCAAAAGCAGCAAATAGACCAATTTATTCATATAGATTATCAATTGTACACTTTTGGTCTTTAATATTTATTTATATCTGGGCAGGTCCACATCATTTATTATATACAGCTTTACCAGATTGGGCTCAAAATTTAGGAGTTGTTTTTTCAATAATGCTATTAATGCCTTCTTGGGGTGGTATGATTAATGGATTATTAACGCTCCGAGGTGCTTGGGATAAAGTAAGAACTGACCCTGTTTTAAAATTTATGGTAGTGGCTATTACCGGTTATGGTATGGCAACTTTTGAAGGACCTATGCTATCATTAAAAAGTGTAAATGCAATAGCGCACTTTTCTGATTGGATTATAGCTCACGTACATGTTGGTGCTTTAGCATGGAATGGCTTCTTAACCTTTGGTATGATCTATTGGATGGTGCCTAGAATGTTTAAAACTAAATTATACTCAACAAAATTGGCGAATACACATTTCTGGATAGGTACATTAGGAATCATTCTATATGCATTGCCGATGTATGTAGCAGGTTTTGTCCAAGCTTCTATGTGGAAACAATTTAATCCAGATGGAACGTTGGTATATGGTAACTTCTTAGAAACTGTTACGCAAATTATGCCTATGTATTGGATGCGTGCAATAGGAGGTTCAATGTTTATAGTTGGTGCTTTTATAATGCTTTATAACATTTCTAAAACCATTAGATCTGGTAGTAAAGTAGAAGATGAACATGCTGAAGCTCCAGCTTTAGTCAGAATTAAAAAAGGACGTATTGCCGGTGAAACTTGGCATCATGCTCTAGAACGTAAACCAGTTCAATTGACCCTATTAGCAACGGTGACTATCTTAATTGGCGGTATAGTCCAAATTGTTCCAACAATCATGGTAAAATCTAATATTCCAACAATTACAAGTGTAAAACCATATACACCATTAGAGTTAGAGGGTAGAGATTTATACATTAGAGAAGGTTGTGTAGGTTGTCATTCACAAATGATTCGACCGTTTAGATCTGAGGTTGAGCGTTACGGAGAATATTCTAAGGCTGGTGAATTTGTATATGATCACCCCTTCTTATGGGGTTCCAAGCGTACTGGGCCAGATTTGGCTAGAGAAGGTGGTAAATATTCAGATAGTTGGCATTTAAATCATATGAACGATCCACAAAGTACATCACCAGGTTCTATTATGCCAAATTATCAATGGTTGAGTAAGAATAAGCTAGACATTTCACAAATAGAAAAGAAGATGAAGGTAATGGTAAAATTAGGTGTACCATATTCTCAAGAACAAATAGATAATGCACGGTCAAATATGAAAGAGCAGGCAATAGGTATCGAAAAGAATCTATATCAAGATCCTGCCTTTGCTGAAAGCTACGAAGCTTCTAAAAAAAATGCAGCATCTAGTGGACTTGAGTTTACACCAATGAATGAACGTGAAATAGTAGCTTTAATAGCTTATTTGCAACGACTTGGTACGGATATTAAAGTAAAAGACGAACAGAAAACTGCTCAAAACTAGTATTTATGCTAAAGTTTATAAAACATCATATGGAAAGCATGGAAGGCGTTGCCATATACCCGATGATCTCTTTATTGATCTTCTTTATCTTTTTTGCAGTGCTATTCTGGTGGGTATTTACTGCTAAGAAAGAATATATAAAAAAGGTAAGCAATTTACCATTAGATAACGACAATAATTTGACAATATGAAAAATAATTCAACTATAGCATTTTTGCGAGTACTTGTAGTTTTTGCAATTATATTTATTGCAACAGAATACTTTTATAGAACGGGCTCAGAACCTGCTTTTATATCAAATCCATCGATTGCTCTATTTCTTGTTTTTGTATTAATTACACTTCTTGGGATGGAAGGTGTACTATCAGCTACCAATAGTTTAGGTAAATCTGATGAAGAATTAAATTATGGGAAAGATACAAGAGGGCTTAAAGAAATTGTAAAAGATCTTTGGGGAGCTAAGCCTTTAGAACAAGAAGGTGACATGCTATTAGATCATGATTTTGATGGTATAAAAGAATTAGATAATTCATTACCACCGTGGTGGTTATATTCTTTTTATGCAACAATGGTTTTTGCTGTGTTATATATGGGGTATTATCATTTATTGGGTGGCGATACTCAAGAAGATGAATACAACATGCAAATGGAAGAGGCTAGAGTAGCGGTTGCTAACTACAAACGTGCTAATCCGGTTGTACTGGATAAAAGCAATATGAGTGATGCTGATAATTTAGAAGCAGGAAAGAAAATTTTTAGAACTAATTGTGCAGCATGTCACTCCTTTGATGGAGGAGGAGGTATTGGCCCAAATCTAACAGACGATTATTGGATTTTAGGAGGAGGTACAGAAAATATTTACAATACAATTGCAGATGGTGGACGTGATGGTAAAGGAATGATTGCATGGAAGAACAGCCTAAATGCTGAAAAAATGCAGCAGGTAACAAGCTTTGTTTTGAGTTTACAAGGGACAACTCCAGAAAAACCAAAAGAAAAAGAAGGCGAACTCTGGAAAGGTGAGTAGATGGTGTAAAATGTTTGTAAATAATGGGTGAACAAACACAAGAGAATTTTAGAAATACAATTGGAACAATCGATGAAAGTGGTAAACGAGCATGGATATTTCCAAAAAAGCCTAGTGGTAGATTTTATAAATACCGTAGCTATGTAAGTTGGTTTTTACTAGTTTTTTTATTAGCTGCACCGTTTATAAAGATCAATGGGAATCAGTTCTTATTATTTAATGTAATAGAACGTCGGTTTAACATTTTCAGTTTTCCATTTTGGCCGCAAGATTTTCATTTATTGGTGATCTCAATGATTATTGGTGTTGTCTTTATAACTCTGTTTACGGTTGTTTATGGGCGAGTATTTTGTGGGTGGATATGCCCTCAAACCATTTTTTTAGAAATGGTTTTTAGAAAAATAGAATATGCAATAGATGGAGATAGAGGTGCACAAATTAGACTTAAAAAGCAAAAATGGAATGCTGAAAAGATTAGAAAGAGAGTTATAAAACATGCTATTTTTTTTATCACCTCTTTTATTATTGCTAATGTATTTCTAGCCTATTTTATTAGTAGTGATGCGCTCTTTGAAATAATAACTGATAATCCTTTAAATCATATCAGCGGACTGGTATCAATAATCATTTTTACACTAGTATTTTACTTTGTGTTTTCTTGGTTTAGGGAACAAGTCTGTATTATCGCTTGTCCGTATGGTAGACTTCAGAGTGTACTGCTAGATAATAAATCTATAGTAGTAGCTTATGACTACAAGCGAGGAGAAAAAGAAGTTGGTAGAGCTAAATTCAAAAAGAATGAAGATAGACCAGCAACTGGTAAAGGTGATTGTATTGATTGTCATCAATGTGTGGATGTGTGCCCTACAGGTATAGATATTAGAAACGGTACGCAATTAGAATGCGTAAACTGTACTGCCTGTATTGATGCATGTGACTTTATGATGGAAAAAGTTGACCTCCCAAAAGGATTAATACGACTTGCATCTGAAGACAATATTGCTAAAGAAGAGAAACCAACATTTACAGCCAGAATAAAAGCTTATACTGCTGTACTGGTTATTTTACTGGGTGTTATGACAGCAATGATTTTTATGCGTAATGATATAGAAGCGACCATTTTACGCTTACCAGGTCAATTATATACTGCTAAAGAAGATAATAAGATTAGCAATGTGTTTACTTATAAACTAGTAAATAAAACCACAAATGCTATTGATGATGTAGCTATAAAATTAATTTCGCATGAAGGAATTGTAAAATTAGTTGGCGAAGAGAATTTATCAGTGACGAAACAAGAGTTAGTAGAAGGCACACTATTTATAGAAATACCAAGAGCATCATTAAAAGAAAGTAAAGAAAAAATTAAAATAGGAATCTATTCAAATGGAGAGCTAGTTGAAACAACTACTACCAACTTTTTAGGACCAAAAAAATATTAGATCATGAAAGTAAATTGGGGAACCGGAATTGTAATAGCATTTATTCTATTTATAAGCTTTATACTCTATTTTGTTATAACAATGAGTACAAACAAAAAGTATGATTATGATTTGGTTTCTGAAGAGTATTATAAAGATGAACTAAATTATCAAAAAGATATAGATAAATATAAGAATACCAAAGAATTAGGTGTCGAAATAAAATTTAAAAAAACAGATAAAGGTTTAGAAATTAATTTCCCAAATAAATATCAAACAGAAAATATAAAGGGAAATGTGTCCCTCTATAGACCGTCTAACCAAAGTTTAGATACTGACATCCCATTTGTTTTATCTAAACGTACTACATTACTCATACCTGATAATAAGTTGGTAGGCGGTCGTTGGGATATTAAAATTAGTTGGAACGAAAATAATAAAGAATACCTCTATAAAAAAGAGTTTGTGTATTAGATGTTACTATCTGCTGTCATATTAGGATTATTGAGTAGTTTTCACTGTGTTGGTATGTGCGGACCAATAGCTTTTGTATTGCCTATAGATAGAGTTGACAAAACTAAGGGAACTTATCAAACTTTTCTTTATCATCTAGGTAGATTATTGGCTTATAGTAGTATAGGTGCTTTATTTGGTTTATTGGGTAGAGGATTGTATTTGTCTGGTTTTCAGCAACGTTTATCTGTTTTGTTGGGTGTTGTTATGATTGCTATTGTGTTAATTCCGGTTAAAATATTTAATAAATATAATTTCTCAAAACCATTATATAGTCTTATCGGAAAAGTAAAAACGAAACTTGGACTGTATTTAAAGAAAAAATCAAATAAAGCTATTTTTAGTATTGGTTTTTTTAATGGATTTCTCCCTTGCGGGATGGTTTATATGGCATTGGTAGGTGCCGTCGCTGCATCTGAATTTTATTTAGGAGCTGTATATATGTTTATATTTGGTTTAGGAACTATACCGATAATGACGTCAGCTGTATATTCTAAGAACATTTTCTCATTGAATCTACGAAAAAAGATTACAAATGCTATTCCTGTTTTTGTAGTAATTATCGGCTTACTTTTTATTTTAAGAGGTATGGGGCTGGGTATACCTTATGTATCACCTAAAGATGTAAAACTACAAGTACATAATATACCTGTTGAGTGTATAGAATGACTTTATTTAAATCACATTTAAAGCTATTTTCATCATTGTAGAAAAAGAGCTTTCTCGTTCTTCTGCTGATGTAGCTTCCTTTGTAACTAATGAGTCAGAGATTGTTAAGATGGATAATGCGTTTACATTAAATTTTGCAGCAATTGTATATAAACCTGCAGTTTCCATTTCTACACATAGCACACCATATTCTGCCCATTTTTTGTAAGAATCGTAGTCATCATTATAAAATAGATCAGAAGACAATACATTTCCTGCTTTTATAGATATATTATGTTGTTTTGCATATTCTGTAGCTTTCATGAACAAATTAAAACTAGCCGTTGGAGTATAATTTGCATTAGAAAATCTAGTAGTATTAATACTAGAATTAGAAGACGCAGACATAGCTAGTACAATATCTCTAATTTTGACATTTGACTGATATGAGCCACCAGAACCTACACGTATTAAGTTTTGAACACCATATTCATTGATAAGCTCGTGACAATAAATTAACGTCGATGGTATGCCCATACCTGTACCTTGTACAGAGATATGTTTCCCCTTGTAAGTACCAGTATACCCTAACATGCCTCTAACATTATTATATAGAATAGCATTATCTAAAAACGTTTCTGCTATCCATTTAGCACGTAGCGGATCGCCTGGTAATAATACAGTCTCTGCTATTTCTCCTTTTTTGGCTCCAATATGTAAACTCATATATTTTTTATTAATTAATATACGCTTAATAGTATAATTAAAAATCTTTCTTTTTTGATTTATACACAATTCTCCATACAGGCAAAATAACCCAAAGTGTTAAAACAGAGAAGGAGGTAAGCATGCCTAAATTAGTGCCAAAGAATTTTTGAAAAACGGCACCAGTATAGCCGAGTAAAGCAGAAATATCAAGCTTTAACAAGATTAATATTCTAGATAAATCTATAGGATTAAACATTGTTGTAACCAATGAAAACTTATCAAGAGGATACTCCTGTAAAAGTACTAAAGAGATTAAAAAAAGTCCGTCATAGATAACAGCTAAGAATAGCCACAATAAAATAGCATAACCAAAACCTTTAATTTTATTTTCATTAGATAAGGCAATGTTAAAAGCCAATGCAACAAAAATAAATGTCAAAAAAGCGCCTACTAATAATAAGGATAGAAAATTAAAAATTGCGGTAGATTGTATAACTCCGTAAGCTAGAAAAGGTATCCCTAAACCTATTACTAAGCTTAATGAGAGTGAAAGTGAGACGCCAATGTATTGTCCTAGATAAATAGTTGATCTTTTTAAAGGTTGTGCTAACAATAATTGAGTAAACTCACGCGAATTATAATAATACATTACCCCGAAAACTGTTCCGATGAGAGGCGTTAGAACAATAATAATATTCAGTAATGTTATTACGGCCTTAGATGTATCATTATTTAAAAAAAGTAGTACAAAACCTAATAATAGATAAAAAGCAAAATAGACATAGCTCCAACGGCTTCGCATTAGATCGTAAAAACTATATTTTAATATTTTAAGCATGTTGTTCTGTTAAAATAGTAGCGATAGCCTGTTCTAGATTTTGTTTATTGGTTTTTTCTTGCAGTTTTTTAAGACTACCCTTAAAATAGATTTTTCCATCAAGTAAAAACACAATTTCATCTGCTATCTCTTCTACAAAACTCATAATGTGAGACGTGATCAAAATCGTTTTACCTTGTGCTTTCTCTTTTTGAATGATCTCTTTTAGATGAATTAAAGAAATAGGATCTAAGCCTGTAGTTGGTTCATCTAAAATAATTAATGGACTATCAAACATAAAAGTCAGTACTAAGTTTACTTTTTGTTGAGTACCGCCAGATAAATTTCCTAGTTTTTGATCTAAGAATTGTTTCAAACCGAAGAGTTCAACCAGATCTTTATCTGTGGTTGGTTTTGATCGTAAATTCTTAATCATTTTTATCAACTCCTTAACTGTAAGATTGCTGGGGAAGTTTGCTATTTGAGGTAAATAGTCAATTTCATTTCTATACTTATGTTTACCTAAAATGTTGTCATCACCTATTTGTATAGAACCTTTGTTTGGTATGACCATTCCTAAAATACTTTTGATCAAAGTTGTTTTGCCAGAACCATTTGGGCCCAAAACGGCAAAAATTCCACCGCTTTTAATAGTTAAATTAAGATCTTTTAAAACTTCCACCTTACCAAATTTCTTATATAAGTGTTCTATGACAATCATTTCACAGGTTTCATTAAAGGGTTGTTATCCAGTAAATTATCAGGTGTGAAAACAGGAGATACCTTTTCTGAAAAATTTATAATATCTACAAATAGACTTCGTAATAAAACCAATGTTTCTGGTGTTCTGTTCACAATATAAGAGAATAGCTTTACGGGCCTATATGGAACGTCTCCAAATCCATTCTTGTCAAGGTCATAGCCTGTATAAGAGCTCCAGTAGTTTTTATTAAAAGAATTGTCATTGAGTTTGCTATTGTACGATATATCGAAAGCGTTATTCATAAAATTATTATGCTTGAAAATATTAGTATAACATGCTCCTGAAATTTTTACGCCCCAACCATTTCTAACAAAATTGTTATTTGTATAATTCACTCTAGTAGAGCCTTCTGTATATACACCTGTAGTGTTTTGTTTAAATGTATTGTGTTCTATTTCTGCATCATATATTTCTTTAAGCAATAAACCGTAAGACGCTGTACCCCAGTTTTCTGAAAAAGTATTGTTTGTCATATTAATAAACTTAGAAAACATAACGGCAACACCAGAACCATTTTTAGTAAAAGTGTTATCATGATATTCATCATTATTAGAAAACATAAAATGCAAGCCATAGCGTAGATTATTGTAGCTTTTATTATTAAGTACTTTACTTTTAGTCACAAATTCAAAATAGATACCATCGCGTAGGTTATGCAAGTCATTGCCTTCAACTATCATATTAGAGCAATGCCACATATGAACTCCATTGCCAGAACCTGCTTGATCTATTGCCTCACTAGAAATATGATTATTTCTAACCGTTCCGTAATGTGATTTTTCGATAAGTAATCCGAAAAAGACATTCTCTAAAGTTGAATTTTCAATAGTAAAATATTTACTTTTTGAAATATAAATGGCTGCAAAATCTTTAGTATAACTTTGACCTACATTTTTTAAGATTAAACCTGAAATTGAAACACTATCTGATTTGATAATAAGAATATATCCTTTTTTGTTTCCATCAATAACAGGATTGTTTTCACCAATAATTTTTAATGGCTTGTTGATTAAAATATTCTGTTCATTATATATTCCTTCTTTTAAAGTGATTGCTGAATGCGGTTTAGCTATCGAAATTGCTTCTTTTAGTGATGTTATTTCACAAGTTGAACATACTTCAATTTGGCTAAATCCATAATTACTCGATAATAAAAAGCAAACAATAAATATGATAGTCCTAGACATGTATTATCTAATAATTAAAAACTTAGAGTTTTTATTTGCAACCACATAATGCTCTACATGTGCTCTAAAAGAGTAAGTGCTATATTGTTCTAATGTTAGTTGTTCGCTATTTATATAGAAATCTATATTGCCTTCTAACACAACAAGTAATGCTTTTTTTGGTGAAGAATGCTTTGGGAATATTTTACCTTTTTCTAAGGTAATTAATAATGTTTCTGTTGTATCAGTTTTAAATATTTTAGAAACCTGTAAACCATTTACAGTTGTTTCTTGAATTAAGTTTGTATTCATTTTAGTTATTGTAAAAATGTTGTTGTATTTCTATCCAGTCATATATTTTGCCATTATTATTTTCTTTAATAATGTTCTCGGCATTATCTTTAGATTCAAACCCTGTAAGGTTAGCTCCCATAGGACTTTGAATAGAATCACTTATCAAAAAAGTGGCATTGGTAGCATCTATTAACTTTTCAGGTATGGTATAATCAGTTACTAAAAGCAGACTTATTTTTTCTTGATCTCTATTTTCTAAGTCATTAAGCATACATTCTATGGCATCATATTTAAAAGCTTTTCCTTTTTTAGTAACCAATTGAGAAGCATGTGTTTTATCGACAATATTCATTTTGCAAAAATGACATGCATCTTTACCATAGTCAATCTTTTGTGGTTTAACAGAACAAGATGTTGTAAGTATCAATAGATAAACCAATAAGTATATTGACGTTCTCATTTTATGACATTTTTGTTTCTCTTTTACCGAAGAGATAAGCTATTAGTGCTGTAGCTATTCCTAATCCTAAAAAGTAAGCGCCTAATCTAGGGTAGGAATGAGCGGTGAAATTTAAAATGTTCTTAGTACCAAATAATGGTGGTTGAAAGCCCATTTGAGACCCATCAGGATTAGTAAATTTCATAATAGCTTTAGGGTCAAGATTATGACCATAATCATGTTCCCATAGATAAAAATCATATAGTCCTGCTGCACTTAATACTGCCATTAAAATAAACCAATACAAATACCATTTATGATTGAATTTATAAGCGATTATTAATCCTAGAATGGTGGTGATAATAATTCCAGTAGGAAATATTTTAAATTCTGGAATGGCTTCTGGTATATACTTCATCCCTACATAATGGTTCATAAGGTTGATATTCTTAATATCATGCGGATTTGCATCCGCAAAATCATTTATATGAATATTCATTCCCAATGGAGTAGGATATTGTGGAGCTTCTAGAGTAATATTCCATAAAGGAAATAAGAATAATCCTAATGGTAATAAAGCTGCTAGAAACATTAATATTTTAGACTTTTTCATTGTTTGTCTTTTGAAAAGGTTAACAAAAAGGCTGCAATAATTCAAGTTAACGTAATATCATTACAGCCTTTTTTAACTAAAATAATCAAACCATGCTAGGCGAGCTATTCATCGTCTAATGACCACGACAACTCTATATTAGAATTCTTTGGAGAAACTCTAACATAACCTTGCATTTCTTGGTGCAAAGCAGAGCAGAAGTCCGTACAATAGAATGGCCAAACACCCACTTGCTTTGGTTCCCAGATAAACGTTTCTGTTTGACCTGGCATAATTAATAGTTCAGAAGTATTAGCACCTATCATGCTTATACCATGTGGTACATCATAATCCTGCTCTAAGTTTGTAACATGAAAATAAACTTTATCACCTACCTTAATACCTTCAATATTGTCTGGCGCAAAGTGACTTCTAATCGTACTCATATATACATGCACTTCATTCCCATTTCTAGTAACCTTTGTTTCACTCTCGCTTTTTACAGCATACGGATGCTTGTTTTCTTCTAGTTTGAAGAATTTTTTAGAATTAGCTTTAATTATATCAGCAGGAATACCAGCAGCATAATGAGGCTCACCAACAGTTGGAAAATCTAATAACAACTCCATTTTTTCACCAGTAATGTCATACAACTGAGCAGATTGAGTAACTTCCGGTCCAGTTGGTAAGTATCTATCCTTAGTAATTTTATTCATGGCTAAGACATATTTGCCAAAAGGTTTTCTCGAGTTACCCCCAGGAATCATTAAGTGACCAACTGAATAATAGCAAGGCTTTCTATCTATAACTTCCCAAGTTCCAAGCTTCCACTTTACTACTTCAGACGAAATAAAGAATGTTGTATATGCATTTCCTTCTCCATCAAACTCTGTATGTAGAGGGCCTAAACCGCCTGATTTTACCGAACCAGCTAAAGCATCTTCATAATTTATAATTGGAATACCATATGCATCACCATCAAATTTCTTCTCTTCAATAGCTTTTATCATTTTTGAATAAGAATGTACTGTTACATCAGCTGATAATTTACCACTACCAACAATGTATTCACCTGTTGGACTCACATCACAACCGTGTGGTGATTTAGGTGTTGGCAAGAAATAAATTGCACCAGGTACTTCAGCAGGATTTACTGTTAACACTTCTTTCTTCATTGTAGAAGTAGCCATATGCGTGTGTTCATCATACACATTATGAGCATAATTAGCTGGCATCTTTGTACCACCACCATTCCTAACATATTCTTCAATTTTTTTCCAGTTAACAGCAGCTATAAAATCTTTATCATTTTGAGAAGCATTTACTTCTAATAAAGTATGAGATTCTTCTGTATTATAAGTTGTAAAGAAGAACCATCCATGAGAATCACCTCTTCCAGGGTGTGCCTTATCATAATCAAATCCTGGCATTAATATTTGAAAGGCAATCTCCATTCCACCATCTTCTTGATCTACTTCTAAGAAAGTTAATGCCCCTTTAAAATTGCCTTTATATTCTTTAATTGGCATATCTTTTTGAGGAACAGGAACTCCAAAGCGAGTACCAGCTACAACATATTCTGTATTCTCTGTAACATATGACGAACTGTGATTACCCGCACTATTAGGTATTTCAATGATCTCAGTAGTTTCAAAAGTAGTTAAGTCAATCTTAGCAATACGTGGTGTATTATTACCATTAATGTATACATATCTACCATCTAATTCACCATTAGTTTGAGAAATGTCTGGATGGTGAGCATCATCCCAAGGAACGAAGCCATGAGATGTGTTTAACATTGGCTTTGTTTCCTCATTGTAACCCCAAGCTTTTTCTGCATCTTGTGAGAAAACAGGAATTACTTTAAATAATCTACCGGAAGGCAAGCCGTAAACAGCTAACTGTCCACTGAATCCACCTGAAATAAATGCATAAAATTCGTCATGTTCACCTGGTGCTACATAAACTTTTTCTGCAACATTGCCAGATAAAGCACCTTGATTGGTACTATTTGAATTACCATTATTGCCACAGCTAGAAGCTAAAGCTACTATGACAAAAAAAGTCAATAATTTTGCTATTGTTTTCATTATTATATAATTTTTGTTTGGTTATTTTAATGTTCTGAAATATTCTAAAACAGCTCTTGCCTCTTCTTCAGTTAAATTCTGATTCGCCATTGGTGAACCATTAAATTCTATAAGTAATTCTTTGGCCAATGGATCTTTTTGAACCATTTCTTCAGGATTTAAAATCATGTTCATTACCCATTCTGGAGAACGTCTTTCTAAAATATTCTGAGGAGAAGGGCCAATGAATCTTTTATTAGCTCTATGACAAGCAGTACACATTCTTTTGAATACATCTGCTCCTTTTGCTACCATTTCTTGATTTATTTCGGCATCAAGGGTTAAAGATTTAATTGGGCCAACCCCCTTATTGTTTAAATCTACTTTTTCAGAGGCTTTTAGCCCTTCAGAAGCCACCTCAACCTTTGGTTCTTCTTTTATAGGTTCTTCTTTTTTTACTTCTTTTTGTTCAGTTGTTTTAGCTGGTGCATCTTTTTTTGATTTATCACCACCACAACTCGCTAATAGTATTAATGATAATACTAGAAGACCAAATAGTTTTTTTGTCATTATTTTAGTTTTGTATTAAATTATTTATCAGCTGGAACAAGCACATCTCCGATAACATGAATCCAGCCATTACTTACTTTTACTGTTTTTAAAACTTTTGTGCCTCCTACATACAATCCATCATCCTTTTTTACTACATCCAAATATTTACCTGAGGCCATATAAAGCTTACGGCCTTTTTTAGCTTCTTTTTCTAGCTGTGTATCTGGAAAATTGGCAGGAGCTACATGATTTGTAAGAATAAATGCCAATTTTGATTTGTTTTTAGGTTTTAATAAAGTTTCTACTGTGCCTTCTGGAAGCTTATTAAATGCATCATTCACAGGAGCGAATACAGTTAAAGGACCTGCATTTACCACGGCATCTTCAACACCTCCTGCTTCTATTGCAGCTACAAGTGTTGTAAAATCATCTAAGGATTTTGCAACTTGCAATGCATTTGCCTGTGAGTCTTCATCAACCACGGCTGACTGACCTTTGCTTTCCTGCTTTTCAACTTTATTAATCACTTTACTTTGCTCTGTTGTCTGTTCAGACTTTTTACAAGCAATAAGTAGCGAGAGTGACATAATAATTGTTAGTGCTAGATTTGGTTTCATTATCTTATTATTTTTAATTATTGTACAAAGCTATAGCTCACATATCATAAAAAATATGATATTTATCATATAAAAAGATATTTTTATCTTTTTATATTTACATTTGTTATTATGTTGTCAAAATCAAGTACATATGCAATTAGAGGAGTTCTATATTTAGCTCTAAATTCTAACGAAATAAAAAAGTTTAACCCGAGAATAATTGCTAACGAAATAGATGTTCCAGCTCCTTTTTTAGCTAAAACTCTACAATTACTTTCTAAGAAAAATCTTGTTTCTTCTACAAAAGGAAGAAATGGAGGATTTTATCTTAATAAAAATAACAGATTAAACTCTCTAATCTCAGTAGTAGATTGTATTGATGGCCTAGAAAAGTTTCAAAGTTGTATGCTTGGGCTACCAGTTTGCAGTCATGAAAATCCATGTCCAATGCATTACAAACTTGCTCCTTTAAGAAAATCAATGGTAGAGGAGCTTACCAATAAGTCTATAGATGAATTTGCTGAAGATATCCGACAAGGAAAAACACATATCTACTTATAGCTTAAATGGTCATTGAGAATAGTTGTGTATCTGGTTTGTCACGAGTTAATCTTAGATCAAACGCCATACAAATATTTCGTACAAACACTCTAGCGTCTTCTGGTACTAACAGTTCATTTTTTAATAGATAGACCAATTCATCATTTTCCAATTCCTTAAGTCTCTCTAATACTTCTGTTAATTGATTAAATTTTAGATCGTCATTTTGCCATGATGTCTTAAAATGACACATAATATTTAATATATGCTGACGAATAATAAGATCTTCTTTAGTTAGTAAATGACCTTTTGTTATTGGTAATTCTCCAGACTCAACTCTTTTTTGATAGGCTTTTAATGTTTTTTCATTCTGTGCAAAACTATACCGGGAATCACTAATAGCAGACATTCCTAATCCTACCATTAACTGAGTTGGATTAGTAGTATAACCCATAAAATTACGATGAAGATTTGCTGTATTAAAGGCTTTGTATAAGGAGTCTGTTGGCAATGAAAAATGATCCATGCCAGTTTCTATATACCCTAAATTGGTAAGCATATGCTTACCAATTTCATAGAGTTTTCTTTTAAAATCTCCTTTCGGTATATCACTATCACTAAACCCACGCTGACCAACACCTTTTACCCAAGGTACATGTGCATAACTATAGAATGAAATTCGATCAGGCTTTAATTCATTTGTTTTTTTAATAGTATCAATAACGTTAGCAATCGTTTGAAATGGTAACCCAAAAACTAAATCATGGCTAATTGAAGTATAACCAATTTCTCTAGCCCATAATGTTACATTTCTTACATTTTCAAAAGGCTGAATTCTGTTAATTGCTTTTTGAACAGTTTCATTATAATCTTGTACCCCAAAACTAACTCTTGTAAAGCCTAGATTATATAAAATTTGTAGGTGCTCTTTAGTTGTGTTGTTTGGATGACCCTCAAAACTAAACTCATAATCTCTATGTAACTCTACTGAATTTACAATTTCATTTATTAGAATACTAAGATTCTTTGAAGTAAAAAAAGTAGGTGTACCTCCACCAAGATGCAATTCTCTTACAATTGGTTTTTCATCAAACAAATTTAGATATAACTGCCACTCTTTTAATAGTGTTTCTATGTATGGTTCTTCTACTTGATGACGTTTTGTGATGTGTTTATGACACGCACAAAAAGTACATAAGCTTTCACAAAAAGGTAAATGAATATAAATGCTTATTCCTTTTTCTTTATTACTTTCTTTAAATGAAAATTGCAATGATTGTTTCCAGTCTTTGATAGAAATTCCTTCTTTATTCCAATAAGGTACGGTTGGGTAACTTGTATATCTAGGGCCAGGAACATTATACTTTTGAACTAGAGATGTTTTCATTTGAGTTTATTTCCATCAAAAGTAGAGCGGATACTATTGCTATACTATGATATTTATCATATTAAGAATTCACATCTAAATTGATATTACTAATAATGGTACTTGAGTTTGAAAGCCTACCTTTTTAATAACAGGTTCATGAGTTAACCGTTCCCAAAATGTATGTTCATAATTTGTTAAGCATATAATATCTACTTTATTTTCTTTTGAATATTCATTTATTGAATTAGATATGGAAGTATCTAAATCTATTTCTTTATAGTTTACATTATTGGTTCCTAAGTGTTGCTTAATAGTATTTATATTTTGATTCTGCGTTTCACTTAATATACTCTCATTTTTAACATGTAGAATTTCTAAATTAAGATCATGAATTAATAAAAGTTCTAGTAAAGGTTTTAACTCTTGACTTTTAAACAATTGCTTTAAGTCTGTTGCAAAGCTTACAAGCTCTGGTTCTCTAAATTCAAAATCTTTTGGGACAGCAATTATAGGGCATTCAGTTATATTTTTAATTAATGCCATAGCATTACTACCCATTAGCACTTTTTTTATTCCGCTGGCACCAGTTGTACCCATAACCACAAGATCAATATTCTCTTTTATTATTAACTCTTTTGAAACTGAAACAATACTTCCATGAGCAGAAATTGTTTTATACTCATGTTTGTCATTTAACAAATTTTCTTTTAAATGATTTTCTATTTTTTCAAGGCCCTTTAAAGAGTCTTCTTTTAAAATATCATATAGTTTTTTTGTAGCCCCAGAGTGAACAGAGGTGTTTACACTGCCAGTATTAACCTCGAATGTATTTAAGATGTAGAACTTGCATGGGATATCATCATAAAGACGAATTGCATATGTAAGTGAATCCCAAGCATTATCTGAAAAGTCTGTTGGTATTAATATTTTTTTCATGTTTTATAGTTTTAAACTCATTCTCAAAGTTCGTTTTTGATGATGAAAAAAAATATGATAAAAGTCAGTTAAACAAATAAGCGTATTTACTTGAGGTATATTCTATAGGTACTATTATTGTATAATAAACTCTAATGAAATTTAAACTATCAAAAAGAAGTAAATAGTGTCAAATAAAAGGTGAGTAATTCGGTGAGTAGGTGAGAAATGTGTTTGTAATTAAATATTAATCAATTAGTTACGAACAAGGTTCTGATCCCTCTTTCTCCGCTGAAAATGCTATCAAATAGCAACAAAAGCCTACAAATAATATTATTTGTAGGCTTTTTCATTTTATTCAGTTCTATTTATACACAAATAATAGCAAATAAAAGTTAAGTAATTTAGTTAACTTTTTTTTTAATATAATCCTTAAGGCTAATTCGCATATCCTAAATTTCTAGATCTGATGGTCCTAGAATTATTTCTAACTCTATAATTATAGATTCAACTTCTCTCATTTAAAACGTCATTTTTTATTGACTTTATGGATTCTATTTGTTAAGGATTAGTTAAAGTAAGAATAAATGGATATAATTTGAATCGCCTTTTAGTCGGGATAATTATTTCGGATTAAATATTTCGGATTTTGATTCAAATTTGATTTTACAACGGTATTTACAAAATGAAAAGACATTATGAAAAAAATATTAATTCTATTATTGGCACTCATTTTTCTTTTTTCATTAGATGTTATTTCACAAAATCAAGAGAAGAACGTCAAAAAAGTAACTAATATTGAGACTTCATATCCTTATTGGTCACCTGACGAAACCAAAATCGTATTCCAGTCAAATAGAAATGATAATGACACTGAAATTTACACAATGAACACTGATGGGAAGAACATTAAGCGTTTAACTTTTGCTAAAGGTTTTGATGAGACTCCTATATGGTCTCCTAATGGAAAAAAAATTTTATTCGCATCAACAAGAGATGGAAACTATGAGGTTTATATTATGGATGCAGATGGTAAAAATCAGAAGAATCTTACAAATCATCCTTCTCATGATGGTCATCCAAATTTTTCTCCAGATGGAAAGCGAATTATTTTCCATAGTACTAGGGATATGCCAGACAGTACATATAAAGGGAATCAATTTACAAGACACATAAACCATGAACTTTATGAGATGGACTTGGATGGCAAAAATGTTAAGAGAATTACACATTTTAACGGATGGGATACTTATCCTGATATATCGCCAGATGGGAGAAAGATTGCGTTCAGACGGAGAATAGATACGGATATGGGCATCCATAATTCAAACTCTGAAGTATTTATAGCTAATCGTGATGGTTCGAATGCCTATAATTTGAGTAAATATCCAGATCATGATGGGTGGCCAGCATGGTCTCCTGATGGGAAAAAGATTGCTTTCGCATCTGAAAGGGAGAGATACAATGAATGGCAGATCTATATCATAAATATTGATGGCACAGAGCTTAAACGTATTACTAATTTCGATAGTCAGGGCGGCTATTTTTCTAAACCTCAGTGGTCAAAGAATGGCAAAAGAATTTTATGCACAAGAACTAAGGATGGAAATGTAGAAATATTTATAGTTCAAATTCCTGAAAAATGATTAAAAAGATTTTCATCTGCATATCGATTTCCTCTTCATTAATATTTCATAGTCAAGAAAATAATGAAAAAGCAATTATTAAAACAATAAATGCTTACCCTTCTTTATCTCCAGATAATTCAAAAATCTATTTTCACAGTAATAGACTTGGTAATAATGATATCTATATGCAAGAAATAGCTACTAGTATTATTAAACAGCTCACCACAAATTCTGCAAATGATAGAACTCCATCTGTCTCTCCAGATGGTAGCAAAATAGTATTTGTTTCTACAAGAGATGGAAACTACGATGTTTTTATGATGGATAATGACGGAAGTAATCAGGTTAACTTAACTAAGAGATCCAATGTTAAAGATATTCATCCTTACTGGTTTCCTGATGGTAAATCAATCATTTTCAACTCAACAAGAGGAGGAAAAGATTATGATTTATATTCAATGGATGTTTTCGGAAAAAATATTAAAAAACTTAGAACAAATCCTGGTGAAGCTACACATGCTCAAATTTCGCCAGATGGAAATAAAATTGTTTTTAGAAAATTCTATAGGGATGAAACAAAACAGGTGAATTCTGAAATTGTGCTTTTAAACCTCAAAACAGAGAAAGAAAGTAGAATAACAAACCATCCTAGTATTGATAATTATCCAGGTTGGTCAAATGATGGAAACTATATATTTTTTTCGTCCAATAGGAATGGTAAGAATAATTATCATTCTAGCATTTATGGTCATAATCTAAGCACAGAAGAAACCTTTCAACTCACGCTTCCATTATCAAATCAAGAAGATACCACTCCAATAATTAATAAGGGTGGCAACCTAATTTACTTTAGTAGATGGGTTGCAGAACAAACAGTTAGCATCTATTCTCAAAAAATTAACTTAAAATGAAAAAGCAACTTCTAATTACCATTTCATTACTAATCATCCATACAATTTGCTTAGGGCAAGAAAAAAATGATGCAAAAAAAACAAAATTAGTTGTAGGTATTGTTGTCGATCAAATGCGTTTTGATCAACTTTATAAATACTCTGATCGTTATTCGGAAAATGGATTCAAAAGGTTAATTCGTGAAGGCTATAATTTCAAGAATATGCACTACAACTATATTCCTACTGTAACCGCAGCAGGTCATGCATCAATTTATACGGGAGCAAGCCCATCAATACATGGTATAGTAGGTAATAGTTGGTATAATAGATCAATTGGTGATGAAATAGATAATGTCACCGATTCTACTTATACTATTGTCGGATCAGGAAAAGTGAATCTAAAAGGTATCTCTCCCAAAAATTTAATGAGTAATACCATTTCTGATCAAATAAGGATGCATAATAATTTTAAATCAAAAGTTATTAGTATATCATTAAAGGATCGCGGCGCTGCACTTCCTGGAGGTCATACAGCTAATGGAGCTTACTGGTATGATTGGCAAACAAGTCCTGGTAATTTTGTAACGAGCACTTACTATATGCATGAGTTACCTGAGTGGTTATCAAATTTCAATGAAGCAAATAAACCGAATAAATACTTGAATAAAGTTTGGAACCCTTTATATCCTATTTCCTCATATTTAATGAGCGCAAAGGATAATAATCCTCATGAGCGAAATTTAAGAGGTAAGGATAGCCCAACATTCCCATATGATTTCAAAAAGCTCAGGGAGATTTATAAAAAAAGGAATGCCGAATATCAGTTGATGTGGGTCACACCTGATGGCAATTCAATTTTAACTGAACTCGCATTACAGGCAATGAAAAATGAACATTTAGGAAAAGATAAATTTACCGACTTAATAAATATTGGCTATTCTGTACCAGATATAGCTGGACATATGTTTGGACCACAATCTATAGAAATTGAAGATATCTACCTTAGGTTAGATAAAGAAATAGAAACCTTACTTAATTTCTTGGATACAAATGTTGGTAAAGGTGAATATCTTTTATTTCTAACTTCAGATCATGCAGCCATTCCTGTGGCATCATACTTAAAAAAACATCGCTTACCTACGGGAATTGCTAGAATCAAGAGATATAAGAAGTTATTAAATGATTATTTAAAAGAAAAGTACAACCATGAATTAATTTCTCATTTTGATGGAGAACAAGTCTATTTAAATAGGAAGAAAATAAAATCTCTTGGATTATCTCTGAGAATAATTCAACGAGAGGTGGTAGAATATTTAGTAAATTTAGAAGGGGTCAAAACCGCAATAAGTGCTCATATGCTTTCTAATAATCAGTTTAATGGTGAAAAAGAATTCTTGCAGAAGGGTTTTTATTATAAAAGATCAGGAGATGTTATCTTGATATTCGATCCAGGTTATATTCAATCATCGAACTCAGAAATAGCTGTGAAAGATGTAAAAGGTACAACTCATGGGTCAGGTTACGCTTATGATACACATGTGCCAATGCTCTGGTATGGTAACAACATCCCCGTTGGAGAGTCAGTGAGGAAGGTGTCAATCACGGATATAGCATCAACAATAAGTTTAAAACTTAACATTCAATTACCTAATGGAAATGAAGGGAAGCCACTATTTGAATTATTCTAAATTACAGTGAAAATTTTATGAAGAAGTTATATATAATATTTATTATTTTAATAGTTCTCAGCAATAAAACAAACGCTCAAAAAAGTATAGATGAAAGAAAAATTATCCAAACATGTACTAACTACCTTGAAGGATTCTATCAAGGTGATAGTAGTAAGATAATTAGTAGTATCAAACCTTCTCTTTATAAGCTCGGTTATTGGAAAAGTAAAGGAAGTAACTCTTATACCAGTGAAGGAAATATGACTTATAAAGGGGCGATTAACTATGCAAATAACGTTTTAAAAAATAAAAAATTTGCCAAGCCAGAGGCTCTTAAAAAGGTTGAAGTCCTTGACATTGGCAATCATATCGCTGTTGCTAAAATAACTGCCTGGTGGGGTATTGATTATGCACTTTTATCTCGAAAAGATGACACATGGATTATAGAGGAAGTTCTATGGGAGGGGCCCTTAGAGAATAATAATGATTTATCAATTTCTTATTTGGGTAATATGGGGATTTTAATATCACATACAGAAGGTGCAGTGGTCATTGACGGATTTCATAAGAAATATAGATCTGAATATGTTTATCCAAGCGAAAAAGCAGTAAAAGAGATTATTACTGGCAAGTATAGTAATCACAAGGCTCCTAACTTAGCACTAATTACTCACAAGCATTGCGATCATT
This sequence comes from Maritimimonas sp. 2304DJ26-3, assembly GCF_056591635.1. NCBI lineage: Bacteria > Pseudomonadati > Bacteroidota > Flavobacteriia > Flavobacteriales > Flavobacteriaceae > Maritimimonas > Maritimimonas sp. 2304DJ26-3. Next base: position 559,867 of record NZ_JBWQOK010000003.1, read on the forward strand.
TTGATCCAGAATATTATAAACTCTTTTTACACCATAATAAGGAATCCTTAATAGTTGCACCAAATCAGGTTGCCAATTTAATTAAGGCAAAAATAAGTGATGATAAAATGCTCAGAGGTATAAAACCAATAACCTATGATGACAAAGAGCATTTGGTTTCACATAACGGTATAAAAGTAAACGCATTTAAATGCCGACATATTAACCCTTCTCGTCATGCAACGATTGAAAATATGGCATATATAATTTATTTAAACAATTTTTCAATTCTACATTTAGGTGATACTTCATGGGACATGTTGATTGATGATATGAAAGAAAAGCAAATATCAGAAATGAATCTTGATGCAGTTATTTTACCTTATTGGATGTTAATTGAGCAAAATTCAATTGAAAGAATTAATAAGCATATTAAACCAAAAAAAATTATTGTTACTCATATCCCACCTAATTATAGTGGCAATAAACTCTCAGAGTTGGTTAAGAATCAAACGAATATAATATTATTTACAAAACTATATCAGCAAATAAAACTTAATAAATAACAGATTATTAATATGAAAAAAATACTCAATTTAACTTTAATTCTATTTGCTTTTAACACTAATACCTTAGTCTCTCAGTCATTTGCTGATGATTTCAGTGCAATCGACAAATTACTAAATAAGTATATCAATGAAAGTAATATACCTGGTTTGTCAATTGCAGTTTCACATAAAAATAAAGTGATATGGAATAAGAATTATGGATATGCCAATCTCGAATATAATGTTCCTGTTTCTGATTCAAGTAAATTTAGAGTAGCTAGCGTTTCAAAGCTATTTACAGGAACTGCTATATACAAACTGTATAAACAAGGAAAAATACGATTAAACGATAAAATCTCTAGATACTTAGATTCAATCCCTAAATCTTGGGAAAATATCACAATTCAACAAATTGCTCATCATACAAGCGGTATAGGGCATTATATAGATATTCCAGATGCTTTGGACATTACTCAGTATAGTTCCTCGGCAGAAGCAATAAATAAATTTAAAAACAGACCTCTATCACATAATCCAGATGAAGGAATAACCTATTCTAGCTATGCCTATTCGGTATTGGCTGCTGTAATTGAAAATGTTACTGGAAAACCGTATTTGACCGCTATGGAAGACTTGGTTTTCAAACCCTTTAATATGACGAATACAGTAGCTGATAATCAAAAAACAGTAATTAAGAACCGAACAGGTTTCTATCAATATGGCACTAACAGAGAACCTGAAAATGCACCATATATAAATTTAAGTGGTAGATGGGCCGGAAGCGGTTTTTTATCTAATGCAATAGACTTATCTAAATTTGGAGCAAGTCACACATTTAGCTCAAAATTATTTTCGAAAGAAGATTTGTTGAAGCTCACTTCTCCTTACAAAACCATCAAAGGCTTTACAAGCAAAGAAGGTATGGGCTGGGGGCAACGTAAAGGATGGAATAATAGGCTTACTTTTTGGGGTGATGGCAAAACACCAGGTACGACTACTGGTTTATTAGTATATCCTGAACATGACCTTTCGATAGCAATAGTTTGTAACATGAGAAGTGCACCTTTAGAAAGAGGGGAATTTCAAATGTTGGCGAAAAGATTAATTATACAAATTGAAGGCAAACAAGTTAAAGAATTAGAGAATGAAGATTTTGGAAAATATGTTTTAAATATTTCTATGGGTAACAACTCACTAGAAGGTGAAATTGTACTCAAAAAAGGGAGTAATGATCTAGGATACTTTGACTTCAAAGGTTTACAAAAATTTACAATTATCGATGCTTTTTGGGAGGAAGATAGTTTATGGGTTTATGCTTTAAGTGGAGGAAAACAGCCAGTACCATTAGGGATTTTACCAATTCGCTTATTAAAGCTAAATAATAATTACACCGGGCAGTTCTATAGAATTGATGCCAACGTTTCAGGGGAAAAGCAAAAAAATTAATCTCTTTTACGCTATTGTAGTAATTAAAATTTATTAATTTGATTTTATGGATAAGTTATGGCTTATATTGTTCAGTATAGGTATTGCTCAAGGAGTATTTATTATAACAGCTTTATCGCTTTTAAAAAACAGAAAAGCTCTTCCGTTAAGAATACTAATAGCTCTTGTCATATGTTATTCATTATTATTGCTACCAGAATTATTAATTGAACTTTTCTCTATCAATAGTATTGTAAGGTTTTACAGAGTTGGAGAAACGATTCCACTGCTGATAGGGCCTTTATTTTTATATTATACATATGCGGTTATTGACAAAAATTATAAAATATATAAAACAAACTTAATTCACCTAATACCTTTTGTGTTTTTTAGTCTTCTGTTTCTTCCTTTTTATTTAAAAGATGTTCAATATAAATTAAACTATATTGAATGGAGAAGTAACAATAATATTCCTTTGAGGGTTGCTTTATTTAGCTGGTTTAAAGGTATACATTCAGTAGTATACCTGATATTCAGTTTTGCCGTAGTAAAGGGTTTTAGGAGAAACATCCAAAGAAATAAACCAACACCTTTTAATGTTAATCTTTTTCAAAAGCTTATTTTTTTTCAACTAGTTGTGATAGTTATAGTATATATAGCTTTTACTTTACAATTTTTTGATAAGTCTGTTGCAATTGAAGCAGATAAAATTGGCGCAGCCTTAATAACGTTTAGTTTATATATATATGCCTTTACTGTTCTCAAGGCACCTAAAACTATAATTCCAGATATTGAAATTGATACAAAAAAATATGAAAAATCTTCTTTGGACGAATATTCTGCTAAAAAACTTTATGAGACGATTATAAATTATTTTGAAAAGAATAGACCTTACTTAAATTTAAACTTGAAGTTAACCGATTTGTCAAAAGAAACATCTATTCCTTCACATCAAATTTCAGAACTTCTAAATCAATACAAGGGTACCACATTTTCCGATTTAGTAAATACTTATAGAGTAAAAAGTGCTGAAAAAATGTTATCAGATCCAAAATATAAGAAGTTGAAAATCACTTCAATAGGATACGATTCTGGGTTCAACTCTAAAACAACTTTTTATCACTGGTTTAGAAAAATTAATAATATGACACCTGCAGAATACCAAAGACGCCATTTGGAAGGTTGACATAATTATCTAGACTTTTTTAAAGAAAGAGACGCTTTATTTTTAGGCCGTATTCTAAATATTTATAACATGCTTAAAAATATTCTTTTCGTTATTATTTTCTTTACCTCTTTATCCATTAACTCTCAGCCGATCCTACATTTAGCAGAAAAAGCATATAATTCTAAAGATTGGAAAAAAGTATCAAAACTATATCAAAGTTTAGTTGAAAAATCACCATATAATGGGGATTTTTACTATAGAATTGGCCGGGCATATTTTATGCTTGAAAATTATGATAACTCAAAAAAGTACTTTAATGAAGCCCTTAAGAATGGTATTTCTACCAATGATGGATATGCATACTATTATTTGGCAAGAATTGAGGCTAAATTGGGGAATGAGCAGGGAGCCTTTAATTTACTATCAACTACAATTGACTATTCACCTGATTATATAAATATTGCTAAAAGAGAAGATGATTTTAGAAAATACTTTTCTTCAAAAAACTTTAATGACCTTCTTGGTTTATCGGTTTCAATCAAAAATAATTCCTCTCAAGCGTGGCAAGAAGAATTACTATTCTTAAAAAATCGAATGGAAAAATCTCACTACGATATTTTTCACCATACAAGTAAGGGAAAATGGGATTCTATAATTTCAAATCTTCATAAAAGCATTCCAAATATGAGTACGAATCAAATAATGACTAAGTTTTCTGAAATAGGAGCTCTTGCTATGGATAGTCATACATATGCAAATCCGATGTTCGGTAATGCACTAAACTACACTTACAATATGCTGCCAGTTGAGTTTTATTTTTTTAAAGATAAATTATTCATTAGAGCTGCTTCTAAAGAGTACTCCAATATTGTTGGGCAAGAAGTTTTAAAAATTGGAGATTATAAAGTTAATGATATATATCAAATGTTTAATGAAGTACCGGTTACTGGTCTCGATAATAGTTTTCAGCTTAAATGGCAATTACCCTGGTTTTTAAGAGCACCCGAATTATTGAAAGGGAAAGGTGTTTTAAAAGATCCTAGTTCAGTAAAATTAATTTTGAAAGATAGTAAGGGAAGAACAATTACATCTAATTTAAAGCCAAGTACAAGAATGAACCCTTCAGTGATGTCCAGTATAGCAACAAACGAATGGTATCATATGAATTCCAGTTCAAAGAACCCTATCCCTTTATACTTAAAAAATCCAAATGTTACTTTTTGGAGTACTTATATTAAGGAGTCCAAATTGGTTTACGTGCAGATAAATAATATGAGGGATATGGAAAATGAATCCATGGATGAATTCACTTCTAGGTTTTTAGAAAATGCTGACGACAACAAAGCAAGGGCATTAATCTTAGATGTGAGGTTGAATAATGGTGGTAACGCTCACCTGGGTCGAGCTTTGGTGAAAAAACTTTTAAAGTCGGATTATAATGAGAGAGGAAAGTTATTCATTATTATTGGCCGAAATACTTTTTCAGCTACTATGCCACCTATTGCTGCATTAGATAAATGGTCTGAGGCTATTTTTGTAGGTGAACCTACTGGTACTCGTCCCAATTTTATAGCTGAAGGGAATATGTTTCAACTGCCATATAGTGGCATGTATGCAAGTGTTTCAAACAATTATTGGCAGGGAGGATTTAATTCTAATGACAGTAGAAAATGGATAGCCCCTGAATTAGGTGCAGAGCCTAATCTTAAAGATTATATAAATAATGTTGATCCGGCAATAAACGCTATTTTGGACTATTTGAATAATTAAAAACAATGAGATGAAAAACGAAATGTTATTCAATGTTAATGGTTCAATTTAAAAGGAAATCGCAAAATGAAAGTTTTGTCAAAGGCATTTTTATTTTCAACAATTTTTTATTTCTTTTCTAATAATCTGTTAAGTGCACAGTTAGAAATCAATAATATTCAATCGATAAGAGAAAAAACAGAAAAACTTAGGTATAAAGGAAAATTAGATAAGGCTATTTACATTTTAGAAAAGGAAATTATTAAGTTGAGAAACAATAATTGTAAATCGTCTACATTGGGATATTTAAAAAATATTTTGGCGGATGTAATTATTAGAAAATCATTTCATCAGAATAAACTTGATGATAGATCTTTAAAACTTTATCAGTATAATATTGATCATTTTGAAATAAATAATGATAGAATACTTTTGGGTGATGCTTTATATGGAAAAGGCTATTTTAAGTTTAGGAAAGGTGAACAATTTTGGAATAGCGCTATAGATAACTTAAAGAAATCATTAGAAATTAGAGAAATACTTAATGATTACGAAGGTATTTCTGAAGCATTAAATATTCTTGGAGTTATAAGTTTAAGACAAAAAAAATTTCGATCTTCTGAAAATTATTTAAATGAATGCTTGAAATATTCAAAAATAAGTAGGTCAAAATTTATGGAAGCTGAAGCAGAAAGACATTTAGGTTACTTGAGTATTTTTCAAAACCATAATGATAGGGTTCTTATTCATCTTAAAAGGTCATACAAATTACGCAAAGATATTGGCTATATAGATGGAGCAATTTTTGGAGCAATTTCATTGGCGCAGGTATATTTAAGAGATGAAAAATATGTCGTTGCCACGCCTTTACTCAAATATGCCCTTAGAAAAGCAAAAAAAATTAATTCTCCAATAGGTATTCTCAGGACAGAATGGGAGCTTGGGAATATGTACCATAAACAAGGACAAAATAAAGATTCATTTAAGAGTCTTACTAGAGTTATCGATTTGGCAAAAAAGCTTAATAATGATTCTTTTTTAAAGAGAGCTGAATTATTACTTTCAAAGGTAGAATAACATCATTTTTTTATTCAATATTATTCTCAATTCTGATAAAAATACTTTAATCATAAGAAAGAACTATCACCAAAATAATTTGATTTCTTTTTTTATGTTGTTCAAAGGATTGTATATGCCATTTTTTAACAAATTACTACAAATTAAAAGTGAGTAATTCGGTGAGTAGGAGAGGATAAGCGCTCTAATGAATTGATTAATAGTGGTTTACAGTTAGGGTTCTGATCCCTCTTTCTCCGCAAAAACGGCAAAAACATCTACAGATAACACTATTTGTAGGTGTTTTTCATTTTATTTAGATATAATCAACATCAAAAAAGTAAGAGGTTGTTTGGGTTATTTTAGTTTGTGGATTTTCAACATTAGTTTATTGGATTGATAATAAATTAATTTTTCAAAAGGATATTATACTCCCAAGGCTTCAAGCTAATTTTTTCTTTATTTAATTCAATTTTAAAATTATTCATGTAGTCTAAATAACTTCCTTTTATAGTATTTTCGATTTCAACTGGTTGATCAGAAAAGTTAGAAATATAAATAATTTCATTTCCGTTTTTACTTCTGGCAAAAGCAATAACTCTATCATTTTTAGTGCTAATATTTCGATAAGAGGCGGCTTGTTTTCCACTATGTAGAGCAGAAGAAGTATTTTTTAATTTGCCCAATTTTTCTAAAATAGGCCATATTTTTCCCTTTGTTTTCGGAATTTGATCTTTTTCAAAGAATTTTAATTTATGGCTTAAATCATATTCCTGCCCCGAATAAATTAAAGGCATGCCAGGAATCAGATATGTTAATGCTAATACTGCTTCAGATGCTTCACCATATCGGTCGGTAACAATCCCATTCCATGAGTTTTCATCATGATTTGTTACAAAATTCATAATGATGTCATCATCTTCATAGGTAGAGTCAATGTAAGTCATTAAGTTATAAAATTCATCAACAGATTTTTCACCCTTAGTTATATCTTTCATTAAGTGATGCAGTTTCCAACCATATTCCATTTCAAACAAATCATTTCCTTTCATAAATTTTGGATCATCATTTTCAGCAAGCATAAAGACTGCTCTTTTAGATCTAAGTTTAGTAATTGCTCTTTTCCAAAAATCTACAGGTATAGGTTCTATATGATCACATCTAAATCCGTCAACTTGCTCCTCAACAACCCAGTACAACATATCTTCTATCATTTCATTTTGCATATTTGTATTGGTATAATCTAATTGAGCGACGTCTCCCCAACCTTTAGAGGTACCATCTGTGTTTAAAGGATCTGTAATTTCTCCGTTATCATTTTTCGCATAATATTCAGGGTGGTCTTTAAGCCAAACATGGTCCCATCCTGTATGATTAGGAACCCAATCTAAAATTACATAAATATTATTTTGGTGTGCAGTTTTAACCAATTCTCTAAAATCTTCTATAGCACCAAACTCGGGATTTACTTTTTTATAATCTGATACGGCATAATAACTGCCTAACATTTTAGCACGTTCTGCTCCATCTTCAATTAAATGTGCAAAATCACCTCCGGTAGCTTTGCGCTTGGTTTCAGAAATTGGATTAATTGGCATTAGCCAAATAATTTTAACTCCAAGTTTTTTAAGTTCGGGAATATCTTTGGTAAATTCATCAAAGGTTCCTTCTGGAGAGTATTGGCGAATATTAGCCTCATAAATAACAGCAGATTCAATTACTTTATCGGAAATTGGAGTTATTTTTTTTTCTTTTTTAGGTAATTTGTTTTCTTTTTGGACTTCTTTACAGTTAAAAAATAGCACTATAACTAACGATAACAGAAATATTTTTTTCATAACCATTTATTCAACTGATTCTAATAGTACAATATCAAAATCAGAATTGATTATGACACTTTCTTTTTTTACAGTTACAATTTGGTCACTATATGAATCACGGACGACTGTTCCATCTTTAAATACGCTTGTCGTTTGTATTATTTTTTTACCTATAGGTAGATTTAAACCAACTACAACAGTATCATTGAAATCATTTTTTTTCCAAGATCTAGAGAACACGTAAGGCGTTTCTGAAATCATGTTATGAGTTCCTCCACCAATTGCAGGATGATTATGTCTAAACCTGCCTAATTTTTGCCAGTGCTTTAGTAATTTTTGAGTTTCTTTATTTGAAGCAATATCTTCCCAATTCATTTTAGAACGTAAAGTGGCGTCACCATTTGTACCTTCTATAATTAATGGACGAGCAGACTCATCTCCATAATATATTTGAGATGCTCCTGGGGCAAGTAAAAGCCTAATTGCAGATTCATAGGTTTTCTTTCTTTCTTTATCAAAAGGGCTGCCATCATCATGTGAGGTGAGATAGCTTAAAGTACCATGGTCACTAAGCTCATTATTTAAAATGCTATCATATTTATAAAAAACTTCTTCATATGATTTGTTCTCACTAGATCGTAAATCAAAATTGATCAGCGCATCAAAACTATCATTAAAATAATCTACTTTCTTATCGCCAAAATCGTAAAATTTATTTGAATCGATGCTGTAATTGTATACTTCACCTACTAGATAAAAAGGGGTGTTATCTAACACCAATTCAGGATTGTTTTTTTTCCATTCGTCAAAAGCATTCTCACAAACATCTTCAAATTCTTCCCAAACATTTTCTTCTGTGTGCTTCACGGTATCTACACGATAACCATCAATACCGAAATCGGTAATATAATCTGAAAGCCATTTCATAATGTAAAAGCGTGGTGCACGAGGATATCCTGTCTTTTCAAAAAAAGCATCTAATTCTGACATCTCCTGCTCATATCTTCCTTCTTTCTTCCATTTTTCAACAAGTTGAGGAGGTAATTCAACAGAATCATTACTTTCGGTTTTGATATCAGGTAGGTTTTCTACCAGTGTACACTTAATTGTGTTTTCATAAGAATCAAATGTACATTTAGGTGAAGTTCTCACCCAAGATTCTGGCCATACGGTATCTTGATTAGTTACTGGACCGGTATGATTAATAACCGCATCTAATAAAATTCTTATACCATTTTTATGTGCAATTTCTACAAGCTCATTTAAGTCTTCTTTAGTGCCAAAATTAGGGTCAATTGTTGTCCAATCTTTGGCCCAATATCCATGATAACCATACGTGTAACCCGTACCCTCGTCGGTACCATCATGAATTTGCTCAACGATTGGTGTCAACCAGATCGCATTAACTCCTAAATTATTAAAATAACCCTCTTTTATTTTTTTGGTTATTCCTTTAATATCTCCTCCTTCAAACCCTCTTAAAACTGCCGTCTCTTTTGTTCTTTCAAAGTTTACATCATTATTTTCATCTCCATTATTAAATCGATCGGTCAATAAGAAATAAATGCTAGCAGCTTCCCATGTAAATGGTATAGACCGTGTCTTTTTTTCAACAACTTTCTTTTGTTTATTACATGAAACAAGTATTAGAACTAATATAATTAAGAGTGGTTTTATTATTTTCATTTTATGTTAATTTAAATGAACTTGATTAGTGTCTATTAGCAGTTCTTTATCAGTAAGAAGCAATTTAATTGGTTGACCTTTTAAGAGATTAAATTCGGTCTCTTGTTTTGAAACCTTAACTGAAAGAATGTTACCCCTAAAATTTATTTTAAAAGTATAGCTCTTCCATTGCTCAGGAATTTGAGGATTGAAATAGAGCATATTATTCTTAATTCGCATACCACCAAAACCTTCAAGGATACTCATCCAAGTACCCGCCATAGAGGTAATATGTAGCCCTTCTTCGACTTCTTTATTGTAATCATCTAGGTCTAAGCGAGAAGTTCTCAAATAAAACTCATATGCTTGTTCCATTCTACCCAATTTCGCTGCCTGAATACTATGTACACATGGAGATAGTGAGCTTTCATGTACAGTGAAGGGTTCATAAAAATTGAAATGACGTTCTAATTCTTCAAAAGTAAAATGATCTTCAAAAAAGTAGAAACCTTGTAAAGTATCGGCTTGTTTAATATATGGTGAACGCAGAATACGATCCCAACTCCATTTTTGGTTAATTGGTAGCTGTGATTTATCTAGCTCTGAAACTGTAATCAGCTCTTTGTCTAAAAAATCATCTTGTTGTAAGTAAACCTGGTGTTTTTCTGAATACGGAAAATACATTTCATCAGCAACTTTCATCCATTCATATGTCTCTTCACCTTTTAGATTCGTATTAGAAATTATTCGTTTGAAATCATCAGGATGATTATGCTTAACGGTGTTAATACATTCAACAGTATATTCAATACACCATTTTGCAATATAGTTAGTATACCAGTTGTTATTTACGTTGTTTTCATACTCGTTTGGGCCAGTAACCCCCAAAATAACATACTTATTTTTATTCGTAGAATAACTTGCTCTTTGATGCCAGAAGCGAGCGATACTGATTAAAACTTCCAACCCTTTTTCAGGAATGTAACTGAAGTCTCCTGTATAACGATGATAATTGTAAATAGCAAAAGCAATAGCTCCGTTTCTATGAATTTCTTCAAAGGTAATCTCCCATTCGTTATGGCATTCTTCTCCATTCATGGTAACCATAGGGTAGAGGGCAGCACCATTACTAAATCCTAGCTTTTTAGCGTTTTCAATTGCCTTGTTTAAATGGTTGTATCTATATTCAAGTAAATTTCTAGCTACTTTCTGATCTTTAGTTGCCATATAAAAGGGTAGGCAATAAGCCTCAGTATCCCAATAGGTACTACCACCATATTTTTCGCCGGTAAAACCTTTTGGTCCAATATTTAAACGCGGATCAGTTCCTAAATACGTTTGGTTTAGCTGAAAAATATTAAATCGAATAGCTTGTTGAGCCTTTATATCACCTTCTATGATGATATCAGCCATGTGCCAAATATTTGCCCAAGCTTTTCTCTGTTTATTGAGGAGTTCTTCAAATCCTAAATCTGTCGCTTGATCAAGCACATTCTTTGCAGTTTGAATTAACTCGGTTTTATTATGGTATCTATCAACAGTATAACCTCCAAACTTATGAATAGTAAATGTTTCTCCTTTATTGATAGATATTTTATAAATAAAACTGATTTTGTTATCCGTTTTAACTACTTGAGGATGCAATCCTACATTTTGACGATTTACAAAACACTCAGACTGCATAAAAGTAGAGGTATGAAAATCGGTTTTTAAAGTTTGTGTTTCAATAAATGCCTGATTGTTTTCAACCGCTAAGTTTGAAATATTCCAGAACTTGTCATCCCAATTAGAATCTTCATTTTTAATACCCGCATCTATATAGGGTGTAATCACCAAATCAGTATTAGTGTTTAAAGGTGTTACGGAATATTCTATAGCACCAACTTCATCAATATCTAAACTTAAAAAACGTTTTGTTTCTACCTGAATTTCATTATCATTTTGAAGTGTTAACTTAGAGCTTCTTGCTAGCCAACCTTCTTTCATGTTTAATTCACGCTTAAAGTTTTCTACTTTCTTACAAGTAGACAAATCTAACTGCAGGCTATTAATATTAATATCGATTCCGATCCAACTAGGTGCATTTAACACTTTTGCAAAATATTCGGGGTAGCCATTTTTCCACCAACCAACCCTGGTCTTATCAGGATAGTAGACTCCTGCTATATAGCTGCCTTGAAAAGTATCACCAGAATATGATTCTTCAAAATTTGCACGTTGGCCCATAGCACCATTGCCAATGCTAAAAATACTCTCTGATGATTTTACGCGTTCCGCATCAAATCCTTCTTCTATAATACTCCACTCATCTGGAATTATATAATCTTGGTTCATTTTTTAATTAATTCGTCAATAAAATTTAATGATATTTCAGTAAAATTTTTAAATGTATAATTAGCTTCATTTAAAACATGATTATCACCAATTCCAATTGAAATCATTCCAGCAGTATTAGCAGCCTCTATGCCTGCCACTGAATCTTCAAAAACGATACATTTCTCAGAAGGAACACCTAATTGTTTAGCAGCGATAATAAATACCTCTGGATCTGGTTTAGCTTTACAAACATCATTGCCATCAACAATAGTGTAAAATTTGTCATACAAGTTAACTTTTCTAAGTATGTTTCTAGCATTTTTACTTGCTGACCCCAATGCAATGGGTTGATTATTTTTATCTAAATAATTGAGAATTTTAGGAACGTCTTTTAATACTTCATTCTCATCCATTGTATCAATATAAGTTAGATAATCATTATTCTTCTTGCCCATTAATTCCATGAAAAAATCTTCAGAAATAGTTTTGTTACCCCAATCTAATATCTTTTGTAAAGATTGTACTCTACTAACTCCTTTTAATTGTTCATTTTGAAGCTCTGAGAAATCAATGCCTATATTGTTTGCTAACTTTCTCCAAGCTAAAAAATGGTACTTTGCTGTATCAACAATAACGCCATCTAAATCGAAAATAAAACCTTTTATCACTAATTTGAAATTATAGTTTGGCTAAAATATGTTTTATTAGAAGTAAAATTAGAATATAATAAATAAAAATTTTTAACTCGAAAACGATTAAGCAACTATTATCTAGTTGATTTTCTAGGCTTTAAATTAGTTGAAATAACCTTTTTTTGAAATCCTACTTGTGAATCTTTGTTTTCAATTCTTTGTATTAAAAGCTCTACTGCTTGTTTTCCCATTTCAAAACCATGCTGTACTAGGGCAGTTAATGGGGGTGAAGAATACTTTGAGATAACCCCATCGGTAAATGTTATTATGCTTATATCATTTGGTACATTTAATCCTTTGTTATTTGCCATTTGTATTGCGGCACTAGCATATATTTCACCATTGGCAGCTAAAATAGCATCTGGGTAATTATCCTTATTCTTAAACATAGAACCTACGAGTTCTTCAATATAATCTTCTGACTCAATTTCAATTATAAAATCGTTGTTTACTTGAATATTATACTTGTCTAAAGCTTTTAAGTATCCTTTCTTTCTTAAATGACTAATGTTTAAATAACCTGGATGTGTAATAAGAGCTATTTTTTTACAACCAGATTTTATTAAGTATTCTGTTGCAGTAAAGGCTCCACCTTCATCATTTATAATTACTTTGTCGCAATTTACTTCTTCGATTATTCTATCAAATAATACTACTGGAGTTTTTTGCTGGATTAATTTGTTTATATGATTATAATCCTTTTTTTTCTGTGTTCCACTTGAAACCGAAATTAAAATCCCATCAACGCTACCTTCAATAAGCATATCAATATTCAATAATTCTTTTTCATAACTTTCATTTGATAGGCAAACCATTACATTGTAACCTTTAGAGTTCGCAAACTCTTCTATCCCTCTTAAAACGGTAGAGAAAAAGTGATGAACTATTTCTGGTATGATAACACCAATTACATAAGTCTTTTGATGTCTTAATTTTAATGCAAGAGTATTTGGTCTATAATTATAATACTTGGCATATGCCTTTATTCTATCTTTCGTTTCTTGACTTATTTCATGACTATCATTAAGCGCTTTAGAAACTGTAGAAGTAGAAACGCCAAATTCTTTTGCAATATCTTTTAGTGTAATCTTTGATTTCATCCAGGGCTAAGAAATTTCGCCCCAAATTACGAAAGATTCCGTAAGAAATAAGTTAAAAATTAAAGATTAACACTACTAACTATTTAATATAAAAATTTTTGATTGCCAGGGTGTTAAAGAAAAATTCACAGAGAAATTTTCAGTATTTGTTTTTAAAAGCCTATAATCAGATTGGTTTAAGTGTGATTTCCAGTTAGTGTTGTCATCACTAAAATTTAATAAAATTAGAAATTTTGAACTATCATTCCAACGTTTATAGGCAAATATATTTTTGTTCTTAATATCTAGGCACTCATAATCACCATAAATAAGTGTTAGATTCTCTTTTCTAAATTGAATCATCGACCTATAATAATTTAATATAGAATTTGGGTCATCCTCTTGATTAATTACATTAATAGATGTATAATTATCATTAGTCTTTAACCAAGGATCGCCATTTGAAAAACCTGCATTTATCTCTGTACTCCATTGCATAGGTGTTCTTGCATTATCTCTACTAGTTGAATGAACTTTTTTCAGAAATTCATTCATGTCTTCTCCTTTCTCCTTTGCTTCATTCCAACTATTAATGGTTTCTACATCATCATAATCTTCGATGCTTGGGTAAGCAACATTTGTCATACCAATTTCATCACCTTGGTAAACAAATACAGTACCCCGCATTGTAAACAATAAAGTTGCAAGAAGTTTAGCAGACTCCACTCTATATTTCTTGTCGTTACCAAAACGTGAAACCATTCTTGAAAAATCATGATTCCCCAAAAAAACACTTCCCCAACCTCCATTTTTTAGTCTTTCATCCCATTTGTTAAATACATCTTTAAAATCAACTAAATCATAAGAAACGGGATCATATTTACCTCCGGGACCGGAATCAATAAACATATGTCCAAAATGGAAAATCATGTCTAACTCTTTACGCTCTTCATCAACATACAATGGGCCATTATTTAAATCAATGCCGGGTCCCTCCCCAACAGTTACAGCATCATATCGACTTAAAACAGTAGTATTTAATTCTTTTAAATATTGATGAACTTTAGGACCATTTGCATAATACTTATTAATGATTTTATTAAAGTCGTTTAGCTTAGTATTATCAAAATTCTCACCTTTAGAAATAAGTGAAACAACATCCATTCTAAAACCATCAACTCCTTTTTTAAGCCAGAATTCAACAACATCCTGAAGCTCTCTTCTTACTGATGGATTATCCCAATTAAGATCTGGTTGTTCTTTGGTGAACAAATGTAAGTAGTACTCACTTGTGTTTTCATCATATTCCCATACATTTCCACCAAAAAAGGATGGCCAATTATTAGGAGCATTACCACTGTCGGTAGATTTCCAATAATAATAATCTCTGTATTTGTTTGTTTTCGATTTTCGAGATTCTTTAAACCAATAATGCTGATCTGATGTATGGTTAAGTACTAGATCCATCATTAGTTTTAGGCCTCTGCTATGTACTTCGTTTAGAAATTTTTCAAAAACTTTATTGCCACCGTATATTTCGGCAATATTTCTATAATCACTAATATCATATCCATTATCCTTGTCAGGAGATTCATAAATAGGACATATCCAGATCATGTCTACTCCTAAAGATTTTATATAATCTAGTTTTTCGATGATGCCACTCAGATCGCCGACACCATTTCCAGTTGAATCTTTATAAGATTTAGGATAGATTTGATAAATAACACTTTCTTTCCACCAAGTTTTCGTCATAAACTTGTATTAAATTAAAAAAATAGCTGTTTTGATGATGATTATAGACTCCAACCTTCTCTATATTCCCTTTTTACAAATTGATTGGCGGCATCAAAATTGGTAATCTGCATGTTGATACCATCCCATAATAACTTTTTTCTACCAGGATAATCGTACCTTCCATCATTTCTGGGTGTTCTTACCAAATAACTTCTAATTGCTAAGTTACCCATCAATATAGACTCTGTTAGAGGACCAGCAAAATTGAACGATGAGGTTAATGCTTTGTGTTTTTTGCTACCATAACCATCTTTACATGCTTCAACCCATTGTATTTGATGTCCGTTTTCAGGAAGTGTATTCTCCTTTTCTTTAAAAGTGAGTAATTCTCCAGAATTTAAATAAACTTTAGGAGTTCTTCCATAAGTTCCACAAGTCATTATACCTTTTTCACCTATCATAATAACACCATTGGTACTATTATTATCTCCAATTGGATGATCAGCAGGAATTAATGAAGGACGGAATGGCCTTAGACCACCATCCGTCCAAGTCATGGTTAATTTGGTAGGATTTTTAGCTGTCGCTGGAAATTTTAATTGTGTTGTTGAAGATGGTGGACAAGATTCTGGTAAATACTCAGGAACCCAGTCGCGTGTATATATTGCTCCAACACTACTTTCAACTTCTGTAGGATAACCAAGGCCTAATACTCTATAGGGAGGATCCATTAAATGACATCCCATATCGCCTAAAGCACCAGTACCGAAATTCCACCATCCTCTCCATTTAAAAGGATGATAAAGGGGGTGGTAATCAACCATTTTTGCAGGACCAATCCAAGCATCCCAATCAAGACCATCCATCATTTTTGGTTTATCTGTTGGAGTGGGTATTCCTTGAGGCCAAACAGGTCTATTTGTCCATACATGTACTGTATGCACATTGCCTATCTTCCCTTCATTAAACCAATTAATCATTTGTTTTACACCTTCACCAGAAGCTCCTTGATTACCCATTTGCGAAACTACTTTATAATTGTTTGCAGCTTCTGTTAATTTTCGAGCTTCATAAATATTGTGAGTTAGAGGTTTTTGAACATAGACATGTTTACCTGATTGCATAGCAGCCATAGCAATTACTGCATGAGTATGATCTGGCGTAGAAATTGTTAATGCATCAATTTCTTTTAGTTCATCTAATAATTTTCTAAAATCTTTGTACTTTTTTGCTTTTGGAAATTTTTTAAAAGCATTTGCAGCCATGTTCCAATCAACATCACAAATGGCAACAATGTTAGAAGCGCCATTGTTATATGCGTTAACCACATCGGAAAAACCTTTTCCCCCACCTCCAATGGCAGCAATATTCAACTTATCACTAGGTGGAATAAACCCTTTCCCTAAAACATGCCTTGGAACTATACTTATTCCTGCAAAAGCAATTGCGGACTTTTTAATAAAAGATCTTCTAGAAGTATTTTTTATTTCATTCATAAGAAAATAGATTTATTATTATGTATTATTTTAATTCAAGTAATTCGATATTCTTAAATTCTATAGGGTGACTTTCACTCTGTAGAGCGATATAACCTGTATCTAGAGACTGCTTTTCTCTCAATTTCCAGTTTTTATTTTTTGGTAAGTATTCGCCACCTATAATCGGTTTTGAGTATCGCATAACTTCTATACCATTTATAGAATGTGTTATTAAAGAATCATTTAAAACTAATGCTTCCATTTTTATCCAACTGTCATCATAAAAAGTTTTAGAAGTAGAATTAATACAATGATCGGTAACTACATTATTTTTAATAGTAACATGAGTTCCTGGAGTGCAAAGATTTGCAGTTGGTCTGTCTTCACCTTGTATAATACCACCTAGAAATTGAGCCTCTAATGATACTGGAAAACCTTGATTTATTTCCATGCTTTCAGGCGATTGTGAATGCAACATAACACCACTATTTTTTGTTGCCCAAGATTCACCTTTAGGTGCCTGTTCGCCAATGAATCTATATTCTAATCTTAGCCTATAATTTGTAAATGGAGTTTTATAAAAGATATGACCATATAATTCACCAAAATCATCGTAGTTATCATAAGACACTTTCAGAATACCATTTTCAACTCTAAAAGTGTTGAGAGCATTTACACCAACTTTATACCCTTTAATTTTAACTCTCCAGTCGTTGAGATCTTTTCCATTAAAAAGTTGTATCCAATTTTCAGATACTATCTTTTCCTTTTGTCCTTTAGGTTTTTCTTTACAATTTAATAATGAAAATGATAATAATAGCAGTAGTATTGACAGCCTAGTTTTCATATTTACCTATTGTAAAGACCAAGCTTTACCACCCGTTGCATCATCTAAAGAAATACATGCTTCTAAAACACCAGGTATTGGATCATAAGCTAAGATTTCCATACCTACTTTTCTACTATTTCTATATCCCCAGATAGAAATTCCTCGTAGCCCCAATAAAGCTTCATAGACAGTTTTTTCTTCTTCATTTTCTTGAAAAGCCTGTATTTGTTCAGGCGAAGCTTTTAAATATTTTTCCAACAGCTTGTCATAATTACCATTAGAAGCTTTCATAATAGCCGATATTGATTTCTTGAAGTTTTCTTGCTCCTCTTTACTCGCCACTTGCGATACATATTTATCAATAAATTCAGGAACGTTTACTTCTACAGCACTTGGAATATCACCTGTGCTTGGCAAAATTATACCTACTAGGGTTTTAATCGCCTGTCCTTCTTTTGGAGAAAAGAATTCTGGCACCCAATCTATTTTTGGGTCACTTTTACAGCTTTGCAATAAACTTATAACAGAAGGCGTAGCTACAACTAAACCTAGTGACATACCTAATCCTTTAAGTGCTTCTCTTCGTTTCATATTATTAAGCTTTCATTTTTTTAAATTGTTTAGCTGCATGATTAGCGGCTCTGGCAGTTAAAGCCATATAAGTTAATGAAGGGTTTTGACACCCTGCAGATGTCATACAGGCACCATCAGTAACATAAACATTTGGAACGGAGTGTATTTGATTGTTGCCGTTCAAAATAGAAGTTTTTGGGTCTCTCCCCATTCTTGCTGTACCCATTTCATGAATACCTAACCCTGGTGCGCCGGGACTATCCATAGGTTGTATATCTTTAAAACCAGCTTTTTTAAACATTTCCATAGCTTGTTCTATCATATCCTTTCGCATTTCCCATTCATTTTCTTTCCATTCTGCATCAAAGGTAACTGTAGGTAATCCCCATTCATCTAATTTCTCATAATCAAGAGTCATTTTATTTTCATGATATGGTAAACATTCTCCGAATCCCATAAGTGTCATAGACCAATCTCCAGGTTTTAGAACGGTTTCTGTTAATTCTGGACCATAACCAGCTTCAGCAACATATTCCGAAACGCCATTTCTACCAGCACCGCCTTGATAGCCATATCCTCTTAAAAAATTAGTTTTTGACTTATCATCTCCTAAATTTCTAAAGCGAGGTAAATATATACCACCTGGTCTACGCCCTTTGTAATATTTATTTTCATAACCATCAAATTTGGCAGTTGCACCAGCCTTAAAATGATGATCCATAATATTATGTCCTAATTCACCAGAATCATTTCCTAATCCATTAGGAAAACGCTCAGATTTAGATTGCATTAGAATTGCAGTAGTAGGTATAGCAGAAGCACAACAAAAAATAATTTCAGCATTAAAAATTATTGTTTCTTTCGTTTCGCTATCTATTACTTTAACTCCAGTAGCTCTTTTTTTAGAATCATCATAGATAATTTCATGAACAATTGAATTTGGTCTCAATGTCATATTACCCGTTCTTTCTGCAGCAGGCAATGTAGAGGAATTACTACTAAAATAACCCCCGAAAGGACATCCTCTTATACATCTATTTCTATATTGACATTTTCCTCTGCCTTCATATTGTTTATCACTCGTTATATGTGCTACTCGACCTACAGTTAACACCCTGTCATCATAATTTTCTCCTATATTTGACTTTAGATGTTCTTCTACACAATTCATCTCTATAGGAGGTTCAAATTTACCATCGGGTAACTGAGGAAGACCTAAATTTTCACCACTTACTCCTATATATTCCTCGACTTTATCATACCATGAAGCCAAATCTTTATAACGTATAGGCCAGTCAACTGCTATACCATCTTTTTTATTTGCCTCAAAATCCAAATCACTTAATCGGTAACTATGTCTTCCCCACATAATGGAGCGTCCACCAACATGATAACCACGCATCCAATCGAAGCGCTTAGTTTCATTATATGGATGTTCGACATCGTCTACAAACCAATGCTTACTTGACTCTCTTGTGGTATATCCTGTTCTACTTTGTTTAGTTTGCCTTTCTTTTGTTTTTTGTGTAATTGCATCTACGCCTGGTTCAAAATCCCAAGGATCTTTATTCATGGTTAGGTAATCATGTATGTGTTTTACCATACGACCTCTTTCAAGAACTAACGTTTTTAATCCATTCTCGCAAAGTTCTTTTGCAGCCCAACCACCACTTATACCAGTTCCGATTACTATTGCATCATAATTTTGTTCTAAATTCATAAAGTATTAATAGATAATTAATAAAAAATAAGCTTGAATTTTGATATATTGTTATTTATAAAAAATATAATATAAAAAATTACTAATTGTTAAGTATAAAATTAAAGAATAATATAAATAAAAGTACTTTTTTAAATTCCATTTATCAACACTACACCGATTTAGTATTTCAAAAAAGAACCTATTAAGCATAATTTAAATTAAAAATTATAAATTTAGGCTAATCAAAATTAACTGATAAATGAAACCCAGCTACTATTCTAATTTAGGGAGTATTACTATATTAACAGTTTTATTACTTTTTTCATGTAAGAATGTAAAAGATAAAAATGTGGAAAATCTTCAGGTAAAACAAGAGACTAAACCTTTTTTTAAATTATCATTAGCTCAATGGTCATTACATACTCTAATAGAGAACGGAGATTTGGATCCATTTGATTTTGCTAAGGAAGCTAAATCTTTGGGATTTGATGCTGTAGAATATGTAGATCAATTATATATAAAGGAAATTGATAGTATTGGATTTGATGCCGTAATCGAGCGATTAAAACAAGAAAGTGAAATGCATGGTGTTAAGAATGTATTAATTATGGTCGATGAAGCAGGTGATCTTGCTGACCCCGATTTAGAAAAGAGAACCGAATCTGTTGAAATGCATAAAAAGTATGTCGATGCTGCGGCTTATTTGGGCTGTCACGCTATTCGGGTTAATACCTTTGGTACAGTAGACCCTGATGAATGGCAAATAGCGGTAAAAGATGGTTTAGAAAAACTCTCAAAATATGCAGCCACTAAAGGCATAAGTATATTAGCAGAAAACCACGGATGGTTTTCTTCAGATCCAAGATTACTCATGCCTGTTTTGGATGAAATTAATTTAGACAATTGTGGAACTTTAGCAGATTTTGGTAATTGGTGTATCGATCGAAAGGATGGTGAAGACTGGGGTGACTGTTTAGAAGAATACCCAGATAAATACGAAGGATTTCAGCGTTTAATGACAAGAGCTCAAGCAGTTAGTGCTAAGGCTTATGCTTTTGATGAAAAAGGCAATGAAACAACAATAGATTTTAATAAGATGTTGCAAGCTGTTAAACATGCAGGTTATAGGGGTTATGTAAGTGTTGAATATGAAGAAGATGGGCCTGGGGAAAGAAAAGGAATTCAAACCACTAAAGAACTATTATTAAAAACGGCTATAGAAATTAACTAGCGATAACAAAATTTTCATGAATAAATCTACTCAATTTCGCCTTTCCTTTATGATGTTTCTCGAATTTTTCATTTGGGGAGGTTGGTTTGTAACTTTAGGTTCTTTTTTAGGTAATAACCTAACTGCTACAGGTGCTGAAACGGCAATGGCATATTCTACACAATCCTGGGGAGCTATTATTGCACCATTTATTATTGGGCTGGTGGCAGATAGATTTTTTAATGCCGAAAGAATTTTAGGTGTACTCCATTTGTTAGGGGCTGGTGTAATGTATTTAATGTCTCAAACCACAGAATTTAGCATGTTTTATCCTTATGTGTTAGGATATATGATTGTTTATATGCCAACATTGGCATTGGTAAATTCGGTGTCATTTAATCAAATGAATGATCCTGCGAAGCAATTTCCTCTAGTTCGAGTTTGGGGAACTGTAGGTTGGATTGTTGCAGGGCTTACTATCAGTTTTGTTTTTAAATGGGACGCTATAGAAAATATAGAAAAAGGAATGCTTTCAAACACATTTTTAATGGTAGCAATCGCATCTGCCATATTAGGTATTTTTAGTTTTACATTGCCAAAAACACCACCTAAAGGAAAAGGTGAGAAGGCAAGCATTTCTGATATTTTGGGTTTAGAAGCTTTAGGCTTATTAAAAGATCGAAATTTCTTAGTTTTCTTTTTATCGTCGGTGTTAATTTGCATTCCTCTAGCATTTTATTATCAAAATATTAGCCCTTTCTTAACAGAATATAAAGTTGAAAACTCTACAGCTTGGGCTTCTCTTGGCCAGATTTCTGAAGTAGGATTTATGTTACTTTTACCTTTCTTTTTTAAAAAATATGGATTTAAGAAAACGATACTTTTCGGTATGTTAGCCTGGGGTATTCGATATTTATTATTTGCTTATGGAAATGCAGGTGATCTATTCTTTATGTTGATTTTGGGGATTGCCTTACATGGTATTTGTTATGATTTCTTTTTTGTTTCAGGTCAGATTTATACTGATTCTAAGGCAGGAGAGAAAGTAAAGAGCGCTGCTCAGGGCTTAATTACTTTGGCTACATACGGTGTCGGAATGTTAGTAGGATTCTGGGTTGCGGGTCAAATAGTGGATAAAAGCTTAATTGCTGAAGGAATTCATAGTTGGAAAGAGATTTGGACGTTCCCTGCAATTTTTGCAGTGGTTGTGCTGATATTATTCGCATTGTTGTTTAAAAATGAAAAAATTGAATATAAAGGATAACTATGAGGAAACTTCGGATGGGCATGATAGGTGGAGGTATTGGTTCTTTTATAGGCGATGTACATAGAAAGGCCGCTTCTATCGATGGACAAATAGAGTTGGTTTGTGGCGCTTTTAGTAGTTCAGCCGAAAAGTCTATTACTTCGGGTAAAGAATTATTCCTTCCTAAAGAACGTTGCTATGAAAGCTTTGAAGAGATGATATTAAAAGAAAAAGAACTTCCTTCAGGAGACAGAATGGATTTTGTATCTATAGTGACCCCTAATCACATGCATTTTGAACCGGCGAAATTAGCTCTAGAGAATGGGTTTCATGTGGTTTGTGATAAACCAATGACATTAACCATTGAAGAATCTAAACAGTTGGTTGATCTTGTAAATTCAACAGGGTTGTTCTTTACGCTCACACATAATTATCCTGGTAATCCGATGGTAAAACAAGCGAAAGCTATGATTGCTAATGGAGATATAGGAAAGGTGAGAAAAGTTCAAGTTTATTATTTGCAAGGATGGTTAGCTACTTCTGTTGAAGAGACTGGTCAAAAACAAGCAGCTTGGAGAGTTGACCCTTCAAAATCAGGTGTTGGAGGAGCTTTAGGAGATATTGGAACTCATGCTGAAAATTTAGTTGAATATATAACTGGCTTGAAAATAAAGGAGCTGGCTGCTGACTTAGGGCGATTTGGAAAGGGGCGAGTGTTAGATGATGATGGTAATTTATTACTTAGATTTGAAAATGGTGCAAAAGGCACCATGTCGTTTTCTCAAATTGCTACTGGAGAAGAGAATAACTTATCTATTCGTGTTTACGGAGAAGAAGGCAGTTTAGAATGGCACCAAGAAAATCCGAATGAACTCATAACTCGCTGGTTGAATGAACCTAAAAAAATCTTTACCCCAAATGGTAATGAATTATATCCTGAAGCACAGGAAGTATCTAGAATTCCATCAGGTCACCCTGAAGGGTATTTAGAAGCTTTTGCCACGGTTTATCGAAATTTTGCAAAGCAATTAATAGCTCAAATAGAAGGCAAAAGTATACCTGTTACAGATAATCCTAATGTTGAAGATGGATTACGAGGAGTTCAGTTTATTCATGCAGCTGTAGAAAGTGATAAAAATAATGCAAGCTGGATACAATTAAATTAATTGAATATGAAAACTATTAAAGGACCTGCTGTATTTCTTGCTCAGTTTATGGATGAGAGACCTCCTTTTGATTCTTTAGAAGGTTTGTGCAAATGGGCAGCTGACCTAGGCTATAAAGGTATTCAAATACCTACATGGGAAACTAGATTAATAGATCTGAATCTTGCGGCTGAAAGTAAGTCTTATTGCGATGAATTGAAGGGAAAAATCAATTCATATGGTTTAGAAATAACAGAATTGTCAACTCATTTGCAAGGACAACTGGTTGCTGTTCATCCGGCATATGATATCATGTTTGATAATTTTGCACCAGATGAGGTGAAAAATAATCCTAAGGCACGTACAGAATGGGCAGTGCAAACAGTTAAGAATGCAGCTACAGCAAGTAAGCATTTAGGTTTAAATGTTCATGCAACATTTTCTGGTGCATTATTATGGCACACGTTTCACCCTTGGCCACAAAGACCACCAGGTTTAGTAGAAATGGGTTTTGAAGAACTTGCCAAGCGTTGGTTACCAATATTAAATCATTTTGATGAGCAGGGTGTAGATGTTTGTTATGAAGTACACCCAGGAGAAGATATCCACGATGGTGATACATTTGAACGTTTCTTGGCTGCCACAGGAAATCATAAACGAGTAAATATCTTATATGATCCATCTCACTTTGTATTACAACAATTAGATTATATCGAATATATTGACCATTACCATGAATTTATTAAGGCTTTTCATGTAAAAGACTCTGAGTTTAATCCTACAGGGAAAAAAGGAGTTTTTGGAGGTTACAACGATTGGGTTGACAGAGCTGGTAGATATCGATCTCCAGGTGATGGACAAGTAGATTTTAAAACCATCTTTTCTAAATTAACACAGTATGGCTGTGATGTTTGGGCCGTAATGGAGTGGGAGTGTTGTATTAAAAGTCCTGATCAAGGTGCACATGAGGGCGCTAAATTTATACAAGATCATATCATTGAAGCAACAGAAAAAGCCTTTGATGATTTTGCTGGTGGAGAAATGGATAAAGAAAAATTAAAGAAAATACTAGGTATATAATTTAACATATGGTAAGAACTGTCAATGCGCTTATACTATTATTACTTATTGTACTGAGCTGTAAAAAAGAAAACAAAGAAAGAACTAAGGTGAAAGATAACAAAGGTATTTATGAAGCAATATTTATAGATATAAATAACACGCAGGTTGATACTACCATTAATGTTAATGCAGAACAGTTTTATAAAAGACTCCCTAATATCAATTTAACTTCACGTAACCAATTCTGGGGAGAAAAATCGAATTTTTTACTTAGGGGTATAGGAGTGTTGAAGATTGAAGAACCGGGAGCGTATTATTTTAGACTAACTAGTACAGGAAAAGCAAAGCTTCAGTTAAATAATGTTGACTTAATCGTTCATAATGATTTTCATGAGAAAGCATCTAAAGAAGGTCAAAGAAATTTAAAAGAAGGTATAGTAGTTTTTGATTATGAGTATTTCCCTGGTAGTTTTGAGCCGCATTTAGTACTTGAATGGTCAAGAGATGGTGAAACGTTTGAGGTAATTCCAGATGAATATTTTGAAAGTTCTGAACAAGGAGTTACCAAAGTATATGTTGATAATAATACTTCATCAGAATTATTAAATGTGCTTACATCTGAAGAAAAATCTGATGGTTGGAAACTGTTGTTTGATGGTGAAACACTCAATGGATGGCATACGTATAATAATCCAGGAACTATAGGAAAGAAATGGGTGGTTGAAGATGGTTCATTAAAATTTGAGGGTTATCCTAAATATTTTACTTACTACTTGGCAGGAAGAAAATTTGATTATGGTACTGAAAATAAAGAACTAGATGGAGGTTTAGATATTATTACTGACGATTCTTTCGAAAATTTTGAATTAAAATTAGAGTGGAAAGCGTCAAAATATGGTAATAGTGGTATTTTTTATACCGTTCAGGAAATTGATGAATATGATGAAGGGTGGAAATCCAGTCCAGAAATGCAGGTATTAGATGATCAAGGGCAGAAAGATGGTCTAATTAATTCTCATAGAGCAGGCGATTTGTATGATTTAATTGCCTCTTCTGAAAGAAAAACAAAAGCTCATGGAGAATGGAATAAAGTTAAGATTATAAAGAAAAATGGGGTTGTTGAGCACTGGTTAAACGGAACTACGGTTTTAAGATATGATACTAATTCTTCCTATTGGCAAGAGATGATTGAAAATAGCAAGTTTGCAGACTACAAAGAAAACTTTGCAAAAAAAGGTCCGGGAAAAATTGGTTTACAAGATCATGGAGATGAAGTTTGGTTTAGAAATATTAAAATTAAGGAACTGTAATTGATTTTAACGAACAGTAATTTGCTATGAAAAATGTAATAATTATTTTATTGTTTGTTGTTTTGATAGCATGTAATAAGCGATCAAAGGATACTGACAATAATGATGTTGTAGATAACAAAATAGTAAAAGATGAGTGGATTATACTTTTTGACGGTACATCCACTAATCAATGGAGAGGTTATTTATCTGACACTATTTTTCCTGAATGGAAGATAGAAGGCGATGCATTAAAGTTTACACCAAGTGACAAGGCAGGCAAGAATATTATCACTAAAGAAACGTATACCAATTTTATATTGTCTCTTGAATGGAAAATATCAGAAAAAGGTAATAGTGGTATTTTTTGGAGTGTTTATGAAGATGAAAAATTCCCAGAAGCTTACCAAACGGGCCCCGAAATTCAAGTTTTAGATAATGCGAGTGACTATTCTCAATCAAATATAAATTCAAAGCATCTTGCAGGTTCTTTGTTTGATATGATTACATGCTCACCAGATTTAATTAATCCTACTGGCGAATGGAATAAGTGTGTTTTAAAAATAGACCACAAAAGCAATGTAGGTTCTGTTACCATGAATGGCAAGCAAGCTTTTACATTTGCCGTTCATGGTGATGAGTGGAATAAAATGGTTTCAAATTCTAAATTTAAAGATTGGGAAGGGTTTGGTAAATATCAAGAAGGGCATATAGGCTTGCAAGATCATTCAGACGTAGTCTGGTTTAGAAATATTAAAATTAAGAAACTCTAAGTTTTTGATTTACAAGATTAACTAATACAAATATTAAATATGCTATCTATAATTACATTTTTTGCTTTTACCATCTTAGTTGCTGTAGTAGCTTGGTATGCTACTCGAAAAACAGACGAAAGTTCTGCAGATGGTTATTTTTTGGCTGGTAGGAGCTTAGGAGCTGTAACTATAGCAGGATCATTGCTTTTAACGAATTTATCTGCAGAACAAATTGTAGGGTTGAATGGTCAGGCATTTTCCGAGGGTTTAATGGTAATGGCATGGGAAACATTGGCAGCAATCGCTATGATTATTGCCGCAGTTTTTCTATTGCCAAAGTATATGAGTTCTGGTATTACTACGATTCCAGAGTTTATAGAAACACGTTTCGATGCACAGACTAAATCATTATTATCAATGCTATTTTTATGTGCTTATGCAGTAGTTTTATTGCCTACTATTTTGTATTCAGGCTCTTTGGCGTTTAGTACAATGTTTGACTTACCTAATCTTTTAGGTCTATCAAATTGGACTGTGATTTGGATTTGTGTATGGAGTATTGGTATTATAGGTATTGTTTATGCCATCTTTGGGGGGTTAAAAGCAGTTGCTGTTTCTGATCTTATTAATGCAATTGGACTTTTGATAGGTGGGTTATTAATACCCGTTTTTGCGTTGTTATTAGTTGGTGATGGTAGTATTAGTGACGGGTTAAGTTCTTTGTGGGTTAGTCACCCTAATAAGTTTAAAATGGCTGGTGAAATAGATTCTTCTATACCGTTTCATACAGTTTTTACAGGAATGATGTTAGCTCAAGTATATTATTGGGGTACTAATCAATCCATTTTACAGCGTGTGTTTGCTGCTAGAAGTCTAAAAGAAGGTCAAAAAGGTATGATGTTAGCAGCTTTTATAAAATTTATTATTCCTATAGTTGTTGTACTGCCGGGTATTTTAGCATGGCATATATTTGAAGGTCAACTTGATAATCCAGATGAAGCATATCCTGCCCTTGTAAGAAAAGTTTTACCTACAGCTTTTCTAGGTTTTTTCGCTGCGGTTTTATTTGGTGCTGTTTTAAGCTCGTTTAATAGTTTACTAAACAGTAGTGCTACTTTATTTGGTTTTGATTTATATAAACATTTTAATAAAGGAGCTAATGAGTTTCAAAAGGTAAAAGCGGGCAAGCGTTTTGGACTGTTTTTAGGAATTATTTCTATGTCTATTGCTCCTTTTATTATTTATGCACCAGATGGATTATTTAGTTATATACAATCTTCTTTAGGAAGTTTGAGTGTTCCAATTTTGGCGGTTGTACTTGTAGGTATGTTTACTAAGAAAGTGCCGGCCATTGGTGCCAAAATTGTACTTACTCTAGGGGTTTTACTTTATTTAGTTAGCCTTATTGGATTAGAGCCATATTTTAGGGATTCGGCTGTAGCAGCAGCTGAAGCAAGTGGGATTACCAATATAAAAGAGCTGAGTATTGTAAAAGCAAAGGCCTATCCTCACTTTTTAGATGTTATGGGTATTTTGTTTGTTGTAAATATTCTAATAATGCTTGTTGCAGGATGGTTAAGACCTAAGAAGAATGAGTATAAACCTAAAGTTACTGATGCTGTTGATATAACGCCTTGGAAATATGTCTATATAGCAGGTGCAATAATAGCCTTGCTGGTACTAAGTACCTATTTTATTTTCAGCTAAAAGAGAAAGAAATTAAAAAATCTTTTATCTACTTTCTGACTTTATATTTAATCTCGTTGCCAAAATCGCAGCTAGAGTAAAGAAGGCACCTGCAAATAACATTGCATTAATTGCATTTCCACCAAGTAAATATTTATAAATAGGGCCAAAGGTTAAAGTTTCTATACCCATAGGGATAACTATCATCATATTTAAAATGCCCATATATACGCCTCTTCGTTCCTGAGGTACTACCTTTGAAACCATTGTATACGGAATACCCATCATAGCTGCCCAACCTATTCCGAATAATATCATTGGAACTAATACTAATACAGGATCGGCTATAAATGATATTGAGAATAATGCAATGGCCGTTCCCACTAAGCTTAACGCATATATTTTTTTACCACCATATTTAAGAGTCAAAGGTACTAAAGCTAGCGCTACTACCATAGTAACTATATTATAAGTAAGACTCATTTGAGCAGCTTGAGATGCGGCTTCTGAGGTAGAATACCCTAATGTTAGTTTAAACAAAGGCGTTATATATTGCCAATAAATAAATAACGCATACCATTGAAATAGGTAAACTGCACCAATTTTCCACATAAAATTTGGCATTTTTTTTATAGCATCGGCAATTTCTTTAAACGGCTTACCAATTCGTACACTTAATGTCTGACTCTTATTATGATTTATTTCGGCAAGCTCTTCATCACTTGGAGGAATTTCAGGAGTTTTAAGAACAGACCAAAGAATTGTGGTAATTGAAAGAATACCACCTATATAAAATGAATAGTACAACCATTTAGGGATAGATCCTGCTACTTCAACTGATTCATCACCTAGCAATTTTTGAAATAATACAATGGAACCGTTTGCTAAAAGAATACCTGCACCTACAAATAGGCTCTGCATTTGATAACCTAAGCTTAGCTGTTTCTCAGGTAATTTATCACCTACAAATGCACGATATGGTTCCATAGCCATATTATTACCAACATCTAATATCCATAATAATCCTACCGCAAACCATAGAACAGGGCTAGTCGGAAAAGCAAATAAGCATAAACTACCTATTATAGCCCCAATTAGAAAATAAGGTTTACGTCTTCCCCATCGAGTTGACCACGTTTTATCAGACATTGCACCAATAATTGGCTGAACTACCAGCCCAGTTACCGGACCTGCTATGTTTAGAATAGGCAACATTTCTTCAGATGCCCCTAGGTACAGAAATATTGGGTTAATAGCGGTTTGTTGTAATCCAAAACTGTATTGAATTCCTAAAA
The DNA here is from genome assembly GCF_056591635.1 of Maritimimonas sp. 2304DJ26-3. Taxonomy (NCBI): domain Bacteria; kingdom Pseudomonadati; phylum Bacteroidota; class Flavobacteriia; order Flavobacteriales; family Flavobacteriaceae; genus Maritimimonas; species Maritimimonas sp. 2304DJ26-3. Next base: position 589,371 of record NZ_JBWQOK010000003.1, read on the forward strand.
ACCCAACATTCATATTAAGTATTTGCCAGAAAGATAACTTGGGTTTAGTGATTTTCATTGAGTTAGGTTTTTTTAAAAGTAGGAATTTTTATTCAAAAGGTACCTTAGACTATTAAACATAATTTTTTAAAACGAATTAGTTCTTAGCCGTCTGTAATTCATTTGAGATAAAATCACCTACTTTTTGACCTTGTGTTACACCTTCATCGATGGCCATCCTGTAATGAATTCCTCCATAAAGTCTTGAAATTGCAGCTTCTTCAGAGGCATGTTTAAATGACTTAAAACTTCTCATTGGTAAGCCATATTCTAATTCGGTAGTATCGTTAAAATGAAAATTGTCACCGTATAAATCTGTTAAGGTAACCGCTGCAGCACGTGAGATTACAGAGTGCCCGCTTGTGTATTCAGGAAATGGAGGTGTTTGTAATAAAGGAACCCATTCTTCATCTAAATGTTGATTAATTAGTGTTTCAGGGCGTACAACGAGACTGCGCCATTTTTCATCCCAACAACTAATAAAAGCATCAAATAGGGCGATAGAAACGTTAGTGTAGGCGTTAATGGTGGCTTCAAAATCACTTTTTGCCTGTCGTGCAGCTATGGCAGTGATTCCTATCCAATGACCACCAGGTGTGATTTTTTTTGTGGCGAACATGGCATGTCCTTTATGATGAGAGACATATGGATTACAATCCCAAAAACTCGCAATTTCTTTACTTTCTTTATTTTTGCCTCTTCCTTCCTCATAAACTTCCATTAACTGTTTTTGAAATTCACTTCCTTTCTTAAGATTAAATTCAACAGGTGGGACAGGAGGGAACTGATTCGCAGAATCTAAAACAACGGTTCTGATCTTATTCCAATGAGGCTCGATTCCATCCATATAATCGGGCGGAGTCGGCTTCCAAAATTTATCTTCTTGTTGAATAGTATATTTCGGATAGGTCCTTGTTTGGTCATATAAATCTGTTTTAGCCCATTTTAAAATATGCTGTGCAACCTTCTCTCCATACATGCGAGAAGCATCAAGTACCTTGGTAGGAAGCCCTTCTTTCTTCAAGACTTCAATGGTTGAATTCTGAAATTTAGTGATTCTATCTTCTGAAAAAATAAGCTGCTTTCCAACTATGGTATGTGCATAAAAAGCTGCAAGTTGAAAATTTATATCTTCAGAATCAGGTTGGGGGATAGCATTTAAACCAGATAGCTGACCAACAAGACTATTATATTTATCGGATTTTGCCTGTTGCATTACCGAATATGCAGCGATATTAGGATACATGTATACTCTAGAGGCTACTGGTGGAGAAAATATATCGTAAACGATAACATCGGTTAATTTCTTAACGGCGGAATGAAATAATTCTGGGTCGTTAAGTGTTGATTTGTACTCTTCACTCTTTTTACAACTTATACCAAGTAAAATCAGGACTAAGATAACTAATGGAATTCGTAACTTCATAAGACTTTCTTTCTTATCATTAATTAATTTCAAAAATATAGGATTTATCATTATTTGCAAGTATCAGAAACTTATTTTTTGCGAGTTTAACAATTCTTCTAGCTTCTAAATTCGAAGGAATATTCATATAACTCTCATGTAGAATATCATTACCTTTTATTTTTAACACCCCACCAGAATTGGCGGTACTTTGCCCCAATTCATTAATATAACCTTTGAAGTTTCCAACGTAAAGAATCTTTTTCTCTTTATGCTCATTTGTTTGAATAATCAAATCTTCTATAGAGCTCTGCTGTGCTTCAAAAGGTAATGGTTTACCCACAAATGTACTATCTGTATTGAAATATACCATTGAACGTAACTCCGAAATGTTTTTAGATTCCAAAATTTCTGCTTCAGAAACACCTACCAAATCTTGAATCGTCTTGACCTTCGAAAACTCCGAATAACTTAAAAACTTCTTTTTTAGCGACGGTATTTGACTGGCAAGATTATCTTTTGAAGCAAATGGAATATAGTCGTCATAAAAATTGTGAAAAATAATAGGGTCGACCTTTTGATTATTATCGAAATCATCTAAATAAAGTTTAATCGGTTTTTCTTTTGATGCCTTCCATTTAAAATTTAACCCAGAATTACCGGCAACAATATCAGGTTTGCCATCTTTATTGATATCATCAACCAATACAGTATTCCACATGCCAGAAGTATTTTCTAAACCATAGATTTTTGTTTGATTCTCAAATTTTAGATCCCCTTTGTTAATTAAGACAGTTATTGACATCCAATCTCCAACAATAATCAAGTCTAACATTCCATCGCCATTAAGATCGGCCCATTTACTATCGGTAATCATACCTAATCTAATTTTACTAAGTAGGGCAAATTCTCTATTTTTGTTGTTTTTAAGGATATAACTAAATGGAGATAAACCATATCCGCCTGGTATTGAGCGATTACCTATAAATAGATCATCGTAACCATCACCATCTAAATCACCCGAAGTAACACTTCCTCCATTAGTTTTTATCAATGTTTTTTTAAGCCTTGTAAAGTAACCGTTTCCATCATTAATATAAATGCGATCTTCTAGTTGAGGGTCATTTTCGACTTTGTCACCACCACCACTCATTACATATAAATCGAGATCTCCGTCATTCTCAATATCAAACACTTCAATATCAATATCTTCATAAATGATATCTTTAATATAGTCTCCTTTTTTATTTTTACTGTACAGACCATTTTTCTCTTGTATATATAAAACAGGAGATTGATATCTAGCATTGCCTATAAATATATCGTCAAGACCATCATTATTAAAGTCGGCCACCACTGAGGATGGACCTTCTGTAGAAATTTTTTCAGGTATTAATGGCTCGTTGTCATAATCTAAATAATTATTTTCAATATGAACAAATGGAAATAATTGATGTTCTCTGGCATTAAAACGATTTTTTATTGATTCTTTGACCGAAGACTTTTTTTCAATAATGTTTAAATTATTTACGGTAATTTGAGTCTCAATCTGTTCTGTTCCGTCTAACCACAATATTTTTAGCGAATCAATGTTGACTGCCGAGCCTAAACCTATATGTAGTTTTCTTGTTGAGCTTGATTGAAAACCCTTGGTGGTAATTAATTCTCTATAATATGTATTATCATTGGCATATAGAAATACTTTCGACCCATGTGTATTTGGTGTGAGTGAATCTCCTTTTAACAGAATGCTCACATGAACGTTTTTTAATGATTGATCACTGTCATTTCTAAGAATTAGCGCTTTTTGATTTATTGTATTGACCACTAAATCAAGATCACCATCATTATCAAGGTCACTATAGGCAGCTCCATTAGAATAGGAGGGTAGCTGACCTGCGCTTTCAGTCAACCTGTCAAAACTAAGATCTTTATTGTTTTTAAAAACAATATTAGACAAATTTATAGTTGGCATTTCGTCTATCAACTTTTTCTCAAGTTCGTTTTGTTTTGTTTGGTCATATTTGGCAAAATTGGTATTGCTCAAGAAGTTAATATAGTTAAGATCATTTGGCCGTTTATAAATACCGTTTGTAACGTAAATATCATTGTAACCATCATTGTCAAAATCTTGTATTAAAGTCGACCAACTCCAGTCAGTTGCATAGGTGTCGGTTATTAGCGCCAGTTCTGCAAATGACCTATCATCTCTTTGTATTTGTAATGTGTTCCGAGCATACTGCATTTCAAAACCAAAATTCTTCTTTATCTGGCTTACCTTGTCAGAATCTTCACCTCCCGACTTTAACAAGATCTCATGATCGAAAGGCATCATGTCTAAGGTGAAAATATCTGGTTTTGAATCATTATTAAGGTCAGCAACATCAATACCCATTGTAAATCTTGTAGTATGATCTATGTATTCTGCTATCGATTCTTTAAATGACTTGTTACCTTGATTAATAAAGAGATAGTCATTCTCATGAAAGTCATTACCTATATAAAGATCCATAAGACCATCGCTATTAATATCTGTACTAATTACTGCCAAGCCATACCCTAAAGCACTACTATATAATCCTGAAGATTCTGTGACATCTTCAAATTTGCTAATTCCTTCATTTAATTTGTTTTCATAAAATCTATCTCCTGAAAGAGAATCTTTTGTCTTACGTCGCCTAATATCACCATAACTTCTAGGGGTGTGAACGGCATGATTTAATAAATACATGTCTAGGTCACCGTCGTTATCATAATCTAGAAACGCAGATTGTGTTGAAAACCCTGAAAAATCCAAACCATATGATTTAGCCGACTCTATAAAAGTAGAATTGCCGTTATTTATATAAAGTCTATTTGTTGTTTTCAACGATTTATAATTACCTACCTTGGAAACATAAATATCTAACAAACCATCATTATTAACATCTTCCATAGTCACGCCTGTTGACCATGTTGAATCTACCGAAATACCGGCTTCTTCAGTAATATCTCTGAACTTTAAATTACCAAGATTTAAATAGAGTTTATCACTTGTCTGATTTGATGTAAAATAAATATCATCTAACCCATCATTATTGATGTCTCCCAATGCAACTCCTCCTCCGTTATAGTAGTAGAGAAATTCGATTATGTTCAGGTCATCTTTATAAAACAGGTCATTTGAAAAATGAATACCAGTACTATCAGCAGGTAGCTGCTCAAAATAAATCGAAGCTTTCTCAACAGATTTTTTTACCGTATTTTTTGAGCATGAAAGAGCACATGCACTTACGAATATTAAAAAGAATAAACTAAAATAAGTTCTTGACATCGCTAGTAGTTAAAAGTTAAGATTGAGTCTCTATTTCTAGCTACTATTACCTTTTTATCAGATAGTATAATATCTCTGATTTCACCTTTTATGGAAAAACCGTTTCCATCTTTGTGATTTTCGAATTTTAATTGTCCTAAATTTTCCAAGTATACGCCATAGCTGGCATCGTATCTACCCACTTCGGGTTTTACATTATAAAGGTTACCACCTAATATGATATCTTGATCACCATCTTGATCAAAATCATCTGTTGCAATAGCATAAATTGGAGTGAATTGAGCTTCACTAGGCAGGTCTATGATGTCAAAATTTAAATCACCGTTATTAACTAAAATAATTGAGGACAAAGTTGTTACCTGCAATTTTTTTGCTTCGCTTAATTGATCTGAACCAAACATAGATATAATATCGGCGTTTTTGAACGACTTATAATCTGGAAACTTCTTTTTTAATGATTTTATTTGATCTATCAGATTATGGCGTAGAGCGTAAGGATAATCTTTTCCATCCTCTGCCTTAAACGTTAGTATCGGGTCAATAAATCCGTTCTTGTCGAAATCATTTGTATATAAAGTTATGGGCTGCTCTTTTGAAGCCTTAAATCGGCTATTTAAACCATGGTTGCCCAAAATAAAATCTAGGTCACCATCACCATCAATATCAGATTTATGAATGGTATTCCACCATCCTTTTAAATTCGACAAGGAGCTATCTTCCTTTTTATTAAATATTCCGTTTTCGTTTATAAATAATTCAACTCCCATGAATTCGCCAATAACTATAAGATCTTCATCGCCATCATTATCAAGGTCATGAAACGTTGCATCTGTTATCATTCCTAAATTTTTTAAATCTTTAGCACTTGTTTCGGTTATCTCAGTAAAATTACCTTCACCATCATTTTCTAATATAAAGCCTGATCCAGGAACTCCATATTTCAAAGGAATGGTACGCTCTCCTACAAAAAGGTCTAAATCACCGTCATTATCTATGTCGGATGCACTTACAATAGAAGAACTGTGGTATGAATTTTTAGAGGGTAATTTTTGATCAGATAATTTAAAATTACCATTACCTTCATTTAAATATAATCTGTCTAAAAACTCAACGGCATATTGCGAATATTCAACCCCGCCACTACATACGTAAAGATCTAAATCACCGTCACCATCAGCATCAAAAAATAGACTTGCCACATCTTCAGAATTTTTATTCTTTTCAAAGTCAACTTTCTCTGAATGTGTATAGCCCATTGAACTACCAAGTAATAATTCTGCTGAAACACCTTTCGCGCCTCCAATAAAGAGATCTTTAAAACCATCATTATTGATGTCTGCCATTGACATGGTAGGACCTTCTGTACTACACATATGATTTAATAACCTATCTCTGTGAAAATCAACAAATATATTTTCATTGTGCTTATAGCTAATACCAGAATTGCTCTTTTCAAAAATATTTGATTTTGGTTTTTCGATATTTTCATCAATCTCTATTCCATCACTTTCGCTCAAAAAAATAGTTTTGTTTACTTCAATATTTTTTAAAATTGTTTGTTTTTTAGATGGCCATAAAATCTTAATTGTTACCGGTTCATCAGTGGGTAGACCAATATTAATCCTAGGGTCCATGCTCGACTGAAATCCTCGAACTGGCTGATTTTCAATAAGTATATTGGTTTGTTGAACTTCTATTGTTGCCCCAACTGCAAAGGTGTTTTTTCCTTCACCACTAAGAATTACCTTAAGATAATTTGAATTTCCGGTATCATTAGTTGTATTCTTATAAACGAATGACTCCATATTTAGGTTATTGACTATTATGTCGAGGTCACCATCGTTATCCAGGTCGCCGTATGCTGCTCCATTGGAAAAACTTTCGGTCCATAAACCTGATTTGGCGTATTTGTCAAATTTTAAATTCCCAAGATTTTTATAGGCATGATTTTCTATTTTTCTAGAAGGAATAATATCAATAAGACGTTTATAGTCAACTTTATCGTTAGCAACAATCGATTTGATTACTTCTTCATTAGAAATGTATTGTAAATAATCTTGATCCGTCAGGTCTTTATATATGCCATTGGCAATGTATAAGTCTTTATATCCGTCATTATCCATATCGAAAAGAAGGGCACCCCAACTCCAATCTGAGGCATCAACACCACTCATTCTTCCAATTTCACTAAAAGAATTATTTTGATTATTTAATTGAAACGTATTTCGTGTAAACTGATGATGGTACCCGTTTGTAACCTTTAATTGATATTTGTTCCAATCTTCAAAAGTAGTAACCGTTTTTAGACGCTCATATTCAGATGGAAGCATATCAGTCACAAAAATATCATTATAGCCATCATTGTTTATATCAGCCATGTCTGCGCCCATTGAAGCTCCACTTGTAGCTGTAATTTGACTTTCTAATTGTTCAGAAAAAGTACCGTCCTGATTATTAATATAGAGATAATCTCTCTCAAAAAAATCGTTAGAAATATAAATGTCCTCCCAACCATCATTGTTCACATCACCCACAGTTACACCTAAACCAAAACCAACAACACTACCATAAATGCCTGCTTTCTCACTGACGTCGACATACTTTCCATTAACATTCTCCATTAGTTTATCACCTCCTAATGCATCTCGTTTTGGCCGCTCATTTCTTCTTAAATCAAAACTTCCAATAGCTTGATATGAATTATTCAAAATATAAACATCTAGATCCCCATCTTTATCATAATCGAAAAAAGAAGCATGTGTAGAAAATCCTTTGTCGTCTAAATTATATTCTGCTGCTCTTTCTGAAAAGGTGAGGTCTTTATTATTAATAAATAATTCATTATGCTTATTCTCGCCATTGATATCACCTGAATTACAAACATATATATCTAAATAACCATCTGCGTTAATATCAACCATAGTTACACCTGTAGACCAAGGTTTTGTACCTGCAGTTTTCGATTGTTTGGTAATATCTTCAAAATTGAAGTTGCCTTTATTTAAATATAATTTATTTTTCTGCTGATTCGCAGTGAAATAAACATCTGGAAGATTGTCATTATTTATATCGCCTATAGCTACACCACCACCATTATAGAAGTTTCTGTATTTGTATACATTAAATTCATCTGAATAGGTTAATGTGTTTAAAAAATCAATACCTGTTTGTGACTTATCTAATAATTGAAAAACTTCATTTCGAGTTTCTTCCTTCTTACATGATACACAGAGTATTATTAATAAAACTACAATTAGATTTCTATAATTCATATTACCAAACTTTTAATTTAGGTTTTTATTAAACCTTAAATCATCAATTCTTGCATTTAATTCTCGGTTATTTTCTAGAGGTTCAATAATTATTCTACGATTTCCATCAATTTTAACAAAAATGTCTTTTTTGCTTTTTTTTAGAGTAACATGAATGAAATTATTGCCTGGATACCATGCCATTATAGAATCTTTTATTATAGGTACTAATTTATCAGAATGTAATTGTTTATTCCATAGAGACCATGCGTCATAATAGAACTTCATATCTACCCCAGTCATTATTTTTTCATCATTAAAAATGCCATAGAATAGCATTGTAATTTTTTTTGTTACATTATTATTATCTTTATTTGGAAGATGATATTCCACAAAATTATTTTCTGGTCCTTCTTTAATAATTTTATTTTTATTTAATTTCCAGCAGAGATCATAAAATTGTTGTCTAGTATGCCCGAACTTCATTCCGAAAAAAAGAGAATCGTTGATTTCATTTTTACTCATTTCTTTTTTAACTAATTCTGCATATCTTGATCTTGTACAACTAATGGTTGTAAAGATAATTGCAAAAAATACGAAAGCTTTAAAACTAATTTTGATATTCATAAAAACCCAAATCATCATTGTTCTTTGCCACTATTAAAGTTTTATTATTTAGCCACTTTAATTCTCTTATTTGTCCTTTTATTTTTAAAGGATAAATTTTTGACTTAACTCTGTCAGCAAGATTCATTAATACCCACCCTTTTGAAGCATCATATCTTCCAAACTGTGGTTTCACCATGTATTGATTACCACCAAAGAATAAATCTAAATTACCGTCCTTATCAATATCTGAATAACTAATTGTATAAACAGGGGAATATTGAATTTCATTAGGTAATTTTTCTGCGATAAACCTTTTTTGATTATTGTAAAAGATTGTACTTTCTAGCATATTTAAATCAAGAAAAAAAGCCATATCTATAATTTCTTTTGAAAATATAGATTCAATATCTGCATTTGCATAATCTTTATAATATAACAGTTTCTTTTTTAAAGCTGGTATCTGCGATATTAATTCATCTTTGTCAACAATTGGATAATATTTATTGCCAATTTCTTTGCAAATGATTTGTTCACTAAACCCATTGCTGTCAAAATCAGAAATATACATCCTCATGTTTGAGTTAAAAAAATTATTTAGCCCTAAATTTCCAGCCACAATATCTTTGTCTCCATCATTATCAACATCTACTAATTCAATGGTAGACCAAAGCCCAGAAGTTTTACCAAGTCCATATTCAATGCTCTTATCAGTAAAGGATGTTCCGTTATTTATAAAAAGTTTAATAGGCATCCATTCTCCTGAAATAATAAGGTCTTGCTTTCCATCTTTATTTATGTCTATCCAAGATGCATCTGTAATCATTCCTATATTCTTGAGTTCCATAGGTTGTATTACTTTAAAAATTCCTTTGCCATTATTTTTTAACAGATAACCTGAACTTGGTTGGCCATATAAATTTGTTTTATAGCGTTCGCCTATAAAAAGATCAAGATCTCCGTCTTTATCAAAGTCAGATTCAGTAATTACCGATGTACTTATGGGGTGTGGAAATTTAAACGCTTGTTCAGATTTAACAAAATTATTGTTTTCGTTAATATAGTAACTATCATTAAGTAATATTGAATGAGGAGAAAATGCCTTACCACCATGACCAATATACAAATCTAGGTCACCATCATTATCACCATCAAAAAATAATGCATTTGTATCTTCAGAACCACTATCTTTTCTAAAAGGTTCCTTAATTTCAGAGTACCCTGATGGTGAGGATAAATATAATCTTCCAGCTTGATTTTTTGCACCTCCAATAAAAAAATCGTTTATCCCGTCCTGATTAACGTCGGCACAAGCTAATGCTGGCCCTTCATTGCTAAACATTTGAGGAAGTAAGCGTTCATTATTGAAGTCGATATATTTATTTTCCTTATGAGTATACTTTGCAATGTTATGAAGCCTTTTAAATTCAACCTTTGTTTTTTTATTTCCTGTGTTGAAAATTTTATTATCTACCGAAGGATATTTTATGGCATGAAGTTTATTTGTTGCAAAATTTGTGTAAACAGAAGATATACCATCTGGCCATTTTATCCAAATAGAATCTATTAATTTGGCTTTACCAACACCAAAATGAATTTTAGAAGAAGTAGAACTTTGAAACCCTTTTGATGTATAGTTTTCACTATAACTTTTTTTGCTTTTTCCATATTTAATAATCACTTTTGTGCCTAAGGCATTTGGATTATTGTTCTTTTGAGATAGTTTTATGGTTATACTTCGATTAGACAAGGTGTCAGTTTTATTTTCATAAATAAACGATGGCATGTTAACATTGTTAACAATTAAATCTAAGTCACCATCATTATCTAAATCGGTATATACGCTACCATTACTAAAACTCGGTGTATCTAACCCCCAATTATTACTTACTTCTTCAAATGTAAATTCCCCTTTATTGAAGAAAGTTGCATTGGATAAAGCTTTTGATGGCATAGCATCAATTAATTTTTTAAGAACTTCTTTTTCATTACTATTTATTCTATTTCTTATGGTTTCCGCATTAGCTTCATAGGTTAAATAGTCTCTGTCTAGTAAATCTTTATAAATACCATTGCTTACAAAAATATCTTTTAGCCCGTCGTTATTCATATCAAATATAAGTGCGCTCCAACTCCATTCGGTAGCAGCAACTTTCGCCTGCCTACCGAGTTCTAAAAACGTATCATTGCCTAAATTTCTTTGTAGAGTATTTCGAGAATATTGATTAAAGTAACCTTGACGCTTAGCGACTTGTTGTTTATCCCAAGACTCAAAAATGGTTTTCGTTTTTTGTCTTTTTAAAGATCTAGGTAACATTTCTGTAACAAAGAGATCGCTATTTAAATCATTGTCTAAGTCAGCAAAATCTGCGCCCATAGCTCCCATAGAAATAGATTCTAGTCGATCTTCTAACTCTTCATTAAAACCTTTATTAGTATTATTTATATATAGGTAATCTTTTTCAAAAAAATCATTTGAAACAAAAATATCTGTCCAATCATCATTATTAAAATCTCCTAAGGTAATACCTAAGCCAAATCCAATTTTACTCGAATAAATACCAGCTTCTTGGGTAATATCTGTAAATTTTCCATTATCGTTTCTAAAAAACTTATTACCACTACCTGTCTCATCTGGGATTTCTCGTTGGTCTTTAGCCAAATCAAAATTTCCAATTGACTTAATTGAATTATTCAAGATATATGCATCTAAATCGCCATCTTTATCATAATCAAAAAAAGCTGCTTGTACAGATAATCCAGTTACATCTAAACCATATTGCTTCGAGGATTCTGTAAAAGTAAGATCTCCATTGTTGATAAAAAGCTCATTATGACGATTATTACCACCAGGTTTCCCTGATTTACAAACATATAAATCAAGAAATCCGTCTGCATTTATGTCGACAAAAGTTGCTCCTGTAGACCAAATATCTGAACATGATACACCAGCCTTAATAGTTATATCTTCAAATTTCCAGTTTCCTTTGTTTAAGTATAACTTATTGTCTACCATGTTCCCAGTAAAGTAGATATCATCAAAACCATCGTTATTTATATCTCCAATGGCTACACCACCACCATTATAGAAATTACGATAAACATAAGGGTTAAATGCCTCGTCGTACACCAAGTTATTCTCAAAATTAATACCTGTTGAAGTTTTTTTTAATTCAAATAAAGGATTGTTTTTATAAGAATTATTGTTACATGAAAACAACAATGAAATTAATAGTATGTAAAATAAATTCTTCATTTATTTCTTATCTCTAAAGATAAATTTTATGATGTCTAATGTATATAATTTTATATATAATTCTTTGAAATAATTTCATAAAATTCAACAAAAAACAGTATCCATTTATGTTATAAATTTAAACTAGTAATTGGTAGTAGTTTTATAATATTTCTGCTAACAATAAAAGAAGGGCTATTCAAAAGAATAACCCTTCTAGTAATATAATACTTAATTCAAATTAATATCCTGTATTCTGAGTTAAACTACCACCTGAAGCATCAATTTGATTCTGAGGTATTGGGAAAACTGTTCTAAAAGAATCATTATTCGTTTTTTCCCACCAAGAATCACCCCATTTACCAAACCTAATTCGGTCTGTTCTACGGCTAGATTCTTGGAACATTTCTCTACCAAGTTCATCAAAGAAACTATCTTCAGTAACAGTAATTGGAGTTAATCCTGCTCTTGCTCGAATAACATCTACATCTGGTGCAGCTGCACCCCAACTTCCCGCTGCTCTTGCTCTTGCCTCAGCTCTCATTAAATAAACTTGACCAAGTCTAATTATCGGATAATCGTTGTTCATATCTGGTCTACCAAATAATTGAAAGCTAAACTTTTTAGCACGCGCACCACTTTCTCTTGATGAATTTGGTTCTAATTCATTAATTGCAGGTGTATAATTAACAACTAAATCAGGGTCATCGGCAGCAAAATCTAATAAAGCTCCTCCAGTAAAATCGGTTTGAGGTCCAGCCAGAAAGTTAGCTGTTTTTCTCTCATCCGCATTATCATAACTATTGTAAAATTCTTCTAGTACTTGATATCCATTCCAAGGCTGAGCATCTAAAGCGAATGTTAATTGAGAACTATAATGTAAATTCATTTGTGAAAAGTTCATGCCACCCGCACCAGTTTCATCATAATAAATTGACCAAATCATTTCTGGATTAAACTGATTATTTGGCGCAAATACAGCCGCATAACCACTAAGTTCTACTGGATCTGAAGCAACATCTGGTCTTTTAGCAAGATTAGTTATTGTATAACTAGCATCACTCAACATATATGGGCCATTATCAATAATATAACTAGCCGCCCAATCTGCCTCTTGATAATGAGCAGTACCTGTATATACTTCAGCATTTAAATACAATTTTGCTAATAACCCCAAAGCGGCAAATCTATTTACTACATAGGGTTGAGCTGCATTGCCTAAATCACTTCCAGATAAATCCATGCTGTTGGTTACGGCTGCAATACCCAAAGCATCGAGTAGTTCACTTTCTACAAAATTAAAGACATCAACTCTTGATGATTGTGGAGGGTCTGCAGCATTTTCAGTAACTAGTTTTACTCTACCGAATAAATCTAATAGACGCCAATAATGGAATGCTCTAATTACCTTTGCCTGTGCTATTTCACTTGCTGATAAACTACCTCCTAAAGCTAAATTCACCTCACCAATGCCTCCATAAGCATTGTTCCAAGTTCCATCTAATGGTCCACTTGCAGATTCAAAAGTATGTCTATGCATACGTAACCAAATACCTCCATCAAACCAGTCACCACCTTTTTGGCCAATAGCCATTTCATCTGATGATACAGTTTGTACTGAGTAATAACTGCCATGGCCAGCAGATCCGTCTCTTAATTTATTATAAGAAGGTACCAAAGCTCCTGATGGAAATACTCCACCATCAGTGGCACCATCTAATACTGTTACTCCTGAATCTGAAAATTCAGTTGTAAATTCATCTTCTAACACTTCATCTAAATCAGTACACGAATATGCCAAAGTAAGCATACTGAAAAAGAATGTTATTTTTACTAAACGATTCATGTTTATTGAGTTTTTTAATTAAAAGTTAATGTTTACACCAAACGTAAATGTTGTAGACGAAAAGTAATTATAACGTCTATCAATACCTGGAGCCAGCACATTCGGATTAACAAAATCTGGTCTACTACCATTATCTGAATCCCCAAAATCTTGTAATGCGGGTTCAGGATCTGCGCCTGTATAATCTGTAATTGTAAACAGATTTTGACCACTTAAGGATAGTCTTATATTTTTTATATAACTATTGTTAAGATCAAATTTATAACCAACAGAAAGGTTATCTAACTTAAAGAAATCTGCCTTTTCTACATAATAAGAGCTAAATTGAGCTGTTCGAATATCATCTCTTGCCAAACTTGTGTTAATAAAGTTATATGAAGATTGAGAACCAATTCTAGGCTCATAAAATGCACGGAATGCGTTTACCAAACTATGTCCAAACGCTCCTCTAAAGAATGCATTGATATCCCAATTACCAATGGTAACTTGATTTGTCCAACCAATTTCAAAATCAGGAAAACCTTTACCAAGTACTGCAAAATCAGCGTCTTCTGCTAAAGCATTACCTTGGTCGGTTACCAAATTACCATCTCCGTTAACGTCTACTAATATTGGTGATCCATTGGCATCAACCTCGCCAGAGAATACTGGCCCCCAAATTTGTCCAACTTCTTCACCTTCTCTTACTAAGATCATGCGTGTATCATTTTGTCCAGGAGCTCCTAAATTCGCAGTTGTTCTATCCCCACCAACATTTTTCTCTAACTTAGTAGAATAGGTAGAAAATATAATTCCACTATTATAATTTATCTTATCATTTTTAACAACATCGTAATTTAAACTTAACTCAATACCCTTTGTATTTAATTCGCCAGCATTTTGCCACTGAGTTGGGAATCCAAAAACAGCCGCATCTACGTTAACCTCCTGTATAAAATCAACAATATCTCTATTATAAATATCTAATGTTGCTGATAAACGATCTGTAGCAATTTCAAAACCTAAATTAAGTTCTCTTTTTTCTTCCCATCTTAAATCTGGGTTTGGAGCTCGACTTCCTAAACCAGTAGCGGCAGAGCCAAATCCATTTGCTCCATTACTTATATTAAATGTAGTTTGAGATAAACCGACCTGAGGTGGAATAGCGCCAGTAACACCATAACCCAATCTTACCTTTAATAAATTGAAATTATCCAACTCTAGATATTTGTTTAGATCAACACCAACAGCTGCGGCAGGGAAAAGTCCCCATTGTTCATCTGCACCAAATCTACTAGAACCCTCACGTCTAAGAGATGCGTTTAAATAAATAGCATCATTTATTGTAGCATTAGCACGTGCAAAAAATGCAATAATTCTGTCATCGTCATTTCTACCACTATTCGCAACAATACGACCAGCATCTAATAGATCTTGAGACACTTCTATTGCATCGCTAAAGTCGAAATTTACGCCAGGAGGAAAATCACCTATTTCAAAAAACTTTTCGTTAAAATCTGTTTCTTGCCAAGAATAACCTGCAGTGAACTTTAAGGTGAAATTGTCACTGAATGATTTATTCCAAGTTCCGAATAACTCAAATGTTGTACTTTCTTTTTCCTTATCTTCAAAATTGGCTAATCCCTTCCTAAAAGGACTCAATGCATTACCTCTAAAAAATGTGGTTGTAGGATAATATTCTCTATCAGCATTCTTTTCATTCTGTTGTCCAAGGCTCAAATTAGCCGATAACTCATCAGTGAAGTTATATCTCAAATCTATACTATAATTTAGAATACTACGTGATCCAAGGTTTTTACTTTGTTCTGCAATTGAAACCGGATTAAAACTATCGAATAATCCTAAAGTTTCGAAATACCCGCCAAATTGTTGTGAGTTAAAGTCAAATGGCGCATCAACTCCAAATACAGGTGCAGTTGGATTATATAAAACAGCATATCTTAAAGCTTCATTAAAACCAAAATCACTATCACGCTGTGTTAATGCTGCATTAAAATCAACCTTTAATTTATCATTTAATATTTTACCTGATAGCTTAGCTCTAACATTTACTTGTTCAAAACCCGAGTTTATTAATATACCTTCGGTGTCTCTATAGTTAAGAGATACACGATAATTAGCTCCTCCATCACCTCCTCCTACGGCAGCTATATTATGAACTTGCGTAAATGCAGTTCGCGTAACTTCGTCTCTCCAATCTGTACTACTACCTAGATCGGTTCCTCCTACGGCTAGAAACTCATCCCTATTCATAATGTCTATTTCATTTGCTATTGAAGCTGCAGAAAACTGACCATTATAGTTTACTGAGAAAGGTTGTCCCGATTTACCGGATTTAGTTGTAACTAAAATTACACCACTAGAACCTCTAGTACCATAAATAGCCGCAGCAGACCCATCTTTTAATACCGTAATATTTTCAACATCACTTGGGTCAACATTATCGAGCGATTGCCCTAAAACACCATCGATTACAACAAGTGGTTCTGTATTACCACCAACGGTAGAAAGACCCCTTAAACGAATTGTTCCGCTTGAATTTGGGTCACCACCTTTGTTATAAACACTAAGTCCAGCTACTTTACCTTGAAGTAATTGAGTAGGCTCAGAGATAACACCTTGATTAAAATCTTCGGTACCAATACTGGTAACTGCCGTTGTAATTTCTTTTTTGACTGCAGTACCATAACCAACAACAACTACTTCATCTAGTGCTTGAGCATCAACTGTAAGAACTACGTTAATTTCGGTTCTACCACTTACAATCTCTTCTTTAGATTGATAACCTATAAAACTAAAAACCAAGGTAGCGTCTGATGGAACATTACTTATAGTATAATTTCCATCAAAATCAGTTTCAGTACCTTGAGAGGTACCTTTAATAATAACGCTAACCCCTGGCAGAGGTCCGTCTTCACCTGTAACCGTACCGGTTACAGTTTGTTGTGCAATTAATGCACTAGAACATAAGACAAAGCATAAAAATGCTAGCAAATGCATACGTAATTTAACTTTCATAATTATTTAAATTAGTTAATTTTTGAATTTAAGATTATTTATGTTTGTAAAAAACTTAAAATCAGCTGTTTGCAATTAACGTGAAGTTAATTTTACTTTAACTGTTTTACTTAAATTCTTAAGTTTCAGGTAATGAAGCTACAAAAAATTAACTATTAATTAACTTTCTTATAATAGACGAAACCGTTTTCGTGTTAATAAGTTTGCTACGAAAACCTTTTCGAAAGCCAAGTTTTTTAATTACCAGAATGATTAATAATTTCCATAACTTCTTTTGGATTGATTTTAGGGTTAGCTCCTTCTTTGGAAGCAACCAAAGAACCCATTACACAAGCGTAATTTAATGCCTCTTCAGGCTGAACTTTACTTATGAGCTTTGTTATAAGGGCTCCAAGAAATGAGTCACCTGCTCCAACTGTGTCAATTACCTCAACAAAGTAACCTTTATTTCTGTAAAAAACATCATCTATAAGTAAAATAGCTCCATCTTTACCTAACGTAACGCAAAATTGTTGGGTTTTGGTTTTGGCTGCTAACCATTTAATCATTTCTTTAATATCGGATGAGGCTTTACCTAAATTGTTGCATAGTTCAACTAATTCTTCATCATTACACTTTATAAAGTCTGCTTTCAACATAAGTTCGAGCAACAAGTCTTGGGTATAATGAGGTGGTCTAAGGTTAACATCAAATATTTTATACTTGGCATATTCTAGTAATCCTAATAACGTTTTATTTGATACCAAATCTCTACAGACCAAACTTCCAAAAATAAAAGCATCAGATTGTTGAACTACTTTAATTGCTTCTTGAGTAATTTCGATTTTATCCCAGGCAGTAGGATACTTTATTTCATAAGATGCCGAACCTTTATTATTAAGAATGACATTTACAACACCAGTTTCGTATTGCTTATCTATTTGTATATTATTTATATCTAATCCGTTCTTGCAAAGATATTTTATAAGATTCTTTCCATTAACATCATCTCCAATCCTGCTTATTATTGAAGACTTTATACCAAAGGAATTTACTCTTAATGCTGCATTTAACGGCGCGCCACCAATTTTTTTATGATTAGGAAAAACATCCCATAACACTTCACCAAAACAAACTACATTAATCATTTTTTATAAGCTCAATTTTAAAAATATATTCTAAACAAGTAAAGAAAAATTAAATTTAGCGCTATTTAAACTATAATCCCAAGATATTTCTCAACACGAAATCGGTGTATATTCTTGGTTAAGATGCACATAATTGCAAATTCATCTTGTAAACCCTATTTTTACTCAATAAGAGAGTAAAGGTTTTTAATAAGCCTTATGAATCTACTAACCAAATACCATACAGATGAAAAACCTTGGCATTAAAGCTTCAATTTATATCAATTATTTTGTATTCGCTATTTTGTTGAACAGTGTTGGTATCGTAATTGCCAAATCAATCAATGTTTATGGTGTAAGTGAATCGCAAGCATCAGTTCTTGAGGCTTATAAAGATCTACCTATTGCAATCGTCTCTTTTATCATCGCTTCCTTTCTGCCTAGGTTTGGATACAAAAAGGCTATGCTTACTGGGCTTGCAATTGTATTTGTTGGGTGTCTATATATGGTTTTTGGTAATTCTTTCTTTCATACAAAGGTTTTATTTTTGTCAATCGGTGTTAGTTTTGCTTTAATTAAGTTATCGGTATATTCTTTAATAGGGATTATTACAGATTCAAAAAAAGAGCACTCGTCATTAATGAGTTCTGTAGAAGGTTTTTTTATGGTCGGTATTGCAATTGCCTATTTTTTATTTCCTGCATTTTACTCAGACGATCCTAATTCTTGGCTTAATGTCTATTATGTATTATTAGTTTTAATCACTGCTTCTTTTATTTTTCTATTATTTTCAAAAGCTGATTATGAAGTAGAAGTCACCGGTTCTAATTTTAAGGAGGATATTATGTTTTCTTTAAAACTTATCATTATTCCATTGGTGTTGGTTTTTTTAGTTTCCGCCTTCCTTTTTGTAATGATTGAACAAGGTATTATGACGTGGCTTCCAAGATTTAATGAAAAGATTTTTATGTTTTCAGACACATTAAGTGTTCAAATGGCATTCATTTTTGCGCTTTCATTGGCACTCGGTCGATTTTTAGCAGGTTATCTGACAAAGAAAATTTCTTGGGTTTATTTAGTAATTATTTGCGTCATTATTTCTGGTGCTATTTTGCTTAGTGTCCTTCCACAATTAAAAGCAGACGTCAATTCGTTAGACGAAATCTCATCTTTGAGTGACGTACCGTCACTAGGATTCATCTTGCCGTTAATAGGATTATTTATCGCGCCCATTTACCCTTTATTAAACTCGACGGTTTTAAGTTCATTACCTAAAAATTTGCACTCACCTATGTCGGGGCTTATCATTATTTTTTCTGCTCTAGGAGGAACTATTGGTTCTAGAATTGTTGGAGAATTATTTGAAAGTATTGGTGGAGCAAATGCTTTTTATTTTTTACTAATTCCGATGGTATTGCTCATTATTTTTGTTTTACTAATTGATAAATTATCAAAAAAAGAAATTCAGATTTAATGAACATTTTTAATATAAATGTTGAGCAGACACTTCAACTTCTTTTAGAACAAGAGGATACAGATGGTGATAAGAAAATTACATCGGAAGATATAGGACCAAAATCATTTTTATTAAACGATATATCTACTGATAAACAACTTAAAATAGAAGGAACTTACCATTTATCAAATTTATTACAAGAGCTTGTTCTTGCAAAAGAAGATGAAAGAACGACAATAGATTTAAACCTCATTTTAGAGGCGCCTGTTATGCGTTTTAAACGAATGATTGAGAACTATTATTGGGATGGTCTTACAAGAACGATTGATGAAAAGGGTTTAGAGAAAGTATTGGCTGATGAAAAGTCGAGCGACTCAATTCAAAGAATTTATGTGCCATTTAAAGATGCCAAGGCCTTAGAATACTATAATGGTTTAAGGGATAAGTTTTCAATTCTTGAAGTCATTCAACTTCCGAACTATTGTTCACCGGAACACGTCTCAAGTATTAACGATAAACCTGGAATTCTATCACTTAAATTAGAAGAAAATAATGGAAAGTTAAATGGTGTTCCTTTTGTAGT
Source organism: Maritimimonas sp. 2304DJ26-3 (assembly GCF_056591635.1). Classification (NCBI taxonomy): domain Bacteria; kingdom Pseudomonadati; phylum Bacteroidota; class Flavobacteriia; order Flavobacteriales; family Flavobacteriaceae; genus Maritimimonas; species Maritimimonas sp. 2304DJ26-3. Next base: position 609,229 of record NZ_JBWQOK010000003.1, read on the forward strand.
TCCAGGAGGACGTTTTAACGAAATGTACGGATGGGATAGTTATTTCGAATCAATAGGATTGTTACTCGGGCCTAAAAAGCATTTAGCAAAAGCGATGACTGATAATTTTCAATATGAAATTGAGCATTATGGTAAGATATTGAATGCAAATCGTACTTATTATTTAACACGCACGCAGCCACCATTTTATAGCTCTTTGATCAGAGAAATTTATGAAGCTGAAGTTCAAGGTGCTGATCTCAATTGGCTGTCATCACATCTTAAAACGGCCATTAAAGAATATGAAACTGTTTGGATGGTAGAAGGGAAACGTTTAACCAAAAATGGCTTAAATCGCTATTTGGCTGAAGGTATTGGTTTGCCGCCAGAAGTTGAAGAAGGTCATTATGATTCTATTTTGAAAGCCCATGCTGAAGAAGCAGGTATATCAATCAATGAATATGAGCATTCCTACTATAATCGTACAGTTAAAAATGTGGCATTAGATGAATACTTTGTTCACGATCGAAGTGTACGAGAAAATGGGCATGATACCTCATATCGACTTGAAGGACGATGTGCCTATTTAAATTGTGTAGAACTGAATACTTTTCTATTTAAATATGAAACAGATTTTGAATTTCTCATAAGAACTTATTTTAAAGATTCATTTACTTGTAACGGGAAAGAATATACCCCCAGTTATTGGTTTAAAAAAGCTGATAAAAGAAAGCAGTTAATGAATCAATATTTATGGAACGATAATGACCGTTGTTTCTATGATTATGACATTGATGAAGAAAGTCAAATTCCATTTATTGCCGCTACCTCGCTAGTGCCGCTCTGGGCCGGAATTCCAACGCAAGAACAGGCCGAAAAATTAGTTGAGAGCATACTTCCAAAGCTTCTTTGCTTAGGCGGTATTGCCGGTTGTACCGAAGAGGCGAGAGGTCCAATTTCAAAAGATAGACCTGCCCGCCAATGGGATTATCCGAATGGATGGGCTCCACATCAAATGATGATTTGGAAAGGACTATTAGCGTATGGTTTTATTAACGAAGCTAATGAATTAATATATAGATGGTTATGGATGATCACTAAGAATGCAATTGATTATAACGGTACAATTCCTGAAAAGTACAACGTTGTAGAAGCTACTCATAAAGTGTTTGCAGAATATGGTAATGTAGGAACCGATTTCGAATATATTACACGTGAAGGTTTTGGATGGATGAACGCGTCATATATTTATGGTATAGAATTGATATCGCCTGAGTTAGTTGAAAGTTTAAATAACTTAGCACATCCTAATAAGGTTTTTAGTTAACTAAATGTTCTATTAAATATGGCTCAAGGGATTCATTTGTCTTCTATTTCTAAATTATAATCTTTCATTTTTAACTGATATTCACCCTTCTCTTTTAATTTTTTTTCGAAAAACTGCATTTTTATGATATTCTCAAAAATAAACTTATTGAATGTCAACCCCTAATATTTGATAGGTATAATTGCATTAAATTATTATATTATAAATTTTAACCCTATAAATTTAATAGTATTATTTAAAAAATATGTTATAATTTGATCGATACCTCTAGTAAAATTTGTTAATAACGAATTTTTGTTGAAATATTTGCAATGAATTTTAAAAAACATTGCATTATGATCAAAATCAAACCCTTATTAATTACAGCCGCATTGGTATGTAGCTTTAATGTTCTTGCACAAGAAGAAGAAAAAAAAGAAGAGAAAAAGAAATTTTCACTAACCGGAAGTGTCGACGCTTATTATAGAACCAATTTTAACGCACCTAACGATGAAGATGCCGTTGCTCCGGGTTCATCATTTGCTAATTTACCTGGTTTCTCACTTGGTATGGCAAATGTAATCGCTCAATATGAAGGTGATAAAGTTGGTTTTGTAGCCGATTTGGTCTTTGGACCTCGAGGTGAAGATGCCGTATTTGCGTCACCATTTTTAAGACCAGGAGGAAGCTCAAACATTGTAAATCAATTGTATGCATATTGGAATGTGAGCGAATCTGTAAAACTAACCTTTGGTAATTTCAATACCTTTTTAGGTTACGAAGTAATTTCGCCAACAGGTAATTTTAACTATAGTACCAGTTACTTGTTTTCTTATGGCCCTTTTAGCCACACAGGTTTAAAAGCAGATTTTACATTGTCTAATGATTTTAGTTTGATGTTGGCTGTTATGAATCCAACTGATGCTACTGAATTTAATCCAAATGGAAATTATGCTTTTGGAGCACAGTTAGGTTACAAAGGTCAGTATCTTAACTTTTTAGCTGATGGAGGTGCTTTCGAAATTGATTTCACAGGAGGTTTCGATATCTCGGATACTTTTTACTTAGGTGTTAATGGAGCTTATTTTGATGGCGACGATGACGATCCTGGTTTTGCAGGTGTAGCATTGTACCCTCAATTAACCACTTCAGATAATTTTAAAATAGGCTTAAGAGGAGAATATTTTGTTGAAGATGGCGCTTTTGGAGCTATAGGTACTGGTCTCGAAGATTCTAGTGTCTTCACAGCGACTCTAACAGCGAATTATAAAATTGGAGGTCTAACAATTATTCCTGAACTACGCTTAGACTCCAGCTCCGATGATTTTTTTCTAGACAGTGATTTAGAAGCTCAAAAAAGTCTTAGCTCATTTGTTTTGGCAGCAGTGTATGCATTTTAATTAACTCAATTATAATAAAATGAAAAAAGTAGAAGCAATTATTAGAAAATCCAAATTCAGTGCAGTGAAAGAAGCATTGCATAATGTTGGTGTGAACTTCTTCTCATATTGGGATGTTACCGGGCTTGGTAATGAAAAAGAAGGACATGTATATAGAGGTGTTTCCTATAGCACTAGTGACATTCAAAGAAGGTATTTATCAATCGTAGTAAATGATGATTTCGAAGATGTAACAATAAAAGCCATTCTTTCTGCTGCGGCTACCGGCGAAGTGGGCGATGGCAAGGTCTTCGTATCAGATATTAATGAATGCTACAGGGTAAGAACAGGAGAAAAAGGAAGTGAAACTCTAAAATAAATCAATTAATCAAAAAGAATTATGGAATTATTAACAATAAATAATGTATGGATGATGCTGTGTATAGCACTCGTTTTTTTCATGCATCTTGGTTTTGCCTTTTTAGAGATTGGATTAACCAGACAAAAGAATACTATTAATATTTTATTTAAAAATGTATTTATTATAACAGTTGGTTTATTAACCTATTGCTTAGTAGGTTTTAACCTCATGTATCCTGGTTTTGCTGAAGGATCTTCTGGTTTCTTTGGATTTGCCGGATTTGGTTTAGATGCCCCATTAACTTCAGAGGGAGGTTTAGACTTGGCATACAATGAAGGATATACTTATTGGACAGATTTCCTTTTTCAAGGAATGTTCGCTGCTACTGCTGCCACTATAGTTTCTGGTGCAGTGGCAGAAAGAATGAAAATTGCGCCATTTATGATTTTTACTGTATTATATGTAGGTATTATTTACCCACTGGCTGGTTCATGGAAATGGGGAGGTGGTTTTTTACAAATGCGCGAAACACCATTTTATGATTTTGCAGGCTCAACTTTAGTGCACTCAGTTGGTGGCTGGGCAGCAGTGGTAGCCGTATGCTTGTTAGGGTCTCGTATTGGTAAATTTAAAGACGGTAAACCTCAGGCAATTCCAGGTCATAATATTTCGCTAGCAATGGCTGGTGTAATTATTTTGTGGTTAGGTTGGTTTGGCTTTAACGGAGGTTCTGTTTTATCTGCAGATCCTACCTTAACTTCATTAACATTAGTAACTACATGTTTAGCTGCAGCTGCAGGAGGTGTTTTTGCGTTTATAGTATCTACATTATTGTATAAAAATTTAGATATAACAATGTTCTTAAATGGTATTTTAGGTGGCCTAGTTGGTATTACTGCTGGTGCTGATCAAATGAGTCCTTCTGATGCAATTGTCATTGGAGCTGTTGCTGGTGCAATTGTAGTTTTTGCAGTAAGTTTTATCGATAAATTAAGATTAGATGACCCTGTTGGTGCTATAGCCGTACATCTAATATGTGGTATTTGGGGAACACTTGCTGTAGGTCTTTTAGGAAATTTAGCAAGTGGTGCTCAATTTGTTAGTCAATTGATTGGTGTAGCTTCATACGCTGTTATATGTATAGTTAGCTCATTCATAATTATATACACTTTAAAGAAAACTGTGGGAATACGTGTTAGTGAAAAAGAAGAACTAGAAGGTTTAGATAAACATGAGCACGCTATGAATGCATATCCAGACTTTAGAATGAATGAGCATTAAAAAATATGAATGCTAAAAATTACTTTTAGAATTTGATAATTTCATCCCCTTAATTTTGTCAAATTAAGAAAAATGCAATGATATTTTAAATTCATTGCATTTTTTATATCATTATTTTATTTTAAGATGTGAATAATATAGCTTTGTTTGGAATTTGATATAAATAATTCAAAAAATGAAAGACCAAGGATTGTATTTAAATGAATTTGAGCGAGATAATTGTGGAGCTGGATTTATCTGTAATTTAAAAGGAAAAAAATCTAACAAAATCATTCATGATGCATTAGAGATTTTAGTAAAACTGGAACATAGAGGCGCGGTTAGTGCAGATGGTAAGACAGGAGATGGAGCGGGTATCCTTATTGATATACCTCATGAATATTTCAAGAGGGTTTGCAGTTTCGATTTGCCAAAATCAAGGGAGTATGCCGTTGGTATGGTATTCTTGCCAAAGAAAGAGAATCAAAGAACTTATTGTATTAAAGTTCTAGAGGAAGAATTAGAACGACAAGGTTTAAATACTCTTGGTTGGCGTTTTGTGCCAGTTGATAGATCTGTTTTAGGAGAAGTGGCTGCGCGAACCGAACCATATGTACAGCAAGTCTTTGTTGGTAAAGGTAGCAGTATAACTGACATGCAATTTAAAGCCAAGCTTTTTGCGGCGAGAAAAATTGCTGAAAATAAAATTGCAAAATCTAAAATAGCCGAAGCGAGTTATTTTTATCTACCTAGTCTTTCAACAACAACTTTAATTTATAAGGGGCTCTTAGTGCCCGAAGATATAAGTCGATATTATACAGACTTACAGCAACCCGATGTAGTTACTCGGTTGGCACTAGTGCATCAACGTTTTTCTACAAATACTTTCCCTTCATGGGATCTGGCACAACCTTTTAGATATATGTGTCATAATGGTGAAATAAATACTTTAAGAGGCAATGTTAGTAGAATGAGAGCTCGTGAAGAATTGATGGAAAGCGAACTTTTTGGTGATGACCTCAAGGAAATCTTTCCAATTATTCAAGATGGAAAGTCAGATTCTGCCTCAATGGATATGGCTTTAGAGCTATTGTTAATGACGGGAAGATCACTGCCAGAGGTAATGATGATGATGGTTCCAGAAGCTTGGGAAAAACATCAAACCATGAGTGCTGATAAAAAAGCTTTTTACGAGTATAATTCATGTATAATGGAACCTTGGGATGGTCCGGCATCAGTGCCTTTTACAGATGGTGATTATATAGGCGCGTTGTTAGATAGAAACGGATTACGTCCATCGAGATATACAGTTACCAAAAGTGGTAATGTGGTGATGTCTTCAGAAATTGGAGTATTGGATATCAAACCTGAAAATGTAGTAAAGCATGGAAGATTGGAGCCAGGTAAAATGTTCTTGGTTGATATGAACGCTGGAAGAATTATAGAAGATGAAGAAGTTAAAAACTTAGTTGTTTCTAAGAATTCTTATAAAAAATGGATAAATGAGTACACATTGCCGTTGGCAAAGGTGCCTTATACTAATAATAAATGTGCTGTAGAACTAACAGATTATACTACGCGCTTAAGAGTTTTTGGTTACACCCACGAAGATATTTCTACTATCGTTACCCCAATGGCCGTAAAAGCTAAAGAAGCTATTGGCTCTATGGGTACAGATACACCTCTGGCTGTTTTATCTGATCAACCGCAATTATTGTATAATTATTTTAAGCAACTTTTTGCACAAGTTACCAACCCTCCACTAGATGGTATTCGCGAAGAGATAATTACGGACATTAGTTTAGCAATTGGAGGTGATAGAAATATCTTTGATATAGTACCAGAACAAGCTAAGAAATTACGTATACAAAATCCGGTAATTTCTAACGAAGATCTAGATAAAATTAAGAATATTGATCATCCAGATTTTAAAGCAGCTTCTATTTCAATTTTATACAAGGTTGAAAAAGGGGTTAACGGACTAGAAGCAAGATTAGATACAATATTAAAAGAAGCAGAAAAAGCGGTAGATAGTGGAGCTAATATTATCATTTTATCTGACAGAGGTGTAAACGAATATTTTGCTCCAATTCCTGTTTTGTTAGCATGTTCGTATTTACATCATACACTAAATCGATTAAAAAAGCGATCTAAATTCGGTATTGTTCTAGAAACAGCTGAAGCTAGAGAGCCACATCATTTTGCAACACTTTTTGGATACGGAGCCAGTGCAATAAATCCCTATATGGTAAATGAGATTATAGAAGATCTAGTTGATAAAAAAGTCATTAAAGATGTAACTACTGAAGAGGCTATAGAAAATTTCAATAAAGCTATTGGCAAAGGTCTGTTGAAGATTATGAATAAGATCGGTATTTCAACGCTACATTCTTATAGAGCTTCACAAATCTTTGAAATAGTAGGTTTAAAACAATCATTTACTAAAAAATATTTTCCATATACACCTTCTAGAATTCAGGGTATTGGAATCTATGTTTTAGAAAAAGACATTATAAAAAGACATCGAAATGCTTTTGCTAAAAAAGCAATTCCTCAAGTATTAGATCTAAACATTGGGGGCGATTATAGATGGCGTAGGAACGGAGAAAAGCATATGTTTAATCCAACCACAGTTTCAAAATTACAGCAGGCGGTTAGAAGTAAAAGTAAACAGAGTTATGCAACATATGCAAAAGAAATTAATGAGCAAAGCAAAAATTTAATGACTTTAAGAGGATTGTTCGAGTTTAACAACTTAGATCCAATTCCAATTGAAGACGTTGAACCATGGACTGAAATCGTTAAGCGATTTAAAACTGGTGCTATGTCTTATGGGTCAATTAGCCAAGAAGCTCATGAGAATCTGGCTATTGCCATGAATAGAATTGGAGGTAAAAGTAATTCTGGTGAAGGAGGTGAAGATAAAAGGCGTTTTAAGAAGTTACCAAATGGTGATTCTAAAAATAGTGCTATAAAACAAGTTGCTTCTGGAAGGTTTGGTGTAACGAGTAATTATCTCGCCAATGCCAAAGAAATACAAATTAAAATGGCTCAAGGAGCTAAACCTGGTGAAGGTGGTCAGCTCCCTGGAGAGAAAGTACTCCCATGGATAGCTGAAGTTAGAAATTCTACTCCTTACGTAGGTTTAATATCGCCACCACCGCATCATGATATTTATTCTATTGAAGATTTAGCACAACTCATTTTCGATCTTAAGAATGCTAATAGAGAGGCTAGAATAAATGTGAAACTAGTATCAAAAGTTGGAGTTGGAACTATAGCCGCAGGTGTTGCAAAAGCAAAAGCAGATGTTATTTTAATTTCAGGTTTTGATGGTGGCACAGGAGCATCTCCACTAACTTCTTTAAAACATGCTGGATTACCTTGGGAGCTTGGAATTGCCGAAGCGCAGCAAACATTAACACTTAATAATTTAAGAGGTAGAGTAGTGTTAGAATGTGATGGGCAACTAAAAACGGGGCGAGATGTAGCTGTAGCGGCTTTGTTAGGGGCCGAAGAATTTGGTTTTGCTACAGCACCATTGGTAGCGTCTGGTTGTATTATGATGCGTGCATGCCATCTTAACACTTGTCCAGTAGGTATTGCCACACAAGATCCTGAGCTTCGTAAAAACTTTAAGGGTACACCAGAACACGTAATTAATTTTATGTACTTCGTTGCCGAGGAGCTGAGAGAAATAATGGCTCAACTTGGTTTTAAAACTTTAAAAGAGATGATAGGGCAGACGCATAAAATAAATGCCAATCCCGCTATTGATCACTATAAGGCGAAGGGAATAGATATATCTTCTATTCTTTATCAACCTAAATTTGTGAAAGATACGCCTCTATATAATGTTGAAAGTCAAGATCATCATTTAGAACATGTTTTAGATATGAGGATTCTTAAAGATGCTCAAAGGGCAATTCAAGATAAGTCCAAAACGAGTCTTAAGTATGTTATTCAAAATACAGATAGAGCAGTTGGAGCTATTTCTAGTAACGAAATATCTAAACTTCATGGTGGTAATGGATTACCAGATGACACTTTAGAGTTGAATTTTAATGGTTCAGCAGGTCAAAGTTTTGGAGCATTTGCAACAAGAGGATTAACATTAACAGTAGATGGTGAAACAAATGATTATTTGGGTAAAGGTTTGTCGGGTGCTAAAATTATTGTTAGAAAGCCAAAAGAAGCCGATTTTAAAGCCGAAGAAAACATTATTACTGGTAATGTAAGTTTTTATGGAGCTGTTGCAGGCGAAGCCTACATAAATGGTATTGCTGGTGAACGTTTTGCTGTTAGAAATTCTGGAGTTACCGCTGTAGTAGAGGGTGTTGGAGATCATGGATGTGAGTATATGACTGGAGGTAAAGTGGTAATTTTAGGTAAGACCGGAAGAAACTTTGCTGCAGGTATGAGTGGCGGAATTGCTTATGTATATGATAGAGAAAACCAATTTAAAAATGGCCTGTGTAATTTAGAAATGGTGGAACTAGAACAATTGACTGAAGAAGATAATATGGAGCTTAATAAATTGGTGAAAAACCATAAAGACTATACGAATAGTGATTTAGCCAAAAGATTATTAAATGATTGGGATACTGAAATTGATAATTTTATTAAAGTTTTCCCTGTAGATTATAAAAAAGCTCTGGCTCGTTTAGCCAAAGAAAAAACTCAAGTAGAACAGTTAATAGCATAGTTATGGGAGAGTTAGGAGGTTTTAAAAGATATAAAAGAGAAGGCGAAAAGAACAAAGTAGTAAAAGCTCGAGTTCAACACTATAAGGAATTTACTGTTCCATTAAAAGAGGATGAGATCAAAAAACAAGGGTCTCGCTGTATGGATTGTGGCATTCCATTCTGCCATAGTGGTTGTCCTTTGGGTAATTTAATCCCAGATTTTAACGATGCTGTTCATAAAGGTGAATGGCAATTAGCTTCAGAGATTTTACATTCTACAAATAATTTTCCTGAGTTTACTGGTCGTTTATGCCCTGCACCCTGTGAAAAAGCATGTGTTTTGGGTATTATTAATGATCCTGTTTCTATTGAAAATATTGAGAAGAATATTGTAGAACGCGCTTTCGCTGAAGGGTGGATTCACCCACAACCACCAAAGAAACGGTCTAGCAAGAGAGTTGCAGTAATAGGATCAGGCCCAGCAGGAATGGCTGCTGCTCAACAATTAAATAGAGCAGGGCATGCGGTTACTGTTTTTGAAAGAGATGATGCCATTGGAGGCTTACTTCGTTATGGAATTCCGAACTTTAAATTAGAAAAAGAAATTATAGATAGAAGAGTAAAAATTCTTGAAAAAGAAGGAATTACATTTAAAACCAATGTGAATGTTGGGGTGAATTATGATGTAGAAAATCTGGATAATTTTGATTCAATAGTACTTTGTGGGGGAGCAACTGTGCGAAGAAGCCTTCCTGTTAAAGGTATTGAAAGTAAAGGCGTTGTACAGGCAATGGATTTTTTAACTAGACAGACCAAAGCATTATATGATGAAGAGCTAGAAGGAGAAGTTATTAGCGCAAAAGATAAACATGTTATAGTAATTGGAGGAGGAGATACTGGCTCAGACTGCGTTGGAACTTCTAATCGACATGGAGCCAAATCTGTAACTAATTTTGAAATTATGCCTAAACCACCGATTGGTAGAAGTGAGAGAACTCCTTGGCCTTTCTGGCCTTTGCAATTAAAAACGAGCTCTTCGCATGAAGAGGGTTGCGATCGTAATTGGCTAATTAATACAAAAGAGTTTGTTACAAATAAAAAAGGTGAGTTAACCGCTTTGAAAACGGTCGAAGTTGAGTGGAAAATTGAAACAGGAAAGCGGCCAGAATTAATAGAAAAGCCAAATACTGAGAAAACATGGCCTTGCGATCTAGCCTTATTAGCATTAGGTTTTATTGGCCCCGAAGCAACATTGGCTGATAAGTTGGGTATAGAAAAAGATGAACGCTCTAATTATAAAGCTGAATATGGTAAATATCAAACCAATGTTCCTCATATTTTTACTGCTGGAGATATGCGTAGAGGACAGTCTTTAATAGTTTGGGCAATTGCTGAAGGCAGAGAAGCGGCAAAAGCAGTTGATGAATATTTAATGAATACTTCTTATTTGCCTATTAAAGGTCAAGGAGATTTAATAGGGGCTTAATTTATATTAATGGATACCAATAAAAAATACGAGATATATAACAGCATGTTTTTAAATCTGTCTTATCAAGATTCTAAAAACATAGGTCATTTACTACCATTACTGAGTGAGTTTGCGAAAAAACGCCTCGAAAAAAGGATTGCTCCAATAAAGATATTAGATGAATTTATTAAGAATCATCCTGACACCATTGGTGGAGATAAATTGGCTTTTATGTTTGGTGTTGTTCAATACGTAGAAAGGCAAATTGTACTTTTTGATAGTATAGAAGATTCTTCAAAACCAAAAGAATTAGAAGATGGTGGATTTTTACGTGTTTTAGATATTTTTTCTCAAACCAATATTCAGTCTAATAAACAAGAACTTCTCGATAAGTTAAACGATTTTAAAGTTCGTATAGTTTTAACCGCACACCCTACTCAATTTTATACACCAGCAGTTTTAAATATTATTGGAAGGCTAAGGGAACAGATAGTTAAAAATGATATAGAAAAAATAGATGTATTATTGCATCAGTTGGGTCTAACTTCTTTAATAAATTCTCAAAGTCCAACACCTATAGATGAAGCACATAATATTCTTCATATATGTCGCTATTATTATTATAATGCACTTGGTGATTTATACTATTATTTAAACTCAACTATTGATGGATTTGATAATTCTGAATTGGTAACCTTAGGTTTTTGGCCATGCGGAGATAGAGACGGTAATCCGTTTGTAACATATCAAAGTACAAAGGATGTGTCTAATGCTTTACGAATGACCTTAATGAAATGTTATTATCATGACATAAAACGATTATCATCAATAATGACATTTAAAGGTGTAGATAAACTATTATTTAATTTAAAAGAGAAACTCTACAAAGCAATGTTTGACCCTGAATATCTGATTACTTATTCAGAAATTTTAAGAGCATTAAATAAAGTAAAAAAATATATTATTGAAGACTATCAAGGTTTGCATTTAGATGAGCTAAAAAAAGTTCAATTTAAGGTTAACATATTTAAAAATCATTTTGCTTCCTTAGACATTCGTCAAAATCATGATGTACATGAGCAAGTTGTAACTTGTATTCTGAAAAATGCTGGATTCATAAAAAAATCATTAAGCGAGTTGACTAAGAATGATCTTATAGAAATACTTACAAAAAAGAAGGTTAAAGTTAAAGTTAATCCAAAAGCACCTGCTATTATAAAAGATACTATAAAAAACATTGAGCAGCTAAAAGAATTACAAGATAGAAATGGTCAGTTAGGCTGCCATAGATATATTATTAGTAATTCAGAAGATATTTATTCAGTACTTTTTGTTTTTGGGTTAATGCGATGGATTCATAAAGATGATATGCTAGATTTTGATATTGTCCCTCTTTTTGAAACTATGAATGGAATGCGTAATTCAGAAGATATAATGACGCAATTATTCGAAAATGAGCAATATAAAGCTCATTTAAAGAAAAGAAAGAATAGACAAACCATTATGCTTGGTTTCTCAGATGGCACCAAAGATGGTGGCTACTTAAAGGCGAATTGGTCTATCTACAAATCTAAAGAAACATTAACGGCTGTATGTAATAAGTATAAAATTGAAGCAGCTTTTTTTGATGGTAGAGGAGGGCCTCCAGCAAGAGGGGGTGGTAAAACACATCGTTTTTATGCTTCTCAAGGAAGCTCTATTGCTAACAATGAATTACAATTAACAATACAAGGGCAAACAATAACTAGTACATATGGAACAAAAGATAAGTTTCGCTTTAATGCTGAGCAGCTTATCACTTCTGGCCTTTATAATTTTTTACATGGAAAAGACTCATTAATTTCTTCTGATAACAGGATTCTTATTGAAAGATTAAGCGAATTAAGTTTTAATAAGTATGGCGAGTTAAAGAATCATAAAAAGTTTTTGCCATATATAGAGAAAATGACAACGCTTAGGTATTATACAAATGCCAGAATAGGAAGTAGACCTAGTAAGCGAAATACAGATGAAAGGTTGAAACTCTCTGATCTTCGAGCTATATCCTACGTAGGTTCTTGGAGCCAGTTAAAACAAAATATTCCAGGCTATTTTGGTATTGGTACTGCAATTGCTAAAATCAAATCAGAAGGAAATATAGATGATGTTAAGAAACTTTATAAAAATGTTCCCTTCTTTAAAACATTAATTGATAATAGCATGATGTCTTTAACAAAGTGCTATTTTGAGTTAACATCATACATTAAAGAGATTAAAGAATTTGGAGACTTTTGGCAATATCTATATGATGAATATGAGTTGTCTAAAAAAATGATTTTAGAGATTACTGATTCTGAATCTTTAATGGAACACGAAAAGAAATCTAAGAGGTCTATTGAAACACGAGAAGAAATTGTATTACCACTTTTAATTGTACAGAATTACGCTATTCAGAAGTTATTATCAGAAAAAGATCCAAATCTTATTAAAGCTTACAAAAAATTAATTGTAAGATCTCTTTATGGAAATATTAATGCAAGTAGAAATTCTGCTTAACTAATTTTATAGATTTTTTCACAATGAAAATATTTATATATCAGTATAGTTAGTAATTTTTAGGATTTATTGAATTAAGAGTATTATTTAATGACTTATTGATAAAAATTAAAATAAATAGTTTAAAAATTTGGATATTAATTTTTAATAATTGAATATTTGTACTCACAAAGTTCAATTACTTACTGAAATGTTATCAAGAAAGGTGGAGGGATTAGACCCTTTGAAGCCTTAGCAACCCTTTGTTCTATACAAAGAAGGTGCTAAATTCTACTTTAAGCTTAGGCTTACAGATAGATAACCAAACGAAATTACTCTTAGTAATTTCTTAAATTTTCTTATAACATTTTTCTATTAAGTACGCCTAATGGTGGATTTGACTTTTGATTATTTATTAATTTTTAAAAGTAAGAAAAATGAGTACACAAAAATTCGCAACCAACGCGTTGCACGCAGGACACGATGTAAAACAAACATCCGGCACAAGAGCGGTGCCAATCTATCAAACAACCTCGTATGTTTTTAATGATGCTGAGCATGCGGCTAATCTTTTTTCATTAAAAGAATTAGGTTTTATTTACACAAGACTTAACAACCCTACTAATCAAATTCTACAAGACCGCTTAGCTGCTTTAGAAGGTGGTATTGGAGCTGTAGTTTTTGCCTCTGGGACTGCTGCTATTTCAACAGGTTTACTAACGTTATTGAGGGCTGGTGATCATATTGTTGCTTCTAGTAGTTTGTATGGAGGAACATACAATTTATTAAATGTTACGTTGCCTAGATTAGGTATTACAACAACATTTGTTGATGCTTCAAATCCTGAAAATTTTACTGAAGCAGTACAAGAGAATACAAGAGCTTTTTTCGTTGAATCTTTAGGGAACCCGAAATTAGATGTATTAGACCTAGAGGAAATTTCAAAGCATGCAAAAACAGCCAGAGTTCCTTTTATAGTAGATAATACGGTTGCAACTCCTGCACTTTTGAATCCTATAGAACACGGAGCTAATATTGTTATCCATTCACTAACCAAATATATCGGAGGTCAAGGTAATTCTTTAGGAGGTGTAATCATAGATGCTGGAACTTTTGATTGGTCGAGCGGAAAGTTTCCTGAATTTACAGAACCTTCAGCAGGATACCATGGATTAGTATATCATGAGGCTTTAGGGGCGGCATCGTATACATTCAAGTTAATTTTAGAAGGATTACGTGATTTTGGTGGCGCATTGAGTCCAACAAATGCCTTCAATATTATTCAAGGATTGGAAACATTAGAAGTTAGAATCAAAAAGCACAGTGAAAATGCGCTAGAATTGGCAAAATGGTTAGAACAACAGGATGAAGTGACTTGGGTCAATTATCCAGGATTAGAAAGCAGTCAATATAAATCATTATCAGATAAATATTTACCAAAGGGCCAAAGTGGGATTGTTACATTTGGGGCCAAAGGAGGTTATGAAGCGGCAAAAAAGATTGCTAATGAAACCCAGTTATTCTCATTGCTAGCAAATATTGGTGATACAAAATCATTAATAATCCACCCAGCTAGTACAACACACCAACAATTATCAGAAGAACAACAAAACGATGCGGGAGTTTCGCAAGATTTGATTCGATTGTCAGTAGGGTTAGAAAATATTGAGGACTTAAAGGCTGATTTAAAGGCTATTTTTTCTAATATTTCTAAAGAAGTAGTTGCCTAAACTAGCGCAAAATTGAAAAGTAATTTATTTCATATTAATATTGATTATACTACAGAGAGTAATGCTCAATTTGAGAATATTCGATTAAGCTATCAGCTTTTTGGAAAAGAATTGGGTACTGCTCCAGTGGTATTAATTAACCATGCCTTAACAGGAAATAGCAATGTAGCTGGAGAAAATGGTTGGTGGAAAGAACTTGTTGGTGAAAATAAGGTTATAGATACAAAACAGTATACAGTGCTATCTTTTAATATTCCAGGTAATGGATATGATGGTTATGTAATTGATAATTATAAAAAATTTGTTGCCAGAGATATAGCCGGAATATTTTTACAGGGTTTACATAAGTTAAAAATTAATGAATTATTTGCAATCATTGGAGGCTCATTAGGAGGAGGAATTGCTTGGGAAATGGTGGTATTAAAGCCGAAAATAGCAAAACATTTAATTCCAATTGCCACCGACTGGAAATCTACTGATTGGCTTATTGCTAATTGTCAAATTCAAGAGCAGTTTTTAGTAAATTCAAGTAACCCTGTTCATGATGCGCGTATGCACGCCATGTTATGTTATCGAACTCCAGAATCATTTAAAGAACGTTTTCAGCGATCTAGAAATGAGGAGTTGGAAATTTTTAATGTTGAAAGTTGGTTATTGCATCATGGTGAAAAACTACAGGAACGTTTTCAGCTTTCGGCGTATAAATTAATGAACCAGTTATTAAAAACCATTGATGTTACAAGAGGTTTAGAAGAAGGCGCATCCATCTTAGATACTATCCAAGCAAACATTCATATAGTTGGTGTTGATTCAGATTTGTTTTTTACGGCAGAAGAAAATAGAGAAACGCAAAAACAATTGGCACTATCGAACGATAATGTTACCTACAATGAGATTACTTCTGTACATGGGCATGATGCTTTTTTAATAGAGTATCAGCAATTAGAAAAAATTATTGCACCCATATTTAATAAAAATTCAAAGAATAAAAGAATGAAGATTTTAAAATTTGGAGGAAAATCATTGTCTAATGATGGAATTCATAATGTGATCTCTATTATAGAAAATAAGATAAATGATGGAGAGCATATAGCAGTAGTTGTGTCCGCTAGAGGAAGTGCAACGGATGTTTTAGAAAATATTTTAAACAAAGCTGCTAAAAATCAAACGTATATAGAGCAGCTGGACGCGTTTAAAAGAGAGCAAACTTTGTTGACGCCACTGTTAGATTTTTCGTCAGAATTTTCTCGTTTAGAGAACCTGTTTGAAGGCGTAAGTTTATTAAAAGATTTTAGTACCAAAATTAAAGATGAAGTATTAGCACAAGGAGAATTATTAGCTATAAAAACTATTTCTGAATTACTGCGTCAAAAAGGAATCGACGCAAAAGCAACTGATGCTAGATCATTGTTAAAAACAGATGAGAATTTTGGTAATGCGCAGCCAATTATAGAAATTTCAAAAGAAAATGTAAAAAAACATTTTAAGCAATTTAATGGAACAACTGTTAATATTGTTTCAGGTTTTATTGCGTCGAATTTAAAAAATGAAACTACAACATTAGGTAGAAATGGAAGTAACTATACAGCTTCTTTACTTGCTAACTATTTAGATGCAGAAGAATTACAGAATTACACACATGTAGATGGGATATACACCGCGAACCCCGATTTGGTGGCCGATGCAAAAAAAATCAAAGAATTATCATTTTCTGAGGCAAATGAATTAGCCAATTTCGGAGCGACTATTTTGCATGCGAAAACGATCATTCCTTTACTAGAAAAGAATATCAATCTAAGGATACTTAACACATTTAATCCAAATGATGAAGGTACTTTAATTACATCCAAACCAAAGAATGATGGAATCAAATCTATTTCTGTTCAAGAAAATGTTGTTTTGATAAATTTTGAAGGAAGAGGTTTATTAGGTAAAGTAGGAGTTGATGCAAGAATTTTTAAAGCGCTAAGTACACAAAACATTAATGTAAGTATTATTTCACAGGGTTCATCGGAAAGAGGAATAGGACTTGTGGTTGATGAAGAAGTAGCAACAAAAGCAGTTGTTGCTTTAGAAAAAGAGTTTGAAAATGATTTTTACACAAAAGATGTGAATAAAATATCAATAATAGATAATGTAGCAGTAATATCAATTATTGGGTTAGACCTGAGTAAATTTCATTTGTCTTATAATGCTCTGATAAAAAATCAAATAGTTCCATTATTATTTAACAATACAATTACAGGTAAAAACGTAAGCCTTGTAGTCAATAAAAATGAATTACATAAAGCGTTAAATGTGATTCACGGTCAAGTTTTTGGTATCGCAAAGAAAGTGAACATTGCTGTTTTTGGTAAAGGATTAGTGGGAGGTACGTTAATAAATCAGATTATTGAAAGTGCGGAATCTATTTTAGATAGAAGAAAAATTCATCTAAATATTTTCGCCATTGCAAATTCTAAAAAAGTAGTGTTAACTAAAGAAGGAGCAACCTCAAACTGGGAATCTGACCTCGATAAAAATGGGATAGTGAGCAATAGCGTAGAAGAAGTTATTACGTTTGCGAAACATCACCATTTGGAAAATTTAATTGCTATTGATAATACGGCAAGCTCAGATTTTGTTGAAAATTACATTCCTTTGATTGAAGCTGGTTTTGATTTAGTTTCGTCAAATAAAATAGCAAATACACTTTCGCATACATTTTATAAAGAATTGCGTGAAAAACTGAGGTTTTACAAAAGGACTTATCTCTACGAAACAAATGTAGGTGCAGGTTTACCTTTGATAGATACGATACGCCTATTACATGAGTCAGGTGAAAACATTACAAAAATTAGAGGTGTTTTTTCTGGAACTTTGAGTTATATTTTTAATCGCTTTTCTGCAGACGATATTCCATTTTCGCAAGCTTTACAAGAAGCTATCGGTAAAGGGTATACTGAGCCAGACCCTAGAGAAGATTTAAACGGTAATGATGTTGCTAGGAAGTTATTGATCTTAGCAAGAGAATTGGATTTAGAAAATGAATTTGAAGATATTAATATTGAAAACTTAATTCTCCCTGAATTAAGAGATATTTCTTCGAAATCTTTTCTGGACGATTTGGAGAAAATGAATGATTTTTTCAGGTACAAGAAAGAATCTCAAGATAAGAATCATGTATTAAGATATGTTGGTGATTTGTCAGGAGATTTGTTTCAATCAAAAGGGAATTTAGATGTGAAATTGGTATCTGTACCTAAAGACGCTCCTTTAGGATCTTTAAAAGGTTCAGATGCAATTTTTGAAATATTTACAGAGTCTTATGGAGAGCAACCTATTGTTATTCAAGGTGCAGGAGCAGGTTCTAAAGTAACCGCTAGAGGTGTGTTTGGAGATATATTACGATTAGCAAAAAATTACAATTAAAATTATGAGTAAACAGTTTGAAACAGATGCTATTAGAACGCAAACAGAGCGTTCGCAGTTTTCTGAACATTCCACACCTTTATATCTGACATCAAGTTTTGTATTTGATGATGCCGAAGATATGAGAGCATCTTTCGCCGAAGAAAAAGAGCGTAATTTATATAGCAGATTTTCGAACCCTAATACTACGGAGTTTGTAAATAAAGTTGTTACCATGGAAAGCGCTGAAGCTGGTTATGCCTTTGCTACTGGCATGGCTGCTGTATTTTCAACTTTTGGAGCGCTATTGAACGCTGGTGATCATATAGTTTCTTGTAGATCTGTTTTTGGTTCTACACATAGTTTATTCACTAGGTTTTTACCGAAATGGAATATTGAAACAAGTTATTTTAGAGTAAATGAAACTGATAAAATAGAAAGTTTAATAAAACCGAATACTAAAATTTTATATATAGAGACGCCTACCAATCCAGCGGTTGACATTGTAGATTTAGAATTGCTCGGAGAAATTGCCAAAAAGCACAAGCTATTGTTTGTTGTAGACAATTGTTTTGCAACGCCATATCTTCAGAATCCTATTAAATTTGGAGCTGATTTGGTAATTCACTCGGCTACGAAGCTAATGGATGGACAAGGAAGAGTTTTAGGTGGAATTACTGTTGGTAAAAAGGAATTGATCCATGAAATTTATCTTTTTTCAAGAAATACAGGCCCAGCAATGTCTCCGTTTAACGCATGGGTATTGTCTAAAAGCTTAGAAACTTTAAGTATTAGAGTTGAAAGACATTGCGACAATGCATTGAAAGTAGCACAATCTTTAGAAGAGCATTCAAATGTAAATTTAGTGAAGTATCCATTTTTAAAATCGCACCCTCAATTTCAGATTGCTTTAAACCAAATGAAGTTAGGAGGAAATATTGTGGCTTTTGAAATAAAGGGCGGGGTTGAAGCTGGGCAGAAATTTTTAAACGCCATAGAATTATGTTCTTTATCTGCAAATTTGGGAGATACTAGAACAATAGTTACCCATCCAGCATCAACCACACATAGTAAGTTAAGTATAGAGGATAGACTAGAAGTCGGTATTACCGATGGTTTGGTTAGAGTATCGGTTGGTTTGGAATATGTAGATGATATTATTAATGATTTAAAAAATGCGTTGAACAAAATATAATGTTATTTTTGTTTAATGCTTTCGAAGAAAACGAAATATGGTTTAAAGGCATTGGCTTTTATTGCACGTCGAGAACAAGGTGTTCCTGTGCCAATGGGCGAAATTGCTGAAAGTGAAAACATCTCTCATAAATTTTTGGAAAGTATTTTGTTAACACTGCGTAAATCAGGGTTTTTAGGATCAAAAAAAGGTAAGGGAGGCGGAGTTTATCTTATCAAAAAACCTAAAGATATTCGTATGGTTGATGTAATTCGGATATTAGAGGGGCCTATAGCTTTAGTACCATGTGTAAGTCTTAATTTCTACGAGAAGTGTGATGATTGTCTAGATGAAGAATCATGTTCTATAAATAGACTTATGATAGAGGTAAGAGATAGTAACTTAGCTATTTTTAGAAACAGAACACTTCTAGACTTGATGTAATATCATATTCGCAAAAATTTTAAGTAAATTTTATTATTTCTTTATGTGTTTTTTAAGAATAAGAATATACATTTGTATAATAATCCTATTAATCCTATAGGTTTATAAATTTTAAAATTAAACTATATGTTAGAAAACATTGATATTGATTTTTGGAATAAAAAATTAAGAGATAAAACTCCAAATGAAATTATTGATTGGGCTTTGCAACTATCAGATAAAAAGATAGTTACAACTAGTTTCGGTAAGTATTCAGCAGTATTGCTTAGCACTTTTTATAGAAAAGATAAAGATATAAACATCATATGGTGTGATACCGGATATAATATTCCAGAAACATATGATCATGCCTTCTATTTGATGAATAGGTATGAATTAAATGTGCATACATATGTACCATTGCAAACTAAAGCTTATACCGAATATACTATCGGATTACCCACAATTGAGGATGAAAATCATACAAAATTTACAGAAGTTGTCAAGCTAGAACCATTTAGAAGAGCTTTAAAGGAACACCAACCAGAAGTATGGTTTACAAATATTAGAATTAGAAAAACTGAACTTAGAAGTTCAAAAGATATCTTGAGTTTTAGTAAGGAGGGTATTTTAAAAGTAAGTCCTTTTTATTACTGGACAGATGATGATTTAGATGTTTACCTGGATGAAAATAATTTACCAAAGAACAGTACATATTTTGATCCAGTAAAAGCGCTGGAAACTAGAGAGTGTGGCATTCATTTACAATAGATTATGCAAAGTTTTAGAACAGAAATAGAAAATCCAATAATTGAAAAAGACATTATAGAATTAGCAAATAAAATTGAGCTATTTCATAACGGGAAAATTGACGAAGAGAAATTTCGTAGCCTTCGTTTAGCCCGTGGTGTGTATGGTCAACGTCAGCATGGAGTACAAATGATTCGTATTAAATTACCATATGGTAAAGTATTAAGTAAGCAATTACGTAGGATTGCCGATGTTTCAGACAAGTATTCTCGTGGGCGCTTGCACATTACCACGCGTCAAGATATTCAAATTCACTATGTAGATTTAAATAGAACTCCAGAATTATGGGCAGAATTAGAGCGTGATGATGTTACGCTTCGGGAAGCATGCGGGAATACGGTTCGTAACGTAACTGCTAGTGAAACGGCAGGTATTGATACTAACGAACCTTTTGATGTGTCGCCATATGCAGATGCATTATTTAAATTTTTCCTACGAAATCCTATTTGTCAAGAAATGGGCAGAAAATTTAAAGTTTCTTTTTCATCATCGGATGAAGATACGGGTTTATCGTATATGCATGATTTAGGGTTCATTGCCAAAATAGAGGATGGTATACGAGGATTTAAAGTAATGCTTGGCGGTGGATTGGGCTCACAGCCTAGGCATGCAGATACTCTATATGATTTTTTACCATCAGATAAAATAATTCCAGTAATGGAAGGTGTTTTACGTGTTTTTGATCGCCATGGAGAGCGCAAGAGTAGAGCAAAAGCAAGGATGAAATTCTTAATCAAAGATATTGGTTTGGATGCTTTTAAAGCCTTAGTAGAAGCAGAACAAAATGCAATTAAATTTAAAACTATTGCAATAGATGCAAATGCTTATCAGGCTTCAGTTCCCGTACATGTAGAAACTCCTAAAATAGAAATTAAAGATCATAAAGCTTTTGAATTGTGGAAAGCAACAAATCTAATTCAGCAGAAACAAGAAGGTTTTGTAGCCATCGGTATTAAAGTTTTATTAGGAGATTTTTATACAGACAAAGCAAGATTACTCGCAGATTTGGTAGAAAATTATGCAGCGGGAGAAATTAGATTGTCGCTGCGTCAAAATATTGTGATTCCATTTGTAAAGAAAGAGTTAGTTCCATTTTTCTTTCTAGAATTAGGAAAATTGGGTTTTGCAAATCCGGGGTATAATAAAGCCGTAGATATTACCGCTTGCCCGGGTACAGACACTTGTAATTTAGGAATAGCAAGTAGTACGGGTATTGCAGAAGAGTTAGAACGTATTATTAAAACTGAATATCCCCAATATTTAGAGAATAATGATCTTGTTATTAAGATTAGTGGATGCATGAATGCTTGTGGTCAGCATAATATGGCAAATATTGGTTTTCAAGGAATGTCAATTCGCACAAAAGATAAACTGGTAGTACCAGCATTACAAGTATTACTAGGTGGAGGTAATTTAGGGAATGGTAAAGGTTATTTTGCAGATAAAGTTGTAAAAGTGCCAAGCAGAAGAGGGCCTGAAGCATTGCGTAGAATTTTGGATGATTTCGAAACCAATGCTGGAGAATTAAATTTCTTGAACTATTATATTGAGAAAGGAGAAAAGTATTTCTATGAAATGCTAACAGATCTTTCGAATATTGAAAATCTTACTCAAGAAGATTTTATCGATTGGGGTTCTGAAGAAAAGTATGTCAAAGCTATTGGTATTGGTGAATGTGCAGGTGTTGTCATAGATTTAATAGCGACTTTATTCTTAGAAAGTGAAGAGAAAATAGAAAAAGCGAAAGAGGCTTTTGATGATAACGTTTATTCAAACGCTATTTATCATGCGTACAGTTCTTTAGTAAATTCTGCTAAGGCAATGTTGCTATCAGAAAATAAGAAGACCAATAATCAAGCAAGTATTATTAAGCAATTTAACGAATTATTTGTTGATAGCAACAGGATAGAATTAGGGGCGTCTTTTTCTGATATTATTTATCAGATTAAGCAATATGCTCCAAGTAAGGACTTTGCTATAAATTATATACAAAGTGCAGAGCAATTTTTGCAGACTGTTAAAGAGTTTAGAGAAGTTGAACTAATAAAATAAATGAAGATGAAAATACCAAAGCTTACGGTTGTAGGAGCAGGACCAGGAGATCCGGATCTAATTACATTAAAAGCTATTAAGGCATTAAATTCAGCAAATGTTGTACTATACGATGCGCTAATAAATAATGATTTATTATCCTATGCTCCAAAAAATGCGGAGTTGATTTTTGTAGGGAAGCGTAAAGGGTGTTATAGATATCAACAAGAACAAATAAATGAATTGATAGTAAGTAGAGCAAAAAGTGATGGGCATGTGGTGAGGTTAAAAGGAGGAGATCCTTTTATTTTTGGTAGAGGAGCCGAAGAAATAGAATATGTGTCTAAATTTCAAATAAAAACAGAAGTAGTTCCAGGTATATCATCCGCACTTGCAGTGCCTGCTTATCAGAATATTCCACTAACAAAACGCAATAGTGCTGAAAGTTTTTGGGTGATTACCGGTACTACTAAAGATCATAAGCTTTCTAAAGATATTCAGTTAGCTGCTCAATCTAGTGCAACGGTCGTTATTTTAATGGGAATGGGTAAACTACCCGAAATCATTAAGCTTTTTCAAAAAGAAAATAAGCATGATTTAGCTGTGGCTATTATTCAAAATGGTACAACACCTCAAGAACAAATAGGTATTGGCACAGTAGATACAATTATGGGTGTAGTTGTTGAAAAACAACTAAGTAATCCTGCAATTATTGTATTGGGTAATGTTGTAAATCATCGTACTAGTTTATTGCAAATTCAACAAGAAATTCAATTAAAAACAGCATTATGTTAGAAGGTAAAAATGAATTGTATCCTATTTTTTTAAAAGTAAATCAGCTTAATGTATTAATTGTCGGTGGTGGTAAAGTCGCTCATGAAAAATTATCCTTTCTTTTAAAGTCTAGCCCTAATGCTCGTGTGGCATTGTTAGCGCTAGATTTTTCTAAAGAAGTGATTGAATTGGCACGTAAACACAATATCATCTATATGATAAGACCCTATTCAAGTAATATTTTACATAAACAACATATTGTTATAGCCGCTACAAATGATAGAGAAGTCAATAAGCAAATTTATCATGATGCAAAGACAAAGCAATTACTGGTAAACGTTGCCGACACGCCGGATTTATGTGACTTTTATCTTGGCGGAATTGTGACAAAGGGAAATATTAAAATTGCAATTTCAACGAATGGTAAATCACCTACAATGGCAAAACGTTTGCGTCAATTTTTTGAGCAAATAATTCCTGATGAAATAGATGATTTGGCTTTTAATCTTAACAAGTTTAGAAAGACAATAAAAGGTGATTTTAATAGAAAAGTAAATACATTAAATAAGTTAACAGAAAGTTTAGTTAGGTAAAATGATAAAAACAGATATATTAATAATTGGAGCGGGTCCTACGGGGTTATTTACCGTTTTTGAAGCGGGTTTACTAAAACTAAAATGTCATTTGATAGATGCGTTACCACAGCCAGGCGGTCAATGTTCAGAAATCTATCCAAAAAAACCTATCTACGATATTCCCGGATTTCCAGAAGTACTAGCAGGTGATCTCACTAAAAATTTACTAGAGCAAGGCAAACAATTCGAACCAGGTTTTACGTTAGGAGAACGTGCAGAAACTATCGAAAAGCTAGAAGATGGTTCTTTTATTGTAACGACTAATAGAGGAACAAAACATCATGCTCCTATAGTTGCTATTGCAGGTGGTTTAGGGTCCTTTGAACCAAGAAAACCGCAATTAGATAATCTGGCAAACTTGGAGGATAAAGGGGTAGATTATATTATAAGAGATCCAGAAAAATATCGAGATAAAAAAGTAGTGATAGCTGGAGGAGGTGACTCGGCGTTAGATTGGAGTATTTTCTTAGCAGATGTTGCCTCTGAAGTAACATTAATCCATAGGCGAGGTGAATTTAGAGGTGCATTAGACTCGGTTGATAGAGTTCAAGAATTGAAACTTTTAGGTAAAATAAACCTAATCACTCCAGCTGAGGTTACAAAATTGAATGGAGAAACTAAACTAAAAGCTATTTCAGTAATTAGAGAAGGGGAAGAAGAAATTATAGATGCAGATTATTTTATTCCGCTATTTGGTTTGTCACCAAAATTAGGTCCCTTAAGTAATTGGGGGTTGGAAATTGAAAAGAATGCCATTAAAGTAGATACGTTTGACTATCAAACCAACATTCCTGGTATTTATGCTATTGGTGATGTAAATACCTATCCAGGTAAATTAAAATTGATTCTCTGTGGTTTTCATGAAGCTACGTTAATGTGCCAATCTGCTTATAAAATAATTAATCCGGGTAAGAAATATGTATTAAAATACACAACGGTTAGCGGTATTAACGGTTTTGATGGAACTCGCAAAGAAGCTCCAAAAGCAGTAATAAAAGCAATTGTATAGTGAGAGATGTTAATATAATCATAAAAGATAGAAACGGTGTAATTCATGAGGTGTTAGCACCGACAGATATGGCAATGAATTTAATGGAAGTATGTAAATCTTATGAACTTCCAGTTGAAGGAACTTGTGGCGGAATAGCTATGTGTGCATCTTGTCAATGTTATGTGTTATCTGATCATGATTTACCTGAGAAAGAAGATGAAGAAGAAGCAATGTTATCCGAGGCGTTTTATGTAAAAGAGAATAGTAGATTGGGGTGTCAAATACCGATTACACAAGAATTACATTATCTAGAAATCGAATTAGCACCAGAATCTTAAATTGAGTATATGGGAGTTCAATTAAAAGAACAAATAGAAATTAAAAATTATAATATCTGCTTAAAAGACACTGTTGAGGTTTTTACTAAAAAACTTTTTTATAGTTTATTTGATGAGGCTTATTATTATAATAATATTGATGAGGTTAGAGATTTATTTCTGAAAATATCTCAAAAGTTATCAATTGAAAATAGCGAGTTTATTTGGGAGACTTATAAAGATAAATTTAAAGCTATTAGAGAAAAGCTAGATTTAGATGCTTTGGCTTTTGAAAAATTCGACCCTGCTTGTAAGAGCCTAGAAGAGGTCTATTTAGCTTATCCAGGATTTCATGCAATTGCGGTCTATCGTTTAAGTCACGAGCTTTATAAAATAAATATCCCAATAATCCCGAGAATGATGAGTGAATATGCACATGGTTTAACAGGTACCGATATTCATCCTGGTGCTTCAATTGGAGACTCATTTTTTATAGATCATGCCACAGGAATAGTAATTGGTGAAACAGCAATTATCCACAATGATGTAAAGATATATCAAGGAGTGACCTTAGGCGGCTTACAGGTTAAAAAAAGCTTGGCTAAAACTAAGAGACATCCTACTATTGAAAATAATGTAACTATTTATGCTAATGCAACTATTTTAGGAGGTAATGTTACTATTGGTGCTAATAGCGTTGTGGGTGCAAATGTATGTGTAACGAATTCTGTTCAAGAAAATTCAATTCTAACTTATGAAAAAGAGTTCAATATTAGAACCAGAAATAGATAGTAAAAACGTTACCAGTTTAATAGGAAACACACCTTTAGTAGAAGCTAAAAATATTATCTCAAAAGAAGGAGTTAGATTATTTTTAAAGCTTGAAGGAAATAATCCTGGTGGTAGTGTAAAAGATCGCCCCGCTTTTAATATGATTAATGAAGCCTTAAAACGAGGTGATATTAAACGTGGTGATTTTTTGGTTGAAGCAACTAGTGGTAATACTGGCATAGCTTTGGCAATGACAGCTAAAGTTTTGGGTCTAAATATTACACTAGTTATGCCTAAAAACTCTACCGAAGAACGTATTAAAACCATGAAAGCTTATGGAGCTGAGGTTTTATTAACTTCTGCTGATAAAGGAATTGAATACTCAAGAGATGTTGCTTTCGATATTCATAAAAATAAGGGATACTTCTTATTAAATCAATTCGAAAATAATGATAACTGGAAAGCTCATTATAAAACTACCGGACCAGAAATTTGGAGAGACACTCAAGGTCAGATTACGCATTTCGTTTCAGCAATGGGTACCACAGGTACCATTACTGGAGTTTCAAGATTTTTAAAAGACAAAGACACTAACATTTCTATAATTGGTGCACAGCCCACAGATGGCTCTAGAATTCCAGGAATCCGCAAATGGTCTCCAGCTTATGTTCCTAAGATTTTCAAAGAATCGAAAGTAGATAATATAATTGAAGTTAGTGAAATAGAAGCAAAATTAATGACACAGAGATTAGCAAAAAAAGAAGGTGTTTTTGCTGGTATGAGTAGTGGTGGAGCAGTTGCTTCTGCCTTAGAAGTTGCAAAAAGAATTGATTACGGAACTATTGTCACTATTATTTGTGACCGAGGTGATCGCTACTTGTCTTCTGACCTTTATGAGTAATATATTATTTCCATGCACATTAAAGAATATCATAAAAATGATAGTAGATTTTTACGATATTCATATAAATGACTAGCAAACAAAATATTATAATATTTTTTTATTGATAACACATATTTTTTTCTACATTTGCCTCAATGAATAAAATAAATAAACATAATCAACACCCCAAAACTCACTCTCCCAAGGTGCGCTGTCGCTGTATGCGCTAATTTAGAGTTTATCGATTATTAATTTTATTTATTACTTTTTTCTTGAAACATTATACCGACATATTATTTAATAAAGCAGAAGTTAGATTCTCTAATAAGTCTGTTTTACGTCGTCGTTTCCCGCGTCGCCCGTAAGGGTATGTTTCTATTTATGAACCTAGGTGAGTCCGGTTCTTTATTTCAAATATCAAAAAAACATTTTAAAATTTTAAATCAACAACAATGAAAATTGTTATTGCTAATAAATCACATACAGTTTATGCAAATATAATTTGCGATACTATAGCAGATGCTGCTCAAGTTAGAGGTACAGGAATAGCAAAGCGAAAGCCGGAGTATATCATTTCCAAAATGGAAAAAGGTAATGCAGTTATAGCTTTAGATGGAGATGCCTTTGCTGGATTTTGCTATATAGAAACATGGAGTCATGGAAAGTTTGTAGCCAATTCAGGATTAATTGTACATCCAGATTATAGAGGACAAGGTTTAGCAAAAAGAATTAAAAAAGTAGTCTTTGAGCATTCAAGAGCTAAATTTCCAGATGCAAAAGTATTTAGTATAACGACTGGTTTAGCAGTTATGAAGCTAAATAGTGATTTAGGTTACAAGCCAGTTACTTTTTCTGAACTTACAGATGATCAATCATTTTGGAATGGCTGTCAGACTTGTAAAAATTATGATGTTTTACAACGTACACAACAGAGTATGTGTTTATGTACAGGAATGCTTTACGACCCTAATGCAATTGAGAAGGATAAAGATGAAAAGGTAAAATCAAATGTTTTTCAAAGACTAAAAAGAATAAAACAAGCAAGATTTTTAAAAAAGAATAAAAAATGAAGAAACTAGTATTAGCCTATAGCGGCGGATTAGATACATCATATTGTGCGGTACATCTCTCAAAAGACGAAGGTTTTGAAGTACATGCAGTAAGTATTAATACAGGAGGTTTTACCTGTCAAGAGATTGATGAAATTAAAACCAAAGCCTTAAAAATGGGCGCTAAATCTTATGTTAATATAGATGCTGTTTCCGATTATTACGAGAAAGTTATTAAATATTTAGTGTTTGGTAATGTGCTAAAAAACAACACCTATCCACTTTCTGTTAGTGCCGAAAGAATTATTCAAGCAATTAAAATTGTTGAATATGCTAAAAGCATCGATGCTAGTTATATTGCACATGGTAGTACAGGAGCTGGAAATGATCAGGTTAGATTCGACATGATCTTTCAAACTTTAGCTCCAGAAATAGAAATTATAACTCCAATTAGAGATAACAAATTATCAAGACAAGAAGAGATTGATTATTTAGAAAAAAATGGAGTTGATATGTCTTGGCAAAAAGCAAAATATTCAATTAATAAAGGATTATGGGGAACTAGTGTTGGAGGTGATGAAACATTAACCTCTAAAGATCCATTACCAGAAAAAGCTTTCCCATCTCAATTAAAAAATGAAACAGAAGAAAAAGTTACACTAACATTTAGCAAAGGGGAGTTAGTAGCATTAAATGGTAAACAAAACAAACCAGAAGTAAATATTGAATTACTAAACGAATTGGCTTCAGCTTATGCCATAGGTAGAGATATTCATGTTGGTGATACCATAGTTGGCATTAAAGGAAGAGTAGGCTTTGAGGCAGCAGCAGCACTTGTCATTATTAAGGCACATCATTTATTAGAAAAGCATACACTTACCAAATGGCAGTTACAACATAAGGAATATTTGACAAGTTTTTACGGTATGCATTTGCACGAAGGACAATATTTAGAACCTGTAATGAGAGATATAGAAGCTTTTCTTGAAAATAGTCAAGAAAAAGTATCAGGAGATGTAGTTGTTAGTTTAAAACCTTATCACTTTACTCTTGATGGAATTGTTTCTGAACATGACTTGATGAATCCAAAATTTGGAAGTTATGGAGAAATGAATAAAGGTTGGAGTGCAGATGAAGCAAAAGGATTTATCAAAATTCTTGGTAATCAAAATAAGATATATCAACAAGTAAACGCAGTATCATGATACAAGTTGGAATTATAGGAGGAGCAGGATATACTGCTGGGGAATTAATCAGATTATTGCTTAATCATTCAAACGCTGAAATTAATTTTGTATTCAGTACAAGTAACGCTGGAAACAAAATTAGTGATGTACACCAAGATTTGGTTGGGGCAATTGATAAAACCTTTATGGATGCTGTAAATCCAAATGTAGATGTGTTGTTTTTGTGTTTAGGACATGGAAATTCAGTTAAATTTTTAGAGTCTAATACTTTTTCAGATACTACTAAAATTATTGATTTAGGAAATGATTTTAGATTAGAAGCTAATAAGAATTTTCAAGGAAAAGATTTCGTGTATGGTTTACCTGAACTACAAAAGGAAGTAATTAAAGAGGCAAATTATATTGCTAATCCAGGATGTTTTGCAACAGCTATTCAACTTGCATTGTTGCCGTTGGCAAATGCAAATCTGATTAAAAATGATGTACATGTTAATGCCGTCACAGGTGCTACTGGCGCAGGAACTTCATTGAGCAAAGCAACACATTTTACTTGGAGAGATAATAACTTTTCGTATTACAAACCATTTGTGCATCAACATTTAGGAGAGATAAATCAATCTGTAAAACAATTACAAAGTGATTTTTCGACTGAGATTAATTTTATGCCAAATAGAGGTAATTTTTCAAGAGGAATTTTTGCAACGCTTTATACTAAATGTAATGGCTCTTTAGAAGAAGCAAAATCAATATATAAAGAGTATTACAAAGATGATACCTTCACATTTGTGTCAGATAACGAATTGCATTTAAAACAGGTTGTAAACACTAACAAATGCTTAATTCATTTACATATGCATAACGATAAATTATTAATAACAAGTTGCATAGATAATCTTTTAAAAGGAGCTTCAGGACAAGCTATTCAAAATATGAATTTAATGTTCGGATTTGAAGAAACAGATGGACTACAATTAAAAGCTAACTTTTTTTAAAAATAACGATATGAAAATCGCAATAATAGGAACCGGAAATTTAGGAAAATCAATTGCTAAAGGACTAATAACAACAGATGCCATAACAAGCCTTTATCTTACCAAAAGGAATTTAAATGAGATTAAAGAATTTGAAGGCTATAAAAATGTGTTTCTAACTCAAAATAATGAGGACGCAGTAAAGAATTCAGATATATTAATTTTTGCTGTTCAACCTAGACATTTTGAAGATATTTTAAAACAGATTAAGCCATTTCTTACAGAAAATCATGTATTAATTTCTACAATTACTGGGTATTCTATTTCAAAAATGGAGGGAGTTGTTGGTTCAGATAAATTTGTAATTAGAGCAATGCCAAATACTGCTATAGCTGTGAGCAAATCAATGACTTGCATTTGTAGTAACGAAGAAGGTAAAAAGCGAATTAAAATTGCTGAAGCGATTTTTAATAGACTAGGTACTTCTATTAGCATACCAGAAACACAGATGCAAGCTGCCACTGTGGTTTGCGCTAGTGGTATTGCCTTTTGGATGCGGCTAATAAGAGCTACAACGCAAGCAGCTATTCAGTTAGGTTTTGATGCCAAAGAGGCCCAAGAATTAGCAATGTATACAAGTGAAGGAGCAGCTAATTTATTAATTACTACTGGGAATCATCCAGAAGAAGAAATAGATAAAGTAACTACACCTAAAGGATGTACTATAGAAGGTCTAAATGAAATGGAACACAAAGGATTGAGTTCTTCATTAATTCAAGGGATGGTAGCATCTTTCAATAAAATCAATACAATTAAAACAAAGCAGTTATGAGTCATTTGTTTGATGTATATCCTTTGTTTGATGTTACACCTGTAAGAGCTAAAGATGTTTTTGTTTATGATAATAAAGGAAGTGAATATCTCGATCTCTATGGAGGTCATGCAGTGATATCAATCGGTCATTCACATCCAGAATATGTGGAAAATATTAGTAGTCAAGTTTCAAAACTTGGTTTTTATAGTAACTCCATTCAGAATCCTTTACAACAAGAATTATCTACTAAACTGAAAGAGATTTCTGGGTGTGAGAACTATAGTTTATTTTTATGTAATTCTGGCGCTGAAGCAAACGAGAATGCATTAAAGCTTGCATCTTTTCAAACGGGAAAAAGCAAAGTAATTGCATTTAAAAATGGATTTCATGGCCGTACTTCTGCGGCAGTTGCCGCAACGGATAACTCTAAAATAATTGCTCCAATCAATGCACAACAAGAAGTAGAGTTAATTGATTTTGAAGATCTAACTAAAGTTGAACAAACTTTAAAAGAAGGTGATGTTTGTGCTGTTATAATAGAAGTTATTCAAGGTATTGGAGGTTTAGAAGAAGCCTCTACAGAGTTTTACAAAGGGCTTGAAAGATTGACCAAAGAGTATGGAGCACTTTTGATTGCAGACGAAATTCAATGTGGATTTGGTAGAACGGGAGATTTCTTTGCTTTTCAAAAGCATGGTATAAAACCAGATATTGTTTCTATGGCAAAGGGAATGGGTAATGGATTCCCAATTGGAGGAATATTGATTCATTCAGATATAAAAGCATCTCATGGTTTGTTAGGAACAACTTTTGGCGGTAATCATTTAGCATGTACAGCTTCAATAGCAGTATTAGATGTTTTAAAGGAAGAAGATTTATTAGAAAACGCTAAAAATATGTCTGAATATTTCAAAGTAAAGGCTGTTGAACTACCTCAAATTAAAACTATAAAAGGTAGAGGTTTAATATTAGGTTTAGAATTTAATTTTCCTGTTTCTGAGCTTAGAAAGGCTTTAATCTTTGAGCATAAAATATTTACTGGAAGCGCAAAAAATCCTAATCTTTTGAGAATTCTTCCTCCATTAACACTTCAAAAAAAACATATAGACACATTTTTTGAAGCGCTAAAAGAAGAGTTATGAATAAATACACAGACATAAACGATATAGAAAATTTTTCCAAGACTATTATTGAGGCTTTAAAGATCAAAAAAAATCCTTTTCAATTTTCAGATTTAGGTAAGAATAAAACGTTAGTAATGCTTTTCTTCAATTCAAGTTTAAGAACAAGATTAAGTACCGAAAAGGCAGCTAAAAATTTAGGGATGCAAGTTATGGTGCTAAATATTAGCAATACTTGGAATTTAGAGTTTGAAGATGGAAAAAGAATGAACCTAAATACAGCTGAACATATAAAAGAAGCAGCCCAAGTAATATCGCAATACGCAGATGTTATTGCTGTAAGAGCTTTTTCAAGTTTAAAAGATAAAGCAAAAGATGAATCAGAGCATGTTCTCCAAAGTTTTGTAAAATATGCAACGGTTCCAATAGTAAATATGGAAAGTTCAACAGCTCACCCACTACAGGCGTTAACAGATGCTATAACTGTTGAAGAATTAAAGATTACAAAAAAACCAAAGGTAGTTTTGTCGTGGGCTCCTCATCCAAAGGCATTGCCTCATGCTGTTGCAAATTCATTTATTAAAATAATGCAAGAGCAAGATGTAGAATTAATGATAACTCATCCAAAAGGATATGAGTTAAATTCTAAAATTGTGAAAGAAACACCTGTAAGTTATAATCAGGATGAAGCTTTAGAAGGTGCCGATTTTGTTTATGCTAAAAATTGGAGTAGTTATTCAGATTATGGAGAAGTACTGAATCAAGATTCAGGCTGGATGATTACAAAGGAAAAACTTGGCAGTGCAAAGTTTATGCATTGTCTTCCGGTAAGAAGAAATGTAATTGTAGAAGATGCTGTTTTAGATGGAGATAATTCTGTTGTTATAGAACAAGCTAATAATAGAACGTATGCTGCTCAAATAGTACTTAAAAAGATTTTAGAGGATTTGTAGAATGGATACATTAAAAGTTATAAAAATTGGAGGAAACATTATTGATGATGAACAAGCATTAAATCATTTTTTATATGAGTTCTCTAAAATTAGATCACCTAAAATACTTGTTCATGGTGGAGGTAAATTAGCTACCAAACTTGCAGATCAAATGGGTGTTGAGGTAAAAATGACGAATGGAAGACGTATTACCGATAAAGATACTTTAGGAATTATTACTATGGTGTATGCCGGTAAAATTAATAAGAGCATTGTAGCTAAATTACAGTCTAATAATTGTAATGCTGTTGGTTTTACAGGAGCCGATGGAAACACTATAGTATCAGAAAAACGTCCCGTAAAAGAAATCGATTTTGGTTTTGTAGGAGATGTTAAATATGTAAATTCTGGTTTATTATCTCTTTTATTGAATAATAGAATTACACCAGTGTTTTGTGCTATTACTCACGATGAAAATGGGCAGCTACTTAATACCAATGCAGATACAATTGCAGCAGAATTGGCTATTGGATTAGCTCAAAAAATGCAAACAGAATTATATTATTGCTTTGAAAAAAATGGAGTGTTAAGTGATGTGAAAAATGATAATTCAGTAATTGAGTCTATAGATACTATCTCATATAAATCTTTACTTAAAAACGACATTATAGCTAATGGCATGCTTCCAAAAATGACAAATTGTTTTCATGCCTTAAATAACAACGTAGATAAAGTTTGTATAGGGAAACCAGAAATGCTTTTCAACGAAAAATCAATATTTACAACAATTCAGTTATGATAGATAACTTAACTCTAGATGCTATTGAGCTTTTAAAAAATTTAATTGCGACCCCTTCATTTTCGTCAGAAGAAAATAAAACGGCGCTATTAATTGAACAATGGTTTAAGCGTTATAAAATTCATTTTCAACGAAATAATAATAATGTATGGGCTACAAATCAATGCTTTGATACTAAAAAACCAACATTATTATTGAACTCGCATCACGACACAGTAAAACCTAATAATGGTTACACTAAAGATCCTTTTACAGCTATAGTAGAAGATGGTAAATTATATGGTTTAGGTAGCAATGATGCAGGTGGTTGTCTAGTTTCATTATTAGCTACATTTAGTTATTTCTATAGCCATAAAGATTTAAAATATAACTTGGTTTATGTTGCTTCTGCTGAAGAAGAAAGTAGTGGTGAAAATGGATTAAACAGTATACTCTCTGTTATTCCTGAAATTGATGTGGCCATTGTTGGAGAACCAACGTTGATGAATTTAGCTGTCGCAGAAAAAGGACTAGTAGTTTTTGATGCTGTAATAAAAGGAACTCCAAGTCATGCCGCCCATCCTAATGATGATAATCCAATATACAAAGTAGGTAAGGTGATTAACTGGTTTAATGATTTTCAATTTAATAAAACTTCAGAAGTTTTAGGAGATGTGAAAATGACGGTAACGCAAATTAACGCAGGTAAGCAACATAATGCTGTTCCAGCCGAAGTGAATTTGGTAATAGATGTTCGCGTTAATGATAAGTATTCTAATACTGAAATAGCTGAAATGTTGAAAAATGAATCATCTTGTTCAGAGATAACCCCAAGAAGTTTAAGATTAAATTCATCTTCAATACCTACGGATCACGATCTAGTTAAAGCAGGCATTGCTTTAGGTAGAGAAATCTATGGTTCACCTACATTGTCTGATCAAGCTGTGTTGACTTGCCCTTCATTAAAGTTGGGTCCAGGTGATAGCACTCGATCACATACTGCAGATGAATTTATTTATATAAATGAAATAGAAGAAGGTATAGATATATATATTAAACTTTTAAAACGAGTATTATGAAGTTGTGGGACAAAGGATTTTCAATAGATAAAAAAATAGAGCAATTCACTGTCGGTAATGATAGAGAGATCGATTTAAATATTGCTAAATATGATATTCAGGCTTCTTTAGCTCATGCCAAAATGCTGAAACATATTGGTTTAATTTCTGATAAGGAATTATCTGACTTGGAGAAAGGATTACAAGAATTACATGAGCAAATGGAAGAAGGAACTTTTGTTATAGAAAATCAATTTGAGGATGTACACTCTAAAATTGAATATGAACTCACAGAGAAGTATGGTGAGGTTGGCAAAAAGATTCATACTGCTCGCTCTAGAAATGATCAGGTGCTAGTTGCATTACAATTGTATTATAAAGATCACATTAAGTTTATTCAAAGTAAAACTAAGGTCTTATTTGATTCGTTGCTTAAACTTGCAGAAGCTCATAAGGATAAGTTATTACCTGGTTATACGCATTTACAAGTAGCAATGCCTTCTTCATTTGGTTTATGGTTTTCAGCTTATGCTGAATTGCTTATTGACGATACTTATCTATTAAATGCAGCTTTAAAAACTGTGGATCAAAACCCATTAGGTTCGGCAGCTGGTTTCGGAAGCTCCTTTCCTATAGACAGAGAATTTACTACAAAAGAATTAGGCTTTTCAACTTTAAAGTATAATGCCGTAGCTGCTCAAATGAGTAGAGGTAAGAGTGAAAGAACTGTTTCCATAGCTCTATCTGGTTTAGCAAACACATTAGCACGATTCGCAATGGATATTTGTTTGTATATGAGTCAGAATTTTGATTTTATAAGTTTTCCAGATGAATTTACTACTGGTAGCAGTATTATGCCGCATAAAAAGAACCCAGATGTTTTTGAACTAGTTAGAGGTAAATGCAATAAGGTTCAAGCCTTACAAACGGAAATGGTTTTGATTACTAATAATCTGCCCAGTGGGTACCATAGAGATTTTCAATTATTAAAAGAGAATATGATAGGTGGTATTGTTGATATGCTCAATGTATTAGATATTTTCACATACAGTATACAGCAAATAATTGTTAAGGATGTAAATATAAATGATGAAAAGTATAAATACTTATTTACGGTAGATAGTATTAATAATTTGGTGGTTGAAGGGCAGTCTTTTAGAAACGCTTATCAGCAAATTGGTAAGCAAGTACAAGAAGGTTCATATAAACCAGATACTTCAAAACACCATACACATATTGGTAGTATAGGTAATTTGTGTTTAGACGAGATTAGAAAGAAATTTCCTAAATAAAAATCGATAGATTTGTAGGTAAAATAAATATATCCGTAACATGGATATACATGTGTAGGTACTAATTATAGAAATGAACAGACTTAAAATTATCTTAATATTTACAATTAGTGTTTTGAGTTGTAAAAATGAAACAGAAGATACCAAAATGCAATTTTTAACGGAAGAGATTCCAAAAAATATCCCAATTGAATTTAAGACAGATGTTATTCCAAAGAACAAACTAATTCACAAAGGAACATTCAGTCCCGACTTAAAAGCTTATTATTATACCATTTCTGACAAAACCTTCGAGAATTTTGAAGTGTTTGTAATTAAAAAAGAAAGTGGAAAATGGACTGAACCTAATGAAGCTTTTTTTAATAGCATATATAATGAACACGGAATGAGCTTTTCTCCAAGTGGAAATACGCTTTATTTCAGCTCAACAAGACCCGTAAATATTGAAGGTGTTTATCACACATGGCATATTTGGAAA
The DNA here is from genome assembly GCF_056591635.1 of Maritimimonas sp. 2304DJ26-3. Lineage (NCBI taxonomy): Bacteria > Pseudomonadati > Bacteroidota > Flavobacteriia > Flavobacteriales > Flavobacteriaceae > Maritimimonas > Maritimimonas sp. 2304DJ26-3. Next base: position 645,790 of record NZ_JBWQOK010000003.1, read on the forward strand.
TCTGATAAGGTGAAGGGAGAATGGACGGATCCAGTTTTTGTCGACATACCAAATTTAAGGCATAAGTTAATTTCCCATCCAACAATTTCCAATTCTGGAACCCTATACTTTCATTCTAGTAATCCTGACTATAGTGAAATGGATATTTACCAATCAAAGCAAGTGAGGGGTAAATTTCAAAACGCAAGAAAAGTTTCCTTCGAAGAATCTATAAAAATGGGTAAATGTACTCCGTATATTTCACCAAAAGAAGACTATCTGATTTTTGCCTCAATTGGTAATCAGCTCGATCTAATGATAAGTTTCAACGACGGAAATGGGAATTGGGTAAATACAAAAAAATTTAACAAAACTATAAATGATTCTGGGCAAGGTAATCCATTTGTAACGCCAGACAACAAATTTCTATTTTTTACCATTGGTAATAATCAAGATAAAAACTGGAAAATCAAATGGGTTAATATCGAAGCTGAACTAAAAAATAACCAATAGCAAAAATGTGTATAGTTAATTGTTACTTTTTTGCTGACCTCTACCACACAAAAACTTTGTATATTTCGTTAGGGGAATAGTCCTTGTGGACAATTCCAGAACGAAGCCATACATAAACCGTTATCTACAAGCAAATCGAAGACATAAAAAATATATATCGGCATTTTGAAACGTATATCAAACTTTCTGAAGATTTAAGAATAGAACTTACTGATCGCTTAAAAATAAAAGCCTTTAAAAAAGGTGAATTAATCTTAGATGCAGCTCAAATTTGTAAGGAAAGTTACTTTATTCAGAAAGGAACATTAAGGGCATTTTTTTTAAAAGACGGCAAAGAAATAAGTGAGTTTTTTTGTGGAGTTAATGAATGGATGAACTCTCCTAAAAGTTTTATGCAAAGTACAACAGATATATACTATATAGATGCTATCGAAAATACCACCACTTATGTTTTAAATGTAAATGATCTTGTATTTCTTTTTGATAATTACCCGGAGATGGAACGATATGCTCGATTATCTATGGGGAGTGTTTTTGGACACCTTATGGAGCGAGTAGTATCTATGCGATTTACCACTGCAAAAGAAAGATACGTACATTTTAAGGAAGTTTATGCTGACTTATATCCGCGAATTCCTCTTGGCATGGTAGCCTCCTATTTGGGGATTACCCAAGAAACATTGAGTAGAATAAGAACTGAGAAGTGATTATTTGATATACATCAAAGGTTAGATAATACTTGTTCACTAGATTTGAATTTTAAATTAAAGTCGAATGAGAAAAAAAATAAAAATATCAGTTATAGTTGTTGTATTAATTCTATTCTCAGGATTTATACACCTTTTTACTTATGTGCCCAAGTTATCAGACAAACACGGGGTAGTTGAAGCCAAATTATATCTCGGTGAATCTGAAAAACAGCCTTTATTTGTTGGTTTTGGAGGTGGTGGAGGCGGAAATGATTGGGTCAGAACTTACCTAAAGGAGAAACGCGACAGTTTGAATAATAAAGGCTATGCTGTATTGGCTATTGGCTATTTCAAGTCTCATGGAACACCAAAGCATTTAGACAGAATTTCGCTTGATGCTATAAAGGACACAATTTTATCTATTGCACAACATCCTAAAATAGATGAATCAAAAATTATTTTGTTTGGAGGTTCACGTGGTGGTGAGCTGGTGTTAAACTTAGCCAGTAGATATAAGGAATTTAAAGGTGTAATTGCAGGCTCCACATCTCATGTAAGTTTTCCGGCTATTACTTTGTATGCAAATACATCTTCATGGACATACAAAAACGAGGAAGTTCCTTACGTTCCTGCACCGTTAAAAACAATTTCACCCGCTATAAAAGGAGACTTATACACCGCACATGCAATGATGCTTGAAGATAGTGAAGCAGTTAAAAATGCTGAAATTCAGGTAGAAAAAATAAATGGTCCGATTCTCATTATTTCAGGTAAGCACGATGACCAGTGGCCGGCTTCTGCAATGTCAGAGCAAATTATCAGACGACTTAAGGAGCATAATTTCGGACATTCTTATTTGCATTCCCAGCTTAATGGTGGACACATAGCACCATTGGAACATTTCAATCTTGTTTATGAATTTCTTGAAAAACACTTTAAAACCAAATAACTAATTTTAACTTCTAAATGAAAATAACTGCATTAACATCTTTCTGTGTGGATTTATTTCCAGAAGTAGATAAAGTTTACGTTGGGGGAAATTCATTAAATTTTGCTGCTCAATGCAAAATTTTAGGATATGAAAATACGTCAGTAATTGGTGGAATTGGTAAAGATAGATTTGGCGAATTAATAGAAAATCAATTAGATAAATTAAGCATAAACCGTTCTAGATTATATCAGATTAACGAACCAACTGCGTCAAATAAAATTTTTATTGATGAAAGAGGGGATAGATACTTCAAAGAAGACAGTTGGAATGGTGGCGCCTTTGATAAATTTAGATTATCAGAAAATGATTGGAATTCATTAGCCGGAAGTAGAATTGTTGCAATGCCAGCAGGAGACCCTAACTTAAAAGAACTATTAAAAAGACGAAATGGAAATCAATCAATAGTTATTGACTTTTTAGACTATTTAGGGATTGACTTCATCAAAGAACATATAGACAATATTGATATTGTTTTTTTGAGTGGTAAAGAAGAAATACTAGATGAACTACAAGAACTTTCTTTACAAAAAGGGAAATTAATAGTGTCTACCCTAGGAGCAAAAGGTAGCGTAGCTTTTTTTGAAAATAAAAAATACTGTCAAAAAGCGATTGAAGTTCATGAAATTGTTGATACAACTGGTTGCGGTGACGCATTTCAAGCAGCTTTTACTATTGAATGGCTGAAAACTAAAGACATTGGGAAGGCTTTAATGACAGGGGCAGTTGCTGCTAGTAAAGTTTTGAATTTCAATGGGGGAGTTAAACAAGAGTAAAAAGCTACACACAACAACATACATAGTTCATTTCGGCTGAATTCCTAACCGGAATTGCTTCGTCAGTTCCCACTTTGTCCTCGTGTCATTACAATTCACTATCTTTCGACTACGTCGGATAATCATAGCTGATTTTTCGAAGCGAGCTATACATAAAAACGAAGTGTGTAATTTGAAGAACGTAAATGGTAACTCACGAATTTGAAACAGACCTAAGGTTAAAAGATTACATACATTCTTATTGGTATTACAGAATTGGAACAAAAGCTGTAAAGCATTTTGATATTTTTCCCGATGGTCATTTTTGTTTGGTAATCAATTTTAAAGAAGGTATAATAGTAGATAAAAGACTTACAGGGATTTGGACAAATACCGCTTCAATCAGTTATTTTGAAGATGAAGAAGTATTGGGCATAAGCTTCCATCCTTTTGCCATTGGAAATATATTCAAATTTAGTATAAGTACACTGCTTGATGATTCATTATACATCACATCATTGTCTGAATTTAATCTTAACGAAGAATTACTGATTACCAACCTCAAAAACTCAAAATCGCTTGTAAATTACTTAAATGAACAATTTCTAAAGTTTACTGAAAATATCCAACCTGACAACCGTTTGAAAAAGTGTTTTAAACTTATCGATGAATCGGACGGAACTATTACTGTTAATGAAATTTCCAAATTAGTTGGTTTAAGTGCAAGACAATTAAATAGATTAGTTACCGAAATGATTGGTATAGGAATTAAAGAATATTCTAAAATAATTAGGCTTAAAAGAAGCTTAGTAAAAATAAAACAAGGACATTCTTTTTATCAACATTATTATGACCAACCTCATTTTATTCGTGAGCTCAAAAGATATACAGGAGCTAAACCAAGCGATTTAGACTTAAGCAATAATGACCGATTTATACAATACTATTACTTTGAATAATCATAGTTTTGTGAGAAACCAACAAAGATTTAAAAACCAATGAAAACACTCACTAAGAAAAATTTTAATAAAGCCAAGGATTTTATACTAACAAATGCTAGGATGATAGAAAGGCGTTTGTTCGATTTTTACTTTGTAAATGGCAATCCTGAAGGTGTTTTTCATTCGGTATACGCATACAGAAATGCTGACGGTGGCTATGGACATGGCATGGAACCAGATACCGCATCGCCAGAAAGTCAACCTCTCTTTAGCATTATGGCACTCGAAACGCTTGATGAAGTAGGTTATCTGACCAAAGAAATCATTCTAAACGACTTTATATCCTATTTTGAAAGCATTACAACAGAAAAGGGAGGAATTCCTTGGATGTTTAGACCAACTAGTGATTACCCTTGCGAAGGGCATTTTAAAACCGTTAAAGAATGGGCAGCTTTAAGCACCACGGCTCCTTTATTAGGAATACTAGAGAAGTATAATATTAATATCCCTTGGATGGAAAAAGCAGAACAATTTGTTTGGAGTGAGTTTCAACGTATAAAAGAAAAACATGTGTTTTGTTATTTATGTGTGCCTAGATGGTTAACATTTTTAAAGTATACTAAAAGTCAAGATAAGGCAAAGAAAGTACTTAATGATTTGAAGAATTGGATACTCGCTGAAGGAGTTCTATGCAAGGATACAGAAGATCAAGGCTGGGGACTTTACGGTAAACCACATAGTTTAAATTATGCTTCTTCACCTAATGGTATGTTATCTCAATTATTTACAAAAGACATGATTGATGCTGATATAGAAGAGTTAATAAATAGACAAAAAAATGATGGTCGATGGGATACCTGGTACGGAATTAGTGAAGGTACTAAACTAGAGTGGGCAGGCATACAAACACTATGGGCGTTAAAGACTTTAAAAAATTACGATAGAATAGAGAACTAACAATAAGATCAATAGTTTTTTAAAGTAAAACCAAAAGTTAAAAATCTATCTTCTTGTTTTTGACTTTCTACCACAACTCCCTCAAATGTATGTAAGTAGTTTATTTTAAAATTTAAAAACTTCCAAACAGGTAATTCTAAGCCAAGATCTGCTTGCCACCTAAAATTATTACTCTGCTCAAGAGACGGTTGAAAATAACTTTCATGACTTATAATTACCTTATCTTTTAGTAAGTAATATTTACCATTTACCCAAACGGTGCCTCGAAAGGTTTCAATTATGTTATTCCCATCAAAATCAGAACGATTAAAGTCAGTTTGAGCGAAGTCTGTATATTCATATTCACTAGAAATAGATAATTTGAGCCAATGCTTTTTCTTATTTAGAATTCTAAATGTAACACCCGCACCCGCTAGATAGCGTAAATCTATTTCTCTTCTAAAGTTTGTGCTTACAAAACCAAGGGCAAATGGATAGATCTTTTTCTCAGGATTGATATATAAGAAATTAAGACTTAAGATGTCTTCGTCTGCCTTTTCTTTACCGAATTCCTGATAAATATAGGAGTTCTTAGTTTTAAAGACCCAATTTTTCCAAGGCTTAAAATTCAAATCAGATTTAGCTCTAAAAATTAGCGTTTCTACATTTCCTCCTTGCCAAAACCCTGTTAAAGAGAGATTAGCTTTAAAGTTGAGTGAATCACTTTCATTGATTTGAGCTGAAATAAATATGGGACATAATAATAAATAATACCAAACCTTTTTCATCCTGTTTTATAAAAAATAATCTATATAAAAACTAATATCAGGCTGCAAGTATATAATTTTATAATTAATTTATATTTTAACAGATACAGAAAAATTGAGTTAATGAAAAAATATTATATAAAAGATAATTTATAGTATTTAAATAAAGAATTTAATTAAAATGCCATATTGTTTTTATTAAAATGATAAAAATTAATAATATAAAGTATTTTAATAAATAATTGTTGCAGCTTACTCATAATATTTTATACATTTGACTTATCAAATTAAAACAATGAGCTTTATTCAATTACATCGCCATCATTCTCATACTTGCATTCAAGCGAGCTGAAGATGTATTGAATAATTAAAAATATATTTTAAACCCGTTTGAGTAAATCAAACGGGTTTCTTTTTTATAGCAAGATTTCCGGAAAGATTTACTCAAATATTAAAAGTATGAAATGAGTAAGTTAAAAATAGCCGTACAAAAGTCTGGTAGATTAAATCAAGATTCGTTGCAGATATTAATAGACTGTGGTATTTCTATAGATAATGGTAAAGATCAGTTAAAAGCTTCTGCTAGTAATTTTCCGTTGGAAATATTTTACTTAAGAAACGGAGATATACCTCAATATCTAAAAGATGGCGTAGTAGATGTTGCTATAATAGGTGAGAATGTCTTAATAGAAAAAGGAGAGGACATTAATGTTGTTGAAAAGTTAGGTTTTTCTAAATGCAGAGTTTCCTTGGCAATACCTAAAGAAGAAAGCTACTCTGGAATTGAATATTTCGCGAATAAAAAGATTGCAACGTCCTATCCAAACACAGTAAAAAAGTATTTGTCTAAGAAAAATATTACTTCTCAACTGCATATAATCAATGGTTCAGTAGAGATTGCTCCAAATATTGGATTAGCCGATGGCATTTGCGATATTGTATCAAGCGGATCTACTTTATTTAAAAACAATTTAAAGGAGGTTGAAGTAATTCTAACTTCAGAAGCTGTCTTGGCAATTTCTTCAAAAATTAATGAGTCAAATACGAAAATTTTAGAAAGATTACGGTTTAGAATGCAATCTGTTCTTAAAGGAAGAGAATCTAAATATGTGTTATTAAATGCTCCCAACGGAAAGCTTGAAGAAATTATTAATGTTTTACCAGGTATGAGAAGCCCAACTGTTCTACCCCTAGCGCAAGAAGGTTGGAGTTCTGTTCATTCGGTAATTACTAAAAATCAATTTTGGGAAATTATTGACAAGTTGAAAGATAAAGGAGCTGAAGGAATATTAGTTTGTCCAATTGAAAAAATGGTGTTGTAAAATGAAACTAATTGAATATCCAAATAGAGAAGATTGGCCAGATTTATTGAAGAGACCAACTAAGTCAGTGACCGATATAGAAACTACTGTGAACCAAGTGTTTGAAGATGTAAAAAGAAGTGGTAATATAGCTATAGAGAAGTATACATCAATCTTTGATGGAGTAATAATAGAAAACTTGACTGTTTTAGAAGATGAAATTATAAAGGCAAGAGATAATGTTTCTGTTGAATTGAAGCAGGCTATTAACTTGGCTAAATTGAATATTGAAAAGTTTCACCTAGCACAAAAAACAGAGCTTGTATTTCAAGAGACTCAAAAAGGAGTAGAATGCTGGCAAGAAAAAAGACCTATAGAAAAGGTAGGATTATACATTCCGGGAGGAACTGCACCACTGTTTTCAACCGTTTTAATGTTGGCTATTCCGGCTCAAATTGCAGGATGCAAAGAAATTATTTTATGTTCACCACCAAATTTAAATGGAAAAATCTCAGATGAAATTTTATACACCGCGAATCTTTGTGGGGTGACTAAGATTTGTAAAGTTGGAGGAATCCAAGCCATAGCAGGATTAACTTTTGGAACACCAACAATTCCTCAAGTATATAAGATATTTGGACCAGGAAATCAGTTTGTAACTGTGGCAAAACAATTAGCGACTAAATATGGGGTAGCGATTGACATGCCAGCGGGGCCAAGTGAATTACTGATTGTTGCTGATGACTCTGCAATTCCAGCTTATGTGGCTTCAGATCTATTAAGTCAAGCAGAACATGGAGTAGATAGTCAAGTGATTTTAGTATCAACTTCAGATAAACTTATAAAATTAGTTACTACTGAAGTGCAAAAACAACTTTTAGAATTACCAAGGATAGAGATCGCTTCAAAAGCAATTGAAAACTCTAAATCCATTTTGGTGAAAGATAAAGAGGAGGCTCTTGACTTAATTAATCAATATGGCCCAGAACACTTTATTGTTTGTGCAGAAAATAATGATTTTTTTGTAGATAAAATAGCAAATGCAGGATCAGTTTTTATTGGTAATTATACTCCAGAAAGTGCTGGAGACTATGCTTCAGGTACAAACCATACACTACCAACCAACGGATTTTCGAAAGCATATTCCGGAGTTAATTTAGATAGTTTCACAAAAGCTATTACGTTTCAGAAAATATCAAAAGAAGGGATTAAAAATATCGGACGCTCAATTGAACTAATGGCTGAAGCTGAAGGTTTACAAGCACATAAGAATGCGATTTCAATAAGATTAAAGGATTTATAATGGATGTATTAAACCTAGTTAGAGAGAATATAAAGAATATGAAACCATATTCTTCAGCCCGTGATGAATTTAAAGAGGCATCTGGAGATATGATTTTTATTGATGCAAATGAAAATCCTTTTGAAAACGGATTAAATCGTTATCCCGACCCTCAACAATTAAAAGTTAAGCAACAACTTTCAAAAATTAAAAATATTGCTATAGATCATATTCTTTTAGGTAATGGAAGTGATGAAATTCTAGACTTAATATTTAGAGCATTTTGTGAACCAAACAAAGATAATGTTATCACGTTGCCACCAACTTATGGCATGTACGAAGTTTTAGCTAATCTGAATGCTGTTAAGCTCATAAAAGTAAATTTAAATGTAGATTTTCAACCAAATATTGAAAACATTATAAGTGGGATAAACACTAACTCTAAACTTTTGTTTTTGTGCTCGCCTAACAATCCAACAGCCAATAGTATTGAGTCTAATAAAATTGAAAAACTTCTTAAAGAGTTTTCAGGTATAGTTGTAGTAGACGAAGCTTACATCGATTTTTCAACTCAAGAAAGTTGGTTGAATAGATTAAACGAGTTTCCTAACTTAATAGTTACTCAAACATTTTCTAAAGCGTATGGAATGGCGGCTATTAGATTAGGTGTTTGTTATGCTTCAAAAGAAATTGTTTCAATTTTAAATAGAATAAAGCCGCCTTACAACATTAATAAGATTACACAGCAAGAAGCTTTGATGGGTTTAAAGAATAAAAATAAAATAAAGCAAGAAGTTTTAGAAATTCTTATGCAAAGGAAAGTGTTAAGCGAGAACCTAAAAAGTTTGCCTTGGATAAAAAATGTTTATCCATCTGACGCTAATTTTTTATTAGTAAAAGTTGATAATGCAGATAAACGTTATAAACAACTAATAGCTAACGGAATAGTTGCAAGAAATCGTTCAAAACAACCTTTATGCGATAACTGTATACGGCTTACCATTGGAACTAAAAGTGAAAACCAACAATTAATTACAATTTTAAAAAGCATATAAATGAAGAGAGTTCTTTTTATAGATAGAGATGGTACCATTATAAAAGAAACAACTGATGAGCAAATTGATAGTTTCGAAAAACTAACTTTTTACCCAAAAGTATTTCAATATTTATCAAGAATTGGCAAAGAATTAGATTTCGAAATAGTTATGATTACGAATCAAGATGGTTTGGGAACTGGTAGTTTCCCAGAAGACACATTTTGGCCAGTTCATAATTTTATCATTGAAACTTTTGAGGCCGAAGGCATTAAGTTTGAAGAGCAATTTATTGATAGAACATTTGTGAAAGATAATGCACCAACTCGTAAACCAATGACAGGATTGTTAACTAAGTATTTTTCTAAAGAATACGATTTAAAAAATTCATTTGTAATTGGCGATCGTCTAACAGATATAGAACTTGCAAAAAACTTGGGGTCTAAAGGTGTTTTTATTAACGATAATACCAATTTAGGGACTAATGAAGTAACCGTAAAACGAGATGAGTTAGATAAATTTATTGCTTTAGAGACTAATGATTGGCAGCAGATTTACGAATTTCTAAAGCTTAAAGAAAGAACAGCAACACTAACCAGAAATACCAACGAAACAAAAATTAAAATAGACCTTAATTTAGATGGTTCAGGAAAGAGCAATATTGATACTGGTTTAGCATTTTTTGATCATATGTTAGATCAGCTAGCTAGACATGGTCAGTTAAACTTAGATATTAAAGTGGATGGAGATTTAGAGGTTGATGAACATCATACAATAGAAGATACTGCAATAGCTTTAGGAGAAATTTTTAATGAGACTTTATCAAATAAATTAGGAATTGAACGTTACGGGTTCTGTTTACCGATGGATGATTGTTTAGCTCAGGTAAGTATAGATTTTGGTGGGCGTAATTGGTTGGTTTGGGATGCTGATTTTAAGCGTGAAATGATTGGTAAAATGCCAACAGAAATGTTCTTTCATTTCTTTAAATCATTTACAGATGGAGCCAAATGTAATTTAAATATTAAAGCCGAAGGAACTAATGAGCATCACAAAATAGAAGCTATTTTTAAAGCTTTTTCAAAAGCCATAAAAATGGCTATAAAACGAGATGTAGAAAAAATGATTTTGCCATCAACTAAAGGAATACTTTAATGAATGTAATAATTATAGATTATGGCGCAGGTAATATTAAGAGTATTCAATTCGCTTTTAAAAGATTAGGTATTGAAGCTAAGCTATCAAATAGAATAGATAAAATTAAATCAGCCGATAAAATAATTTTTCCAGGAGTTGGAGAAGCAAGTTCAGCGATGCAAAAACTTAAAGAATCTGATTTAGATAAAGTTATTCCAGAGCTTAAGCAGCCCGTTTTGGGTATTTGTTTAGGAATGCAATTAATGTGCAATTCTACAGAAGAAGGGAATACAAAAGGGTTGGGAATTTTTGATGTAGAAGTCAAAAAATTTTCAAACCAAGTTAAAGTTCCTCAAATGGGTTGGAATTGTATTTCAAATCTAAATTCTAATTTGTTTAATAGTATAAAAGAAAATGAATACATGTATTTGGTTCATAGTTACTATGCTGAAAAATGTAAGCAAGCAATTGCCATTACAGATTATGAATTTGAATATGCTTCAGCTTTAAAAAAGAATAATTTTTTTGGTGTTCAATTTCATCCCGAAAAAAGCGGAAAAGAAGGACAAAAAATATTACAAAATTTTTCAGAATTATGAGAATTATACCAGCTATAGATATTATAGACGGCAAATGTGTACGTCTTACAAAAGGAGATTATAATACTAAGAAGGTGTATAATGAAAATCCTCTTGAAGTTGCAAAACAATTTCAAGATTCAGGAATTAAATATTTACATCTCGTAGATTTAGATGGTGCTAAAACCAAGCATATAGTAAATTATAAAACGCTTGAGAATATTGCCAATAAAACAAACCTTAAAATCGATTTTGGAGGAGGATTAAAATCCTATAAGGATTTACAAATAGCATTTGAAAGTGGAGCCAATCAAATTACCGGAGGGAGTATTGCAGTTAAAAAACCCGAAACTTTTAAAAACTGGATTAAATGTTATGGTGGAAACAAAATAATTCTAGGAGCCGACTGTAAAAATCGTAAGATCTCTACTAACGGTTGGTTAGAAAACTCAAAGATTGATGTTGTAAACTTTATAAGCGATTATGAATTTGTAGGAATAAAATATGTGATATGTACAGACATAGATAAAGATGGGATGCTTCAAGGTCCATCTATATCACTTTATAAAGAGATTTTAAGAAAATCTGATGTCAATTTAATTGCTAGTGGAGGAGTTTCATCAATGGATGACATTAAGCAACTTTTTGTTATCGGTTGTGAAGGTGCCATTATTGGCAAAGCGATTTATGAGAATAAAATTAGTTTGAAAGAACTAGAAAACTTTATTGTAAATGCTAACTAAAAGAATTATTCCTTGTTTAGATATTAAAAACGGAAGAACTGTAAAAGGAGTCAATTTTGTTGATTTACGCGACGCAGGCGACCCAGTGGGATTGGCGAAACAATATGCTGCTTTCGGTGCAGACGAATTAGTCTTTTTAGATATTTCTGCAACTTTAGAAGGAAGAAAAACTATGCAAGAATTAGTTCTTAAAGTTGCTGAACAAGTAAATATACCATTTACTGTTGGGGGTGGAATATCTACTGTTCAAGATGTAGATATATTACTAAAAAATGGAGCTGATAAAATTTCGGTTAATTCTTCAGCTATTAAAAGGCCGGAATTAATAAATGAGCTTGCTAGTAAGTTTGGAAGCCAATGTGTTGTTGTAGCTATAGATGCTAAAGAAATTGACGGGAATTGGAAAGTTCATTTGGCTGGAGGTACAATTCCAACCAAATTAGATTTATTCGAATGGGCTAAAAAAGCTGAACAGCGAGGTGCTGGAGAAATTTTATTTACTTCTATGAATAACGATGGTACAAAAAAGGGCTTTGCTAATAAAGCATTATTCAGATTGTCAACCGAATTAAACATCCCAATTATAGCATCTGGAGGCGCCGGAAATATTCAGCACTTTGTAGATACTTTTAAAATCGGGAAGTCAGATGCAGCTTTGGCAGCTAGCGTTTTTCATTTCGAGGAAATTACAATTAATGATTTAAAAGAAGAATTAAAAAATAACAACATAGAAGTTCGATTATGAATATTGATTTCAACAAAAATAAAGATGGATTAGTTCCAGCGATTATTCAAGATAGTAAAACAAAAAATGTTTTAATGTTAGGTTATATGAATGAGAAGGCTTATAAAAAAACCTTAACTACAAATATGGTAACCTTTTATAGTCGTACAAAGCAAATATTATGGACGAAAGGGGAAGAGAGTGGAAATACTTTACAGTTAGTAGATTTAAAGCTAGATTGTGATGGTGATACTCTTTTGGTACAGGTAAATCCAAATGGACCTACATGTCATACGGGAAGTGATACTTGTTGGAATCAAAAGAATACTCGGTCTTATGGGTTTCTATCACAATTGGAAAAAGTGATCCAAGAAAGAAAGGTTGATTCAGAAAATCAAGATTCTTACGTTGCTTCACTTTTTAACAAAGGAATAAATAAAATAGCTCAAAAAGTTGGTGAAGAGGCTATTGAAACTGTAATAGAAGCTAAAGATTCAAATAACGATCTGTTTTTAAATGAAAGTGCTGACTTGTTATTTCATTACTTGATTCTTTTAAAGGCCAAAGGATTTGAGTTAAACGATATTGTTCAAGTTTTGGAAAAGCGTTCTTGAAATTGTTTATAGTAAGATTGTACAACAAATAGGAGTAGATAGTATTAAATAAAAGTGACTAAATAGGTGAATACTATAGAATTCAAATAAATTATTAGCATAATAAATATTAAGTGTTGGTTGACATAATAATTTGTATTATTGTAACATTGATGTATACTTATTATTTATAAGTGAATTTATATAAAAAAACAACTTTCTTTATACTTAGTTTATTATGTGCGTTAATTACTGCACAAGAATTACCACCTATCCAAAATTTCCCTCCGACCGAATATAATGCTCAAAATCAAAATTGGGCAATTACTCAGTCACAAGATAAACTAATCTATTTGGCAAATAATGAAGGGCTCTTGGAGTATAATGGTGCAAACTGGTCATTGCATCCTTCACCTAATGAGACTATAATGAGGTCAGTGACCGCAATAGGTAATAGAATATATTCAGGTTACTATATGGAGTTTGGTTATTGGCAAAAAAATCAATTAGGTAAGCTAGAATATAAGTCGCTATCCAAAGAGTTGAACATAGAATTAATGCAGGATGAAGAATTCTGGGAAATTATCGGAATTGATGATTTTGTGGTTTTTCAGTCTTTAAATAGAATATATATATACAATACCCAGAGTAAATCTTTAAAAGTTATTAATTCAAATGAGACTATCGTTAAGATGTATAAGATTGACGAGAGCATTTATTTTCAAAGAATAGGTAAGGGGATTTTTAAGGTTGAAGACGGTAAGGATGTATTATTTATAGATGATGAACTAGTTAAAAATAATGAAGTGATTAATATGTTCTCAAATTTTTCTGGATATTTTATAGTTACTCGCTCTAATGGTATATATAATTATGAGAACGGTATATTAAAAAAATGGAATAGTGAAGTGAACATCAAGCTAAAAGATGAAAGTGTTTATGATGCTATTCAATTAAGAGATAAAAATTTTGCTTTAGGTACAATTGCTAACGGACTGCTATATTTTAATCAAAAAGGCGAAGTTTTATATCAGATTAATCAGAATAAGGGACTTTTAAGTAATACCGTTTTGTCAGTTTTTGAGGATATAGAGAATAATATATGGTTAGCTCTTAATAATGGTATTAGTTACATAAATATTAATTCACCCTTAAGAATTTATAAAGATCAAAATGGAATTCTTGGTAGCGTATACGCTTCTGCTATTTATAATAGCAATTTATATTTAGGTACTAACCAAGGGCTTTTCTATAAACCTCTTTTAGAAGATGTTGAGTTTAATTTGATTAGTGATTTACAAGGACAAGTATGGAGTTTAAAAATTATTGACAATCAACTATTTTGTGGTCATCATAAAGGTACGTATGTAGTTAATAATGGTCAAGCAGAGAGAATTTCTAATATTCAAGGTACTTGGAATGTTTCTGAACTAGATAGAAAATCGAATTTATTAATTCAAGGAAATTATGACGGCCTTTATGTATTAGAAAAGAATAATGACAATTGGAAATTAAAAAATAAGATTAAAGGCTTTAATAATTCTGCAAGGTATTTTGAAGTTTTAGAAGATTTTATTTTTGTGAATCATGAATATAATGGGGTATTTAAAGTTAAGGTAGATAGTACTCTTTCCAATGTTACAAATATTACAATAGATAGTTTGCTAAAGGGAGCTAACTCAGGTATTATTAAATATAAAGATGATATTTTATATGCATATAGAAAAGGAGTTTTTAAATATGATTTAAATCGAGAAAAGTTTATAAAAGATAGTATTTTAAGTAGTATCTATTCTGAAGATACTTATATATCCGGAAAAATTGTACTTGATAAGAGTCAAGATAATTTTTGGCTGTTTACTAAACCTAATTTAACCATTGTTTCTCCCGGTGAATTAGCTAATTCACCTAAAATTAAGCAAATACCAATTACTTATGAAGAGAGAAATGATGTTGTAGAATACGAGAATATAATAGATATCAATAACCGAGATCAACATTTGATAGGGACAAGCTCTGGATATATGATAGTAGACCTAGATAAGCTTGCAATAAAAGATTTCATAGTTTATTTAAGTAGTATTAAAAACGGTATAAATAAAGATCATAGTACTACCGATCATCTTTTGAATAAAAATGTAGATGGTAACTTCACCAGTAGCCAAAATAATCTAAGAATATCTTACTATACGCCAAATTATAACAAATATTTAAAGCCCAACTATCAGTTCCGTTTACTAGGAATTTATGATGAATGGAGTGACTGGTCTAAAGAGTCATTTGTATTTTTCGAAAACCTTCCTGCTGGTAAATATTCCTTTAACGTACGAGCCAAAATAGGAGGCAAGATTTCTAATAATGTAGCTACCTATAATTTTAATATTGCTAAGCCGTGGTATATTTCTAATCTAATGTTGTTTGTGTATGGACTAGGTGTTATTTTGTTTTCAATATTTATGCACAATATTTATAAGCAATACTACCAGAAAGAACAACAAAAACTAATTGAGAAAAATAAAAGAGAACTAGAATTAGCCAGAGTTCAAAATGAAAAAGAAATTATTAAATATAAGAATGAAAAACTTCAAAAGGATTTTCGAGAGAAAAGTAATGAGCTAGCAGCTTCAACAATGAGCATTGTTAAGAAAAATGAACTATTAGCCCAGATTAAAGAGCAACTATTAGCTTCGAAGGTTAAGGATAAAGAATCAATGAGACCAGTTATAGATATAATTGATAGAAGTTTAAATCACAAAGATAATTGGGAATTTTTTAAAGAAGCATTCGATAATGCAGATAGAAAGTTTTTCAAGAAACTGAAGAATATACACCCAAACCTATCGCCAAACGACTTAAAGTTATGTGCTTATTTAAGACTTAACTTGTCTTCTAAAGAAATTGCACCAATGTTTAATATTTCAGCCAGAAGTGTCGAAATTAAGCGATATAGATTGCGAAAAAAAATGAACTTATCAAGTGATAAAAACCTTGCAGACTATATAATTAGTTTATAATTACCTCAACAGATAAGTTTTTTGCCACAACATTACCTCAACATCCATCATTAATTACAATAACCATATAGCTTTTTAGTAAAATTATGAACATTGCATATTGTGCTTAGATACAATAAGAATGTATTAAAAAAACGAATTATTCTTTGCTGTGTATATTTTTTGTAGGGGTCTTTTTTGTGGATTTAGCAATTATTCACAATAATTTTATTTCCTCATTATCAAAGCACCTACAAGAGAATCAATTTTATTTAGACTCCTCTTAAGTCCTTAAACTAAATTCAAGTCTCGATTAAGGTGTTTTTAGACTCAATAATGAAGAACTAAAAACTAAATACAATGAAAAAAAATCTTCTAAGTGTTTTTTTAATCTTAATTACAATTACCGCTTTTTCTCAAGCGAATAAAGTTAAAATTGAAAAGAACTCTGATGGAATGAAACTCGTAGTTGACGGGAAAAATTTCATGATCAATGGTGTTAACTGGGATTACGTTCCTATTGGTACCGATGTTACCAATGCCAATTTTTATGAACAATCTGATGATGTTATTATGGCAGGTCTCGACCATGAAATGGGGCTCTTAAGAAACATGAATGTAAATGTTTTAAGACAGTATGTTGGTGTGCCAAAAAAATGGGTCACTTACATTTATGAAAAGTATGGAATCTATACTTTGCTTAACCATCAATTCGGACGATACGGATTAACAATCGATGGTGTTTGGACGCCAGTAACAGATTATTCAGATGCTAGGACTCAAGAGATTTTGGTCTCTGAAATGATTCAACTAGTTAAAGATTACAAAGATACACCAGGTATCTTGATGTACATGATGGGAAATGAAAACAACTACGGACTATTTTGGCAAGGAGCCGAAACCGAAGATTTTCCAGAAGGAGAAGAGCAAAAAAGAGCAGTTGGAGAGCGCAGAGGTAGACCAATGTATAAATTGATGAATGAAGTCGCTATAAAAATGAAAGCATTAGACTCTAATCATCCCGTAGCAATATGTAATGGTGATGTATTATTTATTGACATTATTGCTGAAGAATGTAAAGATGTTGATGTTTATGGAGCTAATACTTATAGAGGAGAATCTTTTGGAGATTTCTTTCAAGTTGTAAAAGATAAATTAGACATGGCACTAATGTTTACCGAATTTGGTGCTGATGCCTATAATGCTTTAACTGATAAAGAAGACCAATACTGGCAAGCACATTACAATTTGTTGAATTGGAAAGAAATTTATGAGAATGCAGCGGGATTAGGAAAAGTCGGTAACTCAATTGGTGGTTTTACTTTCCAATTTAGTGATGGATGGTGGAAGCTAGGTTTTGATAAGCGTGAAGATGCTGATACACATGAAACAGGAGCGTCATGGAGTAATGGAGGTTATTACCATGATACCAAAGATGGTTCAAATAATATGAATGAAGAATGGTTTGGTATCTGTGCCAAAGGGCCAACAGATGTTCGCGGTTTGTACGAATTGTACCCTCGAGCTTCTTATTATACATTGAAAGAAGCACATGCTTTAAATCCCTACCAAAATGGTATGACTGGAGATTTCATCAGAGACTATTTTGATAAAATTAATATAATGGATGCGGTTCTAAAAGCTAGAGGAGATAAAGCTGCGTTAGATGCAAAAAGTGGTAGCGGAGCTATAATCCGCCTTAGCCAATTAAGAGCTGAAATGACAAGCTTTTATACTGGCGGGAAGTTGTTGACTACCCCAGAGACTGCAAACCCTGATGAGAATGTCTTTCCTGATGAGACGGGTTTTGATCACATGCAGTCCTTCTATATTGGTGTTGAAGGAAACCCGGCACCTGGTGTTAAAGCCAATGTGAATTTTAATGTTTTAGGGAATGTTGCAGAGAACCCAATCGATCAAATTTTTTATGAAGATGTTGGTAGGCCAACAACTGTACAAGGCGCTGGAGCAAACGGTGGAGAGACAATAACCGTAAATGATCAAAATAGAATTAGATTGTATCAAGCTGAGTTTGAGTGGAAAAATAAACTAGCAGATATTAAATGGTTTTATAGAACAGGTCATTATCATTGGGGTTATGAAGGAGATTTCTTTGGGTTATACCCTGAAGCGAATTATGGGCCCAATCTAGACCTTTATAAAGGAGAGATACAAGGAACTGAGGTACATGGTAAAGGTAAGTTAAAAGGATTGGCTGCTGCTTTTGGTCGTCAATTATGGTGGGGAGCAAACCCTACAGCTTTACTTAAATATCAAAAAGACATACATGGTTTTGAGGTTACTGGTATCTATCATAGAGATTTTGAGCAAGATATTGAACTAGATGTAAACGGAAATCGGATAATAGACCCAAACTTAGTTAGAAGTCGTGTAATTCCAGCATGGCCTATAGAGCGTGCAACAGTTGTTGTTGAGAAGGAACTTGGTGATTTTGGCTTTACTTTTGGAGGCATTTGGGGTGGTAGCCCTTTAAATGGTATTAACTTTCAGGACGTAAAGGGCGAGTCTGGTAATTATATTGTGTATCAAGACAGAATAAACTCCGATGATAATTGGGGTGCTAAGGCAAAAATCACCTACTCTAAAGGTAAGTTTAATTGGTATGCCTTAGGATCTACTGCCGGGTTGGTAGCTAATGGTGGCGTAGACCAAACACAAAATTTTTCCGGATGGAAATTAAAAGATAATGGAAGTGGAAACCAAAATAGTTTCTTAACTGGTTTTACCTATACTATTGGAAATTTACAAATTGCTCCTAACTTTTTATGGCAAGAGCCTTTAGTAAAACCAATACCACTAGATGCTACAGGTCCAGCTGCGCCAAGAAATTTCATTAACGATCCGTTTGCTGTAAGAGCAAATCGTAAAACTACAGCAGGAGAGATTATATTGACTTTTGACCCTACACCGGGTTCATGGTTTTATGCATGGGATAATGATCGTGTTGAAGATGCAAAATTTGCCTTTAACCTAGGTTATGTATATCGTCATTTTCCAACGACTCAAGACACACATGTTGGTTTTAATGCAGACGGAAGCTTTTTGATTTTTCCTAATTCTGCTCCAGCTAAGGATTTATGGGAGGTTCATTCGCGCATTGTATCTAAAATAAGTTCTGACTTTAAGATCATTGCTAATTTATATGGTGGTAATGCACAAGCGCTAGGTAGTGATCCGCGCACTATTGAAAGGTTTGGTATAGAAGCTAAATCGATTTATAAAAATTGGCAATTTCAAGGAATGTTTAAAGTAAATGATTGGGGACCTTATGATTATCATCGTGATTTTAATTTAACCTATCCATTACAAATGTCTTTAGACATCTCTACAACTATAGGGAAACCAGATTGGTTTATTTTGCCAGATACTAGAATTGGTATTCGCGGTACTTGGAGATCACTTGATCAATACTCACCGCGTTATTCCCCAACTGCAGTGCCTCCAAATACATTCCCTCCATTACCAGTATTGAGTCCAGTTGGTTTTGATGATGGTCAGGAATGGGAAATTAGAACATACATACATATTAACCTTGGAAAATAATAACGTCATGAAAATGAAGAATAAAAAATATTTCAGTTCTATAAGCATCTTAATGGCTTTAATTTGTATTTCACTGGTAAGTTGTGAAAGAGACCTTTCTGATGATGCATTTTTTGCAACATTCCCTCCTAACGGAGACGTTTTTATTGATGGCTTTTCGGCGGGTTTAAATTACTTTCCTTTTGTAGATGCAGGAGCTGACCCTGAAGCTTTTAGTGTAGTTACAGATGATGTGTTTTCTGGGAATTTGGCTATGCGTTTTGATGTACCTGCATTTGGCAATGGTTTTGTAGGAGCTGCGTTTAATACAACAGCTAGTAGAGACCTTTCTGGGTTTGATGCTTTAACGTTTTATGCAAAAGCATCGCAGGCGGCGTCAATAAATGAAATAGGTTTTGGTATCAATGATGCGAACGGTAATAAGTATCAAGTGAGTTTAAGTGGCCTTGGAATAAGTACCAATTGGAAAAAATATGCCATACCAATTCCAGACCCTTCTAAACTTATTAATGAAAGTGGATTGTTGTGGATTGCAGAAGGTGCTTCTTTCGATGGAGATGAAGGAGGATATATATTTTGGTTAGATGAGGTTAAATTTGAAAAATTAGGCACAGTAGCACAACCACAGCCGGTTATTCTAAATGGTCAAGACCTTGTACAACAATCGTTTAATGGTAGTGTAATTAATTTAGCGGCTGGCGGTCTTACGCAAACTTTAAATGTAAGTGGTGAAAATGTTACCGTGAGCGCAAAGCCAGGATATTTTTCATTTAATTCAACAAACCCGAGTGTTGCAACTGTTGATGAGAACGGTATAGTGAATGTTTTAAGCCAAGGTACAACGGCTATTACTGCTAATTTGGGTGGTGTTTTAGCAGATGGCTCTCTAGAATTAACTTCGGGTGGTGATTTACCTGAACCTCCCGTTCCTACACAATCTGCTGATGATGTTAAATCTATTTATAGTGATTCTTATACTTTGGTTACCAATAGTAATTTCAATCCTGGTTTTGGAGGCTCAACAACTCAAACCAGTGAAGCAAATTTAAATGGTAATAATGTTCAAATCTATTCGAATAATAATTTTACTGGTATTTTATTTGACAATACCGTCGATGGGTCTGAAATGACTACCCTTCATGTGGATATCTATACTCAATCAGCGGGAACAAGTTTAGAAATTCAAATAAGAGATGTAGGAGGTAATGGAGAATTAGAGACCAATGTTTTTAATGGCTTCCCCGACGGAGACGATAAAGATTTTAGGTTTACTGCTGATGGTTTGCAAGTAGGTCAATGGACTTCTATTGAAATACCTTTAGGTGGTGATTTAGCTGCACAAAAAAATAATTTAGGAGCTCTTATATTGGTTGGTGGACCAGATTTCATATTAGACAATATTTACTTTTATAAAGAATAGATTCGATAGATAAAATTTAAAAAAAAGAAGATGAACAGTTTTAAAAAAAATATAAAAATAAAAAGGATACTATTCCCTTTTCTTCTAATGATAACTTTGTTTATCGCTACTGGTTGTGAAACGGACGAAACGCAAGAGGTAGTTACATTTACAAATCTTGTGTTAGAGGATGATTTCGATGTTGAAGGTGCACCTGATTCTTCACTATGGACCTATGATATAGGAAGAGGACCTAATGGAGATGGCTGGGGTAATCAAGAATTACAGTATTATACAAGTCGCTCTGAGAATGTTAGAGTAGAAAATGGGTTTTTAATAATTACAGCAATTCAAGAATCTTTTGAGGGCGCAAATTATACTTCTGGACGTCTCATTACAAAAGGAAAGTTCGATCAGCAATATGGCCGTTTTGAAGCACGTATAAGATTGCCATACGGACAAGGTATGTGGCCTGCATTTTGGCTTCTAGGCTCAAATATAGATCAAGTAGGTTGGCCACAATGTGGTGAAATTGACATATTAGAAAATGCGGGATCTAGACCCACAATTGTAAGTAGTGCTCTGCACGGACCCGGTTATAGTGGAGGACAGCCTATATTAAAAGAGTTTGATTTTGTTAACGATAGAGTAGATACTAAATTTCATATTTATGGTGTTGAGTGGAGCCCCAATGAAATTAATTTTTATGTAGATGATAAACTATATCACACAGCCACTCCTGATGATGCTACGGGAGAATGGGTATTCAATAACGGTCCTTTTTACATACTAATAAATCTTGCAGTCGGTGGTGTATTTGATGGACCGCCAAATGCAGAGACTGTTTTTCCGCAAAGTATGATCATAGACTACGTACGCGTATATCAATAATAGAAAACAAGCATATTTAACTAATAAAAAATAATCATGAAAGAATTAATAAAAAAATCAAGAATACTTTGGTTAATAATACTTGCCGTTTCCTTTTTTGGATGTGAAGAAGATGACGACGCAAGTCTACCTCAAATTGTTGCAAGTTTTGTACACACAATTGATGAAGATAGAGGGGTGGTAGTATTTGAGAACCTATCGGAAAATGCAAATAGTTATGTTTGGAATTTTGGTGACGGAACTACTTCGACTCTTATTAATCCGGTAAAGGTTTTTCCAACTGGAACATATACAATTACCTTAGAAGCTTCAAATTCAGCAGGGGCATCTGCAACTTTTGAAGATGAAATTGTAATTAATATTCCTCTACCAATTAATTTCCCTGTAAATTTTGATGATCCAAATGTTAATTACGACGTTACAACCTTTAATGGGGCATCTTTTGCTATTGCAGCGAACCCCGATCCATCGGGTTCAAACACAAGTACTTCTAATGTAGGAGCAATTACCAATAGTGGGGCTGCCTTCGAAGGTATTTTCTTTGATGTAGGAATGCCTATAAGTTTAACAGAGTTGAAATCTGTAAAATTGAATTTTTGGTCTGATGCTCCGGTTGATGTTTTAATGAAGTTAGAAGAAGGAACAGGCGCTGATGTAGAAACTATTGCAAGTCATGGTGGTACGGGTTGGGAAGAAATTAGATGTGATTTTGATTCTGACGCTAGTTATTCAAGAATAACCTTATTTGTTGATGGCCCTGGTACTGCGTCTGGTACATTCTATATAGATGATATCATGCAAACTGAAACTCCAGAACCAACTAATGGTTGTAATGATGTTCCCGTGGCGGCTACGTCACTGCCTTTAGATTTTGAGGGCTGTGCTACCTTCCCTTCAGGAGATAATTTTGGAAATGGAATTACATCTGAATTAGCGCCAAATCCTGCAAAAGAAGGCATAAACACTTCTGATTTTGTATTGAGAGTTGATAAACCAATAGATTCTGATTTCTTTGCTGGAATTCAAAATACATTTGCAGAGAATTTTGATCTTTCATCAACAGATACATTTAAGTTAAAAGTATATTCTACAAAAGCTGATGTTGTTTTTAGATTTGAATTATTAGCAAATCCTAATGATGGAAGTATAGGAAATCCAGCTCCAGTATTTGTGACTATTCCAACTGCAAATGAATGGGTCGAAGTAGAATTTATATTTACGGGCCTACCAGCTGGACCTAATGCTTACAATCAATTGGTTATCAAACCGGATAATGATCAGTCTGATAGTGCAATTACAAATGGAGGAACCTATTATTTAGATGACCTTACGTTAGAAGAAGGAGGTGGTTCTACAAATGATGATGTAATATTAA
>NZ_JBWQOK010000004.1:0-418214 GCF_056591635.1 Maritimimonas sp. 2304DJ26-3
TATAAAAAGACAAACATCAAATTATGAAGAAATATCTTTTAATACTTTGTATACTTAGCTTAACATTTGCATATGCGCAAGAGGGTTCAGGTAAATACAGTATCAAAAACTTAGAAGTCAATACTGAAAATTCAGATTTTGGTACTTCCTTTTTAGGAGATGGTAAACTTGTATTTACATCACCAAGAAAAGGTTTTAGAATAATTAGAGATGTTTGGGAACCGAACGGACAACGATTTTTAGATCTCTATGTTGGTGATATTGGTGAAGGAGGTGATATTGCAAATAAAGAAAGATTGCAAGGAGAAGTAAATAGTAGATATCACGAAGGAAACGCTGTATTCACTAAAGATGGTAAAACAGTATACTTTACAAGAGATAATTATTATAGAAAACGTCTAGCGCAAGACAATAAAGGTTGGACAAATTTAGCCATGTTTAAGGCGACGGTAAATGAAGAAGGCGAATGGATTAATATTATACCAATGCCTTTTAACAATGTAGAATATTCTGTTGGCCACCCTGCATTAAGTGAAGATGAAAAAACACTTTATTTTGCATCAGATATGCCAGGAACTTTAGGTGAAACAGATATTTTTAAGGTAGATGTTAATCAAAGCGGTTTTGGTGTTCCAGTTAATTTAGGCCCGAAAGTAAACTCAAAAGCTAAAGACTGGTTTCCATTTGTAGACGGAGAAGTATTATACTTCACTTCCGATCGCTATGGCGGAAAAGGTGGAGCTGATATTTATGCAAGCAAATTAACAGGGTATACACTTGATCCAGTTTTACTAAATGAACCGATCAATACAATCAACGACGATTTTGCGTTTATTATAGATAAAGAATCAAGAAAAGGATACTTTTCTTCAAACAGACCAAATGGTAAAGGTGATGACGATATATATTCATTGATCGAAGAAGAGCCTGTAGAATTTAAATGTAAGCAATTAATTGTAGGTGAAGTTTTAGATAAAAATAGTGGTGATTTCCTACCTGGTGCAGAAGTTACATTACGTGACAACGAAGAAAATATCCTGCAAACAGTTACTGCAGACGACAAAGGAACTTTTTCAGTCGATATCGTTTGCGAAACGGAATACCAGCTAGAAGGAAAAAAAGAAGGATATACGCCTCAAATAAAAAACTTTACTACTTCAGATGTTGGAGATATTGAACTCAAGATTAGAATATTATTAGGTGAGGGAGATATTAACTTAACTGCAGATGGCAGAACTACAGAAGATCAAGGTGAAGATGTAAAACCAGAAGGATTACCAGACGTTTTACCAGACGAAATAGTTCGTTTAAGAGCGAGTACTTATGCAGTAAATATTGAGCCGATTTATTTTGACTTAAATTCATCTTATTTAAATAAGAAAGCACAACAAGAGTTACAAAAAGTGATTGACTTGATGAATAAATATCCTAAGATGATCATTGAGTCAGCTTCACATACAGACACAAGAGGTCCTGATGGGTATAATATGTGGTTGTCTGATCGTAGAGCTAAATCTACAGTAAACTTTATTATAGAAAGAGGTATTGACCCTAGAAGAATTACAGGTAAGGGTTATGGAGAAACACAATTAATAAACCAATGTTCAGAAGGTGTTGAATGTACAGAAGCCGAACATGAAAAGAACCGAAGAACTGAGTTTGTAATTATAAGAATGTAAAGATTAAATAATTAAATATTTTGAAAGCCTGTGAATTCTCACAGGCTTTTTTTTACTAATGACAATACTTTTATTCACTTTTACGTTAGAATAAGAGTAAAATTTAGGTGTTATGAGATTTTTAATTTTATTTTTTATGTTAATGAGTATCTCTATAAGTGCTCAGGATCAAAAAATAGATGTTATTGAGGTTGTAGATACTGTCAAGAGATGTAATCAAATTGTTAAAGGTGAAGTGAGAGACAAAGCCACAAATGAACTCTTATCAGAAACTATAATCACTTTAACAGATAAGCAAGGCAATCCTCTAGAAACGCAAATGACTTTAGAAGATGCGATTTTTTCTTTTGATCTAAATTGCGAGACTACATATGTTATTACGGCTAGTAAAGATTCGTACACATCTCAATCAAAAGAATTTACAACCAATAGCTTGGCAGAAACAACATTAAGAACTATTATTTCGCTAGACAAAGGTAGAATAGATTTTATAAAGAGTCCTGTTGAAACGGAAACAGCACAATTAGCAGATATTAAGTCTAATATTGTTGCTGAATCAATCGAAGTTAAAAAAGAACTTCCTCTATCACAACAAATTA
The DNA here is from genome assembly GCF_056591635.1 of Maritimimonas sp. 2304DJ26-3. Lineage (NCBI taxonomy): Bacteria > Pseudomonadati > Bacteroidota > Flavobacteriia > Flavobacteriales > Flavobacteriaceae > Maritimimonas > Maritimimonas sp. 2304DJ26-3. The sequence goes on from NZ_JBWQOK010000004.1 coordinate 2,279, forward strand.
CTCTAAAAAAAGAGACTACTACGGTAATAGCTAAAACAACTACAGATAATAACTTAGATACAGATATAAAAATTAGTTCAGTAGAAGTACAAGATAAGGTTTTAACAAAAGTAGTTCCAGAAGTAAAGACGATAAAAAATTCTGAAAACAAAGATGTTTTGGTTATAAAACCAGTATTTTTTGAATATGAGTCTTCGTATTTAACAAAGCAAGCAAAAGAAGAATTGCTAAAAGTGGTTGATATAATGAAAAAGAATCCCGATTTGGTTATTCAAGCTACTTCGCATACAGATGCGAAAGGCCCAGAGAAATATAATATGTGGATGTCTGAAAGAAGAGCCAAAAGAACCATAGAGTACATTGTTAAAAGAGGAATTGACAAGAAAAGAATATCAGGTAAAGGTTATGGTGAATCAAAATTGATTAATGATTGCACGGATGGAGATGATTGCACTGATGAACAAAGAGCTATCAACCGTAGAACCGAATTTGTAGTTATAAAAAAATAATAGTTTAAAAATATTGTAAAGGCCTTCGTTTATCGAAGGCTTTTTTTATTTAGAACATATAGTTTATTACTTTTGGTACAGCATTTGATTTACACTCTAAAAATTGTCTAAATGAAGCTATTATTTAAAATTATAATTGTTTTAAGTCCTTTTATTTTGTCAGCTCAAATTGAAAGAGCAGATTCAATAAAAGCTGCTACTTACAGCGTAAAAAACCTTAAGGCAAATACTAAATATCAAGATTTTGGATCTACTTTTTATGGCAAGAATAAAATTGTTTTTTCTTCTACTAGAAAAGGCGGTTGGAAGGCAAAGACAAAATCTTACTTAGATTTATATATTGGTGATGTTTCTGAGAGTGGAGAAATATCTAATGTAAAATCATTTTCTAATGATGTAAACACAAAATATAATGATGCCTTTGTTGCATTTTCTCCAGACTTAAGAGAAGTATATTATACCTCCAATAGTTATAACAGAAAAACAAAGTCTCCAAACTTAAAAATATTTAAAGCAACAGTCTCTAGAAATGGCCAGTGGCAAAACCCAGTGTCTTTACCATTTAATAGCGACGATTATGATACTGGTCACCCTGTATTAAGTGATGACGGAAAAACATTATATTTTGTTTCAAATATGCCAGGTACTCTTGGTGATAAAGATATTTTTAAAGTATCTGTAAATAATGGGCATTATGGAGAACCGGAGAATTTAGGACCAACTATCAATTCTGAAAAAAAGGAATATACGCCTTACATTGATGGAAACATTATTTATTTTTCTTCCAACCGAAAAGGAGGTAAAGGGGGATTTGATATTTACATGAATAAACTGGACGGATCTGTAGCGAACCCAATAAATTTAGGTGCGCCAATGAATAGTAAAGGAGATGATTTTTCCTTTATAATTGATAACGAAAAACAGAAAGGATACTTTTCTTCAAATAGAAATGGTGGTGAAGGTGATGATGATATTTATTCGTTTATTCAAGAAACAGTGATCCCTATTTGTGATCAATCGGTTACCGGAGTAGTTAAAGATGCTGTTACTGGCTTTGTGGTACCGAACGCCTTTGTTGCTTTAATAGATGCCAACGGTAATCAATTAAGAAAAGTACAGACAAAAGCTGATGGTTCTTTTTACTTCGGTTTAGATTGCGCGTCAACCTATGAACTTGAAGCTACTAAACCGGGATATTTCGATACTTCTTCCATTGTAGGTACTTCTAATGTAAATGGATATTCAAATAGAGCAGAATTGATTATAGAAGAGAAAGAGTTTATTATAAGAAATGGTAAAGAAATGCTGAATGTAGCTAATATCAGTTTTGAGTTAAACAAATCAGATATAAAAGAAATATCTAAGAAAACATTAGGAAAGGTTGTTCGCTTAATGAATAAATATCCTAAAATGATTATTGATTTTGGAGCTCATAACGATTCTAGGGGTCCAGATGGTCTTAATCTATCATTATCACAAAGAAGAGCAGTAGAAACTATTACTTATTTAATTAACCAAGGTATAGACCCAGTAAGAATAACAGGTAAAGGATATGGGGAAACGAGATTGTTAAATAAATGTTCAAATGGTGTTAAATGTACAGATGCAGAGCATAGACAAAATAAGCGAACTGAGTTTGTGGTTGTAAAGAAAGGATAATTTTTAAAAAATGACTAAAATCCCAATAATAAATTGTATATGAATTTAAGCAACTTAATTAATAGAGGGCTTTTATTAGTTTATGGGCCATTGGTTTTATTTGTTATTATTAGTGGCTTAGTGGCAAATTGGGTTGCAGTGAATATTTTGAATTCAGATAAACCAGATTTTATTGTTGCTATGACAGTTATAGTGGCTATAATAATTGATTGGTTATGGTGGAGTTATAAAGTTGTAAAATGGAAATATTGGGCGTTTTCTCAAATTGCAACTAATGAAAGTTGCGAATTATATGAAAGAGCAATAGATGTTGGATTAATTTGGCCAACGGGGAGTATTTTTAATAAAACAGAAATTTGGAGTAAGTCAGATAAGTATAAGTGGAAAAGCATAAAACCAGAAATTCGACAGTTATTTGAAAAAAGATAATAAAACACCTCAAGAGAGGTGTTTTTTTTATGCTATAATCACTAGTTATTAATAAAATATGTAATTTCGCGAGTCCAATAGAATTTTGATAGAAAAATGAGTGCTAAGTTCAAAGAATATAAGGGTTTAGACCTGGCAAATGTAGCTGAGGAAACACTACAATTTTGGGAAGAAAACGATATTTTTCAAAAAAGTATCACTTCTCGAGATGAAAATAAACCATACGTGTTTTATGAGGGGCCACCTTCAGCAAATGGATTGCCTGGTATACACCATGTAATGGCGCGTTCTATTAAAGATATTTTCTGTCGATATAAGACATTAAAAGGTTATCAAGTAAAGCGTAAAGCTGGTTGGGATACTCATGGTTTGCCTATAGAATTAGGCGTAGAAAAAGAATTAGGTATCACTAAAGAAGATATTGGAAAAAAAATATCTGTAGAAGAATATAATGCTGCTTGTAGAAAGGCCGTGATGCGTTATACTGATGTTTGGTTAGATCTAACAAAAAAGATGGGTTATTGGGTAGATATGGAAGACCCATATATTACCTATAAATCTAAATATATTGAGTCGGTATGGTGGCTGTTGAAGCAGATATATGATAAGGGATTACTCTATAAAGGATATACTATTCAGCCTTATTCGCCAAAAGCAGGTACAGGTTTAAGTTCTCACGAATTAAACCAACCAGGAACCTATCAAGACATTACTGATACTACAGTTGTCGCACAGTTTAAAACAAAGGAAGAAACGCTTCCAGATTTTCTTCAAAATGAAGGAGATATTTGTTTCTTAGCTTGGACGACCACTCCATGGACATTGCCAAGTAATACAGCATTAACAGTTGGACCTAAGATTGACTATGTCTTGGTAGAAACGTATAACCAATATACATTCAAACCGATGAATGTTGTGTTGGCTAAGAACCTTGTAGGTAAGCAATTCTCAGGTAAGTTTTATGAAGTTGAAGCAAAATCAGACTTACTAGCCTACTCCGATGGTGACAAAAAGATTCCTTACCATGTGGTAAAAGAATTCAAAGGAAAGGATCTAGTAGGTATACAATATGAGCAATTGTTGCAATTTGCGTTACCCTATCAAAATGCTGAAAATGCATTCAGAGTAATATCAGGTGATTATGTAACCACGGAAGACGGTACAGGTATTGTACATACAGCGCCTACTTTTGGTGCTGATGATGCTTTGGTAGCTAAGCAGGCAGTACCAGAAATACCACCAATGTTGGTATTAGATGATAATGATAATCCAGTACCATTAGTTGATCTGCAAGGTCGTTTCACAAAACATATGGGTGAGCATGCAGGTAAATATGTAAAAAATGAATACTATGCCGATGGCGAAATTCCAGAAAGATCTGTAGACGTTGAATTGGCGATTCTGTTAAAAGAAGAAAATAAAGCCTTCAAGGTTGAAAAATACAAGCATAGCTATCCTAACTGTTGGAGAACTGACAAGCCTATTTTATACTATCCTTTAGATTCTTGGTTTATAAAAGTGACTGAGAAACGTGATAGAATGTTTGAGTTGAATGAAACTATAAATTGGAAGCCTAAATCAACTGGAGAAGGACGTTTTGGTAATTGGTTAAAGAATGCAAACGATTGGAATTTATCACGTTCGCGTTATTGGGGTATTCCATTACCTATCTGGAGAACTGAAGACGGTGCCGAAGAACTAATGATTGGCTCTGTAGAAGAACTGAAGCAAGAAATGAAGAAGTCAGTTGAAACTGGTTTGATGGACAAAGATATTTTCAGTGAGTTCGAAGTTGGCAACATGTCTGAAGATAATTACGATTCAATCGATCTTCATAAAAACATAGTTGACAAAATTGTATTGGTTTCCAAAAAAGGACAACCAATGAAACGCGAATCTGATTTAATAGATGTTTGGTTCGATTCTGGTTCAATGCCATACGCACAATGGCATTACCCTTTTGAAAATAAAGAATTGATAGATGATAATAAGTTCTATCCAGCTAACTTTATTGCAGAAGGAGTAGATCAGACTCGAGGATGGTTTTATACATTACACGCCATTGGGTCGCTGGTTTTTGATTCAGTTGCTTACAAGAACGTTGTATCAAATGGATTGGTACTTGACAAAGAAGGTAAGAAAATGTCTAAACGATTAGGCAATGCTGTAGATCCGTTTTCTACTATGGAAAAATACGGGCCAGATGCTACACGTTGGTATATGATCTCAAATGCCAATCCGTGGGATAATCTAAAGTTTGATATTGAAGGTGTAGATGAAGTGCGTCGTAAGTTCTTCGGAACCTTATATAACACATATTCATTCTTCTCATTATATGCTAATATAGATGGTTTCTCTTACGAGGAAGAAAATATAGTCACAGAGAAACGCCCCGAAATCGATCGTTGGATACTTTCTGAATTGAATACATTAACTAAAAATGTAGATAATTTTTATGCAGACTATGAACCGACAAAGGCAGCTAGAGCAATTCAATACTTTGTAACTGAAAATTTAAGTAATTGGTTTGTGCGTTTAAGCAGAAGACGTTTCTGGAAAGGCGAATATGGTCAAGATAAGATTTCAGCGTACCAAACTTTATATACTTGTATGACGACGGTTGCTAAATTAGGATCACCAATTGCACCATTTTTTATGGATCAATTGTATCGAAATTTAACAGAAGTTTGTGCTAAAAATAGTGCAGAATCGGTACATTTAGCTGATTTTCCTGCATACGAAAAAGAATTGATTGACGTTTCATTAGAACGTAAGATGCAAAAGGCACAAGCAATTTCGTCTATGGTATTGTCATTGCGTAAAAAGGAAATGATCAAAGTACGTCAACCTTTACAGCGTATTATGATACCTGTGTTAGATGCACAAGACAAAGAAGATGTAGAAGCTGTTGCTGATTTAATTACGGCTGAGGTAAATGTTAAAGAGATAGAATTGATTGATGATGCTTCAGGTATTCTTGTTAAAAACGTTAAGCCAAATTTTAAGGTGTTAGGACCTAAATTTGGAAAAGATATGAAGTTGGTGGCTGCTGAAATTCAAAAGCTTACTCAGGATGATATTATAGCTGTTGAAAAAGAGGGGCAATTAAGTATTGAAATTAATGGTAAAAATACTATATTGAGCCTCGCTGATCTAGAAATTTCATCTCAAGATATTGAAGGTTGGTTGGTTGCTAACCAAGGCAATTTAACAGTAGCATTAGACGTTACTATATCTGATGAATTAAAAAAAGAGGGCATTGCTAGAGAATTAGTAAATAGAATACAAAATTTACGTAAAGAATCTGGTTTAGATGTAACAGATAAAATTAAATTAAGTGTTAAAAAAGATGGTGTCATAGATGATGCTATTTTAATTAACGAAGAGTATATTAAAACTGAAACCCTGACTAATGAGTTGGTGTTAGAAGACGAGGTTAAAAGCGGTATAGAAATTGCTTTTGACGATGTAAACACCAAGTTATTAATCGAAAAAAATTAGAGTATTATGACAGATAATAAAGTAAGATATTCTGACAAAGAATTACAAGAATTTAGAGAGATCATAGAGAAGAAGATTGCTACAGCTCAAGAAGATTTAGAGTTAATTAGAAGCTCTTATATGAATAACAGTAATAATGGTACTGATGATACATCGCCTACTTTTAAAGCATTTGAAGAGGGTTCAGAAACCATGTCTAAAGAAGCTAACGTTCAGTTAGCTATTCGGCAAGAAAAGTTTATTCGTGACCTTAAGAATGCCTTATTGCGAATTGAAAATAAAACATATGGTATTTGCCGTGTCACAGGTAAATTGATACAGAAAGAACGTTTAAAACTAGTGCCTCATGCTACTTTAAGTATTGAAGCCAAAAAACGTCAATAAGAATTTATAGAGCTTCCTAACTAGGGAGCTTTTTTTTGGTCTACATTCTATAATAATATTCTTATTTTTGTGGACTTTTTAAAAATGTTTCGTTGAAGAAAGCAGTATTCATCATTATTATAATTCTCTTAATAGACCAGATCAGTAAGATCTGGATAAAAACTCATTTTGAATTAGGAGATGAAATTAAGGTATTAGGTTTAGATTGGTTTCGTATACACTTTCTTGAAAATAACGGAATGGCTTGGGGTAAAGAATTTGGTGGTGAAAATGGCAAACTATTTTTAACCCTATTTCGTCTTGTAGCTATTACAGGTATTGGGTACTGGTTATATACTGCTGTTAAAACTAATTCTCCAAAAATTTTAATCACTTCTATAGCATTAATTTTTGCAGGAGCTTTAGGTAATATTATAGATTCTGTTTTTTATGGTCAGCTTTTTGGAGAAAGCACGTATAACTCAGTAGCAACTTTTTTACCTGAAGGTGGAGGTTATACTTCTTGGTTTCATGGTAAGGTAGTAGACATGTTATATTTCCCATTAATAGATACACAATTACCAAGTTGGATACCAGCTATAAGTTTTATTTGGCCAGATTGGCTACCTTTTTTAGGAGGTAAAGATTTTAGCCTTTTTGTAGATAGACGTTTCTCTTTTTTCGACCCTGTGTTTAATATTGCAGATATGGCAATTTCTACTGGAGTAGGAATCTTATTAGTATTCAATAAAAAAGCGTTTCCTAAAAAAATTGAAGAAGAAAGTGATTATATTAAACCACCTGTAGAGGTAAAGCATTACGAAAAACCTAAATCGTAATTTTTAAAAGAAGTTAAAATGTTTAACTTCGCTCAGTGTCAAATTCCGCTTTAGAAATACAACTTAAAACCTTACCAAATTCACCAGGAGTTTATCAGTATTTTGATAGAGATGATACTATTTTATATGTAGGTAAAGCAAAGAATATTAAGAAGCGAGTGGCATCTTACTTCACTAAAAATCATGAGTACGGTAAGACTAAGGTTTTAGTTAAAAAAATTGCTTCAATAAAGCATATTGTAGTTGAAACCGAAACGGATGCTCTACTATTAGAAAATAACCTGATAAAAAAATATCAACCGCGTTATAATGTAATGCTTAAGGATGATAAAACCTATCCTTGGATCTGTATTAAGAAAGAATTTTTCCCTAAAGTATTTTTAACAAGGAATGTTATAAAAGACGGATCAGAATATTTTGGCCCTTATACATCTGTAAGAACCGCAAAAGCCTTATTATCATTAATTAAAGAATTATATCCGCTACGTACTTGTGCTTATGACCTTTCGCCTATAAATGTTGAAAACAAAAAGTATAAGGTATGTTTAGAATACCATATTAAAAATTGCAAAGGTGCTTGTGAAGGATTGCAACCAGAATCTGAATATTTAGAAGATGTAAAAGCAATTAGAAATATTATTAAAGGAAACTTTAAAGAATCATTACAACGATTTAATCAGTTAATGAATGATTTTGCAACTAATTTAGAGTTTGAAGAAGCTCAAAAAATTAAAGAAAAGATTGATTTGTTAGCAAATTATCAGGCAAAATCTACTGTTGTCAATCCTTCAATAAATAATGTAGATGTATTTTCTATTATTTCAGATGAGAGCTACGCTTATATAAACTTTTTTAAGATTGCTAATGGTGCTATTATTCAATCGAATACTACTGAGTTAAAAAAGAAATTAGATGAATCTGATAAAGATCTTTTAGAGTTAACTATTGTGGAAATAAGGCAACGATTTAATTCACAATCTAAGGAAATTTATGTTCCGTTTGGAGTTGATTTAGGAGATGATATAAAAGTTACAATTCCAAAGCTAGGAGATAAAAAGCGAATTGTAGAATTATCTACAAGAAATGCTATGTATTTCCGCCAAGAGCGATTTAAACAGATAAAGATTGTAGATCCAGATCGTCATGTAAATAGAATTATGACGCAGATGCAAAAAGATTTAAGGTTGAGTAAACAGCCAAGACATATTGAGTGTTTTGATAATTCTAATATTCAAGGATCAAACCCAGTGGCTTCTTGTGTTGTATTTAAAAATGGAAAGCCAAGCAAAAAAGAATATCGACATTTTAATATTAAAACTGTAGAAGGACCAGATGACTTTGGATCTATGGAGGAGGTAGTGCACAGACGATACAAACGACTACTAGAAGAAGGACAAGACCTACCACAATTAATTGTTATAGATGGAGGAAAGGGTCAATTATCATCGGCTTTAAAAAGTTTAGACGTATTAGGTTTAAGGGGTAAGATTGCTATTATTGGTATTGCCAAAAGATTAGAAGAAATTTATTATCCAGGTGATTCGATTCCTATGTATTTAGATAAGAAATCAGAATCGTTAAAGATCATTCAACAATTAAGAAATGAAGCACATCGGTTTGCGATTACTTTCCATAGAAATAAACGAAGTAAAAGTGCTATACAAACTGAGTTAGAATTGATTCCTGGTATTGGTAAACAAACAATAGTGACACTGCTGAAACAATTTAAATCTGCTAAACGAGTTAAGAATGCATCGTTGGATGAGATAACTAAAGTAATTGGTAAGGATAGAGCAACTAAAATATTTAACTTTTACAATACCAAATAATGCTATACATTTATATCAAAATTGATAGATGAGGAGGCTTCTAATTTTTATACTTCTATTTACTGTTTTTAGCGCTTTTTCTCAAGATTTAACTTCAGAAAATAAGGATTTAAAAGTCGGTTTGGTGCTTAGTGGAGGAGGTGCTAAAGGCTTTGCACATATTGGCGTTTTGAAAGTGCTAGAAGAGGCTGGTGTTCGTATTGATTATATTGGTGGCACTAGTATGGGGGCAATTATAGGTTCGTTATATGCATCTGGTTACAACGCGTCAGAATTAGATTCTATAATTAATTCGTATGATTTTAATGAATTGATGCAAGATAATTTACCTAGAAGATCAAAATCAATTTATCAAAAAGAAAATTCTGAACGTTATGCACTTACTCTGCCAATTAAAAACGGTAGCATAGGCTTGCCTTCTGCATTATCTAAGGGGCAGAATGTATTTAATGAATTGTCTAAATTAACAGAACATATCCATTTTATAGATGACTTTACTCAGTTACCAATTCCTTTTTTTTGCGTCGCAACAAATTTAGAAACAGGTCAACAAGAGATCATTGAAGAAGGATTTTTGCCAGAAGCAGTTAAAGCTAGCGGCGCTTTCCCTACATTGCTTGACCCCGTAGAGATTGGCAATAAGTTATTGGTAGATGGAGGGATAGTAAATAATTTTCCTGCAGATATTATGCGTCAAAAAGGGGTAGACATTGTTATAGGAGTTGATGTTCAAGATCAGTTAAAAGTAAAAGGAAGCTTAGATTCTGCACCCACCATTTTAATGCAAATCGTAAATTTTCAGATGTATGATGATGTTGAAGAAAAAAAAGCTTTGGTTGATAAATATATGCACCCAGATATTACTGGTTATACTGTAGTTTCATTTGATGATACTAAAAAAATTATTAAACAAGGCGAAACTATTGCTAAAGAACAACTCTCATATTTTAAAGAGCTAGCAAAAAAACAAAAACCAAGTAATATAATTCAAGGTAAAACAATCCGTGTAAAACGGAAAAACCTACAAATAGACAATGTAATAATTAAGGGAGCAAAGAATTATACAGAAGAGTATATTCTTGGTAAATTAGGAATTAAAGAAGGTGAACCACTGACATATGAAGAATTTTCCAAGGGTATCAATCAATTATCAGCCACAAAAGATTTTAAAAGCATTCAATATAAATTTGTAGATAATAAGACGGTTGAATTTAAACTAAAGGAGAACGATGTGGCCTCTTTTTTACAAATCAGTGCTCATTTTGATGATCTTTACAAGACATCTGCTTTGTTAAATGTAACGTCAAAACACTTCTTATTTAAAAATGATGTGATTTCTGCTGATCTTATTTTAGGAGATAACATTCGCTATAATTTCGACTATTTTATTGATAATGGGTTCCATTGGAGCTATGGTTTTAATTCACAGTTTAATAGATTTGATAAAGGTATCTTTAAAAGCACATTTGCTAGTTTGATAGATGATGAAATGGATGCTAAACTTACTACCAAATACAATGATTTCACTAATCAACTATACGTACAATCATCTTTTACTAATGGCTTTGCTTTACGACTTGGTGCTGAAACAAAATATTTGAGAGTTCTTACCGAAAGTGTTACTAATAATCAAACCATTAAAACTTTTTACGATAATACCACTTATGGAAACGCTTTCGCAGAAGTAAAAGTTGACACCTATGATAAAGCATTATTCCCTAAGAAAGGATTTTTTTTAGATGTAAATTACAAAGCATATTTGCTTTCTATTGATGATAATAATATAGATAGAGAGTTTAATCCGTTTACTCAATTAAAAGGCAAGTTAGGTTTTGCTCATACCTTTGGAGATAAATTAACAACACATATTATTTCGGAAGCTGGTGTTACAATTGGCGAAAATGATATTAAAGTTCATAATTTTCATTTAGGCGGAAATAATGAAAATTTCGTAAATAATTTTACAAGCTTTTACGGGTATGATGTTGGAGATTTAAGTGGAGAAGGGTATTTAAAATCAGCATTGACCTTAAGATATGAGCTTTTTAAGAAAAATTATTTATCATTTACGGCTAATGCAGCAAGAGTAGATGATGATTTATTAAATAAAGGAGCAATATTTGAGGATACTAGGCTAGGTTATGCTGCAGGTTATAGTATTGAATCTTTTTTAGGCCCAATAGAAGTAAAGTATACTTGGTCACCAGATACTTCTAGCAATATTTGGTTTTTTAATGTAGGATTTTGGTTCTAAACCAAAACCCTACATCTCATTGTTAACCAAAACAAAAAATCTTATTTATCTAAAGCCAAATCAGACGCAGTTTCTACTATTTCTGTAGAAGTTTCTGATTTACTTCTTAACCACATTTTAAATTTTGTTGCTAAAAAGAATAAAATAGGTACAACTATTAATGTTAAGAATGTAGCGATAATCAATCCGTAGATTACGGTTTTTGCTAAAGGACCCCAAAAAATCACATTATCACCACCAAAATAAATGTGAGGATTAAACTCACTAAATAGCGTAAAGAAGTTAATATTAAAACCAGTAGCAAGAGGTATTAATCCTAGGATAGTGGTAATAGCAGTTAGTAATACGGGACGTAGACGCGCTCTACCTCCTCTAATAATTGCTTCGCCTAAATCCTCAGCCTCTAAGTAGTTGTCTTCTTCTACACTTTTCTCCACCTTTTTTCTATCGATCAATAACTGCGTATAGTCTAATAGTACAACACCATTATTTACTACAATTCCGGCTAAAGAAATTATACCCATCATGGTCATCATAATTACAAATGGAGCTCCAGAAATGATTAATCCGCCAAATACACCTATTAAGCTTAAAAAGATTGCCAACATAATTATTGCCGGCTTTGATACAGAGTTAAACTGGAATATTAGAATAAAGAAAATTAATCCTAACCCAGTAAAGAAAGCACCCATTAAAAATGCCATTTGTTTATTTTGTTCTTCTATCTGCCCTGTATAATCAATCTTTACAGAAGCTGGTTTTTTAGTGAAATTTTTCATTTCATTTTGTACCTGGGCAACAATAGCACCTGCATCAGTATAACCTGGAGCTAATGCCGAATATACCGTTACAACTCTCTTAACATCTTTGTGTTTAATAGCGCTAAAACCTGAGTTGTTTTTCTGTTTTGCCACTGCCGAAACAGGAACTTCTTTTACAGTGCCAGAAGACTGATCTCTGAATATTATTTTTTGATTAAAAAGAGCGCTCGTATTGTACTTGTCTTCTTCATTAAATCGAACATAGATATCATAATCATCACCATCTTCTTTGTAGACACCTGCTTTAGCACCGAAGATTGAATTACGCAATTGTTGGCCTACTTGACCAGCACTAACGCCTAATTCGCCAGCTTTTTTACGATCTACTTGAACCAACATACCAGGCTTTGATTTATTAACGTCAATTTTTAATTCGTCAATGCCTTGAATATTTTTTGAATTAATATAATCGCGCATTTCTTCAGCCGTAGCAATTAGCTCATTATAATCTTTACCTTCTAGTTCTATATTAATTGGGTATCCTGCTGGAGGTCCAACCGCCTCTTTTTCAACTGAAATTGCCACCCCAGGGTAAATATCTTTTAAAGCTTCTTGAACTTTCTTTTGTAGCTCTTTACTATCAGCTCCTCTACGGTATTTATACTCTCGCATTGATGCGGTAATTTTACCTCTATGTGGCATTTCTGCTGCAGAACCACCATCTGTTTGAGGGTTACCCGCTCCTTCGCCAACCTGAGATACAGCACTTTCAACTAAAAAGTTATAGTCACCATCTACGTAAGTTCCATCATTTAAGATGTTGTATACTCTGTCTTCAATTTCTTTAGTAATGGTATTGGTTTTTTCAATATCTGTACCTTGAGGATATTCAATATATACAATAATTTGATTGGGTGTATTATCAGGGAAGAATTCCACTTTGGTTCTTTGGCTTGCAACGGAAGCACCGAACCCGCCAAAAGCAACAAATAATAGTAGAAAAGTACCTATGGAGATTGCGTATGGTCTCCATCCCGTTAAGGCTGAACGAAGCATACGTTCATAAAAACGTTCCCATCGAGGTAACGTCTTATTTTGAAAAGTATTAGCCCACTTTCTTAAGAATAATCTATATGCCCATAGTAAAATAGCAGTAGTGAACATCAATGAGCCTAATGCTCTATATGCACCACCAAAGACCATAATTAGACCACCAATTATCACTAAAATAGCTGTAATTCGAATCATTCTGTTCATCGGCATTTCTTGATCTTCAGTTTTCATAAATTGAGAAACCATTACTGAATTGAAGAAAATAGCAACAAACAACGATGAACCTAATACTACCGATAGAGTTACAGGAAAATAAATCATAAACTGCCCCATTACACCTGGCCATAAACCTAATGGTACAAAGGCGGCAACTGTTGTGAGCGTAGAAATAATAATAGGGAAAGCGATTTCACCAATTCCTTTTTTTGCCGCTTCAATTCTTGGCATGCCTTCATCCATTAAACGATAAACATTCTCTACTACCACAATACCATTGTCGACTAACATACCTAACCCCATAATTAACCCGAAAAGGATCATCGTATTCATGGTGTATCCCATAGTGCTTAAAATCATCAAAGACATAAACATAGACATAGGTATCGCGAAACCAACAAATAATGCATTTCTAAATCCTAAAAAGAACATTAAAACGGTTACTACTAATATTACCCCAAAAATGATATTGTTTACTAAATCATCAACTTGTCCGATAGTTCTAGACGACTGATCATTTGCTATAGTAACTTTTAAATCCTGTGGAAAAACATTGTCAATTGCATCTTTGACAATTACTTGAATTTTCTCTACAGCCGCTACCATGTTTTTGCCTGAACGTTTTTTAACATCTAGCATAACAACTGGAGCACCTAACTCTCTAGCATAAGTGGTTTTTTCTTTATCTTTAAAAGCAACAGTCGCAATATCTTTTAGATAAATTGGGCTGTTTTTTTCTGATTTTACTACAAAATTTTCTAACTGCTCTGGCGTGTCTATTTCACCTATAATGCGTATTGTACGTCGTTGACCACTGCTAACCATATTACCAGCAGACATGGTTAAATTACCATTTCCAATAGCGCCAATCACATCATTAAAACTCACTTTGGCAGCCATCATTTTATAGATATCTACAGCTACTTCAACTTCTTTTTCTTGAGCCCCACGTATATCCGCTTTTTTGATTTCAGATAAATCCTCGATTTCATCTTGTAGATATTCAGCAAACTCTTTAAGCCTATTTACCGGATAGTCGCCAGAAATATTAATATTAAGTATTGGCATCTCTTCAGACATACTTAATTCAAAAACATTTGGTTCTACCTTAGCATCGTTAAAAGTTGGCCAGTCTTCGCTGGAAGTTTCTGTGTCAATTTCGTTTTTAACCTTTTGTTTAGCTTCTTCTACAGTAATGTTCTCATCGAATTCTACAATAACCATAGAATAATCTTCTTGTGAAGTAGAAGTGATTTCAACTACATTGCTTACTGTTTTAAGCTTATCTTCTAGCGGATCCGTAATTAATTTCTCAATATCTTCTGCTGTGTTACCAGGAAATAATGAACTGATATAGATCTTTGTTTCTCTAATCTCAGGAAAGTTTTCTCGCGGCATACTAAAGAAAGCAGAAATACCTAAATAAAGGAATACCGCAATCAACACATACATAGTAGTTTTGTTATTGATTGCCCAAGATGATAAACCAAATTCTTTATCGACTTTCTTTTTTTGTTTTTCAGTCATGATGCAGTTATGCTTTTAATATTTTCACTTCTTGTCCATCTTTAACACTACGAGCGCCTTCTTGAATAATTTCAGCACCGTTTTCTAATCCTTTTAGAACTTCAATTACATCACCTTGCGTTTTACCAGTCTCTATAATTACTCGCTTAGCTATACCTTGTTTTTTACCTTCAATTTCTTGAATGTTGTCTACTACATAAATATACTGATGACCAGATGCGTCTTCAGAAATAATACTTTGTGGAATTAGCAAAGCGGTATTATTAGTATAGTCGTTTATTTTGAGTTTTGCTGTTAGGTTTGGCTTAATGCTTTTATCCTTATTAGTAATGCCAATTTCTGCTTTAAAAGTTCTATTTGCAGGGTTAATAAAATTTCCCGCTTGACGGACTTTTGCATCAATGGTTTTGCCTAAAACAGGAAATTCAACTTCAACTTTTTTACCTTTAGTAACATTGGTAACATAGCTTTCTGGCACATCGGTTTCTATATACATATTACTGAGGTTTACGATTCTAAATACCTCAGACCCTTGTCCTGGAGCTACAACAGTACCTTGTTCTTTTATCACATCATCCACAACACCACTAAAAGGAGCTCTTATTGAATATTTAGACACTGTTTTTTTAAGTGATTTTAGTGAACTTTCTAATGATTTATAATTGGTTTTAGTATTTAAATATTGAATTTCACTACCTATTTTTTGATCCCATAAACGTTTTTGACGATCATATGTAGTTTTTGCAAGAGCCACTTGAGCTTCCATTTGAGCAATATCGCTATAAGCCCCACCATCATCTATAGTTGCCAGTAGCTGTCCTTTACCAACGCGTTGACCTTCTTTAACATAAACACGTAAAAGAGTACCTGCCATTTCTGGATATACAAGTACATTTTGCTTTGTTTGAACATTGCCTTGTAATTCTAAGTAATGATTAAAAACCTGCTCACTAGCTTTAAAAGTTGTGATCAATGGGATTTTTTGAGTTGGATCTAACTCAGCTATCTTTTCATCTAATCGCTTTAATTGATCAGCAATTTCTTGTTGTTGAGCAACAACTTCTGTTCTTTTGGTTCTAATTGCCTCTAAATTTCCTTCAGAAATAATAGATTCAACAGTTTTTTGTTCACCTCCTCCACACGAAGAAAGGACTAATGCTGCTATTAAGATTAAATATAAATTTTTCATTGTTGATTTTATTTTAATGGAATATTTAGTGCGTTTTCTAATTTTGCTTTGTTAGCGATAATATCTAATATTGATTGTAGGTAACTGTTTTGTTGAGAGTACAATTGATTTCTAGCTTGAAGTAAATCAATACTCGTTGTAACACCTTCGTCAAATTTTATTTTTTGTTTTTTTTCTATGCGCTCGGCTAAGCCTAGATTTTTCTTAGCTGTTTCGTAGTTTTCAATACTCAATTCATAATTACTACGTGCTTGATCTTCTTGTAAATTCAGTCGTTGTATTGTTTCTTCTAAACGAATGTCAGCACTTTCTAAAGCAATCTTTGCTTGTTGAGTTTTGGCACTTCTACCTAAGCTACTAAAGATGGGAACATTTAAGCCAACACCTAACATTGATGTTGATATCCATTGCTGAGAAGAATTTAATAAATTAAAGGTATTTGAATTAGCTAACTTGGAATAATTTACAAAAGCACTTAGTCTTGGTAAAGACTTGCTTTTTTCCAACTTTAATAATAATCTACTGCTTTCGCGATCATTTTCGGCAATTTTAAAATCAATATGACTGTTTAGATTAAACTCTTTAGAAAGCAACTGTAAATCCGTATTGCTTAGAACCAAATCATCTAATGTTTCTGTTAAATTTAGCTTAGTGTCAATCTCATTGCCTAAGGATAGATTTAACAATTTGTATGCAATTTCTTTATTTCTATCTGCATTTCTCTGTTGCGCTATAATGTTTCCCTGTGTAATTTCGAATTGTTCAACTGTTTCCAACTCGACTAATCCATTTTTAAGCCCTTCACGAGCACCTCTTAGTTGGCGATCAACAGTTCTTTTGTTTCGCTTTAGAATTTCTATACGTTCTTCGGCTACTAATACATTTCCATAAGCATTAATTACTGCTTCACGCGTAGCTAATTCAGTCTTCTCCTTAGCTTGTTCTGTAATCTTTAAAAAAGTTTTTGCTGATTGTAAACCCACTAAGTATGATCCATCAAACAATAATTGCTCTAATGTAACAGTACCTGTGATATTATGTTTAGCTGCAAAATCGATAGTACCATCTTGATCAAAATCAACACCAGGAAATTGTTGTTTTAAATTGTTTGTATAGTCTATTTTACCATTTACCTGAGGCAAACCTATAGTGGTAGTTTCCCATTTTCTCTTAATAGCCGCCTCAATATCGTTTTCAGCAACTTTTATGTTGTAACTATTTTTGATTGCATAATTAATAGCTTCTTGTAAGGATAAATTCATTTCCTTTTCTTGAGCTCTTATAAATACTGATGAAAACAAGAACAGTATTAATATCAAATTAAATTTTCTCATTCAATTTTATTTTTTCAATTGATTTTCAATTTCTTCAATTCCTTTTGAGGTACAGATTCCACGTAAGTGATATTCTAAATAATGATCCATAAGTTCATTCATAGAAAATTGTTGCAACGGAAATAAATCTTTGTCTTTAATACCGATCATTCCATTAAAATACAGTCTAGAGATAAAGTCTATATTAATAGTCTTTCTAAATAACCCCTGGCCAATACCTTTAGTTAAATTTTCTTGAATAGATTTTTGCATAAACTCGAATTGCTTTTGTTTAATGGATGCATAAATCTTAGGGTAATATTTTTGTAATTGATATTGCGGTGATGATTTTTCATCTTTTAAATGATGCATCACAAAGCGTTTGATTTCGAATAATTCGACAATAGGATTCTTTTGTTGTTCATGTATTAAGTCTATTCCATCGCAAATTGTACAAAACATTGTAGAAGTGACCTCATCTATCAAATCGGTTTTGTTCTTAAAGTGAGTATATATGGTTTTTTTAGAAACACCAATTTCTTTAGAAATATCGTCCATTGTCACACTCTTAAACCCAAGAGTTAAGAACATTTCTGTAGCTTTATGTAAAATCTTTTCTTTCATAAATTATTGGCAAATATATTCAGGAAACTTTAAAAACAAAAAAAGTTTCCAAAGTTTTACAAAAAATTAACATTTGAATATTTTCATTCTATATGATTACTTTATTTTTACAAAAAATAAAAATTTTGATATTAGAAGATTATAAAGAGATCTTTTTGAATTACTTATCAGAAAAAGTAACTGTTAAAGAACCAAAAGGCCTTTACGAGCCAATAGAGTATATTGTGAACCTTGGTGGAAAAAGACTTCGACCTATATTAACTTTAATGAGTTGTAATGCTTTTGGTGGTAATTATGAAGATGCTCTAGATGCGGCTCTGGCCATTGAGATGTTTCATAATTTTTCTTTAATTCATGACGATATTATGGACGAGGCTCCCTTAAGAAGAGGTCAAGAAACTGTTCATAAAAAATGGAATCTTAATACTGGGATTCTCTCTGGTGACGCCATGATGATTTTGGCTTATCAGTTATTTGAAAATTATGAATCAGAGAAGTTTAAAAATTTAGCAAAACTATATAGTAAAACTGCATTACAAGTTTGCGAAGGTCAACAATATGATATTGACTTTGAAACCAGAAATGATGTTCAAATTGATGAATATTTGCAGATGATAGAATATAAAACTGCAGTATTAGTAGCAGCTTCACTGAAAATGGGTGCTATAATAGCAGGCGCTTCCGAAAAAGATACGGATTTTATTTACAATTTTGGATTGAATTTAGGAATCGCGTTTCAATTGCAAGATGATTTTTTAGATATATATGCGGAAGAAGATTTTGGAAAAATGAGGGCTGGAGATATTATTGAGAATAAAAAGACATGGTTATATCTTAAAGTGTTGAGTTTAGCTGATGATAACGACAAAGAAAAATTAAAAAAGTTGTATTCCAATCAAAACGAAAGCAATGACCATAAAATTAGTGAAGTAACAAAGATTTTTAATAATTATAATGTTCAAAGTTTAATTAACTCAGAAATCGAACTTTATACAAATAAAGCACTTTCAGCATTAGAGGCTTCTTCTTTAACAAATATTTATTTAAATGATTTTAGAGATTTGAGTAAAACTTTAATGACTAGAGAGGTATAAAAGTATTTAATTAATCGTTGTGTAAAACATAAATAATTGGTAATATTGCACCCTTAAAATAGGTCCTATAGCTCAGTTGGTTAGAGCACCTGACTCATAATCAGGGGGTCCATGGTTCGAGCCCATGTGGGACCACAAAAGAATATATTAAGTTAAAAATAAACTTTACTTAACACTAAAAGTTATATATTAGTGGTTTGTGGTTAAAAAGAATTTATATATTTGCAATTAATTAACGTTTTAAACGTTACTTGTTAAGTAAAAAGGGGAAGTTTATGTTTAAAAAATACAATACATTATTACTTGTTTTAGTATTATTTTTCACTACAAGTAATATGTTTGCTCAAACATGTCCACCAGGATGTAGACCACATCCAACAAGGCCAGGAGTATGTATTGGTCCTAGTTGTCCACCTGGGCCTCCAGGTTTGCCAATAGATGGCGGATTAGGATTTTTATTGGTTATGGGTGCCGCCTATGGTATCAAGAAACTGAATTATAAGAAATGATTTTTATTGTTTAAGAAGTTTAGCAACATACTTACCTACTACATCAAATTCTAAATTAACAATATCATTAATTTTTAAAGTTTTAAAATTGGTGTGGTCATATGTATAAGGTATAATCGCCACACTAAAACTATTTATTTTCGAATCAACAACAGTAAGGCTTGCACCATTAACTGTTATAGACCCTTTTTCGATTGTAAGATTGTTTGATTTACTATTATATCCGAAAGAAAAAATCCAACTTCCATCAGCTTGTATAATATTTAAACATTTGCCAGTTTGATCTACATGTCCTTGTACAATATGCCCATCTAATCGATCACCTAGCTTCATGGCACGTTCAAGATTAACGTTATCTCCGATACTAAGATTACCTAAATTGGTTTTTGAAAGAGTCTCATCAATAGCAGTTACGGTATAAATAGATTTATTAATGTCAACAACAGTTAAACAAACACCATTATGTGAAATACTTTGGTCTATTTTTAACTCAGTTGTTATATCACTTTCTATTGAAATATGCAGATTATTGTTTTGCTTTTTTAAAGCAACTACTTTTCCAATTTCTTCAATAATTCCAGTAAACATATTCGGTTATTTTAAATAAGATTTAAAGAGGTTATTCGGTAAGTTTTGCTACTTTCGTTGTAGAATAACAAGGTGTTACCTTAGTCCTCAAAAATAATAATTATTAAATTGTTCAATGGGAAAAGATGAAAAAATAAAAGTTGGTATATCTGTAGGAGATATTAACGGAATAGGGTTTGAAATTATTTTAAAAACGTTTCAAGATTCTAGAATGTTAGATTTTTGCACGCCTATTATTTTTGCTTCATCAAAGCTTGGAAGTTTATACAAGAAAATATTGGGATTTAATGACTTAAAAATTTATTCAACAAATGATTTGAACAAATTAGATGCTAATAAGTTGAATCTTTTTAATGTTTGGAATGAACCTGCCAATGTAGAAGTTGGAAAAGAAACTCAAGATGGAGGTAGGTATGCTTTTTTGTCATTGCAAAGTTCTGTAAAGGCCTTAAAAAATGAACAAATAGACGTTTTGTTAACAGCTCCAATAAATAAGCATAATATTCAATCTGATAAATTTGACTTTAAAGGTCATACGGAATATCTTGAATCGGAATTTGAAGGAGAAAGTTTAATGATTCTTATGACAGACGAAATTAAGATCGGTTTAGTTACAGGTCATATACCTATTAATAAAGTTGCTGAGACAATTTCTTCTGAATTGATAGAGAAGAAAGTGAACATTATGTATAACTCGTTAAAGCAAGATTTTGGAATATCAAAACCAAAGATTGCTGTTTTAGGTCTTAACCCACATTGTGGTGATAACGGAGTTATTGGCGAAGAGGATGATGAAATAATTAGACCTACATTAGAGAAAATGCAATCTGAGAGAAAACTGGCATATGGGCCGTATTCGGCAGATAGTTTTTTTGGCTCAGAAATGTATAAAAAATTTGATGGTGTTCTGGCAATGTATCACGATCAAGGCCTTGGGCCATTTAAGACTTTGTCTTTTGGTAACGGTGTTAATTTCACTGCAGGTTTAAATATTGTTAGAACTTCGCCAGATCATGGTACAGCCTATGAGATTGCTGGTGAAAATTTGGCAAGCCATAATTCTTTTAAAGAAGCACTTTTTAATGCGATAAGTATTTATAAAACGAGAAAGTCTAATAAAAAGTTAGAGGAGAATAAGTTGGTGGAAAGCAAGTAATTAAAAGTTTATTTTTTTTAGTTAGAATTGTAATTATTTTTTATCTTTGCGCGCTCAAATTGATGTTGATAGAAAATGGATAAAATGTTTATCATTCCTTTTGTAGGATTAAAAGAAGGAATTCATCGATTTGATTACGTTGTAAATAACACGTTCTTTGAGTCTTATCCTTATGATGAAATATTAGGAGCAGATATAAAAATCGCCCTTAATTTTGTTAAAAAGAGTACTTTGCTAGAGTTAAGTTTTAGTACTCAAGGAAATATTGAAGTTGCTTGCGACCTTACTAACGAACGTTATAAAGAACCTATAGAAACCTCGCTAGATATAGTAGTTAAATTTGGTGACGAATTTAATGATGAGAATGAAGATATATTAATTATTCTTCATTCAGAACATCAGCTAGATGTTTCTCAGTTTATTTACGAAATGATCGTGTTGGCTGTTCCTTTAAAGAAACAACACCCAGGTATTGCAGCAGGAACTTTAAAATCAGATATTTTAGATAAACTCGAAGAATTACAACCAAAAGAGAATAATAATAGTCAAGATACAGATCCAAGATGGTCTAAGTTAAAAGACTTGTTAACAGATAAAAAGAAATAACGATGGCACATCCTAAAAGAAAAATATCAAAAACTAGAAGAGATAAAAGAAGAACTCATTACAAAGCTTCTACACCTCAAATAGCTGTTGACCCAACAACGGGTGAAGCACACTTATATCATAGAGCTCACTGGCACGAAGGTAAGTTATATTATCGTGGCCAGGTAGTAATAGATGGAGCAGAAGTAGAGGCTTAGTATTTAAAATTAAAAACCTTCAAAAACCCTCATTTTTGAGGGTTTTTTTTATGTTTTATGTTAAAAATGAGTAAAAAACAAGACTTTTTTGTCAAAAAACCCAAATAATTTTTATTACTTTGACCCCACTTTTGTGAAAGATAAGACCTAAAAATTATCTAAACCGATTACTATGAGTAAGATTACTGCAGCGATCACAGCCGTAGGGAAGTATCTTCCAGAATATGTGCTTTCTAACCAGATTTTAGAAACAATGGTAGAAACCAATGATGAATGGATTACCACCAGAACAGGAATTAAAGAACGCAGAATCTTAAAAGAAGATGGTAAAGGATCTTCGTTTATGGCGATCAAAGCAAGTGAAGACTTAATTTCTAAGACAAATCTTGACCCTAAAGAAATTGATCTGGTTATTGTAGCATCAGCAACACCAGACATGCAAGCGGCATCAACAGCAGCATTTGTAGCATCTAGTATTGGAGCAACAAATGCTTTTTCATTTGATATGGATTCTGCTTGTTCAAGTTTTTTATACGGTATGTCTGTTGCTTCAAGTTTTATAGAAGCTTGTAAATACAAAAAAGTATTGTTGATTGGCGCTGATAAAAATTCATCAATGATTGACTATAGTGATAGAGCAACATGTATCATTTTTGGAGATGGAGCAGGTGCTGTATTATTTGAAGCAGATTCTGAAGGATATGGCTTACAAGATGAATACTTAAGGACTAATGGAGAGGGAAGAGAATTTTTACAAGTTCAAAAAGGAGGATCTGTCCACCCATTTAGAAAAGGAGAAGTTTTTGGTGATGGAGAGGGTTATTTTGTAAAGCAAGAGGGCAGAACAGTATTTAAAAATGCTGTATTTAATATGGCAGATGTTTCTGAGAAAATTCTTGAAAGAAATAATTTAGTTAAAGATGATGTTGCATGGTTGGCAGCGCATCAAGCTAATAAGAGAATTATAGATGCTACCGCAGAGCGTATGGGTTTAGAAGAATCTAAAGTGATGATGAATATTCATAAATACGGAAATACCACATCTGCAACATTACCATTATTACTAAACGATTACGAAAATCAACTTAAAAAAGGAGATAATATAATTTTTGCTGCTTTTGGTGGTGGTTTCTCTTGGGGAGCCATTTATTTAAAGTGGGCGTATAATTCATAACTTAAGAACTAACTACTAACTCTAATATAAAATGGATTTAAAAGATATTCAGAATCTAATAAAATTCGTAGCCAAGTCAGGTGCTAGCGAAGTGAAATTAGAAATGGAAGATGTTAAAATTACGGTTAAAACTGGTACTGGTAAGACCGAAACTACTATTGTACAACAAGCTCCGATGGCCCAAGTTCCTGTTACTCCTGTTGCAAGTGCTCCAGCTCCAGTTACAGAAGCACCTACTAAAGCAGAAACACCGGCAGATGATGATTCTAAATATGTGGTGATCAAATCACCAATTATTGGAACCATGTATAGAAAACCATCACCAGATAAGCCTATGTTTGTCGAAGTAGGTAGTACTATAAATGTTGGTGATACAGTTTGTATTATAGAAGCAATGAAATTATTTAACGAAATTGAATCTGAAGTTTCTGGAAAGATCGTTAAAGTATTAGTTGATGATTCATCACCTGTCGAGTTTGACCAACCTTTGTTCTTGGTTGACCCATCATAATTTCGTACTAACCTAACATTAGAAATTATGTTTAAGAAAATTTTAATTGCCAATAGAGGTGAAATAGCTCTTCGTGTAATTCGAACATGTAAAGAGATGGGCATTAAAACTGTTGCTGTTTATTCTTCGGCAGACGAAGAAAGCTTGCATGTAAAGTTTGCCGATGAAGCTGTACGTATTGGTCCTGCTCCAAGTAATGAATCTTATCTTAAGATTTCTAACATTATTGCAGCGGCCGAAATTACGAATGCTGACGCCATTCATCCTGGTTATGGATTTTTATCAGAAAACGCAAAGTTTTCAAAGATATGTGAAGAGCACGGCATAAAGTTTATTGGCGCTTCCGCGGAAATGATCTCAAAAATGGGAGACAAAGCTACTGCTAAAGCTACGATGAAGGAAGCTGGTGTACCATGTGTTCCAGGGAGTGATGGAATTATCAAAGACTTTAAGGAGTGTGAGAAGATAGCGAAAGAAACAGGTTATCCTGTAATGCTTAAGGCTACCGCTGGGGGAGGTGGTAAAGGAATGCGTGCTGTTTGGAAGAAAGAAAACTTAAAAGATGCCTGGGATTCTGCTAGACAAGAATCTAAAGCTGCTTTTGGTAACGACGATATGTATATGGAAAAGCTTATAGAAGAGCCACGCCATATTGAAATTCAAGTTGTGGGAGATTCTACGGGTAGAGCATGTCATTTATCTGAAAGAGATTGCTCTGTACAACGTCGTCATCAAAAATTAACTGAAGAAGTACCTTCTCCATTTATGACAAGTGCTTTACGTAAAAAAATGGGAGAAGCTGCTGTAAAAGCTGCTGAATATATAAAATATGAAGGTGCTGGCACAGTAGAATTCTTAGTTGACAAGCACAGAAATTTTTATTTCATGGAAATGAATACACGTATTCAAGTAGAGCATCCTATTACTGAACAAGTAATAGATTTCGATTTGATTCGTGAACAAATTCTAGTAGCTGCTGGTGTGCCAATTTCAGGTAAAAATTATACTCCTAATTTACATTCAATTGAATGTAGAATTAATGCGGAAGACCCATACAATGATTTTAGACCATCACCCGGAAAGATTACTACATTACATGCGCCAGGTGGACATGGAGTGCGCCTAGACACACATGTATATGCAGGATATATGATTCCACCAAATTACGATTCTATGATTGCTAAATTGATTACCACTGCTCAAACCAGAGAAGAGGCAATTAATAAAATGAAGCGCGCATTAGATGAATTTGTTATTGAAGGTATAAAAACTACAATTCCTTTCCATAGACAGTTAATGGAGCATCCAGATTATTTGGCTGGTAATTATACCACTAAATTCATGGAGGATTTTGAAATTGAAGCAGAGGATTAACAAATTTCATTTTTTAATAAATAGTAAAGGGTATACTTAAGTATATCCTTTATTTTTTTAATTTTATATCAAAATCAGAATAAGATGAAAGAAAAAGGCTTACACATTGATGGTATTGATAAAATTATCCTTAAAAATTTAATGAGTGATGCTAGAGCTCCTATTTTAGGTATCGCTAGAGAAGTAGGTATCTCTGGTGCCGCTATTCATCAACGATTACGAAAATTAGAAAAATCTGGGTTATTAGCTGGTTCTAAATTTATAATAAATCCAAAGGTTCTTGGTTACAAAACATTAGCTTTTGTAGGAATCTTTTTAGATGCTGCTAGTACTTATAAAGAAGCGATAAAGAGACTTAAGGAAATTGATGAGGTGATAGAAAGTCATTATACTACTGGCAACTATGCTATTTTTGCAAAGATATTATGTAAAGATAATGAGCATTTAATGCATGTATTAAATAAGCAAATACAATTAATAAAAGGTGTAGCAAGAACAGAAACTTTTATATCACTAGAACAACAGATAGATAGACAAATTAAAATATAAAAAACCCCGCTTAAGCGGGGTTTTTTATATGTTACTAATATGCTTAATCTCTGCCTAAAATTTGCCAAGCCCAATATAAAAGTGTCGCAAGAGAACCTAATGCAGCCACTAAATAAGTGCGAGCTGCCCATTTTAAAGCATCTTCTGAACCTTTATATTCTTCTTGGCTTACTATGTTTTTATTTTTTAGCCATGCTAGAGCTCTATTGCTAGCATCATATTCTACAGGTAAAGTAATAAAGCTAAATACAGTACCCAGAGCCATAGCTACCAAACCAGCTATAGCTACCATATAACCAATACCTGTACTGCCTGAAGCAGCCCCTAAAACCAGCCCTCCAATTACTAAGTAAGTTGAGAAACGTGACGTAATACTTACTGCAGGAACTAATTTAGAACGCAATGTTAACCACTCATAAGCTTTTGCATGTTGTACAGCATGACCAACTTCATGCGCTGCAACAGCAGCAGCAGCAGCATTTCTTTGATTATAAACACCTTCACTTAAGTTCACTGTTTTATCTTTAGGGTTGTAATGATCGGTTAACATTCCCTTAGTAGAAATAACCTTAACATCATTTATTCCATGATCTGCTAACATTTTTTCTGCAATTTCTGCACCACTCATTCCATTGCGCAACTGTACTCTAGAGTAATACTTGAATTTACTTTTTAATTTATTGCTTATGATCCAACTTACTAGAGCAATAATTCCAATAAGTGCATAAAATCCCATCATAATATGTATGTTTTTTAATTGTTAATTTAATAATCTTGATAAATTTACAACATAAATTATTCCAAAGTTCTAAAAGGATTCTTAATTTGTCCTTTAAAAGAAGATGTTTTAATTATTTTATTGAAATTCAACTAATTATATTTATTCTCTATTCGATTTAGTCGAAAATAAAAGCATGACAAAAGTTCCTGAAATATTACTGATATATACTGGTGGTACCATTGGTATGATAAAAGATTATGAAACCAATGCCCTTAAAGCATTTGATTTTAATCACTTATATGAAAAGATACCTGAGTTAAATCAACTGAATTGTAATATAGAAGCTGTTTCGTTTAACGAACCTATCGATTCATCTAATATGAATACGAAGTATTGGATTGATATTGTAGATATTATTGAAGAGTATTATTATCAAAAGGATGGTTTCGTAGTGCTTTCAGGTTCTGATACGATGTCATATACATCTTCTGCAATTAGTTTTATGGTTGAGAATCTAAATAAACCAATCATTTTTACTGGCTCTCAGCTGCCAATAGGAGATTTAAGAACTGATGCTAAAGAAAACTTGATTACTGCTGTACAGATTGCAGCTTCAAGAAACAAAAATGATGAACCATATATTAAAGAGGTAGGTTTATATTTTGAATACAAGTTATATAGAGCTAATCGTACAACTAAAATTAATGCAGAACAGTTTGAGGCATTCACTTCGTCGAATTATCCTCCGTTAGCAGAGAGTGGTGTGCATTTAAAATTTGATGAGAACTCCTTACTTAAGGAATCTGAAAATGGTAGGTTAACAGTTAGAAAAAAATTAGAAGATAAAATTGTAATATTAAAATTGTTTCCAAGTATTACCAGAAATGTAGTTGAAAGTATTTTGAACATTCAAGATTTAAAAGGAGTTGTTCTGGAAACGTATGGATCGGGTAATGCTCCTTCAGAGAAATGGTTTATAGAATTACTAAAAGAAGCATTAAAAAAAGGATTAGCTATAGTTGATGTAACTCAGTGTGCAGGCGGAAGTGTTATACTAGGGCAATATGAAACCAGCGTTCAATTAGAAAAGATAGGATTGATAAATGGCAAAGATATTACTACAGAATCTGCGGTTGCCAAACTTATGTATCTTTTAGGTGAAGATATCCCTAAACAAGATTTTAAAACTATTTTCGAAACTTCTTTGAGAGGAGAAATGAGCTGATTTTTATCTTAAAACTTTTATTAAACAATTTTTTTTTTGTTACTTGCTCATCCTTAAATTAAAAAAAAGCATTTTTAGGAGAGATGGCCGAGTGGTTTAAGGCGCATGCCTGGAAAGCATGTTTACGAGAAATTGTATCAAGGGTTCGAATCCCTTTCTCTCCGCACATAATAGCTTTTTTTAATAAAAATTTATATCTTTAACCCGTTAACTAATTTAATTAATTAAGATTTACACAATGAAAAAAGTATTTACTATCCTAGCAATCACAGGATTATTTTTAGGTTCAGTTCAAAGTAGCTTTGCTGCTGTAGCAACTGTTATGCAAGAAGAAGCTGCTGCAGAGCAGACATTTCACCAAATTGTTAAGCAACGTTTTATAGAAGGAGGTCCATTATTTATGGGTATTGTTCTTGTTGTATTGATTCTTGGTCTAGCAATTGCTATCGAAAGAATTATCTACTTAAACATGGCAACTACAAACACTAGCAAATTGGTAAGTAGTATCGAAGATGCGCTTTCTTCTGGCGGAGTAGAGGCTGCTAAAGAAGTAGCGAGAAACACTAAAGGCCCTGTTGCTTCAATATTCTATCAAGGTTTAGATAGAATGGATGAAGGTGTAGAACAAGCTGAAAAAGCTGTTGTAAGCTATGGTGGTGTACAAATGGGATTGTTAGAAAAAAATATTTCATGGTTATCATTATTTATTGCATTAGCACCAATGTTAGGTTTTATGGGTACTGTAATTGGTATGATTGATGCTTTTGATGCAATTGCTGCTGCTGGTGATATTTCTCCAGGAATTGTTGCAACTGGTATTAAAGTGGCATTATTAACTACAGTATTTGGTTTAATTGTTGCAATAATTCTTCAGATATTTTACAATTATATTATCTCTAAAGTAGATGGTATTGTAAATAATATGGAAGATGCTTCAATTTCACTTGTTGACCTATTGGTTAGACACAAAAAATAATCAATACTATGGATTTATATAAAATATTTAAATATGTAGCCGCTGCTGTTGGTATCATCGCAATCATTTTTTTGGTTCGAATGATGATGATCGGTGGTGATGCTATACAAGATGATCCGAGTCAACAAGGAGTAGCAAACGCTTTTGTAATGTTTGCATATTGGTTGCTAATTATTGTTGCTGGAATAACGATTGTTTTATCAGTTTTGAACTTGGTGAAAAATCCACAAAACTTAAAAAAGACCTTAATGGGATTAGCAGCTCTTGGAGTTTTATTGGCTATCTCATATTTTATGTCTTCAGGTGATGCAGTTATAGATGGTTTTGGTAATGTTGTTAAAAACGGAGAAGCTGGTAGTACCTCTAAATGGGTTGGTACATTAATAACATTTACTGGAATTTTAGGAGCGATAGGCTTAATAACTATTGTTTTGGGCTTTTTTAAAAGATTAAAATAAACTTATGGCTAGAAGAGACACCCCAGAAATTAATGCAGGATCGATGGCAGACATTGCCTTCTTACTATTAATATTCTTTTTAGTAACAACTACGATGGATATTGATACTGGGATTCCTCGCAAATTGCCAGAGAAACAACCAGAGGACATTACACCTCCAATATTAAAAGAAAAGAACGTTTTTGAAGTTAATATCAATAGACGTAATGAAATTTTAGTAGAAGGTGATCAGTACATGCAAGTTGATGAATTGAGAGAAGCTGCTATCAAATTTATTGATAATGGTGGGGGTACTGCAGCTGATATGGCAAAAGAGAACTTAAAGGTTTGTACTTGGTGTGAGGGAGAGAAAGATCCTACTTCATCAGATCATCCAAAAAAAGCAATTATTTCACTACAAAGTGATAGAGGTACGTCTTATGCTACTTATATTGCTGTTCAGAATGAATTGGTAGGCGCGTATAATGTTTTAAGAGATAGATATTCAAACAAAAAGTATGGCAGAGATTTTGATGATTTAAACAAAGATCAGCAAAAGGAAATTAAAATTGATATTTATCCTCAAATTATCTCTGAGGCAGAACCAACAAAATAGAAGAATATGTCTAAATTTAGAAAAAAGAAAAAAGGAATGCCTGGTATATCTACGGCATCTTTACCAGATATCGTATTTATGTTATTGTTCTTTTTTATGGTTACCACAGTAATGCGTGAGACCGAAATGAAGATTAAAAAACCTACGTTGCCTAAAGCAACAGAAGTTAAGAAGTTAGAAAAGAAGAGTTTAGTAAATTATATCTATGTTGGTAAATCTAAAGATGGAGCAACTAAAGGAGATAAAGTTCAATTAAACGATAAAATTGCATCTGTTGATGAAGTTCCAGCTTTTATTTTTCAAGTTAGAGCTAAGCATTCAGAAGAAGATATCCCTAAATTGACAACTTCTATTAAAGCTGATGTTGAAGCTAATGTTGGTACGATTACAGATATTAAACAAAAATTAAGAGATGTAAATGCTCTTAAAATTAACTATTCTACGCTCAAAGGAAGTGCGCTAGATAATGTGAAGAACTAATTAAATTAGTATATAATTAAAAAGGCAATCAATTATTGATTGCCTTTTTTTATTTTGATACATTTGTTAGTATATCATGAAGAAAATTACATTAATACTTCTATTCTTTTGTGCATTAAGCGGGGCACAGTCAGATGATTCTAGATATTTAGAAGACCAAATTTATTTCGGGTTGTCTTATAATATTATGAACCAGCGACCGGATAGTATTTCTTCTAATGGATTCTCTAACGGTTTTTTTATTGGCTTTATTAAAGATATTCCTATCAATGAAGAAAGAAACTTTGGCTTTGGTTTAGGATTAGGATATGGTAGAAATACCTACTTTCAAAATTTAAAGATATCTGAATTAAATGATAATACTATTTTTGAGTCTTTAGAAGGCCAATCTTTTTCTCGAAATAAATTTTCATTGCATAGTATTGAAGTCCCTTTTGAAATTAGATGGAGAACATCAACTCCAACTCGGTATAAATTTTGGAGGGTGTATACTGGTATTAAATTTGGATATATTTTCTCTTCTGATGCAAAATTAAAACAGGGTGCCACAGTCAAGGTTCGAGGAATCGATGAGATCAATAAGTTTCATTATGGGTTGACTTTAGCGGCAGGTTATGGTACTTGGAATGTAAATGTATACTATGGCTTGAATAAAGTTTTCTCTGATGCATATCTCGCTCCATCAAATGAGAAAATTGATATTAGAGAATTAAGAATTGGTCTGATATTTTATATACTATAAGATAGATATAAACTGTAAGAAGCAAGTTGAGCTACTACTCCTATTAAAAAACCAATATAGACTTCTAAATTTTTATGGGCTTCGAGTTTTAGTCTAGAGGTCGAAATCAATCCAAACAAGGCAAACAAGAATATAATCAGCCCTAATAAGTTTAATTCGTAATGATAGCTTAAAACTGCCGTAAAACCTATTAATCCACCAATACTGATTGTGTGTAAACTAGACTTTATTTTCAAATAAAATAAAATGTAAACAATAATTAATGCTATACCACATCCAAAAAAAGAAAATGCTAGCAGGTCAACAAAATTTGGGGTTAGTAGTAACTTTCCTAATAAGAAGAAAAGAAAGATCATAAACAGTACCGGAAACTTTCGCTCATTTATCGTTTTTAAATGATAATCTTCTACCAGTTTTAACCTCTTTAAAAAGAACAATAATAGTATAGGTAAAATATAAGTTGATGAAAAAACAATACCTAAAACAATGCGTTCACTATCATCGGGAATATGAGAGGGTATAATTATGAAATATAAAAAAGATGCAATAGTAGAAAATAAAACCGGATGGAAAATGTAAGATACAGCGCGCCAGAATAACATGTTAGATTTCTTTACGCAAACGAGCAACAGGTATACTCAATTGCTCTCTATATTTTGCAACCGTTCTACGAGCAATTAAATAACCCTTTTCTTTGAGGAGAGCAGCTAATTTATCATCGGTTAATGGTTTTCTTTTGTCTTCATCTTCAATAACAGTTTGAAGAATTTTTTTAATCTCTCTAGTTGAAACGTCCTCACCTTGCTCGTTCTTCATAGATTCAGAGAAGAATTCTTTAATCAATTTAGTACCGTATGGAGTATCTACATATTTACTGTTAGCGACCCGCGATATTGTTGAAACATCCATATTAATTTTATCAGCTATATCCTTTAAAATCATTGGTTTTAGTTTACGCTCATCACCAGTTAAAAAATAGGCCGATTGATGATGCATAATGGCGTTCATGGTTAATAACAACGTTTGTTGACGTTGCTTTATAGCATCAATAAACCATTTGGCTGCATCCAATTTTTGCTTAATAAATAGCACAGCATCTTTTTGAGATTTCGATTTGTCTTTAGACTCTTTATACCCTTTCAACATATTATTATACTCAGAAGATACATGTAATTCTGGGGCGTTTCTAGAGTTTAAAGTCAACTCTAATTTTCCTTCGATAATTCTGATAGAAAAATCAGGCACAATTTGCTCAACAATTTTATTAGAACTGGCATAAGAACCGCCTGGCTTAGGATTTAATTTTTCAATTTCTTGGATTGCAACTTTTAATTGCTCTTCAGAAATATCAAACTTTTGAAGTAGTTTTTTATAATGTTTCTTAACAAAATGGTCAAAAGCAGTATCGAGGATTTTAGTAGCTAATAACCTGCTTTCTGTTTCTTCTTTACGCTTCAATTGGATTAGAAGGCACTCTTCTAGATTTCTAGCACCTACACCAGCAGGATCTAACTGATGTACCACATCTAACATTTGCTTTACCTCATCTTCAGATGTGTAGATATTAGCTGTAAAAGCAAGGTCGTCTACAATATCTTCTACAGATCTACGTATGTAACCACTTTCATCTATACTCCCTACTAAAAATTCAGCTATTGTTCGTTCTTGTTCATTTAAACGAAACGTATTTAATTGATTCTTTAGATGTTGATTAAATGAAGTACCCGCTGCATAAGGTATATGTTTTTCATCGTCGTCCCTACTGTAGTTATTTGCATGGAGTTTATAACTAGGCGTTTCATCATCACTTAAATACTCATCAATATTGATATCAGTCTCAATAGAATCATTACCAGAATCGTCATATTCATCTTGAGATGTATCACTAAAGTCATCTCTTTCGTCTTTACCACTATCTAAAGCTGGATTCTCTTCTATCTCTTGTTTTATTTTTTCTTCAAAAGCCTGAGTTGGCAACTGAATCAATTTCATTAATTGAATCTGTTGCGGCGATAATTTTTGTGATAATTTATATTGTAAATGTTGCTTTAACATACAAACTTAACTCTGATTAAAATAAAAATACAAAAAAGTACTAATATCATTTTCGCTAATGCGCAATCTTATTAAAATTCTGCATTCTGAGGTGTTCTAGGAAACGGGATTACGTCTCGAATGTTGCCCATTCCTGTAATGAACATGACTAGACGGTCAAACCCTAAGCCGAAACCTGAATGAACAGCTGTGCCAAATTTACGAAGATCTAAATACCACCATAATTCTTCTTCGGGTATATCTAAATCTGCCATTTTTTCTTTCAAAACGTCTAAACGCTCTTCGCGCTGAGATCCACCGACAATTTCTCCGATACCTGGGAATAAAACATCCATTGCGCGAACTGTTTTTTCATCTTCATTTAAACGCATGTAAAATGCCTTAATACTAGCAGGATAATCAAATAGAATCACAGGACACTTGAAATGTTTTTCTACCAAATAGCGTTCATGTTCACTTTGTAAATCGCTTCCCCAACCTTCTATTAAATACTTAAACTTCTTTTTCTTATTTGGTTTAGAATTTCTAAGAATATCTATAGCTTCGGTATAAGATATTCTTTTGTAGTTATTGCTGACAACAAAATTTAGTTTTTCAGAAAGCGTCATTTCATTTCGTTCTGTCTGAGGTTTGTGCTTGTCCTCGTTAATTTGACGCTGTTCTAAAAAAGTGATATCATCTTTGTTATGTTCTAAGACATAAGAGATGGAATATTTTAAGACATCTTCTGCCAAATCCATATTTCCATCTAAATCCATAAATGCTACTTCTGGTTCTATCATCCATAACTCTGCCAAATGCCTAGAAGTATTAGAATTTTCAGCTCTAAATGCAGGGCCAAACGTATAGACTTTACCAAGTGACATTGCATAAGTCTCTGCTTCTAGTTGACCAGAAACAGTTAGATTGGTTTCTTTTCCAAAAAAATCTTTTTCAAAATCTACTTTTCCGTCTTTATTATTTGGGACATTTTCTAAGTCTAATGTTGTTACCTTAAACATTTCTCCTGCACCTTCGGCATCACTTCCTGTAATAAGAGGTGCATGCATATGAAAAAATCCATTTTCATTAAAATATTTATGAATAGCAAAAGATAATGAAGATCTTAAACGCATTACAGCGCTAAATGTATTTGTACGCGTTCTTAAGTGAGCATTTTCTCTTAAGAATTCAAGTGAATGCTTCTTTGGTTGTATGGGGTATTCTTCGGGATTAGAATCTCCCAATATTTCAATACTTGAAACTTGTATTTCAACCGATTGACCTTTACCTTGACTTTCAACTAAAATGCCAGTTATAGCTACGGCTGCTCCAGTAGTAATACGTTTTAACAACTCTTCATTGGTATTTTCAAAATCGACAACGCATTGAATATTTTTAATGGTAGATCCGTCGTTTAAAGCAATAAACCGATTAGCCCTAAAAGTACGCACCCATCCTTTTATATTTACTTCTTGGGAAAATTTATTTGATTGTAATAATTCAGCAACGTTCTTTAGCATTCTTCTAAATTTTATCGAATGGCAAAGATACTAATTGCTTTATGATTCACGAATTAAGAAATGTGAATTATTTAATAAGGTTCATTAAATATTGGCCATAACCACTCTTTAATAAAGGTTCAGCGATTTCTTCTAATTGAGACTTAGAAATAAAACCTTTGATGTATGCAATTTCTTCTATACAACCGATTTTTAACCCTTGCCTTTCTTCTATAACTTGCACAAATTGTTGCGCTTGTATTAATGAATTAAAAGTGCCCGTATCTAGCCAGGCAGTACCTCTACTAAGTGTACTTACTTTTAATTTACCTTGCTTTAGATATTCTTTATTTACATCTGTAATCTCATATTCACCTCTAGCTGATGGTTTCAGATTTTCAGCAATTTTAACTACATCATTATCATAAAAATAAATACCCGGCACTGCATAGTTCGATTTAGGTTTCTCAGGCTTTTCTTCAATTGAAATTACATTATTGTCTTTATCGAACTCAACAACTCCATAACGTTCAGGGTCAGTTACTGGATAGGCAAATACTGTTCCACCACTATTCTCAGAAGCATTAATTAAAGCACGGTGCATTCCTCCTCCATAAAAAATGTTATCACCTAAAACTAGTGCAACTTTATTATTACCTATAAATTCTTTACCAATTACAAATGCTTGGGCCAATCCATTAGGTATTTCCTGAACTGCGTATCGAAAATTACAGCCCAGTCGCTTACCATCTCCTAATAAGCGCTCAAAAAGAGGTAAATCATGAGGAGTTGAAATGATTAAAATATCTTTTATGCCAGCCAACATTAATGTTGAAAGAGGATAATAAATCATTGGTTTATCATAAATAGGCATCAATTGCTTACTTACGGCTAACGTTAATGGATGTAGTCTAGTTCCACTGCCACCGGCTAAAATAATTCCTTTCATATTTCTTCTTTAATAACTTCTTCTAATTCTTCAATCTGCCCATCTTCATCTTCCTTTGGTAGGATTTTCATAGCAGGCTCCTTAAATACTTTTTTATTTGCTATTCGCTGCTCTAATGATAATAATAACGATGGTAGCAATAATAAATTTGATACCATTGCAAATAATAAAGTAACAGACACCAACCCACCTAAGGCAATTGTTCCTCCAAAGCTAGAAACGATGAATACTAAAAACCCAAAGAAAAGAACAATAGATGTGTAAAACATACTTACACCAGTTTCTCTTAAAGCGGCATAAACAGATTTTTTCACACGCCAGTGATTTGCTTGTAACTCTTGTCTGTATTTTGCTAAAAAATGAATAGTATCATCAACCGAAATACCAAAGGCTATACTAAACACTAAAATTGTAGATGGTTTAATAGGTACACCCAAAAATCCCATTAATCCAGCTGTTACCAATAAGGGTAAAATGTTAGGCAAAAGAGATATTAATATCATTTCAAAAGACCTAAACATCCAAGCCATAAAAATCGAAATAAGTAAAATAGCTAATGATAAAGAAACCACAAGATTTCGTATTAGATAGTTAGTTCCTTTTAAGAAAACCAATGCTTTTCCAGTCATTTTAACATCATAACGTTCTTTGGGGAATTCTTTGTCAATTCTAGCTTGTAAACGTTCTTCAATACGCTCCATTTTTTCAGTACCAATATCTTTCATAAAAGTAGTGATACGGGCATATTGACCAGTTGAGTCTACAAAGTTATTTAGCAGATCAGAATTGGCATCAGAGTTTTTTGTAAACTCTAAAATAAAAGCGCGTTCTTGCCCGTTAGGTAACTGATAGTATTTTGGATTTCCATTGTAATATGCTTGCTTAGAATATTTTACTAAGTTTAAAACAGAAACTGAAGGAGATAATTCGGGTATTTCATCTATAATTTCATTTAGCCTATCCATTCGCTTGAGTGTGGCTAATTTCATAACACCTTTTTTGCGTTTGGTGTCAATAATTATTTCTAAAGGCATAATACCACCAAATTCCTTTTCAAAGAATATAATATCTTTAAAAAAGGGTTTTCCTTTTGGCATATCTTCAATCATACTACCAGAAATACGAATCATATAAACCCCGATAATACTCGTCACTATAATAAGGACAGTAGAAATATAAATTGCAATACGCTTATGGCGCACCATATTTTCCATCCAATCTACAATGCTTTCTATCCATTTTTTTTCAAGATGCCTTAAATGCTTATCCTTTGGTTTAGGTTGGAAACTATATATAATCGGAATTATAAGAAGTGACAACATAAATATTGCAAGAATATTAATTGAGGCTATAATACCGAACTCATTTAATAATTGACTCTTGGTGAAAATAAATGTAGCAAAACCAGAAGCTGTTGTTACGTTGGTCATTAATGTGGCATTACCAATTTTTGAAATTACCCGCTGTAATGATTTTGCTTGATTGCCATGACTCTTTACCTCGTGTTGATACTTGTTGATTAAGAAAATACAATTAGGAACACCAATGACAATTATTAATGGAGGAATCAATGCCATTAAAACAGAAATTTCATATTGAAATAAGCCGATAAACCCTAACGCCCAAATTACACCGATACTAACAACAAGCATGGTGATAAATGTGGCTCTAAATGACCTAAAAAAGAAAAAGAAAATCAATGAGGTGACTAACAATGCTAGACCAACAAAGATGCCGATTTCATCAATAATATTTTGGGCATTCATAGTACGTATGTAAGGCATTCCAGAAATGCGAACGTCAACTGTATTGTCTTTTTCAAATTTTTCTATAGTAGGATTGAGAATATTGAAAATAAAATCTTTACGCTTTATAGTATTTACTATATCTTTTTTTACATAAATAACAGAACGAATTGTGCCTGTTTCTTTATTGAATAGGAAATTGTCAAAGAAAGGTAAGTTATCAAAAAGCTCTTTTTTAATTTTTAAAACTTCAGTATTGGTTTTAGGATTTTCTTTATAAAGTGATTCAACAGTGAACTTTTTATTTGCATTGTCCTTTTTTAACTTCTTGATATCACCTATAGAAACACTAAAGTCAACTTCTGGAAACGTATCTAGTTGTTGAGAGAGCTTATTCCAGTTATTAAATTTTTCAGCAGTAAAAATGGTAGAATCTTGAACTGCTAAAATGATAATGTTACCTTCTTCACCAAAAATATCTAAGAACTTGTTATACTCAACATTTACTGGATGATTAGATGGTAAAAGATTAGCCTCAGTATGAGAAAATCTAATATTCTCAGTTTGAGTATATAAAAAATAGGTTATAAGACTTAAAATGATAAGAATAGGGATTCTTCCTTTTAAAATTATTCTAGAAACAACTGGCCAAAAGTTCATCAAAATCGCCTATTTTTTAAGATTAACAAAGGTAATAAAATAGTTTAGGTAATTTGAAGTGTTGGTTTAAAAACCTAAGCTTAAAACATAGGTTAATTTTACAGCTAAATTATCTGAAAATTTATCATTGCTATAAGCACCATATCTGTAGAATGAACTGATGCCAAACCCTTTAAATAAATGGTTTAGAACAAAGCCAGATTCTAAGTAGCCTTTATTCATTTTTTTGATAGGAATACTGTGATTTTGTGGCTCATCAATTGTGCCAATTGCAAATCTAGATATAAGGCTTAAGCGAGGTCTAAATTTTTGACTGATTCTAAATCGTTTAAAATTATGTCTTGCATGTAATGAAACATATCGTTCAGAGATAAATTCATTGAAAGTCATGGTCTCAAAGGCATTAGCGCCAGAAAAATTGATTCTCTTCCGCCAAGGATTTCGTAACGAATAATTAGGCGTTGCATTATATAAATGCGTTAGTGGGGCGTTTCCTCCAACAATGCCTCCTTGAAGCAAGAAAGATGTAGAGCTATTTCTTAAAAGTTTTATCACATGTTCTATTTTAAAATTGAACTGTGTAAAATCAACATCTCCACCGATTATATTTTCAAAACTTTTGGTTAATTGAGCAGTTATTTTAGGATACCCTTTTTTAATTGCAATTTTACCAACTGGCGAGTTCATATATTTACTAAAAGGCGTCCATTTTACAGCTAGAGTTGCAGTAGTTAAATTATAATCTTCAAAAATTTGCCCACCATTTGTGAATAGATAATCGAATTTGGTATTAAATCTACCATGATTTAATTTTAGTTTTGATTCAACATTCGGAAAAACATCATGCTCAATATTTATATCGTAAGAACGATACCCATAGAATTGACTAATGTTCAAATTTCTAGGATTTATTAACGAAAAAGAAGTGTCATCAAACAAAAAATCTATTTTTGCAGCTTCTTGTAAGTCGTCTGTATAACTAAAAACCAACCAAGTATTATTGTATTTGTTTAATCTGAAGGCTGCCCCAATTCTATATTTAAATTTAGCGTCTTTAAAACCATAAGCGGTATAACCTTCTAATCGAAATTTACTTGAAAATTTCGGATTTGTAACCCCTCCAAAACCTAATCTAAAGCCTTCATAGTTATTAAAGTTGATGAGTTGACTTAGATCAAAATCGAAGTATTTAGTAGGATAATATCCTTTCAATATTTTTCTGGCAATATTTAGTTTTTTTTCAGCACCTTCTTTATGTGAAATACTATCAATGATTCTATAAGTTTCTATTCCTCGCAGAGAAATGGAATCTGTTCTAAACTGATTCCAATATGTTTCATTACGATTGGCAATATCATCATGTATTTCAATACTAGAAGCTG
The DNA here is from genome assembly GCF_056591635.1 of Maritimimonas sp. 2304DJ26-3. NCBI lineage: Bacteria > Pseudomonadati > Bacteroidota > Flavobacteriia > Flavobacteriales > Flavobacteriaceae > Maritimimonas > Maritimimonas sp. 2304DJ26-3. The sequence goes on from NZ_JBWQOK010000004.1 coordinate 41,572, forward strand.
AGTTTAGGACTTTGACAGGTTCGTTAATACTAATATCAAAGTTCTTGGTTCTAGAAATTAAATACGAAACATCACTAGGGTCTTTCTTATTTGTTTTTACAATTGAGTCATTTCCTTTACTAGCACTAAATACAATTGAGCCAAATAATTTTACTGGAGTTTTGTTATTTCCTTTGCGGAGAGAGATTTCAGTTTCTTTAGGGAACCAAATATTATACTTGGGTCGATACTCAAAACTTTGTATAGCTTTTACATTTACAGCGCCTTTAAGCTGCGCAATACCTTTTTCTAGGGCAAATTGATTTGAATTAATGTATAGAACACCTTCGAGGCCGATATCATCACTTGCTTTTTTTGGCTTGTAATAAACCATAAAAGTTGAGTCTTTAGAATGCTTAATGGTGTCTAATATTTTATAATTATATTTTTTAATTGCATTCTTTGCTAGTGGATTTATGTATTTGTTACCTAACAATGAATAAATTTCTTCATAAAAAGTAAAATTTTCTATATCTAAAGCTAAGAATTCATAAATAGGTTGTTTAAATCCTGCCATTCGAGAAGCTAAAACGGTTTCTTTTTTATTTTTTCCTCTTTTATATGTGTGTTCAGATATTTTTTCTGAAAGATATAAATGACTTTTATCTATTCGTTTTTTGAATTCATAGTTAATAGAGTCGATCCTTTTAAATACTTTTTTATTGTTTTTTAAAACGAAAACTGAATCAATATTACCAGAAATTGAATCTGGATCAGCGCTAACAATAAATTTGTTATAAGATGTGTATTTAAAGGAGTTTAATTCTTTTTGAATGTAATTTTTATTTCTATTGTATATAGTATTCTGTATAATTCTTAAAGCAGGATTCTCTTTTGCAACTACAACGACTTCGTTTAAACTTTCTTGACTTGGTTGCAATAGTATGGTAATATAGTTCTGGGATTGATTTATGGAAATTTTTTGAGATTTATACCCAACATAAGAAACGGAAAGTTGGGTTATTGTTTTTTTTGACCGAATAAAAAACTTACCGTCGGCATCAGATAGTTCCCCTAAACCATTATTTGTAATTATTGTAGCAAAAGGAAGTGGTGTGTTGGTCTTAGCGTCTTTAATAATTCCTGAAAAAGAGCTTTGAGCAAGAAAAAAAATAGGATAGAATACTATAAATAAAAAGACCGATCGCTTCATTTAAAATTTTTGGCACTCAAAGAAATACCAGATAAAATTAAAAAGCAACCTCTGCGGTTGCTTTTAACATAAGTTTATATTTGATCAAATGACTCACAATTACACAGTCATTATTTCTTCTTCTTTTTTAGCATACATTTCATCAATAACCTTTATATATTTATCTGTCATTTCTTGAACATCAGCTTCAGCATTTGATTTCATATCTTCAGAAACATCTAATTTTTTAATATCATTATTGGCATCTTTTCGCGCATTACGAACACTTACTTTGTCATTTTCGGCTTCAGCTTTAGCTTGCTTAGCTAGTTCACGTCTACGTTCTTCTGTTAATGCAGGAACATTTATAATTATAGATTCACCATTATTCATTGGGTTAAAGCCAATATTGGCTATCATTATTCCTCTTTCAATTTCTTGAAGCATGTTTTTTTCCCAAGGCTGAACTGTAATAGTACGAGCATCGGGCGTATTTACATTTGCAACTTGATTTAAAGGTGTTTGAGAACCATAATAATCTACCATCACACTTCGTAGCATTGCTGGGGAAGCCTTACCGGCTCTTATATTTGCTAGCTCCTTTTTTAAGTGAGCCACGGCATTGTCCATTTGTTCTTTTGCAGTATCTATTATAAATTCAACTTCTTCGTTCATGTTAAAAAAATTTCTAATTCGAATTTAGCAAATCAAAAAGTAAGCCACAAATTATAGATTTACTTTTGTGCCAATATTTTCTCCAGAAAGCACTTTCATTAAATTACCTGGCGTATTCATGTCGAAAACAACAATAGGTAACTCATTTTCTTGACTTAGAGTAAAAGCTGTTGTATCCATTACTTTTAATCCTTTTTTCAATACATCATCAAAAGAAATATCATCAAATTTTATGGCATCGCTATTTTTTTCTGGATCTGATGTATAAATACCGTCTACTCTAGTTCCTTTAAGAATTACATCTGCTCCAATTTCAATTGCTCTTAAGACAGCAGCAGAATCTGTAGTAAAATAAGGATTGCCTGTACCACCACCAAAAATTACGACACGACCTTTTTCTAAATGTCTCATTGCTTTTCGTCTTATAAAAGGCTCAGCAACTTCATTTATTTTTATAGCAGACTGCAGTCTTGTTTGTATTCCAGCATTTTCTAAGGCACTTTGTAAGGCTAGTCCGTTTATAACAGTAGCAAGCATACCCATATGATCTCCTTGCACGCGATCCATGCCATTGCTGGCTCCAGCCACGCCTCTAAAGATATTGCCGCCGCCAATTACAATAGCAACTTCTACACCTTTCTCTACTACATCTTTAATTTCATCAGCGTATTCTGCTAAGCGTTTAGGGTCTATGCCGTATTGCCTTTCTCCCATTAAGGCTTCACCGCTTAGTTTTAATAAAACTCTTTTGTATTGCATTTTTTTGAAAGTTTGACAAATATACAAATTATAGAAACAAAAAAACCTCGCCATTTGGCGAGGTTTTAATTCCACGAAAGTGAAAAATATATTATCCTAAAGCAACTCTTTTAAAATCACTTACAGTTACATCTCCAATAGATTTTACATATTGAGCAACACTAACTTTACTATCTTTAATAAACGCTTGGTTTACCAATGTGTTATCTTTAAAGAAACGCTTGATCTTACCTTTAGCAATATTATCTAACATAGTTTCTGGCTTACCTTCTTGACGTAATTGATCTTTAGCAATCTCAATTTCTTTTTCGATTACTGAAGCATCAACACCTTCTTCGTTTAAAGCGATAGGGTTCATTGCGGCAGCTTGCATAGCAACATCTTTTGCAACAACATCAGCACCTTCAACGTTTGCAGATAAACCTACAATTGTAGCTATTTTATTACCGGCATGTATATAAGAACCTACAAAAGGAGCTTCTACTTTTTCGAATGCATTGATATCTAATTTTTCACCGATAACACCTGTTTGTTCGATTAATTTATCCGCAACAGACATTCCATTGAAATCAGCAGCTAAAAATTCCTCTTTAGAAGAAGCATTTAATGCTAATTCAGCTAATTCATGTGCAAGGCTTACAAAGTTTTCGTTTTTACCTACAAAGTCAGTTTCGCAACCTAACACGATAGATACACCTACTGTGTTATCTGCATTTACTTTTGCAATAGCAGCACCTTCAGTTGACTCACGGTCAGCTCTTTTAGCAGCTACTTTTTGTCCTTTTTTACGTAAAATTTCAATTGCTTTATCGAAATCACCTTCAGCTTCTACTAATGCATTTTTACAATCCATCATACCAGCTCCAGTGGTCTTTCTTAATCTATTTACTTCAGCAGCGGTTATTTTAACCATTGTACTCATTCTTTATAAATATTATTAAACTTTTATTTTTCTTCTTTTACTTCTGCAATAGCTTCTGCTACTTTAGCTTCCTCAACTTTTGGAGCGGCAGCAGCTTCTTTTGCAGCAGTAGCTTTATCTTTGTCAGCTTTTCTTTCTGCTAAACCTTCCGCAATTGCGTCAGTTACAAAAGATAAAATCTTATCAATAGATTTAGATGCATCATCATTTGCAGGAATTGCAAAATCTACTGGTCTAGGATCTGAATTTGTATCTACCATTGCAAAAATTGGAATATTCAATTTTTGAGCTTCTGCTATAGCAATATGCTCACGCTTAGTGTCAACAACAAATACAGCGCCTGGTAAACGAGTCATATCAGTAATAGAACCTAAGTTCTTTTCTAATTTAGCTCTTTGGCGATTGATCTGTAAACGTTCTCTCTTTGATAAAGCATTAAAAGAACCATCTTGTTTCATTCTATCTATTTGAGCCATTTTTTTTACGGCTTTACGGATAGTTACAAAGTTTGTCAACATACCACCTGGCCATCTTTCTGTGATGTAAGGCATGTTTACGTTCTTAGCTTTATCTGCAACGATGTCTTTTGCTTGCTTTTTAGTAGCTACAAATAATATCTTTCTACCAGAAGCCGCTATCTTATGAAGCGCCTTAGAAGAATCTTCAATTTTAGCAGCAGTTTTATACAAATCTAAAATGTGAACACCATTACGCTCAGTATAAATATACGGAGCCATGTTTGGATTCCATTTTCTAGTCAGGTGACCAAAGTGTACACCTGCATCTAATAAATCTTTAATTTCAATGTTTGCCATCTTGTTTTTTAGTTTACGTTCCGTTTAATTAGCAATAATTAAGTAGCCACTAGGTGAGTCTTAACTATTTGGGTGCTAAACTTATACGATAACAGTTTATAATTAATAATATATGATTAACGTTTAGAGAATTGATATTTCTTACGAGCTTTTTTCTGACCGAATTTCTTGCGCTCTACCATTCTAGGATCACGAGTTAGTAACCCTTCTGGTTTTAATACCGTTCTGTGTTCTTCATTAATAGAAACTAATGCTCTGGTGATCGCCAAACGAATTGCTTCTGCCTGACCTGTTACACCACCTCCATAAACATTTACGCTGATATCGAAAGATTTTTCGTTGCCAGTTAACATTAATGGTTGCATTACTTTATATTGTAAAGTACCAGTAGTAAAATAATTTTTTAATTCTCTTTTATTGATAGTAATGTTTCCTTTACCTTCAGAAACATATGCACGAGCTACAGCCGTTTTTCTTCTACCTATCTTGTGTATTCTTTCCATTATCTAAGATCGTTTAGGTTTAATGCTTTTGGATTTTGAGCTTCGTGTTTGTGCTCAGCACCAGCATATACATGTAAATTTCTAAATAAAGCGCTACCTAATTTATTTTTAGGTAACATTCCTTTTACTGCTTTTTCTACTAATCTAGTAGGGTTTTTGTCAAACATTTCTGTTGCAGTAAGCGATCTTTGACCTCCTGGGTAACCTGTATGGCGGATATATGATTTATCTTCCCACTTGTTTCCAGTTAAATTAATTTTTTCTGCATTGATAATTACAACATTATCTCCACAGTCTACATGAGGTGTGTAGTTTGGCTTGTATTTACCTCTAATTAGCATTGCTACTTTAGAAGCTAAACGACCCAATGTCTGCCCGTCCGCATCAACTAAAACCCACTCTTTGTTTACTGTGGCCTTGTTAGCTGATACTGTTTTGTAACTTAATGTGTTCACACTATTAGTTTTTGTCTGTTAATAATTTATTTTATCCCTTTTCTAAGGGAGTGCAAATCTACAACTATTTATTTATATAACAAACAGTGATTTAGCTATATTTTTTATGATTGTTTTTTAACGTAAACAAAAAGTTAATTAACAGAATTTTAAGACAGGTAAATGATAATTTCGGGAGTTTGAATGTAACACTCAGAAATTAGTGTGGTCTTTACTATCAAACAAACTAAATAATACATCAGCAGCCGCATGAAAAATCTACCTATCTTATGTTTTTTTGCATTTCTTATGTCTTTTAATGTTCATTCGCAAAAAGAAGATAAGAAGAAAGAAATAATTACTAAGAGGATATATACAACCAAGTTTCTCGGTCAAGAAAAGGCACCAGTGATCGATGGTTTGTTAGATGATGTTAGCTGGAATATCGTTGAGTGGGATGGAGATTTTATAGAATGGAGACCTGACGAAAATACACCTCCACATCAGCAAACTAAATTCAAAATAGTTTATGATAAAAAAAACATTTATATAGCAGTAAAGCTATATGATAAACAACCAGATAGTATAGTGAACCGTTTATCTAGACGAGATGGATTTGCTGGCGATTGGATCGAAATTAACTTTGATAGTTATCATGACCTTAGAACAGGTTTTTCATTTAATGTTACTTCGGCTGGTGTTAAAGGAGATGAATTTATTTCAGCAAATGGTAACAACTGGGATTCTAGCTGGAATCCCGTTTGGTACGCAAAAACTAATATTGATAACGAAGGTTGGACGGCCGAAATGAAAATACCATTAAGTCAATTAAGATTTGGAAAGGCTAAAGAGCAAATTTGGGGATTACAATTAAATAGAAGAATTTTTAGAAAAGAAGAAAGATCTTTATGGCAACGTGTGCCACAAGATTCTCCAGGTTGGATTAGTGAATTAGGTGAATTACATGGACTCATAGATCTTGAACCTCAAAAACAATTAGAAATACAACCTTTTACCGTAACTAAAGCAGATAATTATCCTCGCGAAGACGGCAATCCTTTTCGGGATGGTAGAGACTCTGAATTGAATGGAGGATTAGACGCTAAAATTGGCATTACAAATGATCTTACTTTAGACCTAACTGTTAATCCTGATTTTGGTCAAGTAGAAGCTGACCCTTCCGCTATTGCATTAGACGGGTTTGAGGTCTTCTTTAGGGAGCAGCGACCATTTTTTGTAGAAAATAATAATATTTTTAATTACCAATTTTCTAGATCTAATGCAGGAGATACATTTGGATCTGATAATTTATTCTTTTCTAGAAGAATAGGACGTAGCCCACAAGGGTTTCCAGATACCGTAGATGGTGAATATGTAGATCAACCTGTTAACACTACAATACTTGGAGCAGCTAAGTTTAGTGGCAAGACCAAAAATGGTTGGTCTATAGGTGTTTTAGAAAGTATGACTGCAAAAGAATATGCCGATATTGCTGAGGTGGTAGATGGAGAAATTGTTTCAAGAAGAGATGAGGTTGTTGAGCCCTTAACTAATTATTTTGTAGGTAGATTACAAAAGGATTTTAACGAACGGAATACATTTATAGGAGGTATTTTTACGGCTACCAATCGTAACCTACCAGAGCATTTGGAATTTTTACATGAAGCTGCTTATTCAGGAGGTTTAGATTTCAAACATCAATGGAAAAACAGAGCTTGGTATTTAGGCGGAAATGTGGTTTTTAGTCATGTTAAAGGTACTAAAGAAGCTATTCAAGATACTCAAAATTCATTCAGACATAGATTTCAAAGAGTTGGAGCAAGTTATTTAGATTATGACCCAGAACGTACCTCATTAACGGGAACAGGAGGTAATATTCAAATAGGTAAACAAGCACAAGGTAATTGGCGTTTTGAAAGTGGTTTTACTTGGCGATCTCCAGAATTAGAATTGAATGATTTAGGTTTTCAACGTCAAGCGGATGATTTAAGACATTATACTTGGGTAGGCTATAGATTCTTAAAACCGTTTTCGATTTTTAGACAGCTTGGTTTAAATTATAATCATTGGTCTGCTTGGGATTTTGGAGGAAATCATAATTTATTGCAGTTTAATGTAAATAGTTGGGCAAATTTTAAGAATAACTGGTTTGGTAATTTGGGCGTCACATATGTAGGTGTAAATCAGTCGAATTTTGCCTTACGAGGTGGTCCGAGACTACGTTTTACGCCAAGTATATTCTTTTGGAATAATCTTGGCACAGATAATCGAAAAAAAGTGCGATTCAATATTGGACATAATGGAAATAGATCTTTCGATAATTCACGAAATAGATATCGAGTATATTTTGGCATTTCGTATCAACCATTAAATTCATTGAGGTTATCTTTAAATCCATCGTATAATCATAACAGTGATAAAATACAATATGTTGAAAATGTTGAAGTAGGTAATGATATAAAATATATTAATGCTACTATAGACCAACGAACACTAAGTGCTTCCCTAAGGGTTAACTATACAATCAATCCAAATTTAACAGTGCAATATTGGGGGCAACCTTTTGTGTCAAGAGGTAGGTATATGAATTATAAATACATAACGAACCCTCAAGCGAGTGATTTTGAAAATAGATTTCAACCAATTACAGATACTCAAATGAGTTTCGATGAGGATGAACAAACTTACCTTATTGATGAAAATTTAAATGGAACTACTGATTATTCTTTTGGTAAGCCAGACTTTTCTTTTGTGCAATTTCGCTCGAATTTAGTTGTACGTTGGGAGTATATTCCAGGCTCAGAAGTATTTCTTGTTTGGTCTCAAGGAGTAACTGGAGATGGAAATCCATCCAATGATCTTTTAGCTAATCTTGACAATCAAATTCTCGGTCAAGAAAAAGAGAACACATTTTTAATTAAGGCAACCTATCGTTTTAGACTATAAACTTTAACAAATTGACGCGTTGAATTAACAAAAAGTTAAGATACCATTATAGTACCTTGCCAACGCATAATGGTGGTGAATGGAGAGGCATAAGTTAACCATACACTATGTTCATAAACCGATTAATTCAAAGTTATTTAGCTTTTTTTTGTTTAATTATTTTTCAATTCTCTTTAGCTCAAGAAGATGAGAAATCAAGAGTTCCTAAACGTATTTACACAACTCACCATGTTACACCAGACAAAGTACCGGTAATAGATGGTAAACTTGATGATGAGGGTTGGAATGTGGTTGAGTGGGCAACAGATTTTATAGAAAATGAACCCGACGAAAATACTCCACCAACTTTTCAAACACGCTTTAAGATTGTTTATGATGACAAAAATCTATATGTAGGCATTCAATGTTTTGATAAAGCTCCAGACAGTATTATTAATCGTTTGTCTAGACGAGATGGATTTGTAGGTGATCGTGTAAATGTGCTTATAGATAGTTATCATGATGAACGAACTGGTTTTGTATTTACTACTACAGCAGCTGGTGTAAAAGGCGATGAAATAGCAACTGATAATGGCGATAATATAGATGATAGTTGGAATCCCGTTTGGTATACAAAAGCAAATATTGATAGTGAAGGATGGACTGCCGAAATGAAGATACCTTTAAGTCAGTTACGTTTCGGAAAATCTAAAGAACAAATTTGGGGATTGAACGTTGTTCGCAGAATTTTTAGAAATAATGAGACTTCTTTGTGGCAACGAATTCCTGTTGATGCCCCAGGCTTTATAAGTGAAGCAGGCGAGTTACATGGATTAATAGGTTTAGTACCTCAAAGACAATTAGAAATACAACCTTTTACGGTTTTGCAATATGACACCTTCCCAAAAGAGGAGGGCAACCCTTTTCGTGATGGCGATGATTTCACATTGAATGGAGGACTAGACGCTAAAATTGGAATTACAAATGACCTTACACTAGATTTAACAGTAAATCCAGATTTTGGACAGGTTGAGGCTGATCCAGCGGCAATTGCCTTAGATGGTTTTGAGGTGTTTTTTAGAGAACAAAGACCATTTTTTGTTGAGAATAAAAATATTTTTGACTTCCGTTTTGGTGGTAATCAGGATAATTTGTTCTTCTCCAGGCGTATAGGTAGAAATCCGCAGGGATCAATTACTACAAATGGCAACGATTTTATAGATAGAAAAGCGAATACAACTATTTTAGGTGCAGCTAAATTTAGTGGAAAAACCAAAAATGGTTGGTCTATTGGGTTGTTAGAAAGTTTGACATCAAGAGAAATTGCTGAAGTTGCAAACTATGATTCTCCCGATCAAAGAAGAGAAGCTATTATTGAGCCACTAACAAATTACTTGGTAGCTAGAATTCAAAAAGATTTTAACAATCGCAATACTTTTGTTGGAGGTATTTTTACAGCAACAAATAGAAATTTAGGAAGTCAATTTAGTTTCGATTATGATTCAGATAATGAAGAATACACAAATTCTCAAGATGAGGTTGTTAATCCTTTTACTATCGATAGAAAAGAAAATAATTTAAATTACCTGCGAGAAGCTGCTTATACAGGAGGTCTTGATTTTAGACATCAATGGAAAGATAGAAAATTTAATATTGAAGGTAATTTGGTATTTAGTCACGTCAGAGGAAGTAAAGAAGCCATTGAGCGTACCCAATCTTCTTTAACACATTTATTTGGTAGAGTAGATGCAGAACATGTTGAAATTGATCCTAATAGAACTTCTTTAACAGGAACAGGAGGTAAATTAGAATTTAGTAAGCAAAGTACTGGCAATTGGCGTTATGGAATTGGTGCGAATTTCCGCTCGCCTGAATTAGAATTGAATGATATTGGTTTTCTCCGTCAAGCGGATGAAATACGTCAATATGCTTGGTTAAATTGGAGGTTATTAAAACCAACGAAAACCTTTAGAAATATATGGACTGGGATTAATATGTTTACCACTTATGATTTTCAAGGTAATTATAATCGTATTCAGTATCGTTTAGGAGGATTTGTACGATTTAATAATAATTGGTGGCTAGATGGCGCCGTATTTCATAAACCTAGAATTTATACCAATACCATATTGCGTGGAGGACCAAGATGGCGTTTTTCAAGAGAAAACATAAGCTTTTTATTTGCAGGTTCTGATCAAACTAAAAAACTGAGCTTTAGAGCTGGTTATATATATTCGCAAGCCAAACAAAATAATTTTTCCTTCTTTAAGTTAGAGGCTGGTATAACATACCAACCTATAAATTCATTTAGTATATCGTTTTCACCAGAATATGAAAAGAATCCAAACAAAACCCAATATGTAACAGAGAGAGAGTTTGAACAAGTTATAAATGGCGAAACAGTTACCGAATCTCGATACATTTTAGGAAAGATTGATCAGCAAACCTTAAGTGCAGCTATAAGATTAAATTACAATGTTAATCCTAATTTAACAGTTCAGTATTATGGGCAACCTTTTGTTTCGAGAGGTAGATATTCAGATTTTAAATATGTTTCTAAAACTCCTACCGCGAATGACCTATATGATCGCTTTGTACAATATGACTCAAATGAGATAGAAGAAGTAGATGGAACTTACTTAATTAATGAAAATGGAGGTGATATTGACTATGAATTCGGAAACCCTGATTTTTCTTTTGTTCAATTCCGTTCAAATTTAGTTGTTCGTTGGGAATACATTCCTGGCTCTGAAGTTTTCTTGGTATGGTCTCAAGGTGTTACAGGTTCTGGAAACGCAAATAATCACTTATTTAGAAATTTAAATAATCAAATTCTAGATCAAGAAAAGGACAATACTTTTTTAATTAAAGCGACTTATCGATTTAGAAGGTAATTTAATGCGCCTCTAACCAATTCTCACCAATACCTAATTCTACATCTAATGGTACAGCAAGCTTGTAAGCGTTTTCCATTTCGGATTTGATGATTGGTTTAATAATGTCTAATTCATCTTTATGAGCATCGAAAACTAATTCGTCATGTACTTGTAAAAGCATTTTTGACCTAAAGTTTTCTTTACGGAAACGTTCATGAATATTGATCATAGCAAGTTTGATAATATCAGCTGCACTACCTTGTATAGGCGCGTTTACAGCATTACGTTCTGCTGCACCTCTAACTACAGCATTTCTAGAATTAATATCTTTTAAATAGCGTCTACGCCCTAGAACAGTTTCTACATAGCCATTCTCTCTAGCAAAATCTACTAATTCAGACATGTAATTTCGTAGTTTAGGATAGGTTTTGTAATAGGTATCGATTAATTCTTTAGACTCACTTCTTGTTAGAGAAGTTTGATTACTCAAACCAAAAGCCGAAACACCATAAATGATTCCAAAATTTACAGTTTTTGCATTGCCGCGTTGTTCTCTAGTAACATCATTTATAGTAACATTAAACACCTTTGCAGCGGTTGAAGCATGAATATCTTCACCATTTTTAAATGCTTTTATCATGGTTTCCTCTTCACTTAACGCTGCAATAATGCGAAGCTCAATTTGCGAATAATCGGCAGCTAATAAAACATAATCCTTATCTCGAGGAATAAATGCTTTTCTTACCTGGCGACCTCTTTCAGTACGGATTGGGATGTTCTGTAGGTTAGGGTTATTTGAGCTTAATCTACCTGTTGCGGCTACTGCTTGTGCATAAACGGTATGAATTCTTCCAGTTTTAGAATTTATTTCATTTGGTAAAGCATCTACATATGTACTCTGCAATTTTTTATATTGTCTAAACTCCAAAATATCAGATACAATTTTATGGTCTTTAGCTAGATATGACAACACATCTTCGGCGGTGGAGTACTGACCCGTTTTTGTCTTTTTTGGTTTATCGACTAATTTTAATTTATCAAAAAGAATAGGACCTAATTGCTTAGGCGATGATAGATTAAATTCTTCTCCTGCCTGCTCGTAAATACCTTTTTCAAGCCTATTTATATCATCGGTTAAATCCAAAGAAAGCGAAGCTAAAAATTCGGTATTAATATTTATACCTTCTATTTCCATAGCGGTTAATACAGATACTAAAGGAATTTCAACATCATCAAATAATTTTGTCACTTTTCCACTGGTTAATTCTTTTTCAAAGTGTTCTTTTAGTTGCAAAGTAATGTCAGCGTCTTCTATAGCATATTCAGTTTGATCTTTTAAAGGAACCACACGCATAGAGAGTTGATTTTTACCTTTTTTACCAATTAATTCTGTAATAGAAACAGGTTGATAATTTAGATATGTTTCAGAGAGCACATCGATATTATGACGCATATCTGGGTTAATCAGATAATGAGCGATCATTGTGTCAAATAATTTTCCTTTTACAGGAATATTATAATTTGATAACACCTTAATATCATACTTTAAATTATGCCCTATCTTTTCAATAGATGTGTCTTCAAAAAAAGGTCTAAACTCTTCGAGGATGGTTTGCGTTTCTTTTTGATCTTCTGGAAATGCCACATAATAACCCTTGCCTTTTTCCCAAGAAAATGCAATACCAATCAGTTCAACTTCTAAAGCTTTTAATCCGGTAGTTTCGGTATCAAAACAAACAGATTTTTGCTTGAGTAACTTTTCAAGTAATAACTTTCTTGAAAGCTTAGTATTAATAAATTGATAAAAATGAGATGTGTTCTCAATAGTTTTATAACCAGTTGTTTCAGCAGCTTCTTGTGTAACAGCTCCTGCTCCTGGTGTTGCAAATAAATCAAATTGACCGTTAGTAGGAACTGCCTTTTTAGGCTTAATTTCGGTTATTTTTGTTTGGGGCGCATCGCTAGTTTCTGTACCAAAAGTTTTGATAAAATTTTCGGTTAAACGTCTAAATTCTAATTCGGTAAAAACTTCTTTTACAGAATCTATATCTGGTTTTGAAAGCTCAAAATTTTCTTCATGAAAGTCTACAGGAACATCAAGCATTATTGTTGCTAGTTCTTTAGAAAGTAAGCCTAATTCTTTATTAGCTTCTACTTTCTCTTTCATTTTTCCTTTTAATTCATGAGTATTAGCTAGTAGCCCTTCCATGCTTCCATAAAGACCAATAAACTTTTTTGCTGTTTTTTCACCTACTCCAGGTAAACCAGGAATATTGTCTACAGAATCTCCCATCATTCCTAAAAAGTCTATGACTTGCTCGGGTCTTTCGACTTCAAATTTTTCTTGCACTTCTTTAATACCCCAAGTTTCGTAGCCGCCACCAAAGCGAGGGCGATACATAAAAATATTTTCTGATACCAATTGGGCAAAATCCTTGTCTGGTGTAACCATAAACGTTTTATAGCCTTGCTTTTCAGCTTTTTTCGCCAACGTACCTATAATGTCATCGGCTTCATAACCTTCCTTTACAATAATAGGTATATGCATGGCTTTTAAAATCTGCTCTATATATGGAACAGCAATTTTAATAGCTTCAGGTGTTTCATCTCGATTTGCTTTATAAGCTTCGAACATTTCAACACGGTCTACACTACCACCTTTGTCAAAACAAACCGCTAAATGATCTGGTCGCTCACGTTTTATTACATCTAATAATGAATTTGTAAAACCCAAAATAGCTGAGGTATCCATACCTTTTGAATTGATTCTTGGGTTCTTTATAAATGCATAATAGCCTCTAAAAATTAGAGCATATGCATCAAGTAAAAAAAGACGTTTTTGTTCTGACATGAGTGAAAGTTGATAAGAGAATCAAAGCTACGAAACTTTAACAGGATGTTAAAATAGATTCTTTGTTTTAGGTTTATATTTGTTAGAATTTTACAAAAATTGAGGTATGCTTCGTTGGATTATTTTTATTACCATTTATTTAGTTATTGATTTTTATGCTTTTCAAGCATTTAAAACAACTTTTAGAAATAAGTGGTTGCATTTTATTTATTGGTTAATAACAGTTTTGATTATCGGTAATTTTGTATATCAAATGGTAACTTATAATCGTGGTGTTGGATTAACTACTTCGGTAAATAATTCTATTGGATTTTTCTTAACGCTTATGGTGCCTAAACTGCTCATTGTTATTTTTATGTTTGGCGAAGATATTATTCGTGTGCCACAAGCTTTATATAGAATGGCCACTGAAGGAAAAGCAGCTGAAGGCAATTATTTTCCGTCTAGACGTAAATTTATTAGTCAAATTGCATTGGGCTTAGCCGCGATACCGTTTACTTCTTTACTTTACGGAATGTATAGAGGAAAATACAATTACAAGGTTTTAAAATATTCATTAGAGTTTGACGATTTACCAAATGCTTTTGATGGATTTCAGATAACTCAAATATCAGATATTCATAGCGGAAGTTTTGACAATAAAAAGAAAATAGAATACGGTATTGATTTGATCAATCAGCAAGATTCTGATATTATTTTATTTACAGGAGATATGGTAAATAATCGTGCAGACGAAATGTTGCCATGGTTAGATTCTTTTAAAAAGCTAAATGCTAAAAAAGGAATGTTTTCTGTACTAGGAAATCATGATTATGGAGATTATGTTCAATGGGAAAGTGAAGAAGCAAAGGCTCAAAACATGGATAAACTAAAAGATATCGAAAAAGAAATTGGTTTTGATCTTTTGTTGAATGAGCACCGGTTTTTAGAAAAAGATGGCGACAGAATTGTATTGGTTGGTGTTGAAAATTGGGGAGCTGGTGGATTTAAAAAAGTTGGTGACTTACAGAAAGCATCGTCTGGCGTTGAAAAAGATGATTTTAAAATTCTTCTGAGTCATGATCCAAGTCATTGGGAGGAAGAGGTGAGAAAAGATGAGAAAAAATACCATTTAACATTAAGTGGTCATACTCATGGAATGCAGTTTGGTATTGAAATTCCTGGATGGATTAAGTGGAGCCCCGTTAAGTGGCGCTACAAGCATTGGGCGGGCATTTATGAAGAAGCTGGTAGATACATAAATGTAAATAGAGGCTTTGGGTTTTTGGCATATCCAGGTCGAGTTGGTATATGGCCAGAAATTAGTGTTATTACCCTAAAGAAAAAGCAAAAAGGAATGGTTTAATCAATAGCTAGTTAAAATGGCCTTAAGTAAGTTGTTGAAAAAGAGCTATAAAAACGGTTTGATTAATAAAAAAGTATATTATATTTGCTTGTAGATAGTATTATTAGCCCAAATGTTATTGTCTAAATAAAATTCATGCTTATGGCAAAATTTGGCGAATTAATTAATTCGAACATTCCAACGTTGATCGATTTTTATGCTGATTGGAATGAAAATAACACAAGTCTTCACTCTGTGCTAAGAGATGTTGCGGCTGCACTTGGCGATAAAGCTAAGGTTATCAAAATAGACATTGATAAAAATGAGACTTTGGCTAATGCATTACGTATAAAAGGCAACCCTACTTTTATTATCTATAAAAATGGCGAAATGAAATGGCGGCAGTCTGGTGAACAAGATGCGAATACACTCATTAGTTTAGTACAGCAGTACGTTTAGAGAGCCCTTATTTTTTTAAAAATATAACCTTTTTTACTGAAATACTCAAGCACTTTTGGTAGCACATACAATACATTTTTTGAAGCTTTTTTACTATCGTGAAATACAATGATACTGCCAGATTTGGTGTTGTTTATTACATTTTCAACTATTTTTTCAGGATGTAAGCTCGAATCCCAATCATAGGACAAAACATCCCACATAATAATTTTATAGCCTAATTTTCTTAGTTGTCTTGCTTGTGAGTTTTTTATTTTTCCGTATGGGGGTCTAAACAGCTTAGAGTCTATTTTCTCTTTGGCTTTTTGAACATCATCAATGTAAGTTTGAATATTGGCTTTCCAACCTTTTAAATGACAGTAGCTGTGATTACCGATTGCATGCCCTTCTTTAACAATTTGATTAAAAATAAATGGATTTTTCGATACATTGTTACCAATACAAAAGAAAGTACCTTTAGCATTGTAACTCTTTAAAATATTTAATACTTGCTCAGTAACTTCTGGTGTTGGTCCATCATCAAAAGTGAGATATAAAGCTTTTTCGTTAGAATTTTTATTAGTTATGTTCCAAACATAGTTCGGAAATACTTTTTTAAAAATCCATGGAGTTTTTACCAGCACTAATTGTAGGTTATTCTAATAGACCTTCAAACATCTTTACAGATTCGATATATCCTTTCTTTAATTCATCAGCAAAAGGCTCATCGAATTCATCAGCTGTTGCAACTACATTATTATACATAATAAGTGTAGTTTCTATGTCATCATAATTTTTTGCAATACCATATTTGTCTAAACTACTATAATAATCAAGGCGATCTCTAAAAATATTAACCAGTGTATTGGCAACATTTTGAGCTTTTTCTTTTTTGTCTATTTTATAATAGTTTTCAATATACCCTAAGACCATTCCAAAGTGACCGTAACGAGCAATCGGCATTTTTTCGATTGATAAATCTAAAATTTCTTCGGCTTTAACCTTTTTATTTTCTTTTATCAGGGCTTCCGCTAGACGAACTAAATTATTTCTAAAAGAGATTCCATTCTTACGTGTTTCTACATCTACATAAATGTCATCACTGTTCGAATTTTTCCAATCCCATTTCTTAACGTTATTGTACATTATGTCTGTATTGATGCGACCAATATCTAATATGCTTCTGGGGCGCCCATCTGCATAAGTACTTGGCGTTTTGATAGGGACAAACTTATATGCCAAACCTTCTAATTGTAGATAGTCTTTTAACCAGATATACTCTTCTGCTGCATGCGCACCACCCGTAAAATAAATAGGACGTTCCCAATTAGTATTAGCCAGAACATCTAACATTAAAATTCTGTTTTTAGTCAAACCGTTTTCATCAATGTCAAAATCGATATATGGTAAGATTTTATCTGCATCTTCTGGAGCTACAATACCATTCTTTAATACAGCTTCTTTATCAACATACAATCGTAATTTATTAGTGGGATAGATCTTTTCAGGGTTTCCATCTTCATCAAAATCAATAAATGTTCTTGGGTTATCACTTTTTAACCATTTCATAAAGAAATCGATATCTACTCTATTTTCAAATGGTTTTTCCTTTGTAGAATCTCCTTCAAATAAATTGATAGTATCTTTTACTGCAACATTTCTTAACTCAATAGGTATATGATAAGCTACATCTAAAGTACCTGTTCTATATTCATTATGTGTTAATTCAGAAGGAATAGGATCGGCATCATATGTTTTGCGTTTTTGTTGATCTATATACCAATCTGTAGCAAATAAACTTGTATTTACTAATTTAATATCTGTTCGGTAGTTTTCAACCTCCTGCATATACCATAAAGGGAATGTGTCGTTATCACCGATGGTGAACATGATGGCGTTTTTATCTGTAGAATCTAAGTATGCCTTTGCGTTATTATGCGTTGCCCAGCGACCTGAACGATCGTGATCATCCCAGTTTTGGAAACCCATTAGTATGGGTACTGCTAATAGCGATACCCCAGTTATAGTGAGCGCGGCTATCCTTGGGTTCAATTTATCTTTGAGCTGTTCAAATAATGCAAGTACACCAAAGCCTATCCAAATAGCAAAAATATAAAAGGAGCCTACAACAGCATAATCACGTTCTCTAGGTTCAAATGGTTTCGGGTTGGTATAGAAGATAATAGCTAATCCTGTAAAAGCAAAGAAGAGTAGTAAGACGTAAAAACTCTTTTTATCAAACTTTATATGGAACAATAAACCGATTAATCCTAAAATAAGAGGTAAGAAATAGTATGTATTTCGCCCTTTATTATCTGCCATTTCTGGAGGTAAATTATCTTGTGAGCCTCTTAGAAAATTATCAATAAAACTAATGCCACTTATCCAATTACCGTGATTATCTAAATTACCTTGAATGTCATCTTGACGTCCAACAAAATTCCACATAAAGTAACGGCCATACATATAACCGAACTGATAGTCGAACATAAATTTTAAGTTCTCAGCAAAAGTCGGTCTACGTTTACTTCGTTGAGGTATCCCCGCAACAGCTTTATAATTTGCAACTACGCTTGGTGATGGATCTACCATTCTAGGTATAAACCCTTTGTGTTTATCTGTGTAGTTTGGTAATGCGTTCTTATATCTATTTACAATTACATATTTACCAGCTTTTTTGTCTTTTTCGTACTTAGGTTTATCATCTCTGTACGGATCATTTGGATCTTGTTGACGTGTTTCAGAATAATAAGAGTCATAAAAAATACTAGCATCACCATACTGTTCACGATTATAATATGCTAGTAATTCTCGAGCACTAGAAGGATTATTTTCGTTGATTGTTGTATTTGCATTTGCACGGATTGGTAGCATTAACCAGGAAGAAAACCCGATCATAACAAATAGTAAACAAAGGATGATCAAATTGGTATTGAACAATTTCTTCTTACGAGTGTGACGAATACCAAAATAAAATGCCGCAATTAAAATAATTCCAGCGATGATACTACCAGAATTAAATGGTAACCCGATTGAATTAACAAAGAACAATTCTGACGCACTAAAAAATGATAGTGTATATGGGAATAAGAATTTAAACACAAACACAAGTACTAGTACAGAAACTATGTTTGCAATTATGAATTTTTTTGATGTGATATTATCATACTTTTTATAGAAATAGATAAAAACGATAGACGGAATTACCAATAAAGATAAAATGTGAACACCAAAAGATAACCCAACTACAAAACTAATAAGCAATAACCATTTATGACCACGGGGTTCATCCATTTCAGCTTCCCAACGTAGACCCAACCAGAATAACAAAGCCATTAAAAAAGATGACATAGCATATACTTCTGCTTCAACAGCACTAAACCAAAAACTGTCAGAAAATGTATAAGCTAAAGCACCAATCAAACCACTTCCTAAAATTGCAATTGTTTTTCCATCTAATAATTCTTCTGTTCTACCAACAATTTTTTTAGCCAGCGCGGTAATCGTCCAAAATAAAAATAGAATTGTAAATGCACTCGCCAAGGCAGACATAAAATTTGTCATTTTTGCTATTTGAGTAACGTCACTAGTAAACATTGCAAAAAAGGCACCTAGCATTTGGAATAAAGGTGCACCTGGTGGATGCCCTACTTCTAATTTCACAGCAGTAGAGATATATTCCCCTACATCCCAATAACTTACTGTTGGTTCTAATGTTAATGTATATGTAATGAGTGCAATTGCAAAAGCCACCCATCCTAAAATAATGTTTAACTTTTTATAATTGAAGTTGTTCATGAATTCATTTTTGTACTGTGGGCGAATTTACTAATAATTATCGATTAAAGCTGGTGAATTATTGTGTGTAAGGCTGGATACACTTATTAAATTTGTGTTAAAGTTGGTGTTGAATTTTTTTATAAAAAAATTTGCTGAATAAAAAGATTGAATTAAATTTGCACCCGCATTGGCCCATGGTGTAATTGGCAACACACCGGTTTTTGGTACCGACATTCAAGGTTCGAGTCCTTGTGGGCCAACAGAAAAGCTCTCAGTTATGAGGGCTTTTTTATATTTTAAAAGTCATTACTGGTCGTAAAGCATGGTTTGCTAAGTCTTTACTAATACTTTCACTAAATAAATTGTACAAACCACTTCTACCATGTGTATTTATGGCTATAACATCTGCATCAATTTCTCTAGAAAAATTTAAAACACCTTCCTCTATAGTAGTATCGTTATATACATTCATAGTATAATTGCTAAGCTCATAATTATCAATGAATTTATATAATCGCTCGTTCGACTTTTTAGTAGATTCAAATTTGTGAATGGTATTGATATATAGTAAATGAAGTTTTGCATTAAAAAGATCTCTATACTCTAAAACTGTAGGGAAAGTTTTTTTGCTTTCATCACTAAAATCTGAAGCAAAAACCATATCCTTTACTTCAAAACTATCAATATCTTCTTTAATAACTAAAACCGGTATATGAGAATGTCTAACCACTTTTTCTGTATTAGAACCTACTAACATTTCTTTTAGGCCAGTAGCCCCTTGAGAACCCATAACAATTAAATCAACATCTAGCTTTTTGCTTTCTTCAATAACACCTTCAAAGGCTTTGTGAAATCGAACATCTTCTTTAACCACTAATCCTTCAAAAAACGGGAATGCCATAAATTCTTCAAACTTTTTATGTACTCCTTTCATATAATAAATAGCTTGAGCACCGCTACTAGAACCGCTAGAATTTCCTGGATCTATCGTTTCAGAAGGTACATCAAACATATGTAGTAAAATAACTTCACTATTTGTTTTATTGGCAATACTAGCAGCAACTTTACATGCGTATTTTGCCTGATCGGAAAAGTCAACAGGAACTAAGATTCGATTCATAATTAGTTGATTTAATGTTAGCTCTATAAATATAGTAATATTAACAATACAATCTTGTTTTGCTAGTATTAAAATTAGTTTGTATATTTGCACCGAAAATAAAGGTAATAGAAATAGGAGGGGACGGAGAGTCCCCTCTTTTTATACAGAAAATGAACCAAGAAGCGGTCAAGAATTTAGTAGACGAAGCGATTTTAGAGAATGAACGATTGTTTTTAATCGACCTTAAATTTTCTGCAGATAATAAAATTATTGTTGTTGTAGATGGTGATGATGGAGTTCCGTTAAAAGAATGCATACGGATTAGCCGTCATGTAGAACACAATTTAGATAGAGAAGAAGAAGATTTTTCTCTTGAGGTTACCTCGCCAGGAGCTACCGAACCATTGGTTAACAATAGACAGTATAAAAAGAATATTGGTAGAACCTTAAAAGTAAAAACCGAAACTGAAAGTTTAGAAGGTAAACTTACTAGTACAAATGAAGATGAAATTGTACTTGAGTGGAAGGCTAGAGAACCAAAATCTCTTGGTAAAGGAAAAGTTACTGTTGTAAAACAAGCAATAGTTAAATATATAGATATTAAACAAGCAAAAGTGAAAATAAATTTTTAATTTAAGAATGAAATGGAAAACATCGCATTAATTGAATCTTTTTCAGAATTTAAAGACGATAAAAGTATAGATAGGGTTACCTTAATGGCTATACTTGAAGATGTGTTTAGAGCAGCATTAAAAAGAAAATATGGTTCTGATGAAAATTTCGACATCATTATAAACCCTGATAAAGGAGATTTAGAAATTTGGAGAAATAGAATTGTAGTTGCTGATGGAATGTCAGAAGATGATAATGAAGAAATAGAGTTATCAGAAGCGAGAAAGATTGAGCCAGATTTTGAAATAGGTGAAGATGTGTCTGAAGAGGTTAAATTAGTAGATCTTGGTAGAAGAGCAATTTTAGCATTACGTCAGAATTTGATTTCTAAGATTCATGAACACGACAATACAAACGTGTTTAAACAATTTAAGGATCTCGAGGGCGAAATATATAGTGCAGAAGTACATCATATTCGTCATAATGCGGTAATATTACTAGATGACGAAGGAAATGAGATTATTTTGCCTAAAAGCGAGCAAATAAAATCTGACTATTTCCGAAAAGGAGAATCTGTAAGAGGAATTATTAAATCGGTAGAATTAAGAGGTAATAAGCCTGCAATTATTCTTTCGAGAACATCACCAGATTTCTTAACAAAACTATTTGAACAAGAAATTCCTGAGGTTTTTGATGGTTTAATTACTATAGAAAGAGTAGCTCGTATACCTGGTGAAAAAGCAAAGGTGGCGGTAGATTCTTATGACGATAGAATAGATCCTGTTGGAGCTTGTGTTGGCATGAAAGGTTCTCGTATTCACGGTATAGTTCGTGAATTGGGTAATGAAAATATAGATGTTATCAATTACACTAAAAACGATAAAATATTTATAGCTAGAGCATTAAGCCCTGCTAAGGTTGCTTCAATGGAAATTAAAGAAGCTGCCGAGGGAGAAAAATCTCGTGTAGATGTTTATTTAAAACCAGAAGAAGTTTCAAAAGCAATTGGTAAAGGCGGTGTAAATATCCGTTTGGCTAGCCAGTTAACAGGTTATGAGTTAGATGTTCAACGTGAAGGTATTGAAGATGAGGATGTTGAATTAACGGAATTTACCGATGAGATAGAAGCATGGGTAATCGAAGAATTCAAGAAAATAGGTTTAGACACGGCTAGAGGTGTTTTAGATCAAGATGTAAATGATCTAGTAAAAAGAACAGATTTAGAAGAAGAAACAATTATTGATGTTCAGCGTATTTTAAAAGAAGAATTCGAAGATTAATCTAAAATTTAGAATACCAAGAAAATAAGAAGTAAAATTATAGTATTATATGGCTACATTGAGGCTAAATAAAGTTTTAAGAGAATTAAATATTTCATTAGATAGAGCTGTTGAGCATCTTACAAAGCAAGGCTTTGAAATAGAGGCTAGACCAACAACTAAGATTTCTGATGAAATATATAATGTGCTCTTAGACGAATTTCAAACCGATAAAAGTAAGAAAGTTGCTTCGCGTGAGGTTGGAGAAGAAAAGCGTAAAGAAAAGGAGGCACTGCGTATTGCTCATGAGAAAGAGTTAGAGAAGAAACGGTTAGAAGAAGAAGCCAAAAAAGAAGTCTTTAAGCCCGAGACTGAGAAGTTGTCTGGTTTAAAAACTGTTGGTAAAATTGATCTTGATAACAAGAAACCAGCCAAAAAAGAAGAGCCTGTAAAGAAAGAAGAGGTTAAGGCAGAAGTTGAAGCACCAAAAAAAGAGATTGAAACTGTTCAACAAACAGAAGAAACTCCGGCAGAAGAAAATGCTGAACCTGCTAAGATTGAAACAAAATACAAGAAACTTTCTGGGCCAAAACAGGTGGGTGAAAAGATTGATTTAAAGCAATTCGAGAAACCTAAAAAGAAGCCAGAAGATAAAAAGAAAGCTGAAGCTGAGGCAAATAAAAAGAAGAGAAAACGTATCAGTAAGCCTGTAAACTACAATCAAGGTCAAGGGCAACGTGGTGGACAACGTGGAGGTGGAAACAATTTTAGAGGCAGAAATGATAATAGAGGTAATAATGCCGGTAGAGGTAGAAAGGCTGTTGTTAAAGAAGAGCCATCTGAAGAAGAAATCCAAAAGCAAGTACGTGAGACTTTAGAAAAACTTCAAGGTAAATCTAAAAAAGGTAAAGGAGCAAAATATAGAAGAGAGAAAAGAGATGCTCACCGTCAACAAACAGAAGTTGATGCAGAATTACAAGCAGCAGAAAGCAAAACATTAAAAGTAACAGAGTTTGTTACGGTTAGTGAGATTGCTACCATGATGGATGTTGCTGTTACGCAGGTAATTTCAGCTTGTATGTCTTTAGGTATGATGGTGACTATGAATCAGCGTTTGGATGCTGAAACCTTATCTATTGTAGCCGAAGAATTTGGGTATGAAGTTGAATTTGTAAGTGCAGAAGTAGAAGAAGCTATCGAAGAGGTAGTTGATCAAGAGGAAGATTTAACTCCAAGAGCTCCAATTGTAACGGTGATGGGTCACGTAGATCATGGTAAAACATCGTTGTTAGATTACATTCGTAATGCGAATGTTATTGCGGGTGAGTCAGGTGGAATTACACAGCATATAGGTGCTTATGCCGTAGAATTAAAAGACGGTCAAAAAATTACATTCTTAGATACACCAGGTCACGAAGCCTTTACAGCTATGCGTGCTCGTGGTGCTCAGGTAACCGATTTGGTAATTATTGTAATTGCGGCGGATGATTCCATAATGCCACAAACAAAAGAGGCTATCAGTCATGCCCAGGCAGCTGGCGTGCCAATTGTATTTGCTATAAATAAGGTTGATAAACCGGATGCAAATCCTGATAAAGTTAAGGAAGAGTTAGCAGGTATGAATCTATTAGTAGAAGACTGGGGTGGTAAAGTACAATCTCATGATGTTTCTGCTAAAACAGGTCAAGGTATCGATGAGTTGTTAGAAAAAGTATTGTTAGAAGCTGAATTATTAGAACTGAAAGCAAATGCAAGTAAAAATGCTATTGGTACTGTTGTAGAAGCTTTATTAGATAAAGGGAAAGGATACGTTTCTACCGTATTGGTTGAAGCTGGTACATTACGTATTGGTGATTTTATGCTTGCCGGTAAGAATAGTGGTAAAGTAAAAGCTATGCACGATGAGCGTGGTAATGCATTGACTGAAGCAGGACCTTCAACACCAGTATCAATTTTAGGATTGGATGGAGCTCCGCAAGCAGGTGACAAGTTCAATGTTTTGGATGATGAGCGCGAAGCGAAACAAATTGCTTCTAAGCGTTCGCAATTACAGCGTGAGCAATCGGTTAGAACACAACGTCATATTACATTAGATGAAATTGGTCGTCGTATTGCCTTAGGTGATTTCCAAGAATTGAATATTATCCTTAAAGGTGATGTGGATGGTTCGGTAGAGGCATTAACAGATTCATTACAGAAATTATCTACCGAAGAAATTCAGGTGAATATTATACATAAAGCCGTAGGTGCTATTACAGAATCAGATGTTTTGTTAGCATCGGCTTCAGATGCGATTATTGTTGGTTTTAACGTAAGGCCTTCTGGTAGTGCAAGAACCTTAGCAGATAAAGAAGAAATTGATATCAGAAATTACTCAATTATTTACGATGTAATTAATGATGTTAAAGATGCTATGGAGGGTATGCTATCACCAGAAATGAAAGAAGAAATTACTGGTAATGCCGAAATTAGAGAGACTTATAAGATTTCTAAGATTGGTACCATTGCAGGTTGTATGGTTACAGATGGTAAGATCTTTAGAAATTCTAGAATAAGAATTATTAGAGAAGGTGTGGTTGTCTTTACAGGTGAATTAGCTTCATTAAAACGATTTAAAGACGATGTTAAAGAAGTTGCTAAAGGTTACGACTGCGGTATGCAGATCAAGAACTACAATGATATTAAAGAATTAGATATTATTGAAGCCTACCAAGAAGTAGCTGTTAAGAAAACGCTGAAATAATTAGTGTCAGATTGAGTGATCTTGATATTTGTCAAGATTGTATCGAAATCTAAATAAAAAGTAAAACCCAAACATCAACGTTTGGGTTTTTTTATACTTAAAATTTTTAAGTTTCGCTTATCGGTTGCGTGTATGATTTTTGCGGAACGTTCCGCGAGGAATATTCCGATGGAAATCATATTTTACTAAAAGTAAGAAATTTTCTTATGCTTAACCAACTGAAGCAACTAATTATACACGTTGTTACCTGCTGGCAGTTTCATTTTATTGATCAACTTTTAGTTCATATAATTATTCTCTTATTATAGTGTAAAGTGATGGTGTTGGTTTTAGTCCCTCGACAGGAACAATGTTAGGTTGTTGCATCATTTTTTTAATTGCTTCCATAAACGCTTTCGGGCTTTCCCAAACAGCTACATTAATCAGCTCAAATTTAGCATCGTCTTTTATTGACTGATGTAATTTTGTAGATACATAACCAGGTTGCGTTTTTAAAAAATCTCTACAATCTTCCCAATATTTAATTGAGGCTTCTAGTTTTCCAGCTGGCACTTCAAATGGATTAATTAGCACTGTATGATTTTTGTTCTCACTTGTCATAGTTTTTTCGTTTTTAATTGTTGTTTCAGTTTTTTTCTCGTTGTTACACGATGTTATTCCTAAAAATAAAAGTGCAATAAAAATTGTTTTTGTGATGTTTACTGTGTGTTTCATATTGTTTAATTTTAATTCGTTAAGAGTAAAAGCTAACAACATCCTAACTAATATTTTGTCTTATCTTATTAATGACAGATAGAAAAACTTCTATCTCGTTTTTAGCAATACCTTTTGTAGCGTTGTCTATAAAAATCTTGGCGATTTTGTTCGCTTTTTTAATTTCTATTGTTCCTTTTTCTGTAATATGAATGAGTTTTAATCTTCGGTCAGTTTTAGAGGGTTTTCTTTTTACAAACAGTTGTTTTTCAAGAATGTCTACCATTCGTGTTGTTGCAGAGTTATCTTTGTTTGTAATAGTTGTAATTTCTTGCATCGAACGGTTATTTTTTTCGAATAGCACGTTGAGTAACTCTAATTGTTCTGGTGTTATTTTTAATCCATTCTCTTTTAAATGCCTTTTAAATTCTTTAAGAATAATTATTCTTGTCGCTACTATTTGATAAGTTGGACTTTGCTCTCTGAATGATTTCATATTAATTTGACTAATCAATATTTGACTATGCAAATATAATTATAATTTTTTATAACTCATTTTAATTTTTTCAAGTGAGAACTTTCGTTGGGTTTAAAAACTGTCCTTTCGGATTTGGTTGCTTGCAGGTAATGCTTAGATATGGTTTCGTTTTAATGAGCTATATCGGTCGATAAGCGAAGTTCGAAGAAGTTAAGTTAAGAAACAAAATAAATTACTTTCTATGAAAGTTCTTAATTTCTTATGCGACTTAGCTCACTAATAGTTAACTTAATTAAATTCACAATCAAAATGAAGAAATTAGTATTGCTTATTGCACTTGTAAGTGTTATTGCATGTAAAAAAAAGGAAGAAACTCCTAAAGAACCGCAAGTAGAAGAAACTGTAGAATTAGTAAAAGAAGAACCAAAAGTAGATTATGCTAGTTATGGTATGAAAGACAATGACGCTCCTAAAGGTTTAGAAAAAGGCTCAAAAGCGCCAGAAGTAAATCTAACAATCGACGGTAAACAAGTTGCTTTAGCAGATTTATATAAAGATCAAAATGTAGCTGTTATCTTTTATAGAGGTTATTGGTGTCCATACTGTAGTAAACATTTAGCTGAGTTCGCTACACGTGCAAAAGAATTAGAAGATAAGGGTATTAAGTTAATAGCTATAACGCCAGAAACCGAAGAAGGTATTGCTAAAACGAAAGATGCTTCTAAAGCAGAATTCACCATTGTTTCTGATACAGACGGGAGTTTACAAAGAGCTTTTGATGTTGATTTTGGAGTTACAGATGGTTATGCCGGCAAGGTTAAAGAAAAACTTAGTGTTTCGATAAATGAAAACAATGCAAATGGTGAAGCAATATTGCCTGTGCCTGCAACTTATGTGATCAATAAAAATGGCGAAATTATCTATGCTCATTTTGATCCAGATTATAAAAAGAGAGCTAGTGTAGATGATATTTTAGGAGCAATCTAGTTTATAACTAAACAAGAATAATAAAAAAAGCCGCTTGTTAAGCGGCTTTTTTATGTTTTATAAGGGAGCTTTACCCCTTAATTTTTGAAAGGTCTATAGATTTAGTATTGTTGTTTTTGTTTAAATCTGCCATTCTATTTTCAGGATCTATCTCTACAGATTGTACTTCTTTTTTTGCAGTAAAAGTATAATTTGTTTGTACCCAAGCCCAGTCGTTTATTATTGTAGCTTCTGTAGGTTTTTGACCCAATAACATTCTTAATGGTATGTAAAAGTTCTCTACAGTTCCGTCAGTATAAGTTACTTTTATATCTATAGGCATTGGTAAATTACCATTACGTTTTAAAGACACTTTTTTACCTTCAATTTTATCAACTCCATAGTCTATTACATTGGTGCTCTGTGTCCAATAGTTCAGATACCAATCTAATTGTAAACCAGACACTTTTTCTGCAGTACGCTTAATATCATTAGGCGTAGGATGTTTGAATTTAAAATCTTCGTAATATTTTTTAATGGTTTTTTTAAGATTATCTTCACCAATTATATAACCTAATTGCACTAAAAACAACTGCCCTTTGCTATAAGCCGAAGATGAATAAGATGTATTAAAGTGATAACGATCTGCGTGCATACTTTGAGGTTCTTCGATGCCTAGTCTTACCATTTTTTCATAGCTACTAAAAGCACCCAAATGCGGATTTTTTTCTTGTTTATTCAATACTTTATCTACAGCAAGATCTGAGATGTAAGAAGTAAAACCTTCATCCATCCATTCATGTTTTTGTTCATTGGTTGCCAATAAGAACTGAAACCAAGTGTGTGCTAATTCGTGAGATGTCACACCAACTAAACTGCCAAAAGTACGTTCGCCAGTGATTAAGGTACACATGGCATATTCCATACCCCCATCTCCAGCTTGAATAACAGAATATTGCTTGTAAGGATATTGACCAATATTCTTATTAAAGTAAGTCAATAACTCAGCAGTTTTTGGCTGTAATTCTTTCCAATTCTTTAAATATGTTTTAGACAGCGTATTTTTATAAAAAAAGTGTAGCGTTACATCGTTTTCACCCTTTATTTTATCATGAATGTATTCTGGATCTGCCGCCCAAGTAAAATCATGAACTTTAGGCGCTTTAAAATGCCATGTCAATTTTTTTCCTTTCGGACGAATTACTTTTCCAGTTTCATATCCATGTCCTATTTTATTAGGGTTTTGTAAATACCCACTTCCACCAATAACATAATCTTTATCAATACTAATTTTTACATCAAAATTACCCCAAACACCATGAAATTCTCTGCCAATATATTGGCTTGCATGCCAGCCTTCAAAATCATATTCAACTAATTTTGGATACCATTGTGCCATTGATAAAGCAACGCCTTCTTTGTTATTTCTACCAGAACGACGAATATGAACAGGTACTTGACCTTTAAAATTCATATCGAATGTTACTTTTTCTCCTGGTGCAATGGGTTTATTCAGCGTTACTTTTAGGATAGAACCAATAGTTTCATGTTTTACATCTGCGCCATCTTGTTTTAGAGATTGTACCTTTATATAACCTATTTCATTTGGTTTTAATTTAGAAATTCTACTTTCAAAGATTGGTTTCTCTGCTGAGCCTATATTATTTACCATTTTCGGACTAGGATCGGCAATAGTCTGCAATCTAATATCCATTTCACTTCCCGGTTGAAAAGCATTAAAAAATAAGTGATAAAAAACCTTATCTAATGTATCTGGTGAATTATTAGTGTAAACTATTTTTTGAACACCATCATATTGAAAGTTTTCAACGTTCATGTCAATTTCCATTGTGTAATCAACATGTTGTTGCCAATAAGTGGTGTTTTGAGCATTCAATGAAAATGCAATAAGAGTAATTATTGAAAGTAATACGTTTTTCATGTTTTAAAATTTGTTCTGCAAGATACCAATATCAAGATTGATACCAAAAAAGGCACACTCTATTTGAGTATGCCCTTTTTAAATGTTTGTGTTAAAAACGAGATTATGATTTGTTTGCTAATTTCTCTGCCATTTTTAAAGCATTATAGGCATTTAATATTTTACCCGAAACTGATAAATCTTTAAATGGAACCTTTTCAGTTTTGCTTCCCGGCAGTAATACTTCACCTTCATATTCGATACCAGAATCCATGATAATAATTTTAACCTGCTTGGCTGTTAAAGTAGGATAATATGAACGTATAAGAGCAGCTACACCTGCTACCTGAGGAGCTGCCATAGAAGTACCTTGAATAGATTCATAAGAATCTTTAGGGAATGTAGAATAGATCTCTGAACCAGGGGCAAAAACATCTACATTTTTCTTACCATAATTAGAAAAAGACGATACAAGATTCTCATTATAATTACGTGTCATAGATCCAATAGTCAAGACATTATCAGAAATTTCTACATTTTTGTCTTTAGAATCATTAGGAAAATTATCATCAGTATCTAAATCCTCACTACTATTTCCTGCTGCATGCACTAATAATACATCTTTGTCAGCTGCATATTTTATTGCATCAAAAACCCATTCTGCATTTGGCGAGTAGCTCTTACCGAAACTCATATTCACCACTTTTGCTCCGTTATCAACTGCATAACGAATAGCCAAAGCCACATCTTTATCATACTCATCACCATCTGGTACAGCGCGTATTGCCATAATTTTTACATTATGTGCAGCACCATTCATGCCAATATTATTATTTCGCTTTGCTGCTATAATTCCTGATACATGAGTACCATGACTTTCATCATCTTTAGAGCCAATTACGTAGCCATTGCCGTAAATTTTATCATTAATATCATCAGGGTTATCACCTGCCAATCTACCATTAAAATCTAATTTATATTGTGCATTTACTTGGTTGCCATAATGATCAGCAACATCATTGTTATGCTCAATTATTCCATCCAGGTCCTTTAGAGCATCTTCGACAGTTGCGCCTGCATCTAAAATTTTCATAATAACCATTTTACCACTCATCAATTTTTGATCCGCAAGCGTTATTGAATTTAAATTGTTTAAATTCAATTCTTTATCTCCTAAGAGTGTTTTAATGGAATCATTAGTTTTAATGATTATTTCTTTAATATTTTTATACTGATCTTTTTCACTAATAGCCTTTTCAATTTGACGATTGGCGTTAGCGTTTTTATCGTCTACTATTTTTTTAAGTTTTACATAAAGATCATAATCAGCCTTATTTTCTTCAGTAATTTGATCTGCTGATTTATCTTGAAAACGAGGCATCCATTTTTTTACAATACGAGTCAATTCTAATTGCTCAGGATTTGCTTGCCCTTTTTCACCGCCAAGAAAATTCCAACCATAAAGATCATCTGTATAACCATTACCATCATCATCTTTGCCGTTGTTTGCTATTTCATCTTCGTTAATCCAAACGACATCTTTAAGATCTTCATGTTCAACATCGATACCAGAATCTATAACACCAACAATTACAGTTTTACCAGCTTTTCCGTTTAAGAATTCATAAGCTTTAGCCAAACTCATACCGGGTACAGAATCTTTGTGGATATCCATATGTGGCCAAGATTGTATTTCTGCTTCTGTCATCTCTCCTTTTTTTGCTACTGGTTGTTGTGTTGTAACAACAGTTTGAGGAGCTGGAGTTTTTGGAGGTGCGGGTTTACTTTGAGTTGTTTGTGTAGTTGTTTTTGCAGAAGCGCAACTTGCCAAAATAATTATAGCAAATGCAGCAACAGAAAT
The DNA here is from genome assembly GCF_056591635.1 of Maritimimonas sp. 2304DJ26-3. Taxonomy (NCBI): domain Bacteria; kingdom Pseudomonadati; phylum Bacteroidota; class Flavobacteriia; order Flavobacteriales; family Flavobacteriaceae; genus Maritimimonas; species Maritimimonas sp. 2304DJ26-3. The sequence continues at coordinate 72,680 of NZ_JBWQOK010000004.1, forward strand.
CGATTTTAAAATCCTCATCTTCATTAATTATTAATTAAATATTTCGTTAAATGTATGTGTGTTTTTTACTCGTACACCTTTTACCGAGTGTTGAACTGTACAAATCTCATTAATTGAATCATGTTCTAAGAATAGATAGTATTCTTTTTCTACAGCCTCATTTAAAAACTTTGATTTCTCATCCATAGTTAGTAAAGGTCTTGTATCATAACCCATAACATAGGGTAGAGGGATGTGCCCAACAGTTGGCAATAAATCTGCCATAAAAACAATGGTTTTACCTTTGTAATTTATGTGAGGTAACATTTGTTTTTCTGTATGACCATCTACAAATAAAATGCCAAAACCTAACTCGGTGCTGTCTTGATAAGCTTCGCTTGTTAAAGAAACAAAATTCAATTGTCCACTTTCTTCTATCGGTAAAATGTTCTCTTTTAAAAAGGATGCTTTTTCGCGTGAGTTAGGCTCGGTAGCCCATTGCCAGTGATTTTTATTACTCCAGAACTTGGCATTTTTAAAAGCGGGCTCATAGCCTGTTTTATCTTTATTCCACTGGATGCTTCCACCACAATGGTCAAAATGTAAATGTGTTAAAAATACATCAGTAATGTCATCTCTATGAAAGCCATGTTTAGCCAAGGAAGTATCTAAAGAAAAATTTCCAAAAAGATAATAGTAGCTAAAGAATTTTTCAGACTGTTTATTGCCTAAACCTGTGTCTATTAAAGTTAGACGATCTCCATCTTCTATAAGCATGCACCGCATACTCATATCGATCATATTATTATTGTCAGCAGGATTAGTGCGTTGCCATAAAGATTTAGGAACCACTCCGAACATTGCACCACCATCTAGCTTAAAATTCCCAGTTTCTATAGGATAAATCGTCATTTTTTTGTAAAAAGTTTACAAATATGCTGAAAATTAGCTAAATAAATGTTAAAGAAAAGAAAAAACCTCACTTGGTTAGTGAGGCTTTAGAGGCGTCGAGCGGATTCGAACCGCTGTACAAGCTTTTGCAGAGCTCTGCCTAGCCACTCGGCCACGACGCCATTTTTAATGGGCTACAAATTTAAGTAAATTAACTTTTCGTGCAATAAAAATGTAAACTATTATCGTTTCTTAGACATTTTAATGGTAACCATAGCAACGTTACCTCCAATAGGTGGATTTAATTTAGAAACTTCTACAGTAGCTTTTTTAACTAATGCTATTTCTTTTAAGATTCTTGTTAAAATCTTATCGGCAACAGTTTCTAATAATTTAGTACGTATTGCCATTTCTTCTTTAACAATTTTGTTAAGATGTACATAGTCAACAGTATCAGTTAATTTATCTGATTTAGCCGATTTAGATAAGTCTGCTTTAATTGCTAGATCAACACGATATTCAGATCCAATTTTCCCTTCTTCATCTAAACAACCGTGATAAGCATATACCCTAATATTTTTTACTTCTATAATTCCCATGTACAAAATTTCATCAAAGATATGATTCTTACAAATATCATTTTTGATCAAATCATTTTATTAAATTTAACCTCAAATTTTAGTGTATGAAAGTTCGTGAGCAATTTATTCTATTATCACTTGTAGTAGTTGCATCTATTATAGGTGTTTCTTTTTTTTGGAAACCTATTTTATGGAGTTTTATTCTTGTAGCTCCGCTATTTTTTATGGGTTGGTACGATGTCTTGCAGAGTAAACACACTATACGTCGCAACTTTCCATTACTTGGAAGATTTCGCTATGCTTTAGAATCAATAAGACCAGAGATTATGCAGTATTTTGTTGAAACTGATACTGAAGGACGTCCTTTAAATCGCATTTTTAGGTCATTGGTATATCAGCGTTCAAAAAAAGTAAATGACACAGCACCATTTGGTACACAAATGAATGTATATCGTTCTGGTTATGAATGGATGGATCATTCAATGTATGCTAAAAATAGTCCAAAAGAAATAGGTGAATTTCCTCGCGTTCGAATTGGAGGCAAAGATTGTAAACAACCATACTCTACGAGCTTATTAAATATTTCTGCTATGAGTTTCGGTTCATTAAGTAAAAATGCTGTAATGGCTTTAAATAAAGGGGCAAAGATTGGTGGGTTTGCTCATAATACAGGTGAAGGAGGTGTAAGTCCGTATCATTTAAAACATGGAGGCGATTTAATCTGGCAAGTAGGTACTGGTTATTTTGGTTGTCGAGACGAGCAAGGTAATTTTAGTGAAGAAGGATATCAAATGAATTCCACAAGGCCCGAAGTTAAAATGATTGAATTAAAACTTTCACAAGGGGCAAAACCAGGACATGGCGGAATTCTACCTGCCAAAAAGAATACTGATGAAATCGCAAAAATAAGACATGTAAAATCTGGCGTAGCAGTGCATTCACCGCCATCTCATTCTGCGTTTTCAGACGCTGAAGGATTATTGAAATTCATTAAAAAACTTCGAGATCTTTCAGGGGGGAAACCCGTAGGATTTAAATTATGTGTTGGTAAAAAGCAAGAATTTATAGACATCTGTAAAGCAATGCTAGCAACAGGAATTAACCCAGATTTTATTGCCGTAGATGGAGGAGAGGGCGGTACTGGTGCGGCACCAATTGAGTTCTCAAATTCTATCGGTATGCCGTTACGTGAAGGACTTGTTTTTGTTCACGATACATTGGTTGGCTTTGACCTTAAAAAAGAAATTAAAATTATAGCTTCAGGCAAGATTATTACTGGTTTTCATATGGCGAGAGCTATTGCGTTAGGAGCCGATGTTTGTTATAGTGCTCGGGCTATGATGTTATCAGTCGGTTGTATTCAAGCGTTACTTTGTAATAATAATACCTGTCCTGTAGGGGTTGCAACACAAGATAAATCGCTAATGAAAGGTCTAGTTGTTGATGATAAAGCACCACGTACCGCCAATTTTCATGAAGAAACCATTCATAGTTTATTAGAAATGGTAGCTGCTTCTGGCTTAGACAGCCCAAATGACATTAAGCGAAAGCATATCAATAAGCGAATGGGAATAAGTAAAGTGGTAAAATATGATGAAATGTATCCTGAAATGAAACCTGGTGCGTTACTTTCCGGATCAACTCGACCGGACGAGTACAAAGAATATTTTACTGAAAAAGAATTACAAGCGATGGTTTAATAATTCGCATCATCAGGATACTTAGCCATAAATTTTTCGGCGTCAACTACCATGTTCTTACTCCCGCAGAAAAAAGGAACACGTTGATGTAATTCAGTTGGTTTTATATCCATAATGCGCATATAACCATCAGTTGCTTTACCGCCAGCTTGTTCAGCTAAAAAAGCCATAGGATTACATTCGTAAAGTAACCTCAGTTTTCCTTTTGGAGCTTTAGAACTTGTTGGATAAATATAGACGCCTCCTTTAATCATATTTCTATGAAAATCAGACACTAATGATCCGATATAACGTGCTTTATAGGGGCGATCTCCTTCTTCTTCTTGGCAGTATTTTAGATAATCTTTCACTCCTTGTGGAAAATGCACATAATATCCTTCATTGATAGAATATATATTCCCATTTTCAGGAAACTTCATATCAGGATGCGACAAGTAGAACGTTCCAATTGCAGGATTTAATGTGAATCCATTAACACCATGACCGGTAGTATAAACTAACATGGTTGAGGTTCCGTATACTATATATCCTGCGGCAACTTGCTTGTTACCTTTTTGTAAAAAATCCTCTTTTTGAACAGGAGTTCCTGGTTTAGTGACTCTTCTATAAATAGAAAAAATAGTACCTACAGAAACATTTACATCTATATTCGAAGATCCATCTAAAGGATCGATCAACACTACATATTTATTGTCATTCTTTTCTTCACTTCCAGAAATGGTAACAAAGTCATCCTCTTCTTCACTTGCAATACCACATACTATCTGTCTGTTGGTCAATTTTTTCATGAAGATCTCATTAGCATATACATCTAATTTTTGTTGATCTTCACCTTGAACATTGGTCTCACCAGCTCCTCCTAAAATATCTACTAAACCAGCTTTATTTACCTCATGATTTACAACTTTAGCTGCTAATCGAATCGAATTTATAAGTCTAGAAAGTTCACCTGAAGAGTATTTGAATTGTTTTTGGTGACCGATGATAAATTCACCTAAAGTACTGTGCTTTTTCATTGCAAGTTGTGATGTTGTATTTTTTACAAATATCGTTTTTCTTGTTTAAATAGCGTAATGTTTAAAAGATCTTTTATTAAAGTTTTTTACTTTAGCTTGCGAAAGGTAATTCACTAAAAAACAATGAATTTTTTAATACGAAAAGGGCTTAAAGAAGATATGCAATTGGTGTATAAACTGATACATGAATTGGCAATTTATGAAAACGAACCAGAAGCTGTTAAGATTTCTGTAGATGATTTAATTAATGATGGTTTTAAAGAATTACCGGAGTTTGAAGTTTTCGTAGCAGAAGCAAATCAAACTATTGTTGGAATGGCTCTGTACTATAAGCGCTATTCTACTTGGGAAGGAAAGTCATTGCATTTAGAGGATCTAATAGTAAACCAAGAATTTAGAGGTGAAGGCATAGGGAAAGCTTTGTATTTAGAAGTTATGAAAGTTGCTTATAATAATGATATAAATCGTGTTGAGTGGGAGGTAATTGACTGGAATAAACCTGCAATTGATTTTTATTTAGGTACCGGAGCTTCAATGATTGAAAACTGGAACCTATGCCAGATGAATAGAACAAGCATGAAATCCTTTTTAGAAAAAAATGAGAGTATTTAAGTTTGGTGGTGCATCAGTCAAAGATGCAGATGGTGTAAAAAATCTGGCTCATGTTTTACAACAAGTAGGTTATACAGATGTATTTTTAGTTGTTTCAGCAATGGGTAAAATGACCAATGCTTTTGAAAAATTGACACAAATATATTGTGACCGAAAGGAAGAACTTTCGGACACTCTAAAACATATTCAAGAGTATCATTATACTATTGCTAATGAACTTTTTGAAGATAAAAATCATGAAGTATTTAACAAGTTGAACTTATTATTTTCTGGATTGACAGGCTTCTTTATTAAAAATGAATCGAGGGATTATGATTTTGTTTATGATCAAGTTGTAAGTAGAGCAGAACTGATATCGACCACAATAGTAAGCGAATATTTAAATAATATCAATATTGAAAACACGTGGTTAGATGTTCGTGATTTTATAAAGACAAATAGCGATTATCGTGACGCTAAAGTGGATTGGATCGATACCGAAAAAGAAATATCTAGTATTAAGACTAATGGTACACTTTATATTACTCAAGGGTTTTTAGGTAGGAATCAAAATAATAATACCACCACGTTGGGTAGGGAAGGTTCTGACTATACAGCGGGCATTTTTGCTTATTGTTTGAATGCCGAAAGTGTTACAATTTGGAAAGACGTAGACGGAGTTTTAAATGCCGACCCTCGACATTTTAACGAGACACAATTATTAGAGCAAATCTCTTATACAGAAGCTATAGAATTAGCTTTTTATGGAGCCTCAGTTATACACCCTAAAACCTTACAACCACTTCAAAAGAAAGAGATTCCTCTGTATGTAAAATCATTTATTCACCCTAAAAATGATGGTACTTCAGTACGTAGAGGCTTGCGTATTTTTCCTGAAGCACCTTGCTTTATAGTAAAGAATCAACAAATTTTATTATCCATTTCTTCATTAGATTTTTCTTTTATAGTTGAACGAAATATTAGTGAGATCTTTAGCTTACTTCACAATTATAAAATGAAGGTAAACCTGATTCAAAATTCAGCAATTAGTTTTTCAGTTTGTTTAGATGATAAGTATAGTAACTTTAATCAGCTGTTAGATCAGTTAAAAAGTAAATTTAAAATTAGTTATTATAAAGACGTTTCATTGTTTACTATCCGTCACTTTACTAAAGCTGCAATTCAACAAATTGAGAAAGATAAAAAGGTGTTATTGAAGCAGTTAAGTCAAGAAACTGTTCAGCTAGTAATTGAATAGAATTTTCTATCTTAGCGAGTCCCAAAAAAAATAGATGAGCTTAGTATCTGCTAAAGAAATCGCTAGAGTTATTAATGTTGATAAATATGGGTTTCTAGGAACCTTTATAGGATGGCTTTTACTAAAAACACTTCGCATTTCTAAACTCAACGAAATCTACAATAAGCATAAGAATAAAAAAGATCTTGTTTTTTTAAATGCAATTTTAAATGAAATTCAGATCCAATTTGAAATCCCTGAAGAAGATTTAAAAAGAATACCAAAAGATGGTGCATTTATAAGTGTCTCTAATCACCCTTTGGGCGGCATTGATGGAATTCTATTGTTAAAACTATTAGCTGAGAAAAGACCTGATTATAAAATAATAGCAAATTTCTTACTTCATCGAATTGAGCCGTTAAAGCCTTACGTCATGCCAGTAAATCCGTTTGAAGATAGAAAGGATGCTCAATCGAGTGTGGCTGGTATCAAAAATGCGTTGCTACATTTAAGAAGTGGAGCACCTTTAGGTATTTTTCCAGCAGGTGAAGTGTCTACTTATAAAGACGAAAAGTTGATTGTAGATAAACCTTGGGAAGAAAGTGCTATTAAGTTGATACACAGGGCTAAAGTACCTATTATTCCTATTTATTTTCATGCGAAGAATAGTAGATTGTTCTATTTCTTATCGAGATTGAGTGGTACCATGAGAACGGCAAAGCTACCTTCGGAATTACTAACGCAAGGTAGTCGTGTTATTAAAGTAAGAATCGGTAAACCTATTTCTGTTAAAGATCAAGAGGTTTATGATAATATTGATGACTTTCATGCATTTATTCGTAAGAAAACCTATATGCTCGCCAATCCTTTTTATGCGCAGGGGCCTTTAATTAAAACACCAAACCTAAAATTACCTAAACAACCAAAAGAAATTATTGCTCCAGTTTTAACTGATAAAATGATTAAGGAAGTAGAAAAGTTGCGCGATAGTAACTCAAGACTTTTAGAGAGCAAGAATTATGAAGTTTACTTCGCTCCAAGTAGTGATATTCCTAATATAATTAGAGAGATAGGCAGGTTACGCGAAATTACTTTTCGTGAAGTTGGCGAAGGAACTAATAATGCCATTGATCTAGATGAATATGATAATTATTATCATCATATGTTTTTATGGGATGCTGATAAAAATATGGTAGTTGGTGCTTACAGAATGGGTCTAGGCAAAAAAATATTTAAGCATTACGGTATAGAAGGATTCTATATAAATACCTTATTTAGATTAGAGCCTGAATTGTATGATATGATGGAGCAAACCATTGAAATGGGAAGGGCTTTTATAATTAAAGAATATCAACAAAAACCAATGCCTCTATTTTTATTATGGAAAGGAATTGTACATGTAACACTACGATACCCTGAACATAAATATTTAATAGGAGGGGTGAGTATTAGCAATCAGTTCTCTAATTTTTCTAAATCATTGATGATTGAGTTTATGAAATCTCATTATTATGACCCTTATTTAGCTCAATACATACATCCTAAAAAAGAATACAAGGTAAAATTAAAAGATGCTGACAAAGATTTTGTTTTTGATGCAAGTAAAGCTGATATGGTTAAATTTGATAAGATAATTGATGAAATAGAACCAGGTAATTTACGAATGCCTGTATTGCTTAAAAAATATGTCAAGCAAAATGCACGCCTGGTAGCTTTTAATGTTGATCCTAAATTTAATAATGCAGTAGATGGTTTAATGTATATACGAATTGCTGATTTACCCGAAAGTACTGTTAAACCCGTTATGGAAGAATTTCAAGCTGAACTAGAAAGAAAACTAACAGAAAAATAAAAGAGCTTCGAATTTCGAAGCTCTTTTATTTTATATTGATTTAAACCATTCTTGAAATTGCTCACCCAATAAAAAGACTGGCTTCTTATTTCCACCGAGAGCACCAACTAAACTAACTAGCCATAGAACAAATACTAAAATACTAGCTATCCAACCAATAACAGGAATAATCCAAACTAAACTAAGAAGAAAAATTCCTAAGGTTTGTCTTATGTAATAACTTCCAAATTCTGTTTTATTTCCATTATTCATTAAAAAGGCTATGATCCACCCAATTACAGTTAAATGTGCAATAATAGCAATGGTTTTACCATCACTAAGGGTATCTTTAGCATCTTCAACAAATTCTTTAGTTGCTTCTTTAGCATCATCAGCAAATTCACTTGCCTTTTCTTTAGCATCTTCAAATGCTTCTTTGGCATCTTCTTTTAGTTCAGAAGCTTTTTCGCTAGCTTTATCAGCGGCATTTTTTGCAGCTTCTTTAGCTTCATTTAAAGCATCTTCTGCTTTATCTCCTAAATCTTTATTTTCTTCAGACATTTTTTCAGTTTTAATTGGTTAATACACAAAGTTATAAAATAATAAGATACGAAAAATCTATATCAGTTATGCGTTATCTTATGATTATCAAGGCTGATGTTAAGTATGTTTGCTTATTTTAGCAAATTATAACATTTGGTTTAAAATTAAACAATGAAAACAATTCAAGATGCTGTTACTAGTATAATTAATAAAACTCCATTTATTGAAGAATCGTTGTACGAAAAATTGATTAACGTTTCTTCATTAGCTAGATTGATTCAGCCAGAAGTTGAGAAATTATTAAAAAAAGAAGTAAAACCTGGTGCTATAATGATGGCTATTAATAGAATTTCTCCATCAAATATTCTAAAGATTAGAAAGAACATAAGAAAAATCACATTTTCTGCTGGTGATTTCATAGTGCGTTCAGATCTAAGTGATTATACGTTTAAAAATTCACCAACCTTACTTCAGAATATATCAAGATTGCTAAAAGAAATTGAAAAGAAAGATGTGTTTTTTACTATATCTCAAGGAGTTTTTGAAACCAATTTGGTTGCAAGTAGAATTTTAGATGATCAGATTTCAGAGATATTCAAAAATGAAATTAAAATACTACACTTACCTAATCTAGCTTCAGTAACTATTAAGCTACCTCCTTCTAATATGGAACAATCGGGTATTTACTATTTTATTTTAAAACAGTTAGCCTGGGCTAATATTACAGTTCAAGAAGTCATTTCAACTACTCACGAGATTACTATTGTTGTTAAAGAAGTAGATATTAATCAGACATTTTCGATTTTAATGGATTTAAAGTTAGGGTAGGAAACTATTGTATATGAAGAAAAAAGACCCCTATGCTTCGTTAAGAATTAGAGAATTCAATATTTTTTTATTGGTTAGATTTGTTTTGGTATTTGGCTGGTCGATGCAATTTATAATTGTAGAATGGCAAGTTTATAGTATGACCAAAAACCCATTGTCTCTTGGTATTATTGGTTTAATGGAGGTGATTCCTGCAGTATCTATGGCGCTTTTTGCGGGGCATATAGTTGATCAAAAGGAAAAGCGCAATCTGCTGGCAATTTGTATTGCAGCCTTTTCATTAATTAGTTTAGGCTTATTCTTTTTAACATGGCCACAGTTTGTTCAAGGATGGTCAACACAATCAATTTTATATTCCATTTATGCCTTGGTTTTTTTCGGAGGATTTTTGCGCTCGTTTTTTGGCCCTACTATATTTTCTTTAATAGCATTGATTGTTCCAAAAAGATTATATCCGAATGCGGCAACATGGAGCAGTTCTACTTGGCAAATAGCTACAGTTTTGGGTCCTGCTTTTGCAGGATTTTCAATTCATTGGATAGGTGTACATTGGTCTTTGGCTATAGTTTTTGGTTTGGTGGTGCTTTCATTGTGTTTGGTATTTTTTATTAGAAAAAAACCAATTCTGAACCCTAAAATAGGTGAGCCTGTATGGCAAAGTTTAAAAGAAGGTGTAAAATTTGTGTATAATACAAAAGCAATATTTGGAGCAATAACTTTAGATATGATCTCAGTTTTATTTGGTGGGGCTGTAGCCTTATTGCCAATCTATGCTCAAGACATTTTAAAAGTTGGCCCCGAAGGATTTGGAGCCTTAAGAGCAGCGCCAGCCATAGGTGCTTTTTTAACCATGTTAATTACTGCATATATTCCGATAAGTAAAAATGCAGGAATGAAATTACTAATAGCAGTTTTCGGTTTTGGAATAAGTATTATTGTCTTTGGCGTTTCAACAACTTTTTGGATATCTATTGTAGCACTGTTTTTTAGTGGAGTAACGGATGGTGTTTCAATGGTGATTAGACAAACTATTTTGCAATTAAAAACACCAGATAATATGCGAGGTAGAGTGGCTTCTGTAAATTCAATGTTTGTGGGTTCATCAAATGAACTAGGTGCTTTTGAAAGTGGACTAACGGCCAAGCTAATGGGTACTGTTACCGCTGTTGTTTTTGGCGGAACGATGACATTAATTACTGTTCTAACAACAGGATTAGTATCATCATCTTTTAGGAAATTGGATCTAAGTAAAGACTTAGAAGCTCATGAAAATGACGAAGAAATGGATTAATTTATTGAAAAGAAGTCGTAAGACTAATCTTCTCATTTAACTCTTTAAGATGTTTTTTTGAAGTTTGTTGATTCCATTTAAAATGAGAAGTAAATTCATCAAGAATAATTTCTTTAAATTTTTCGACACTAGATTTATCGAAAAATAAACGACCAGTTCTTCGAGTAAAGAAATCAATAGGTGTACAAACCATTTCGCTTTGCAAACAAAATTCTAATTCAGCTTTTATCAGTTTTAATTGAATATCCCTATCTGTATAATTATCAAATTTTTGAATAATTTCTTTAGTTTGTCTACCATAATTATAGACTAAATATTCAGCATCTTTTTGGTTTAAGCCTAAATGGGCTAATTGCTTCGCAATTGTTGTTACATAACGCTTAACAGATTTAAAGTTTTTAAATGAATTATTAGTTAAGTTTATCTGGTCAGTTTTTACATCATCAAACTCTTGTTCAAATCGTTTGCGTAGTTTTCTCGCAACCATGTCAACAACACGTTCTGCCATCTTACGATAACCAGTCAATTTCCCTCCTGCTATAGAAATTAGTTTACTATCTGAATAAAAAATTTCATCTTTTCTAGAAAGCTCTGAAGCAGATTTACCTTCTTCATGTATCAAAGGCCGCAAACCAGCCCAACTTGACTCTACGTCATCTAAAGTCAATTCAATATCTGGAAACATATTGTTAACTGCGCTAATTAAGTAGGTTGCATCTACTAAACTTATATCTATATTATTTTTATCCTTATCATAAAAAGTATCTGTAGTTCCGAAATAAGTTACTTTTCCACGCGGTATAGCAAACATCATTCTACCATCTGGAATATCAAAATAAACAGATTGCTTTACTGGCAATTTTTCATGAGGAACAACTAGATGCACTCCTTTAGTGAGATGTAATCGTTTTCCTTTATTCGATTTATTAATTGCGCGTAGTTCATCAACCCAAGGACCAGCAGCATTTACCACGTATTTTGCATTAATATTGAAGGTTTCATTGGTCAACACATCAGTAACTTTTGCACCGACTACGCGTTTCTTTTTGTAAATAAATTGATCGGCCTTTACGTAATTTAAAGTTTGAGCGTCATAACCAAAAGCAGTCTTAATGATCTCAATAGTTAACCGAGCATCATCGGTTCGATATTCGGCATAATAGCCCGCGCCTTTTAAAATATCTTTTGGTAATAATGGTTCTTTTCTTAATGCTTGCTTTTCATTAAGCATTTTGCGCTTATCATCTCCCTCAACACTTGCTAATATGTCGTATACTTTTAAGCCTATAGATGTAAGCCATGTACCGTAAGTTCCGCCCTCTATTAAAGGGAGTATCATTTTTTCTGGAATAACTAAATGTGGTGCTAATTTATGAACAATGGCTCTTTCTGTTCCAACTTCTTTTACCAACCAAAAATCAAATTGTTTTAGATATCGAAGCCCACCATGAATTAATTTAGTAGATTTACTGCTTGTGCCAGAAGCAAAATCATTTTTTTCAACTAATGCAACTTTCATTCCGCGCGAAGCGGCATCTAAGGCGATACCTGCACCAGTTATACCACCACCAATAATAAGAATATCAAACTCTGTAGATTTTAACTCTTCGGTGATTTTTGGTCGATCAAAAAAAGAAAATTGCTGCATAAATTAATCTAAAATTCCTGTTGGTAAACCATCAATACTCTCAATATTTTTATCTTTCCAATATTGCTCTATAGCTTCTGGGCCTCTTTTAATCATATTTTCGTTTAGTTGATTGCGTTCACCAGTATATTCATAAAATGGAATCGACATGCCACAAGAAGTTTGTACATACTCTACTTCAATATCAAATATTTGTCGTGTTCCTGGAAGTCTTGGAAAAAGAGAAGCGACTTTATTCCATTCTGCATCTTTAGGATGTATGGTTTTCCCTTTTCCGTAGATACGTAAAATATTTGGGGCACCTTCAAACGCACAAAACATAATAGTGATTCGTTTGTTTTCTAGCAAATGTGCGGCTGTTTCATTACCACTACCAGTAACACTAAGCCATAACACTCGGTTTTCATTAATTACACGAAATGAATCCATCCCTTTTGGGGAAAGATTAATACGTCCGTTTTTTGGTGCAGTAGCTACAAAAAAGATTTTCTGTGCTTCTATAAATTTTTGATTTCTACTATTGATAGATGTTTGAAATTTTGCCATTTTATTTTGCTATAATTCCTTGCTTATCTAATATTTTAATATGTCTTAAAGCGCTTTCTTTAATGGTATTTTTTTTGAACAAAAAAGTTTTTTCATACAGTTTGTTATCTACAAAAAATGTTAGTTTAAACTCATTATTCAACTTTAGAACCTCATCTTGCATTAGTTCTATTTTCGCACCAGAATTGGCTGGTAACTTTTCTAGTTTATGACGCATTGTTGAAGTTTTGACTTCACCATCAAAACCATGCGAAACGATCAATATTATTTCTAGTGCTTCATTTCTGTTGTTGATTAGAAATGCATTCCAATCATTGGTTTTAAAAGTAGAGTTAAATTCATGCGTAATTGCCATATACACATCTTTCACCTCAGGTATTTCTATATCTTTTCTCATATTTATTTTCCATGAAAATGGAAATCTAATTTATTCTTCAATCCAATTCATACTGCGCTTTACCGCTTTTTGCCATGTTTTATACTTTTTTTCACGTTTTTTGACATCCATTTCTGGAATAAATTCACGTTCGATAACCTTATTTTTAAGGATGTCTTCTTGTTTCCACAATCCAATTGCTATTCCAGCTAGGTAAGCAGCACCCAAAGCTGTAGATTCAACATTTTGAGGGCGCTCAATAGTAGTATTTAAGATATCTGCTTGAAATTGCATCAATAAATTGTTAGCACATGCACCACCATCCACTTTAAGTGATGACAATTGAATTTTACTATCCTCTTGCATGGCACTCATTAAGTCTCTTGTTTGATATGCTAATGATTCTAAGGTTGCTTTCACCAAGTGATTTTTACTAGTATCTCTAGTTAATCCGAAGATAGCACCACGAGCATACATGTCCCAATATGGTGCACCTAATCCTGCAAAGGCAGGTACTACATATACCGAGTTTTCACCTTCAACTTTTTCAGCAAGTAATTCACTTTCCTCAGCGGAATTGATCAATTGCAATCCATCTCTTAACCATTGAATAGCAGCACCCGCAATAAACACGCTACCCTCTAAAGCATAATAGATTTTATCATTTAAACCCCAGGCGATTGTAGTTAGCAGACCATTTTTTGATGTTTGTAATTCTTCACCTGTGTTCATTAACAGAAAACAACCTGTGCCGTAAGTATTTTTGGCTTCACCTTTATTAAAACACGCCTGGCCAAATAAGGCAGCTTGTTGGTCGCCAGCAATTCCAGTAATTGGAATTTTAACTCCACCAATGTCATAATCGCCAAAATAGTAGCTTGATGGTTTAACCTTGGGCAACATTTCTTTAGGAATATCAAGCTCATTGAGCATCTTTGTATCCCATGAAAGTGATTTGATATTATAAATTAAAGTTCTTGAAGCATTACTATAATCTGTTACATGAACATTATCTTTTGTGAGATTCCAGACAAGCCAAGTATCAATGGTTCCAAATAATAATTCACCATTTCTTGCTTGCTGTCTAGCCCCGTCTGCATGATCCAAGATCCATTTAATCTTAGTGCCAGAGAAATAAGAATCGATAACCAATCCAGTATTTTTACGTACGTAATCTTCAAGACCTTTTTGTTTTAGATCTTCGCAAATGTCGGCAGTACGTTTATCTTGCCAAACAATGGCATTGTAAATAGGTTTTCCATTGGTTTTATTCCAAATAACAGCGGTTTCGCGTTGATTGGTAATGCCGATGGCGGCAATATCTTCATAACCCAGATTGTTATCTTTTACTAGATCATGAAAAGTTTTTAATTGTGTCTCTAAAATTTCTATCGGATCGTGTTCTACCCAACCTGATTGAGGAAAAATTTGAGTAAATTCTTGTTGTTCAATGGCAAGTTGTTTACCGTTTTCATCAAATAGAACTGAGCGAGAGCTAGTAGTACCTTGATCAAGCGAAACAATATATTTTTGTGACATTTATTTAAGAGGCATTTTCTTGAAATGTAGCTGTATCAGTAGTTACATTTCTATCGATCTTTCGCATCAATCCACGGAGTACTTTGCCAGGACCAACTTCTGTGAAGTTTGTGGCTCCATCTGTAATCATCGCTTGCACGGATTGCGTCCATTTTACCGGAGCCGTTAATTGGGCTATCAAGTTATTTTTTATTTCAGCAGCCGAATGAACAGCATTTGCAGTTACATTTTGATAAATTGGACAAGTAGGTTCATTAAAATTGGTATCTTCAATGGCTGCAGCTAACTCTTCCCTAGCTGGTTCCATTAATGGTGAGTGAAATGCTCCTCCTACGGGTAGTACTAAAGCCATCTTTGCTCCTTCTTCTTTCAGTGAATCACAAGCTTTATTGATTGAGTCTATTTCACCAGAAATTACTAATTGTCCAGGGCAATTATAATTAGCAGGTACTACTACCCCTTTAATCATTGAACATGTTTTTTCTACTATATCATCATCTAAACCTATAATTGCTGCCATGGTTGAAGGCTGTAACTCACAGGCTTTCTGCATCGCCAAAGCACGTTGAGATACTAATTTTAAAGCTGATTCAAAATCAAGAGTGCCATTAGCAACTAAAGCAGAGAATTCACCTAAAGAATGACCAGCAACCATGTCTGGGTTAAAAGTATCTCCTAAGGTTTTTGCCAAAGCCACAGAATGTAAAAAAATAGCTGGTTGAGTAACTTTTGTTTCTTTAAGTTGTTCATCAGTTCCTTCAAACATAATATCAGTGATATGGAAGCCTAAGATCTCATTGGCTATTTCGAAAACTTCTTGAGCTATTGGAGATTTTTCATATAAATCGAGACCCATTCCAGAGAACTGAGCACCTTGACCAGGGAAAATATATGCGTGCATGTTATTTGATTTAGTTTATTACAAAAATAAGTAATTTGTTAGTAACGGATATTTTATATTTTAGCTAATAATAAATCATGAATATTCAACAACAGAAGTCAGCTTATCGAATTTATTTAATATTAGGATCACTATTTATTTCTTCATTAGTTGTTTCTAATTTAATCTTTCAGAAATTCTTTTATTGGAATCCGTTTGGGTTATTTCGTTTTGAAATTTCAGTTGGTATTTTGCCATATCCAATTACTTTTTTAATTACCGATATTATTTCAGAAATATATGGAAAGAAGAGAGCGAATGAAGTAGTTGTTGCTGGTATTTTTGCTTCGTTCTTTTCAATGCTTATTATTTTAGTTGCTGATAAAGTTCCTGCAATTGAAGCTTCTCCGGTTAACAATGAATTGTTTACTAAGGTATTTGGATTATCACCTTTAGCAGTTTTAGCTTCTATGTTAGCTTATTTATTTGCGCAGTTTATAGATATTAGAATTTTCCATTTCTGGAAAGATTATACCAAAGGAAAACACTTATGGTTGCGTAATAATTTTTCGACGTTTACTTCACAGTTTATCGATACACTAACGGTTTTACTATTACTGTGCTCTTTTGGTGTATTGCCTTGGAATATATTTTATAGTCTCCTTTTAAGTGGATTCTTATTTAAGATAGTTGTAGCTGCTTTAGATACTCCTCTGTTGTATTTTTTTGTACATCGGTTACGAAAGAAATTTAATTTAGAGACTGGCGAAGAAATAAAATTATTTGACGACTAAACTTCGTAATGGCCATTTTTAATTGCATAAAGAACTAAACCTGTTCTACTTTTTACGCCAATCTTTTTAAACAACGTATCTCTATAACCATCAATTGTTTTAGGGCTTAAAAACATATCTGCAGCAATTTCTCTATAGGTCTTTTCGGTACAAGCTAATTTTAAAAGAGTCAATTCATTTTCTGAAAGCTCAGATTCATCCTTTATTTCATTATGCATCGATTTTTGTAACACTTTAGAAACCTCTTTAGTGTGATAAAACCCATCGCTTACCACCTCCTTAAGAGCCGTATGTAATTCTGTTGGATGGATGTCTTTTAATAGATAACCGCGAGCACCTTTTTTAATCATTTTTATGATGTGATTTTCATCGTCCTCCATAGAAAGTGCCAGTACTTTTATCTTAGGTTTATTTTTTTTAAGCCAATATGTAGTTTCAACTCCATTCATCACTGGCATTTTTACATCCATTAAAACAACGTCTGGTACGTTAGAAATCGTTGTCAATTTATCAATTAGATCTTGCCCGTTCGTAGCATGATACAACACATTAAAATCATCGAAGGTGTCTACTAATCCTTTTAAAGATTGTGCAAATAACAAGTGGTCATCTACTATAGCAACATTATATTTCTTCATGTGTTGTTTTTAAGGGATAGGTTAAAGTTAAGGTTACTCCTTGGTTTTCTTTCGATTTTATGCTAAAATCTGTATCGATAAGTTTTGCTCTGCTTCGCATGTTAATAAGACCAGAGCCTTTAATAATTTTTTTCTCATCAAACCCAACTCCTGAATCTTTTGCACTTATAATAAGTTTTTCAGGTCGATAATCAAGCGTCACTTTTAAAAATTTTGCTTTAGCATGTTTTACAGAATTGGATAAAAACTCTTGTAATATTCTGAATAGAATAATTTCGTCTTTTTGATCTATTGGTATTTGTTCACCTTTTATTTCTAAGTTAGCTTCTAAAAAATTTAGTCGATTGAATCGATGTAATTCTAATTCAATAGCCTCTTGAAGTCCCATGTTTTTAACTGTTTCTGGGTTCAAAAGTTTTGACAATGTTCTTATTTCTTGCAAGCTTTTAGAAATAATATCTCCTGTTTCATCAAGAATGCTTTTTTGACCATTTGCAACATCTGGTTGTAACATGTTGAGTTGCATTTTTGCTACAGAAAGTAATTGCCCTACATTATCATGTAGTTCCCAACTAATATTTTGAAGCGTTTGCTCTTGAGTTTCTAGTTGAGACTTAATAATCTCTTCTTCAAAACGAATTTCATCAGCTCGCTTTTCTAATAAGAATTTCATCTTTCTGTTCTGAAAAATACTAAAGATCACAATGATAACTACCACTAATAATATAACCATTAATGTGGTAATTAAAATAACAATTGTTGTGCCTCCTGCATCCATAGAATTCTACTAAATTACTCAATCTTTTCTTCTTTATCACTCCATATAAAGCCGAAGGTGAAAATAAGATACATCGTAATTGCTAGAATCGTGTTTATCAAAAATAATTTATGAGTTCCCGGAATTAACATATAACCATTCCATTTTAATGTAAAGGGAATGGTGCCAGAATAATATAACAATAATCCGATACTTATCCAAAACAGTAAAGTCTTATGGAATTGAATAACTTTTTCTGATTTTAATAATTCAACAAAGTAAAGTATTACAGTAATCACTATGAAAAGAGAGCCCATTATTTTAGGTAATTCAGACATTTCAAAAGCAAAATTTTGAATGAATAACCAGTTAATTATTATTAGAATTAAATAAATTGACCATAAAATTTTTATTGTCGTTTTAAATTTTTCAGTTTTAATAGATCTTAAATAGATGTAGAAATAGGTTGAAAAAGTAAATATTCTCAATAAGTTATATAGCCATAATGTATACGCTCTTCCTTTTTCATCAAAGAATAATAAACTTTGTATTCGGTTAGAATAAATTATTGGGCCACTTAACTCTGTGATAGTGATATACCAAAGAAGAAAGAGTAAGTATTTAACTCCAGAATTTTTATATTTATAGAAATATATGGTGCCAAAAATAGCCGCAATCAATTCTGAGTATACTCCTAAATATCTAAAATTTTCTACTGACATTTAAATAATTTTAGATTAAATGTCGAAAGATGGTAACTTACTTTTTATAACATCACGCAATGATTTATTGTCTAATAGCAGTCTGTTTTTAATATTTTGGAATATGCTAAACAGCACTATCATAGCAATGGCAAAAACCAATACTACAATAGTGCTAATTAGTATTATTAATGTTACTCTTTCTTGCTCCATATAAAACCAAATGTGAATATTAAATACATAAGAATTGCTAGAATGTAAATTATTAAGAATAATTTGTGAATTCCAGGAATGAGTTTATACCCGTTATATTCTAAAATAAAAGGTATTGTTCCAGCATAAAATAAAATTAAACCAATACTCACCCAAAAGAGTAATGTTTTGTGAAATACTATTATTTTTTCTGATCGTAAAAGTTCTATAAAAAAGAATATAATGATAACTACAAGTAAAATAGACCCTACTACTTCGGGTAAGGTAGCACTCTCTTTTAGAAAATTCTGAAAAAAGACCCAGTTCGCGATATATATAAATATATAAATTACACCAAATACCTTTATCCATTTTTTGAAAGATTCATTCTTGAGATAACTCCAGTACATATAGAAAAGAGTAGCAAAAGTCACAAAGCCCAAGACGTTATATACCCAAGTATTATAAGCTCTACCTTTTTCGTCAATAAAACCTGCAAAATTTCCACTAACACGAATATATGCTCCAAGAAATTCTGAAAAAGTAATAAACCATAATAAGTAGAGAAAGTACTTCAATGAAGTACTTCTATATTTGTAAAAATAGAAACTACCTATAACAGCCGATAGTAGTTCAAAATATTTTACTGAGTATTTTATTACACTTATGTCCAATTATTACTTTTAATTATTAGGATAGGGTGGATTTTCACCACCTTTATTAAATAAATAGCCCTCATTTTGTACAGAAAGATTGAATAAGCTTGCCTTCTGAACATTCGTAGCATTTGTACTTTCTTGTTTGTCTTTGTACTTAGTATATAAGAATACTCTTTCACCATTTACTATAGTATAGCCAGACTGAATAGTGTCGCCATCGACTACATTAGAAATAGTAGGTGCAATAAAAAAACTCTGTTGATTTTTTTGATTTCCTTTATCAGAGTTTACTCCAAAATAGAACGCCAAGCCTTCTGCTTCACTAGTCTCTTGTTCTAAATAGGCCAAATAGGCTCTTACGTCATTAATGTCAAACCATACCATACGTGTATCTTTAAATTTTGGATCCTTATATTTTTTTTCTAATGTATCTTTTAAAATCTTCGTTCTATCTTTGCTATACTTTTTATACATTTTTACGGCGTCACTTAAATTGATAATATGTTCTTTTACCATAGCATCTATATCGGTCTGAGATACTGACTCTTTATTTATATGTTTTTGCTCACAAGAAAACATAAGTGTAGCAAAGAGAAAAATTGAAAGAACTACTGAGGTTTTTGTAAAAAAGGGTTTGAAAATTTTCATAATAAAATGGTTTAGGATTATGTATTTGCAAATTACCAATTAATAAGGATATTAGGAAAGGGGAAAATTCCCCTTTTTGCTATAAGGGTTTTTCCCCTAAAATTTTAGGAGTTTACCTCTTGTGTAATTATTGCCAAGAGCGCAACTTTGTAGTGTAAATTTTAGAGTTAATTATTTGGGTTAGTAATTAGAAACTTATATTTTAAAATCACACCTAACTATTTCTACGAAAAAGAAAATTTCGATGTTTAAATAACTAAAGAGTGGGATTATTGCTATGAAAAATTTAAAATATAAGTTTCTTTACTTTTAAAGAAGGCTCAACCTAACAACGGTACCTTCGTTAGCTCTAATGTTATAAACCGTTTGATCTTCAAATAGTAAGTATTGCCCTTTCACCCCTTTTAAAACACCAGTATAACTAGGTGTTTTTTCTAAATTAAGACTTTTAGGCTTTATTGGATATTGATGTACTGGAAATTCTATATTTGTTTCTTTAGATTGTCTTTCAAGATAATATGGTTTTACCTCTTCAGGAATATAAGCTTCTAAACGATTTTTTTCATCAATCAAATCAAGATCTTCAATTTCATTTTTTAGCATTTTTCGCCAATTGGTCTTGTCGGAGATATGCTCTTTTAATGCAACTTCTGTAATACCGGCTAAATAACGATTGGGTACTTCTACTATTTCGATAGCTTCGTGTGCTCCTTGATCTATCCAACGTGTTGGTACTTGTTGTTTTCTTGTGACACCTACTTTTACATTACTAGAATTTGCTAAATACACAATATGAGGTTGTAATTGCATCTCTTTTTCGTAAGTCAAATCACGATCTTCTTTGTCTAGATGAGCAGTGCTTAACTCTGGACGCATAATCCAATCACCAGCTCTAGGTGTTTCGTAAAAACAACTTTTACAAAATCCTTGTCTGTATATAGGTCTATTTAAATGACAATTTAAGCACTCATGACCTATAAAATCAAGCTGTATTTTTTTATTTAAAAGTTGATTAACATTAATGAAATCTGAACCCATATCTAAATAATATTCAATAGGATTCAAAAACTCAGTTCGCATTTTTCTTAAAACACCTTGATACTGCATTTATTTGCTAATTACTTTAATTGTTTGTTTCACTTCTTGTGCTATTTTTCTAGCCTCATTAATGTCTTGGTGTACAATAGTTATATGCCCCATTTTACGAAAAGGTCGAGTATCTTTTTTGCCATAAATATGTGGAGTAACACCACTAATACTTAGTACCTTTTCAATATTTTGATATACAACTTCTCCTTTGTAACCTTCAGCACCAACCAAATTTACCATAATTCCACCAACTTTACTAGAAGTGTCTCCTAGAGGTAAATTTAAAATTGTCCGTAAATGTTGTTCGAATTGATTTGTAAAGGATGCTTCTATGCTGTAATGGCCACTATTATGGGGTCTTGGGGCAACTTCGTTTACTACAATTTCATCGTCTTGAGTTAGAAACATTTCTACTGCCAATAGCCCAACATGTTTAAATGCCTTTGCTACTTTTAGTGCAACTTCTTGTGCCTTTTTTGCAATGTCTTCCGAAATTCTTGCAGGACAAATAACATATTCAACTTGATTTGCTTCTGGGTGAAACTCCATTTCTACAGCAGGATATGTTTTTACTTCACCATCAACATTTCTGGCTACAATAACTGCCAATTCATTCTTAAAAGGAATCATATCTTCCGTTAAGCATTCCACATTTGGTAAACCTTCTAAATCTTCTATTGATCTAATAATTTTTACTCCTGTACCATCGTAACCAAATTGGGCACTTTTCCAAACAAATGGAAAAAGGATACCACCATTATTTATTGCATCTTTAATCTCTTCCGTGAAAGCGAAACGAGAAAAGTTAGCAGTAGGAATGTTATGGTCTTTGTAGAAAAGTTTTTGCCTAGCCTTATTTTGTATAGTTCTAATTGTTTTAGAAGAAGGATATACTTTTATACCATCTTGCTCAAGTTTTTCAAGCGCATTAACGTTTACATTCTCAATTTCTATAGTTAAAATATCTACTTTTTTACCAAAATTATAAACGGTGTCGAAATCTAATAAACTGCCCTGATGGAATTCATTGCAAATGGCTGCACATGGAGCATCATTTGATGCATCAAGTATTAATGTATAAATATCAAATTTTTGAGTTTCTGTTAAGAGCATACGCCCTAATTGACCTCCACCTAAAATACCTAATTTAAAATCTGAAGAAAAGTAGTTCACTTGATAAGCTTTTGGCAAAAATAAACATCTTAACCTTAGTAAAAGCTATTGAATTAAAAGTTTGTTATAATTAAAGAATCACCATTTTTAACCACTCTGTATTGTCGAGCTGCTTGTGATGTTCCACTTTGTGGTTGACCACCTAAAGCTAAAGCAAATTCGGCACCGTCGCAGGGGCATTCCATTGTCAGCCCGTTGTTTACAACCATTGGTTGACAATCACCAGGAGCTTTATGAGGGCACGCTCTATCGTATGCAAAATATTGAGAGTTATTTAGATTATATACAACAATACCCGAAATACCTCCAGGTATCATTATATAGCCTCCAGGTACTAAAAGAGGCTGAGATGAAGGGTTATTTAGAAATACTTTTTCGTTAACCGTAACATTTGGTAACAACGGATTACCATCATCTGAACTCCCACAACTAAAAAGGAATATAAAAAAGGTAACTATTAGGAAGTTTTTCATTAAAAATTATTATGCCGCAAGTTAGCAATTACAACTAGAAATTAAAAAAATTTGTACATTTGCATACTGAATCTCATTCGGAATTTATTCTCGGCGTGAGATTTTTTATTTTTTATTAAAACGAATGAATTATGAGTAAAGTATCGTACTATACAGCTGAAGGACTTAAAAAATTAAAAGAAGAACTAGAACAATTAGAACATGTTGAAAGACCACGTGTTTCTAACGCAATTGCTGAGGCAAGAGATAAGGGCGATTTAAGTGAAAATGCTGAATATCACGCTGCCAAAGAAGAACAGTCACTATTAGAATTTAAAATAGCACAATTAAAAAATGTAGTTGCATCAGCTAGAGTAATTGATGAAAGTCAACTAGATTTGTCTAAAGTGCTGGCTTTATCTACTGTTAAGATAAAGAATACTACCAATAAAATAGAGTTTAAATATACATTGGTTGCTGATTCTGAATCTGATTTTAAAGCAGGTAAAATATCAGTTAATTCTCCTATCGGAAAAGGATTGTTAGGTAAGTCTGTAGGAGATATTGCTGAGGTTCAAGTACCAAACGGTACTATGAAGTTTGAAATCTTAGAAATTACCAGAGAATAATGGCTTCTATTTTTACTAAAATCATAAATGGAGAAATACCTTGCTATAAAGTAGCGGAGGACGAAAATTTCTTTGCTTTTCTAGATATAAATCCTAATGCTAAAGGGCATACTTTGGTAGTGCCAAAAAAGGAAGTAAATAAGATTTTTGATCTGGATCAAGAAACTTATTCTGGTCTG
Organism: Maritimimonas sp. 2304DJ26-3; assembly: GCF_056591635.1. Classification (NCBI taxonomy): domain Bacteria; kingdom Pseudomonadati; phylum Bacteroidota; class Flavobacteriia; order Flavobacteriales; family Flavobacteriaceae; genus Maritimimonas; species Maritimimonas sp. 2304DJ26-3. The sequence goes on from NZ_JBWQOK010000004.1 coordinate 96,068, forward strand.
ATGGAATTCTCTAGAAAAGTGGCTATCGCTTTAGAAAAAACGGTGCCTTGTCTACGTGTAGGAATGTCTGTAATTGGCTTAGAAGTGCCACATGTGCATGTGCATTTAATTCCATTAAAATCAATGAGTGATATCGATTTTAAGCATAAAGTGAATTTAACCAAAGAAGAGTTTGAAGCTACAGCTAAAGGTATTGCTGATAATCTATAATTCTTTTAGTAGTACAGAGAAGGTTGTGCCTTTATCTATTTCAGATTTTTCAACGTAAATTCTACCATCATGGTAGTCCTGTATAATACGTTTTGTAAGAGATAAACCAAGACCCCAACCACGTTTTTTGGTAGTATAACCTGGATCAAAAATCTTTCTAAAAAGCCCTTTAGATATACCTTTTCCAGTATCAATTACATTGATCTTTACGAACTTATCGTCTTTAGAACCGATTTGTATTTTAATGCTTCCTTTACCTTGCATGGCATCAATAGCATTCTTAACCAAATTTTCAATCACCCAACTAAATAATTGATGATTGATCATTGCATAGATTTTTTCTTTATTCACAATCTCAAAAGTAAAGTCTACTAATTTAGAACTTCTAGATTCGTAGTAATCAAATGCTTTTTTGGTTTCTTCAACTAGCTCATAACGTTCTAGTTTCGGTATAGATCCTATTTTAGAAAAACGATCTGCAATGGTATTTAAACGTTCTACATCTTTTTCAATTTCAACTACTGTTGCTTCGTCTGCATTTTCCATACGCAGAATCTCTACCCATCCTAATAAAGAGGATAATGGTGTTCCAATCTGATGTGCAGTTTCTTTCGCCATACCAGCCCAAAGCCTATTTTGCTCGGCAGCTCTGTTGGATTTAAAAACCATATAAATAATAGTTCCAAAAAGAAATAGAATTAAAAGTAATGCTAGGGGGTAGTATTTTAATTTATTTAAAAGATCAGAGTCTCTATAGTAGATGTTACCAGAGATGTTTTCGCTATTATGTTCTTTTATGATTAAAGGTTTATTCTGCCCTTTCATAATAGCTAGCTGTTTAGTAAGATATAAACGCTGCTGTGTACTTAAGTCATTAAAATTTGAAATTCTTTCAAACTCTAAATTTCCCCATCTTTCTATATTACCTTCCTCATCAGTTAAGATCATTGGTATGTTCTTATTACTCTCAATGATTTCACTTTCAAGAGTAATATCAACATCTAAATCAGGGTTATTCATGTTTTGGTAAGCCTTTGCTAAGACCTCCATTTTTTGGCGTTCTTCTAATTTAAATTTTTGAAAGAAAATATTAGTATTCCACAAAATAAGAGTAACAACCAAAAAGGCAGTAATAACGAGTATCCAACGAAGTAAGGTCTTGTTTTGCGGGAGATTCATTCTCACAAATATAAAATTATCTTACGATATAACTAAAAAATTAAATTGATATTATAGTTGCTATTTAATAATTACTTTTACTGCTAAAAATTTATTGATGCTTAGTATAAACCCTAAAGATATCTCAACTGCTAAATTGCATGGTTATTTATTAAGTGCCGTAGCTCCAAGACCTATTGCTTTTGCCAGTACTATAGATAAAGATGGCAACCCTAATTTGTCACCCTTTAGTTTTTTTAATGTATTTAGTGCTAATCCGCCAATTATGATATTCTCTCCAGCAAGGCGCGTTCGTGATAATACTACCAAACATACATTAGAAAATGCAGAAGAAATAGATGAGGTTGTAATTAATGTTGTAAATCATGCTATAGTACAACAAATGTCTTTATCTAGCACAGAATATGCTAAAGGAGTAAATGAATTTGAAAAAGCAGGTTTTACAATGTTAGATTCTGATATGGTGAAACCATTTCGTGTTGCTGAATCTCCAGTTCAATTTGAATGCAAAGTGAATGAAATAGTTTCTCTAGGAAAAGAAGGTGGAGCTGGTAATCTTATTATTTGTGAGGTGTTAAAAATGCATATAAGTTTAGATGTGCTAGATGAAAATAATATAATTGATCAACATAAACTTGATTTGGTAGCTAGAGCGGGAGGAAGTTATTATTCACGAGCTAATAGTGGTTTTTTCGAAATTCCTAAACCATTATCAACATTGGGTATAGGTGTAGATAAATTGCCAGAGGAAGTTAGAAGTAGTAGTACCCTTACGGGAAATAATATAGGAATGCTAGCAAATGTTGAATCATTACCGAATCAACAAACTGTTGATAACTTTGCGGCTGATAATACTCAATACAGCAGATTAAACACGCAAGAAAAACATACATTTGCCAAAGAGTTTTTAGAAAATAATGACGTAGAAAGTGCTTGGAAAGTACTTTTAATAAAATAACAAATATGGAAATTACAGGAAAGATTAAACTAATAGGTGAAACGCAAACATTTGGTGCAAGCGGGTTTAGAAAACGTGAGTTAGTAGTAACTACGGATGAACAATATCCTCAGATGTTAATGATAGAATTTGTTCAAGATAAAACTGATATTTTGAATAATTATAATGTTGGAGAAGATGTAAAAGTGAGTATTAACCTGAGAGGTAGAGAGTGGATCAATCCTGAAGGAGTTGCTAAGTACTTTAACTCTATTCAAGGATGGAGAATAGAAAAATTACAAGCCAATGCACCAGCAGAAATGCCTCCAATTGAAGCTGTTGATGCTTTTGAACCTGCAGATTCTGTTTCTGATAACGAACCAGACGACTTACCATTCTAAATTGTAGATTAGAATAATATAATATTAAGGCTTCATTAGAAGCCTTTTTTTATTCCTTAAAAAGAAGTAATTTCAAACTCTATTTACAATTAATGAACATTACAAAATCTATAGAAACACTCTTTAAGCGTTTCTTGCCCTCACCTTTTACCATTGCTATTTTATTAACATTGTTTACAATGTTAATGGCATTATTATTTACAGAAAATAATACGGGTGAAAATCACTTCTTAGCTGTTCTTTCTCATTGGGAAAATGGTATTTGGAATAATAGTTTGTTAGTGTTCGCCTACCAAATGATGTTGATTTTGGTACTTGGTCATGTGTTGGTTTTGAGTAAACCTATGAGTTGGTTGATATCTAAAATTACTAATCTGGTTACCAATACTCAAAATGCAGTTGTTTTGGTAAGCGTAACAACAATGTTAGTTTCTTTTTTTAATTGGGGGTTGGGGTTAATATTTGGAGCCATTTTAGCAAGAAAAGTAGGTGAACATGCGCAACAAAATAATATAAGAATCAACTATCCTTTAATAGGTGCGGCTGGTTATGTAGGTTTGATGATCTGGCATGGAGGTATGAGTGGTTCTGCTCCTTTGAAAGTAGCCGAATCTGGTCATTTAAAAGGATTAATGCAAGGTGTTTCTAATGCAGGATTCATAAACCAATTACCAGAATTAGTTTCAACGTATAGCACTATTTTCAGTTGGTGGAATCTAGTGATTTTTGGTGTTCTCTTGATTGTAATTCCATTTACTTTAAAATTGTTGGCTAAAAAAACTGAACCAACATTGTTGAGTTTACCCGAATATCAGTTTGAATCTGATAAGACTGATGCTCTTGAGGGAGCAGAAAAATTAGATTATTCTAAATGGTTTGCAATATTCTTTGGGGTAATTGTTTTAGTAGCTTTTACATTTCAATATTGGGTGAAATTGGTAGATTTTATTATTACACCTAACATGCTTAATTTTTTTATGATTGGTTTAGCAATCGTACTGCATGGCAGTTTTAAGAGTTTTTTAAATGCAGTTGAAGAAGCTATAAAAGGTGCCTCTGGTATTTTGATTCAATTTCCATTGTATTTTGGCATTATGGGTATTATGAAAAGCACTGGAATGGTGAATGGAATTTCAGACTTTTTTGTATCTATCGCTAGCGAAACCACCATGCCTATTTTTACTTTTTTTAGTGCTGGGTTGGTGAATATTTTTGTACCTAGTGGAGGTGGTCAATGGGCAGTACAAGGCCCCATAGTTATTGAATCTGCTTTAAAGTTGGGAGTTCCATTACCAAAGGCGATTATGGCATTGGCTTATGGTGATCAAATTACAAATATGCTACAACCATTTTGGGCTCTACCATTACTAGGGATAACTAAATTAAAAGCTAAAGAAATTTTACCTTATACACTATTGCTAATGTTAATTGGTAGTGCAATTTATATATTTGGATTGTTATTATTTTAAAATTATAGGTTTATAATTCATAGCTGTATTGACTACTTCTTCTACGGTTGGATTATAATTTGATAGATTATCCTTTCTTGCATTATAGTTTTCAGGATAAAAAAATAAATTTGCGCCATTAGGATGTGGTACGCTTTCATTAAACACTTTAATCAATTTATCTATTTCATCTTCGGATTCTTTTGCTGAAGAAATTATATTTCCAATTCTAATTAATTCGTTTTTATCCATATTGTTTATATTTTTAAGGGAATTTAATCAAAAATTTAAAATCTAGGTGTACTTATTATCTAAAAAAATATGGTTTCCACCGGTTAAAGAAGCAACGCCAGAAGGTATTTTAGCAATTGGCGGAGACTTATCGGTTGAACGATTACAATTAGCATATAAAAGTGGTATTTTTCCTTGGTTTTCGGAGGGTGACCCCATTGTTTGGTATAGCCCAGACCCTAGAATGGTATTGTTTCCTGATAAATTAAGAGTTTCAAAAAGTATGAGGCAAACTCTTAGAAAAGAAGATTTTAACGTCACCTATAATCAAAATTTTGAGGCTGTTATTCAAAATTGTAAAATGATAGATCGAAAAGATCAAGCAGGAACTTGGATTACAGATGAAATGAAACAAGCTTATCTAGAATTACATAAAATAGGCATGGCAAAATCTGTTGAGGTATGGCAAAATGATGAGTTGGTTGGAGGTTTATACGGAGTTGATTTAGGAACTGTTTTTTGTGGAGAAAGCATGTTTAGCATAGTATCAAATGCTTCAAAAATTGCATTTATTCATTTAGTTAAAGAATTAAAAGAACAGAATTATAAGTTAATTGATTGCCAGATATATAATGATCATTTGGCTAGTTTAGGAGCCGAAGAAATGCCAAGAAAAGAATTTTTAACCTACCTTTGAGCCAATCGAATTTAAGAATAATGAAAGTGAGTCCCTTAACAAGAATTGTACTTATTCTTGCATTGATTTTTCTAAATATAAGCTGTGATCAAATCTCCAAACATTTGGTTAGAGAAAAGATAAACCCTAACGAGCGTATACAGGTAATTAAGCATAATTTAATACTTACTAAAGTAGAAAATTCGGGTGGAGCTTATAGTTGGGGATCTAACCTAAGCCCGGTGGCCAAGAAAATTATTTTACAGATAATACCAGCTGTGGTACTGATTATTTTATTAGTTATGTTATTGTTTAAAAATGAATACTCTAAAGAAGTAATTTTCGGTTTTTGTTTTATCGTTGGTGGCGGCATAGGTAACATCTTCGATAGAATTGTTCATGGTTCGGTTACTGATTTTATGTATGTAGATCTTGGTTTTTTTGATACAGAAATATTTAATATGGCAGATGTTTCTATAGTTTTTGGAACTTTGATTGTTATTTCATTTTCTTTTTTTGATAAAAGGAAAAAGTCTGAATTAGAAGAGAATATAGCTTAATATGGATATAAAAAATGCTCAATTAGCAGTTGATAAATGGATTAAAGAGCATGGTGTTCGTTATTTTAATGAACTAACCAATATGGCGCAACTTACAGAAGAAGTAGGCGAGGTAGCACGTATCATTGCAAGACGTTACGGTGAGCAAAGCGAAAAAGAATCAGATAAGAATAAAGATTTGGGTGAAGAGTTGGCTGATGTATTGTTTGTAATACTATGCTTGGCAAACCAAACGGGGGTTGATCTGCAAGATACTTTTGATAAAAAACTAGACCTAAAAACTAAACGAGACCATAATAGGCATCATAATAATGAAAAACTAAAATAAATGACTTTTTTAGAAAAAATAAAAACACCACTTTTTTGGAAGCATACATTAAGAATTGCTTCTATGTTTTTTATTCTTTTAATAATTATATCACTATTGATAAATAGTTTTTCAGATATCTTAAAATTCGACACTGAAGCAATAATAGCTAAAAATTTTGCTAATGGTAATTGGGTACGTTTCTTTGTTACGAAATTAATTATAAGTGTTGCCTACGGAATGTGGATAATAAATAGAAATATGAAATAAAAAAAGGGCGAAAAGCCCTCTTTTTTTATTTATTTAATTGAATCAAATCAATTTCACTTTCTTTTACTTTTTTATTAAGCTCTTTAACATCATTATTAAAGATGTTATAAAGATCAGTTAGTTCTTTATCAATCTGATTTGTAATTTCATTTTTAAAAGCAATAGCTTGATCAGTTGGCTTATAATTACCTATAGATGATAAGGAATTTAAATGCCCTAATTTATTATTTAGTTTTATAGGAAAATTTAAAGGGTCTTGATTACTCTTACTTTTCGTTTGGTATAAGTTATTTTCAATTTTAGTAACATCTTCAGATATTTTAGAGGCGAAATTAAGTAACTCTTTATGTTTGTCTTTATCAGAAATAGATTTGTTTAACTGTGCTATTTGATCTTTAACTTTTTTTACATTTTTTAGAGCTTTGTGTATTTCCGTCATTTTATCTCTAACAGAAATCATAAAGTCAAATTGAGCTTTCATATCATCTTCGGTTACCTCGGTTCTTGGGTCTTTTAAAATTGTAAACTCTTGAGATTTTGTATTTCCATTTTTTGTTAATTCTACGATGTAATTACCTGGTAAAGCTTTAGGGCCGCTTAAAGATGCCCACCATAAGATCATACCTTTTACCTTTTCGGCATCAGGATACACCATATTCCAGTTAAATTGATTACTACCTGGTTTTACTTTAAGTTTTTCTTCTTTCTTCTCCTTGTCGGGATGTGTAGTATATTTCTTTATTAAATTTTTGTTTTTATCTAAAAATGATAAAGAAATTGTATCTGCTTTAGTAGTGTCTTTTACATAAAAATTGACAGATACACCACCATTATGATTTTGCCCTTGGGTTTTTGACGTTGCTCCATTTCCTCCCGTCATACGGTAACTTTCAATTGGTTTAAAAACAAAGAACTCTTGATTGGTTAACTCATTCTTCATTTGATGTAATGGTGTTAAATCATCGATTATCCAAAAAGAACGTCCTTGTGTCGCAGCAATTAAATTATTGTTTTTAATTGCTAGATCAGTAATCGGTACTATCGGAAGATTTAATTGAAACTTAGACCAACTAATTCCATCATCAAAACTCACATACATACCTCTTTCTGTACCAGCATATAATAACCCTTTACGTTTTGGGTCTGCTCTTAAAGCTCTTGTAAAATCTTCATTACCAATTCCGTTTGTGATCTTTTTCCAAGTTTGCCCATAATCTGCAGTTTTATAAAGATATGGTCTATAATCCCCAGTTTTATATTTAGTGCCTACAAGATAGGCACCTCCTTTATTAAACGGATCGATTTCTATACAGTTTATCATCATCCATTCGGGCATATTTTTAGGTGTAACGTTTTGCCAATCTTTACCACCGTTTTTTGTTATGTGCACAAGACCGTCGTCTGAACCTACCCAAATTAAATCTTTTTCATATGGCGATTCCGCAGCGGCGAAAATGGTTCCATAATACTCAACACCAGTATTATCCTTTGTAATAGGTCCCCCAGATGGCCCTAATGTTTTAGGATCATTTCTGGTTAAATCTGGACTGATAATTTCCCATGATTGCCCTTCGTTAGTTGTTACATGTAAGTGATTAGAAGTTGCATATAATTTTTTTGGATTATTTGGTGAAAAGAATATTGGAAAATTCCATTGAAAACGATATTTAAAATCTTCAGCTCCGTGCCCCATAGGATCATCTGGCCAAACATTTATAGCGCGCACTTCATTGGTTTTATGATTTACTCTTGTTAAAAAGCCACCATAACTACCACCATAAACAATATCATTATTAGTTGGGTCTACTGCAATATGTGCACTTTCCCCACCGGCTGTAGCTTCCCAATCTTTATCAGATATAAACCTTCCATTTGAACGGTGAGAAATTCTAACTGTAGAATTGTCTTGCTGAGCGCCATATATGCGATACGGAAAATGATTGTCGGTTGTTACTCGATAAAACTGAGATGTAGGCTGGTTGTGATATGTTGTCCAATTAGTACCGGCATCAAAACTTACTTGTGCGCCACCATCATCTCCAATAATCATTCGTTGGTTATTTTTAGGCGCAATCCAAAGATCATGATGATCCCCATGTGGAGCATTAAAAGTTTTAAAAGTTTTACCACCATCTGTAGAGCGATGATATCTTACATTTAGAACATATAATATGTTTTCATCTTGTGTATCAGCATACAATCTTGTATAATACCAAGCCCTTTGACGGAGTTTACGTTCTTTATTTATAAGCTTCCAAGTCTTACCGGCATCGATAGATTTATAAACGCCACCATCCTTATTTTCAATAAGTGCCCAAACAATATCAGAATTTACTGGCGAAACAGTTACGCCGCTAATTCCCCAGATACCTTTCGGGAGCCCTTCATTTTCAGAAATATTCATCCATGTTTCTCCACCATCAATACTTTTCCATAAAGCGGAGCCTACACCACCACTAGACAAACTGTAAGGTGTTCGTCTAACATTCCAAGTTGTAGCATATAAAACTCGAGAATTATTAGGATCGATAATAAGATCTATTGCTCCGGTATCATTATTTGCAAATAAAACTTTCTTCCATGTAGTTCCGCCATCAATAGATTTATAAACACCCCTTTCATTAGACGATTTGTACAAATCTCCTAAAACTGCAGCATAAACAATATCAGGATTTTTAGGGTGGATGCGTATCCTTGGTACATGTCTAGAATTTTTTAAACCAATATGTTTCCATGTTTTTCCAGCGTCAACAGATTTCCAAATACCGTCTCCAGATGATACATTACCTCGAACAGTTTTTTCTCCAGTACCAACATAGATTACATTATTGTCCCATTCGCTTAAGGCTACAGAACCTATGGAACCTCCAAAAAATTTATCAGAAATATTTTCCCAAGTATTACCAGCATCTGTGGTTTTCCAGACACCTCCACCGGTTGACCCCATATAAAATAGGTTCGCTTTACCAGGTACACCAGCTACTGCACAACTACGACCACCTCTAAATGGTCCAATGTTTCTCCATTGAATAGAGTTGTAGAATTTTTGATCAAACTGAGTTGTGTTTTGTTGTTTTTTTCTTTTGTACTTTTGGGCGTTAACTTGAAAACTTGCTAGAAAAAGCACACTAGCAAGCAGTAAAATGGATTTTTTCATAATGTTAAGTTAGTTGTAAAGGATGCTAAATTTAATAATAAAAAAACAACTCTTTTTAATTCTGTGAATTTACACTTAGATTATACAAACAGTAAAAAGGTAAATGCTAAGATTCAGATATCTGGATCAAAAAGTGAGTCGAATAGATTATTAATTTTAAAGCAATGGTTTCAGAATCTTGAACTGGAAAATTTATCAGATTCAGATGATTCCAATCATTTACAACATGCTTTGTTAACAAGAGATACTATTGTAGATATTGGTCATGCTGGTACCGCTATGAGATTTTTAACATCTTATTTTGCAGCAACTCCAGGTAGGGAAGTTATTTTAACGGGCTCTGAGCGTATGCAAAATAGACCTATTAAGATTTTGGTAGATGCTTTAACTATGCTTGACGCGAATATAACCTATGAAGAAAAGGATGGGTACCCTCCTTTAAAAGTTAAAGGTAAAAAACTAACAAAGAGTAAAGTTTCTATTCAAGGTAATGTTAGTAGTCAGTATATTTCTTCATTACTGTTGATAGCTCCTAGTTTAGAAAATGGTTTGGGAGTTGAGTTGTTAGGAGAAATTACCTCTAGACCCTATTTAGAAATGACACTTTCTTTACTTCATCAAGTTGGTGTAAAAACGACATGGACTGAAAACATAATTAAAGTGTTTCCTAAAAAGCAAATTGATGTTACTGTTGTCACGGTTGAATCAGATTGGAGTTCTGCTTCTTATTATTATAGCTTAATAGCTATGAGTGAAGTAGGGGCAACTATAACATTATCATCTTATAAAAAAGATAGTTTGCAAGGAGATTCTTGCTTAGCAATTATTTACGAAAAATTTGGTGTAGATACGGTGTTTAATAAGAACTCTATTGTCTTAACAAAAAAGAAAGTTCATAATGCTGAGCTTATAAATCATAATTTAAAGAATGCACCAGATATAGCTCAAACTATTGCTGTAACTTGCTTTGGATTAGGGTTACCCTGTGATTTGGCAGGGCTGCATACATTAAAAATAAAGGAAACAGATCGTTTAATAGCTCTTCAAAATGAATTACAAAAGTTGGGGGCCGAAATAGAGATTACAGAAGATAGCCTTCATTTAAAGCCATCAAGTAATATAAACCAAAATATCGCTATCGAAACCTATAACGATCATCGTATGGCGATGGCATTTGCACCTTTAGCTTTGAAAGTGCCAATTGTTATTTTAGATGCCGATGTAGTTACCAAATCTTATGTTCGATTTTGGGAAGATTTTGAACAAGTGTTAAATTAAGTAAATTATTATCGGCATTGCCAAGTTCTTAGAATTTTGCTTCTTTTTTTATCCCTGTAAATGTTAAAGTATGTAACAGACTTTAAATAGTAGCGTCTTTACAATAAACAATACTGTTTCTTAACTAAATCAGAAATAATATCATGCTAGGGTATCTATCAACCAACAAACAAGGGGTTTCTAGTAATTATCTTGATTCCATCAATTATTTATTAGGGAGCTATAATGTAGCGCTTTATATGTATCAGTCAGATTTTTGGACAAAAGTTGGTATCGGAAAATCTAAAATATCATCGAATGACAAATTAATGTCTGAAGAGATTGAGATATTAAAGGGAGATGAAATTATTGCTATAAATAATACTATTGGGCATGATGATAGAGATAGCTATAAAATGCTAAATATGAATATGACAACAGGCACTATGGAAGTCTATAAAGGAAAGCTTTTAGATAAAAAGCTAGTATTTTGTAATTCTGATTCCACTTCAAGTAAATCAAAAGATACTTCTTATGTATTTAAAATGATCTATAATCAGTTGTCTAAATCAGAAAATCAAGTTGTAATTGGTCGTTCTAAAGACGAAGGGCGTACTTGGGTCCCTTTTATTAAAACACATTATATTAGAAAATAAAAAAGCTCCTAATCTATAGACTAAGAGCTTTAAGTACTGAAGGCGGGACTTGAACCCGCACGGCCATTACTGACCATTGGATTTTAAGTCCAACGTGTCTACCAATTCCACCACTTCAGCAAGTGTATTTTTAAATTGAGCGAAAGACGGGATTTGAACCCGCGACCCTCACCTTGGCAAGGTGATGCTCTACCCCTGAGCTACTTTCGCAGAACATCTTTTTAAAAGAACATACATTTGTTTCAAATGCGAGGGCAAATTTAATATATTTCTACGAATCGCAAAGCCTTTTTTTAAGTTTTTATAAATCTATTTTATAAAGACTTATTTTTAACATGGTTAATCGTGATTTATTGGGTATATTTGCATCCGATTTTTAGAAAAAGCACATGCAAACTACATATAGTTCTACTGCAAAAAATACTTCTATAGCAACTGTATTCGATGATTTAAAGCAATTAACCAAATTTGGTTTATCAATTAGTGTAGTATTTTCGTCTATTTCTGGATATTTATTGGCAGTAGATACCATTCATATACCTACTTTATTAATGTTAACTTTTGGTGGGTATTGTATGGTTGGTGCCTCTAATACATTTAATCAAATTATCGAAAGAGACACTGATAAATTGATGAAACGCACAAAGAACAGACCAATACCAGCTGGTAGAATGTCTGTAAATACTGCTATGTTTATTGGTGTGCTATTAACCTTAGCGGGAATAGTAATTCTATACAATATCAATGCAAAAACAGCAATGTTTGGTGCTATTTCTATTTTTTTATATGCTAGTATTTATACACCTCTAAAATCTGTTACACCGTTATCAGTTTTTGTTGGTGCCATACCTGGTGCAATACCTTTTATGTTAGGATGGGTAGCTGCCACCGGGAGTTTTGGTATAGAGCCCGGCATGCTTTTTATGATTCAGTTCTTTTGGCAATTCCCGCATTTTTGGGCAATTGGTTGGTTGGGTTATGATGAGTACAAAAAAGCAGGATTTAATATGTTGCCAACTGGCGAGAAAAATAAAAAAGCAACAACTCAAATTTTACTTTATACGGTATGGATGGTTTTGGTGTCTATAATCCCTGTATTTAAATTAACGGGTAGTTTGTATATATCACCTATTGCCGCTGTATTTGTATTGTTGTTAGGTGTTTATATGTTATATTTCGGTATACAATTGCATAAAAAACAAACGGATAGCATAGCAAGAAAATTAATGCTAGCAAGTGTTCTTTATATTACAGCTTTACAGGTAATTTACGTAGTTGATAAATTTTTACACTAATGGAAATGGATTTAAGACTAAAGGAAAAGACTTCAAAGCAAATGCTATATGTTTCTATGATAAGCATGGTTATGATGTTTGCTGGATTGACAAGTGCCTATGTTATTAGTAGTAAAAGAGAAGATTGGGTTTCATTAGAAATGCCACAAGCTTTATATATTAGTACACTTTTAATTATTTTAAGCAGTATTACTTTCTTTTTAGCTAAAAGAAGTATTGCAAAAGATAATCGTACATTAACATCTGTTTTTTTAATCTTAACTTTTTTACTAGGGTTAGGTTTTGTTGCTTCACAAATTCAAGGATTTTATGAATTGCGCGAAGCAGGTTTTTATATGGCTGGAAAAGAGAGTGTTGTTTCTTCATCACTATTGATGGTTATTTCTTTTGCACATTTACTTCATATTCTGGTTGGGTTAATAGTGATTTTGGTTGTATTCTTTAATCATTTAAGACAACGATATAATTCTACAAATTATTTAGGATTAGATTTAGGAGCCATTTTTTGGCATTTTGTAGATATACTTTGGATTTTTCTATTTCTATTCTTTTTTTTAGCTAAATAGAAATAATCTAAATAGACTAAAAAACAATTTTAAACCGTTGGTTTATCTGTCTAAGTTTTTTACTTTTGCTATCTAAATAGAATGAGATCATTATATGGTTTCAAATAACCAAATTAACTATTCAACTTTATATGGAAGCAACAGTGGCTACTGAAGAATCAAAAGGAGGATTATGGAGCGGAGGCGGAAGCAGACCTTTTGGTGCCAGTTATGGTAAAATGATGATGTGGTTCTTTATCATGTCAGATGCATTAACTTTTTCTGGATTTTTAGTGGCGTATGGTATGATACGCTTTAAATTTTTAGATAGCTGGCCAATAGCCGATGAAGTATTTACGCATATACCATTTGTTCATGGTGAATTTCCTATGATTTATGTGGCATTTATGACCTTTATCCTTATTTTTTCTTCTGTAACTATGGTACTGGCCGTTGATGCTGGTCATCACATGAAGAAAGGAAAAGTAATCCTTTACATGTTGCTAACCATTATAGGAGGGTTAATTTTCGTTGGTTCTCAAGCTTGGGAATGGAAAACATTTATTAACGGATCGTATGGAGCGGTAGAATTAACAGACGGACAAATTGTTCAATTTGTAAATAAGGAAACAGGTAAACAAATAGCATTAAGTGAATTTGTTAAAGGCCATAATAATGAACAACAATTAAAAAGAAATGAAGGCACATGGTTTATGACAACACCTTCGGTAGCTCCATTTAGTGTTAATGAGGTTGTTGAGAGTTTTAATGCGAATCCAAGTGTAAATCTTCGTACTGAAAAAATTGATTTAACCACAAAGAAAAAGACGATAGTTTCTAAAGAAGAAGCAAAAGCACTTTTAGCTAAAGCTAAAGATGTTGTAACGGGCGCAAATCTTAAAGTAAATGAATACGGTAAAACGTTGTTTGCTGATTTCTTTTTCTTCATTACGGGCTTTCATGGTTTTCACGTATTTTCTGGTATTGTAATCAATGTTATTATTTTCTTTAATGTAATTATTGGCACATACGAAAAAAGAAAGCATTACGAAATGGTTGAAAAAGTAGGTCTATATTGGCACTTTGTAGACTTAGTTTGGGTATTTGTATTTACATTCTTCTATTTAGTTTAAAAAACACAATATTTAAAAATGGCACACGCAGAATCTCATACAGCATTAATTTGGAAGGTTTTTGGTTTTTTATCGTTAGTTACTATAGTCGAAGTAGTTTTAGGTATTTATAAACCAGAAAGCCTACACTTAGTACAGTTTTTAGGGACTAGTTTACTAAACTGGATATTCTTAATTCTAACACTAGTAAAAGCATACGGTATTGCTTGGTATTTTATGCACTTGAAGGAAGAAAAAACTTGGTTCAGAAGAGCGATAGTTTGGACAGTAGTTTTCTTAATAGTCTACTTAACAACCTTGGTTCTTATAGAGGGCGATTATAGTTTCGAAGAGCTAGCTCCTCTTATGCGATGGGGTTAAATAATTTATAAATGAGCGGTTTTTAAACCGCTTTTTTTAGCATATAACACATGTTTAGTTTTTTAAAGAATAAAAAATTTTGGGTATTATTTATCCTTTTTTTCTTTCCGTTAGCATTGTATCTATTTTTGATTACTGGGACAAATAATTTTGCAAAGCTTCCAGTATTAACAGAAAATATTGATGACGTTACTCATTTTATTTCAGAAGATAATTCAGATATTTCTTTAAAGAATAAGATCTCTATTATTAGTTTTTTGGGCGACGACCTTGAGCACTCTCAAACCAACGCTCTAAATCTAAATCAAAAGATTTACAAGCGATTCAATGACTTTGATGACTTTCAATTTTTAGTGATTCTTCCTAAAGGAATGGAAGAAGAAGCTCAGCAATTAAAAAAGAAGGTTGCTTTCGCAACTGATATGAAACGTTGGAAATTTTTGTTTGGTGAACAAGAAGAAATCAGAGATTTGTTCAATAGCTTTAAAACAAGTTATCAAATTGCTGATAATGGTTATTCTAAATATGCTTTTATAATAGATAAGAATAAGCACTTACGTGGAAGAACAAATGATGAAGATGAGCCTGAAGGAATTTTATATGGTTATTCGGCTGAAACAGTATCTCCAATTCATAATAAGATGCTCGACGATGTAAAAGTATTAGTAGCCGAGTATAGAATGGCGTTGAAACAGAATAGAAAAAAACGTAAAGATTGGTTAAAGAATGAAGAATAAATCATATATAGCTATATCATTCATTATATTAATTTTTGGCATTTATGCTGTACCAAAAATTATTGATCGAGTAAAAGATAAATCTGTGACTGAAGGGACTCGCATGAATAAGGTGGTGGAAGGAAAACTATCATATCTGGTGATTGATAATGAAAAACGTAAAATGCCCGATTTTGCATTTATAAATCAAGATAGCTTACTAATTACTAATAATGACTATAAAGATAAGGTCTATGTTGTTGAATTCTTTTTTACAACATGCCCAACTATTTGCCCAGTTATGAATCGAAATATGCTAAAGTTAGAGAAAGAATTTGGTAAGAGAAATGATTTTGGTATTGCATCTTTTTCTATAGATCCTGAGCATGATAGACCATTAGTATTAAAACAATATGCCGAAGATTATGGAGTTACATCGCTAAACTGGAATTTTTTAACAACAGACGATAGAGATAAAGTATACGAGTTATCTAATAAAGGATTAAATATTTTTGCGGAGATTAATCCAGATGTTGCTGGCGGATTTGAACATCAAGGTTTTTTTGCATTAGTCGATAAAAAAGGATATATCAGATGTCGTAGAGATGAGTATGGTAATCCAATTGTGTATTATCAGGGTACAGAGGAAGATCAAATAGAATTATTAAAAGAAGATATTCAAACGTTATTAGAAGAGTAAATGAGTCAAGAAATTACGTCGACTAAAAAATATAATAAATGGATAGTTATTCTTTCTATTGCCATTCCGTTAATAGTGGCAGCATTGTTCGGGGTAAAAATTCCAAATGCAGAACCGTTAACATTTTTGCCTCCAATTTACGCAACAATTAATGGTATAACAGCTTTATTATTGATAGTAGCTGTGTGGGCAATTAAAAATAAAAATAGAAAATTACATGAACGATTAATGAAAACAGCTATTGCTTGTTCTGTAGTTTTTTTGGCAATGTATGTAGCTTATCATATGACTTCTGACTCCACTTCTTTTGGTGGGGTAGGAACGATTAAATATGTGTACTATTTTATCTTAATTACACATATTTTATTATCAATAGTAATTATTCCTTTTGTTTTGATTACTTATGTTCGAGCAATTACAAATGATTTTGAGAAGCATAAAAAAATAGCCAAAATCACTTTCCCTTTATGGTTGTATGTGGCTATTAGTGGTGTTGTAGTATATTTAATGATATCACCTTATTACTCATGAAGAAACTGTTTCTTATAATATTGTTACTTGCTGCTCAGTTATCTGAAGCACAGTGCGCCATGTGTAAGGCTGTTGTTGAATCTGGTGATGCAGAAATGGCTGAAGGTGTTAATTCTGGGATCGTATACTTAATGGCATTCCCATACATTTTGGTTGCTTTGGTTGGTTTTTTGATTTATAAAAACCGTAAAAAGTTAAAATTTTAACAGTTCGGTAATAAATAAAGTGTAACAAGTTTTACTTTTAAACGTCATATAATAGATCTAAAATTGAAAACTAACCAAATAAACAATAGTTTTTGGTGAAATATTATACATTCATGAAAACAAAACTTACTACTGTAATAGCTGCATTGGCTATTACTTTTTCATTTGCACAAGATAAAAACTGGACATTAAAGCAATGTGTAGACCACGCTTTAGAAAACAACCTTTCGGTTCAAAGAGCGAAATTCACAACAGATTTACGCAACGAAGATATAAATACAGCTAAGGGAGACTTTTTGCCTGGTGTATCAGCTTCTGCTTCTCAAAATTTTAACTGGGGGTCTGGAGTAAACCCAATTACAGGAACTAGGGTGGCCAATACAAGATCTAATAATTTTAGTGTCGGTACTCAGATGACGGTTTTTAACGGATTTAGAATTAAGAACGCTTATAAGCAATCTAAGAATAGTTTTGAGGCAAGCTTATTAGATCTTGAAAAAATGAAGAATGATATTTCTTTGAACATTGTGAATTCATATTTGAACGTACTTTTTAATAAAGAAAATTTAAAAATCGCTGAAGCACAAGTAAAGATTAGTGAAGAACAGTTTAAAAGAACTAAAGAACTGGTAGATGAAGGTGTACAACCAAAAGGAAACTTACTTGAAGTAGAAGCTACAAAAATTAATGATGAAAACGCAGTTGTTACAGCCGAAAACAATGTTGCTTTAGCGTTATTGGAACTATCACAATTACTGCAAATACCCAATCAAGGATTTGATGTGCAAGAAATACCAGTCACTATTAACTCTATTGCTCTTTTATATGATAACACTAATGAAATTTTTGAAAAAGCGGTAGCTAATCAGCCAGAAATTAAGAGCGCAGAACTAGGAGTAGTTAATGCAGAAACGGGTATAGAAATTGCCAAATCTGCATATCTACCAACATTGTCTATGAATGCAGGTTTAGGTACTGGATACAATCACACTCAAGGAAGACCAGATAGATTTACATTTACAGACCCTGATACTGGACAAACAATTCAGGTTGACAATAGTTTTGGGGAGCAGTTAGATAATAACTTTGGCCAAAGTTTTGGGCTAAATTTAAATATTCCGATCTTTAATAAAGGGCAAGTAAAAGCAAATGTTAATAGAGCAAAAATTAATGAGGAAATTGCTAAAGTGAATCTTTCTGATCAGAAACGTGCTTTACGCGAAGCGATTGAGCGTGCATATATTAATGCCAAAGCTACTTTAAAAGAATATGAAGCTGCACAGAAATCTGTTGAAGCTCAACAATTATCATTTGATTATGCCAAGCAACGATATGATTTAGGAGCAACAAATTCTTTCGATTTTGAACAAGTAAGAAATAGATTAGTAAATGCACAAGCAACACTAACTAGGGCTAAATACAATTTTGTATTTAGAACTAAAGTTTTGGAATTCTATTATGGTATTCCTATCATAAACGAATAGATTTTATTAGTTAACGAGAAAGACCTGTTTGGTATATAATGCCAAGCAGGTCTTTTTTATATTTGCAAAATGTGTTTTATTCTTAATATAGAAACGGCTACTAAGAATTGTTCTGTAAGTATCTCTAAGGACGGAAGAATAATAGCGATAAAAGAACTGAATGATGGTAACTATTCTCATGGTGAAAACTTGCATGTTTTTATAGAAAAGGTAATTAAGAAAGCCAATATTAAATTTTCTAATCTTAATGCCATAGCTGTAAGCAAAGGTCCTGGCTCTTATACCGGATTACGAATTGGCGTTTCTACTGCGAAAGGGTTATGTTATGGCCTTGATAAACCTTTGATTTCAATCTTAACACTTGAGGCGTTAGCTAATTCAATTGAAGTAGAAAATGAAGCTGTCATTATCCCTTTATTAGATGCACGTAGAATGGAGGTGTATTCGGCAATATTTGACAGTGCATATCAACAAATACGAGAAACACAAGCTGAAATTATTAATGAAAATTCTTTTGCTAATTTCCTAGAAAAAAGTAAAGTCTATTTTCTTGGAGATGGTGCTGAAAAATGTAAAGAAGTTATTCAGCACGAAAATGCTATTTTTTTAGATGGTTATTTCCCATCCTCGAAAGAGATGGCAAAACTATCTTACAAAAAGTATAAAAAAAGCGACATCGAAGATGTCGCCTATTTTGAACCTTTTTATTTAAAAGACTTTATTATTAATAAGATTACTAATTAATGGTCAATGACTCGTAATACTTAAGCAGCTTTATTACATCTTTTTCATTTTTCAAATCAATGCTTTCATCTTTGATGAATTTTTTAAGTTCACTTTTTTTATTAGAGAACTGATTGAGAATACCTTTCTTTTTATTAGACAAAGGGAATAAAACTCTATCTTTTTTATAATAAAATCGATTAATATCTTTAAAAGATGGAGGTATAGCATCTCTAAAGGAATCTTTGGCTGGTCGCCCAGGATTAAACCTTTTTGTTTTTCTCAAGTAGAGATGATTTTTTAAGTCTTTAGAAATTAATATGAAATATCCTTCATTGATTTCATTTTCCTTGCTATAAGAAAGGTAATGATACTCTTTATTTTTAATAATTGCATAATTATTCAAAGATTTAATAAGTCCATAGATATTCATATCCTCTAAACTTGCTTTCATTTGTATTTCATCATTATAGACATTATATCTTAGATAATAATTTTTAATAGTATTAGATATTTTATCTCCAGCTTTTCCAGACACAAATTTTTTTTGCTCATATGGACTTCCTTTTGCCTTAGATAAATCAATTTTATTCTTTTGACCATTAGCTAAAATATGATGCATGTCATAAGGATCGATTAACGAATTCCCTAGTCCAGAGAAGCCTGATTGACCATAGACAAAAGTTGAAGAAATTAGAAATTGAATAATTAATAAGAGATATTTTAATTTCATTATACCAAGATTTTAATTTTAACCTTCTTTCTGAATTTCTACAGCATGTGGATAAGGTATCTCTATACCAGCAGCATCTAATGCTTCTTTTACATTTTCAGTCACTTCAAAATAAACATCCCAATAATCTTCTGGGTCGCACCAAGGACGAACAGCAAAATTTACAGAACTATCTGCAAGCTCTGATACGTTAACGGTAGGTGCAGGATCTTTTAAAACTTTGTCAGTAGCATTAATAGCTTTCATCAATACTTCTTTTGTTTGCTTTATATCAGCATCATAAGCAACACCAAAAGTTAAATCTACTCTCATTTGACCTTCATCTGAATAATTGGTAATATTTCCATTTGATAGTGCTCCATTCGGTATTATTACTAATTTGTTTTCCGCTGTCAACATTTTGGTAACAAAAATTTGAATTTCTTTTACTACGCCAGTTTCACCTTGTGCCTCAATTTTATCTCCAACCTTAAAAGGTTTAAAAATCATAATAAGCGCTCCTCCTGCAAAATTTGCTAGAGATCCTTGTAATGCAAGACCTATTGCTAAGCCAGCAGCACCGAGTATAGCCACAAACGAAGTTGCAGGAACTCCTAATTGAGAAACTACAGTGACAAATAATAATGCTTTTAGAGTCCAATTTAAGAGGTCACTTAAAAATCTCATTAAAGTTTCTTCCATACCGCGTTTTAACATCATTTTTTTGGCATACTTGGTAATGATTTTTATTAACCATAAACCAATAATTAAAATAATTAATGCAGTAATGATTTTGGGAGAATACTCTAGTAAAAGACTCCAAGCTTTGTCTAAATAAGTTTCTATATTTTCCATTTATTTGAATATTAAAATTAAGAGTGCAATAATAGCAGGAATCGATTGAATAAAAAAGATCCTTGGTTTTTTCGTAGTATAAGACCCATAAATACCTGCAATGGTCACACAAATTAAGAAGAAAATTGCTATTTCATTTCCATAATTTTTGTCTATCAAAGACCATATTAATCCGGCAGAAAGAAATCCGTTATATAATCCTTGATTTGCAGCTAAAACCTTAGACTGTTCTGCTAGCTCTTTTGTTAACCCGAAAGCCTTCATTCCCTTAGGCTTTGTCCAATAAAACATTTCTAGAATCATAAAGTAGAAGTGTAATAAAGCTACTAGACCTATTAAAATTTTTGCTATTAATTCCATTTATAAGTTGATTTTAATTTGTTTTAAAGCTTTTGAAATTTCCGTAACCGGAAGCTTGCATGCACCATCTATACATACATAAATAGTGGTTTGATTATCATTAAATTTATTCTCCAACAGAGGTAACTTGCTGTCTTTTGTACTGCCAACGACTAATTTATTTGGAATATATTCTTGATCTAATTCCTTTAAAATCGATAGAGCATTTTTTCCTGAAATAGCCACTTCATAAAATTCATCCAAATAGTTAAGATATAGGTTTAACCAATTTGAAGAACCAGCTCCATAGCGAATCGCTTTTTCTTTTACATTATGAAGCATTTGTTTTGCAGTATTAGTATATTTTTTATTGTAGTAATAATGTCCTAAAAGAAATAAGTTATTCGCCATTATTGAGTTAGATGATGGAATAACATTGTCGTCGGTATCTATTTTTCTGGCAATTAGAGCATCATCTTCATCAGATGTGAAATAAAACATACCACTCTTTTCATCGTAAAAATGATCAAAACTATAATCAGTTAGTTGTTTAGCTGTTTGCAACCATTGTTCATCTAAGGTTACTTGATATAATTGAAGAAAAGCATCGATTAAAGTTGAGTAATCTTCTAGGTAAGCATTAATTGAGCTCTTTCCATTTTTATAATTTCTATATAAGCCTCCATCTTCTCTTAATTGATTTTTAACAATGAAGTTTCCATTCTTAACTGCCATTT
This sequence comes from Maritimimonas sp. 2304DJ26-3, assembly GCF_056591635.1. Classification (NCBI taxonomy): domain Bacteria; kingdom Pseudomonadati; phylum Bacteroidota; class Flavobacteriia; order Flavobacteriales; family Flavobacteriaceae; genus Maritimimonas; species Maritimimonas sp. 2304DJ26-3. Next base: position 117,693 of record NZ_JBWQOK010000004.1, read on the forward strand.
CTAAAAAATGATTATCATTAAAAACACGATAAGCATCTACATAGCCTTTTAACATTAGAGCATTCCAAGAGGTCAATATTTTATCATCCAATCTCGGGCGACTACGTTTTTCGCGCTCTTTCAATAAAATACTTTTCCAATTCTTAACCTTTTTTGAAAGCTTTTCAAATGTAATATCATGCATTTTTGCAATATCTACATTGCTTAAAGTTGTATGTAAATTATAATTTTCATGTTCCCATTTCCATTCATTTGAGATGTTGTAGTAATCTTTAAAAATTGAGAAATCATCCTTTATTAATTCTTTAAGTTCTGCTTCACTCCATACATAAAAAGCTCCTTCTTCTAATTCGCCTTTTTCATTATTACTATCTGCATCAAGCGAAGAATAAAAACTATTAGACTTATCCAGTAATTCTCTTTCTACAAATTGAGTAGTTTCATACACAATTGTTTTATATAGAGGATTTTTTGTAACTAAATATGCATTTGAATAGATGCTTACCATTTGGCCATTATCATAAAGCATTTTTTCGAAGTGGGGTATATGCCATTTAGAATCAACCGAGTAACGCGCAAAACCACCACCAACTTGATCATAGATGCCTCCCATAGCCATTTTTGATAACGAATTATTTACGTAGAAATCTATTTCTTGGTTGTCGGTTTGTTTGGCATATCTTAATAAGAATTCAAAATTACTCGGAATAGGAAATTTAGGAGAACCAACACTTCCACCGAGATCAAAATCCATATACTTTTTCCATTTTTCAATAATGGTGTCTAATTCTATTTTTGAAAAGTTAGTTTCAGAGGTATTTAATTTTATAAGATCAGACTGTTGTACGCCAGCAGTTAATTTACTCGCATATTCTTCCATTTTTTCTGGCTGCTCGTTATATACTTTAGTAATTTGATTGAGTGCATCAACCCAGTTTTCTTTAGGAAAATAAGTGCCTCCCCAAACTGGCCTACCATCTGGTAAAGCAATACAGTTTAATGGCCACCCTCCACGACCTGTCATAAGCTGAACAGCATTCATGTAAATTTGATCAATATCTGGGCGCTCTTCGCGATCAATTTTTATATTAATAAAATTCTGATTCATGATTTTTGCAACAGCACTATCCTCAAAGCTTTCACGCTCCATAACATGACACCAATGACAAGCTGCATAGCCAATCGAAATAAGAATCAACTTGTTTTCTTTCTTAGCCTTTTCTAGCGCCTCTTTTCCCCAAGGATACCAATCAACAGGATTATGAGCATGCTGTAAAAGATAAGGGCTTGTTTCATTAATCAGAGCATTGGTGTGAGTATGATCAGACATGGATTTTGATTTAGAGTTACAGCCAAAAAAGAGAACAATAAATATGGAAAATGCTACTAAATATCGCATATAAAAATTCTAAATTTGTTCAAAGATACACAATAAAAAAGCGCTTTTGAATTAACAAAAGCGCTTCTATTTTTTACGATGAATTTACTTTACCTCGAAGGTAATTTTAACGTTTACTCTAAACTCTTCTACATCATCACCATTGACCACTACACTTTGAGATTGTACAAATGCAGACTTAATATGCTTAACACTTTTTGATGCATGTTTCACTGCTTTTCGAGTAGCCTCTTCCCAACTTTTGTCTGAATTAGCTAGTACTTCAATAACTTTCATTACTGCCATAACTATTTAGTTTTAAGATTAAAAATTTGTTGAAAAGTAAAGCTACAAAATTTAGCCATTAATAGCAACGACTTCTTCAACCTTGTTTGGCAGTAATTGCTTTAATGTGGCTTCAATACCATTTTTTAAAGTTACGGTAGAAGATGGGCATCCACTACATGCACCTTGTAATACAACATTTACCGTTTTACTATCTGTATTATATGATTGAAACATAATATTCCCACCATCTGAAGTTACAGCTGGTTTTATATATTCATCTAAAATAGAGATAATCTCTTGAGAAATATCATCTAAGTTTTCAGTGTTTACAGGTTCAAACTCTGGCTTAGCAACTTGTTTTGGTTGATAATTTTCTGTGATGATTGGCTTGCTTTCGCGGAGGTATTCTTTGATGAAATCACGAATGGCAGTAGTTATTTCAAACCACTCAATCGAATCGTTTTTAGAGATTGAAATATAATTTTCTGATATGAAAACTTGAGTCACAAAAGGAAAGTCAAATAACGCCTTAGCTATTGGCACTTCAGCAGTATCCTCTAAATCTAAAATTTCTATATTTTGAGAAGTCAAAAGTTTGTTAGTTACAAACTTCATTGCAGCCGGATTTGGCGTACTTTCAGCATAAACTTCAACCACTTTTGGTGTGTTTTCAGAACTTCCAAATAAACTTTCGTGTTTGTTTAGGTAATTTTCAATAACATTCTTCAGTTCTTCTTGTACATCCGGCCATTCAACAATGTTGTAACGTTCAACGGCTATAAAATTAGCGGTAACAAATACCTTTTTTACAAAAGGTAAATGGAAAAGCTGCTGAACCAACGTAGAATTTTTTGCTTCGTCAACATTATTATATTCAAAGCTTCCATCTGTTAAAATTTTATTAGCTACAAACTTTATAATTGCCTCGCTGGATGTATTTTCTATAGAAATTGTTGTCTGCTGCATCTTTCAAAAAGTTTGCCACAAAGGTAGTGAACATTGCAATAAAAAAAGCCCGCAATTGCGAGCTTTAATTTACCAAACATAATTCTTCTTTTTAGCTTGCTTTTTAATGGCTTCTATCATGGCTTTATCTAAACTTTTTGTATTTGCCTCTTTTTGCTTTTGAGCTACATATTTATTTCGCTTAATATTTAAAGCGTTGATCTTTTTTTGAATCTCTTTACGTTCTATTCGTTGTTTAGCTACATATTTTTTGATTTCAGCTTTAGATTTTCCTTGTAAACGTTTAGGTAATGTTTTTTTATTAAGCTTATCATAACTAAAACCTTTTTCTTTTTCAGCATCAACTAAATCCCATGATGAATTTTTATATACCCTAGAGCTTTTGCTAACAGCACGTTTTACAACAACAACTTCATCTAAAGTCTCTGCATTTGCATCTTGCTCCGATTGTAATTGCATTTTACTGGCACCTTGATTTCCATAATGGATATAGGTATTATTCAACTTTTTGTTAAGAATAATAATTTCTTGATCATAAGGTGAAGCAACGTGAACAATTCTCTCATTATGGTCAATAACCATATAGTCACCATTTGTTAAACGAGCACCATCTTGCCACTTTCCATAAATTCCATTTTGATAGTTGCCACAAAAGATAGTATTTACTATTACATCTTGTTCATTGGCTTGTGTAGCTGCATCTTTGTAATTGATTTTCCCTTGCGTAAAGGGCTCATTACCGGCGATAAAAATTAACTTGAGATCATTCTTAGATTTGCCCCAATCTAATTGTTTTAAAGAGGTTTGAATTACTTCTCCACAAAACTCATTACCGCCATTCGTTCTGAGGGCAAATAGTTTTTCTGAAATTTCATCTAGATCAGAACTAAATCCTATTACCTGACGAATATATCCTTCATGTGATGATAAATTGTCATTTCCATATTCATACAAAGCAATTTCAAGATTAGGGTTTTCATGCTCACATTTAGCATATGAAAGCTCGTTAACTATATCCCATAATTGTGTTTTTGCTTGATTGATCAATCCATCCATTGAGTTACTAGTGTCTAATAAAAGAGCAACTTTAATAGTATTCTTTTTAGGATTGCCATTAGTTGCAAATAAAAAAGTAGAGGTTAAGGTTAGTAGAAAAATGAGTGTGATTTTTAAATTTTTCATGATGCTATTGTTTAATTTTTAAGTAAAAGTATTTTCAACTCTTTTTAAAAAAAAATCAAAATGAGTGAAATGGATTAAGTAATGAGTAATTACCAGCTATAAATGAGTAAACGAGAAATGTTGTGAAATTAAAAATCTACGATAAGACCAAATCTTGGTAAAATAGTTCCGCTAGAATTCTCAATACTTTCTAAAATATATCTTGAATTATCTGAAGGATCTATAATATTGTTTCCATTATTATCTCTTGTAGGAATAAGATATGATTGTTCAACAGCTTCACTACCATAGATGTTTTGAATATCTATGTAGAGATTTAAAGAAAACTTTTTACTATACCATGTTTTGTCTAAACGAATATCTAATTGAGTATAATTTTTAAAGCGTTCTGTGTTTAATAAATTATAATCTAAAATTCCTCTATTGGCAATATCGTAATTTGCGATTAATGACGACGCATTTAGATCATAAGGTGTGAAAGGCCTGCCGCCTACAAAGCGGAATTTTGCACCAAGCTCCCAATTTTTAGTAAGCTTTTTTCCGCCTGTAATGGTTAATAAATGTCTATTGTCCCAGGTAGATGGAATGTAATTATTTAGTCTGTCTTTAAATTCACTTATAACAAAAGTGTATGAGAGAATTCCGTAAAGACCATCATAAGATTTTTTTTGAGAAAAAATTTCAAATCCATAAGACCTTCCTTCAGAAATTGAAGTAACTTGTTCATTACCAATTACTCCAAAATCTGAACCTAAATTAGCGAGGCTAATTTGATCTCTAATAGAAAAAGGATAATTTTTATAACTTTTATGAAACCCCTCTAAAGCAATTTTTAAACTTTCACTTGGCTTAAATTCTAAACCTAAAACCAGGTGATTAGATTGTATATATTTTAGGTTGGATTGATTGGCTAGCGTATTGGTGTTATCTCTAAAACCTAAAATAGTATAAGCAGGTAATTGGTAATAATTACCTAAAGAACTATTTATAGACCATTTATTATTGATAGCATATGTAGCTGAAAATCTTGGCGAAAATTGATTTAAAACATTTTTCATTTCATCATTATAATCGTTGCCGTCTAAACGAAATCCAAAAGAAAGCCCCAATTTAGAATTGAAATAATTTTTCGAGATTTGACCAAATAGACCATACTTAAATAAATCTAATTCAGATGAAAAATCTTGTATGCTTATGCCCGATGAATTTGCAATTCTATTAAATGTTTCATTGGTGTAAGTTCCCTTTTCTAGATTAAAACCAATTGTTAATTTGTAATTATTTTTTAGATCAGAAGCATTTTCAAAACGAAACTTATTTTCAATTTCTTTCGAGGAGTAATCAAGTAGTAAATCTGATGGACTTTGAGTGTTGTTAAAGAATTTTTCTGCGGTATTATTCCATACGTTTCTACTTAAAATATATTGCTGCTTAGAGTTTTGACTAAAATGTTTGTAATTGATACCGAATGTGTAATTCCATTGTTCTTGTATAGGTATATTATTTAAAATGTATCTATTTCTTTTTAAGGTTTCTTCGTCTTCTACACCATCATTTACGTCTTCATTAAGCTCAAAATTATCAATTGCACCTAAACCAATAATTGATAATTCACTTTTGTCTGAAAGTTGAGATTTTACATTAAACTGAAAGTCGTTATAAGTTGGTAAAAAAGGAAGTTTTATTAATTTAAATAGAAATTGCAAATAAGATTGACGCGCTGAGGCTATAAAGCTTGTATTTTTACTAATAGGACCATCTACTGTGATGCCAGCATCAGAGGTTCCTAAAGTTGCTCTAACACCAAAACGATTTGGGCTTCCAACCTTTTGAGTAAATTCAATTACTGAGCTTAAGGTGTTGCCTCTATTTGCAGGAAAAGCACTAGAATAAAAATCTGTTTTTCGTATTAAATCTGCGTTAATAATACCCACAGGGCCGCCGGTAGCACCTTGTGTTTGAAAATGATTTATAACTGGTATTTCTATCCCGTCGATATAAAACTTATTTTCTGAAGGAGCCCCGCCTCTTATTATAATATCATTTCTAAATCCTGGATTCGAAGCAACTCCTGGCAATGATTGAATTACTTTTAATATATCTCTATTGCCTCCGGGATTTTTCTCTATTTCGGCTAGACCTAAAGTTTGTCGAGATAGAGGGCTTTCAATAGGCTTTTCAAATAATTTTCTTCTAACAATTACCTCGCTCAATTGCGAAGATTCTTCAGCTAACTCAACAATAATAAAAGGTGTTTTTTCTTGAGTAACTAAATAATCATCAGATAAATTGGTTGTATAGCCTACTAATGAGGTTTGAATTTTTAGATAACCAACCGGAGCGTTATTAATTGTAAATTCACCATTTTCATCTGATGAAGCTCCAATTGTAGTTCCTTCAACTAAAATATTAGCAAATGGTAATGCTTCTCTACTTTTTAGATCGATAACTTTTCCTTTAATAGTCCCTTGAGAAAAAGAGTTAAAGTAAAACAAAACAGAAAATAATAGAAAAAAGAACCTCATTTTTGCCAAAAAGTCCAAAATTAGTGAAATAGTCGTTTCATTGAGTAAAACTAACTGATAAATAAGTAAAGCAACTTTTTAAATAAGTTTTGACTTTAAAATTCCACCCTCGAGTGTTAAGCACATTTTATTATACCGTTTAAAGTGTGTAGTTTTACCCTAATGAAGCAACGATTTTGCATAGTAATTCTCTTGATTTTTTCTTCTGTTTATGTGTCTTACGGACAGATACAATTAAATAAAACTAAAGAGAACGGTTATTATTCAGACAGAATTACTGATGCTAATGGCGAACCTCTTTCCGGTATTACTGTAAAGGTTCGTGGTAAAGATGGTTCTACTAGAACAGATTCTAATGGTGAGTTTACTATTAAAGCTCAACTCGGCGATTTAATTATATTAAGTAAGAATGGTAAAACAATTGATTCTTATAGATATGATGGTAGTTTAAATTATGAGGTGAAGGATGAATCTGATGCCTTGGGAGTTCCTGAGTTTGAAAGTAGGTCAAAACCTATAAAGAAATCAAAAATTGACCTGAATAAAAGAAACAATAATAATTACTTTAAAGTTCAGCTAGATTCTGCTTTGTTTTATTCAAATACTAACCCAACAAAAAGTATTGATTATGTTGGCGCTGCCATAAATTTTGCAGGAAACAATAAACAACAATTATCACAATCATATAATGTTTTGGGCGATCTATATATGAGCCTTAAACAATATGATTTGGCTGCAAGTAATTATAAAGTGGCAAATGATAACCTATCAATAATTAACTCTCAGCTAAAACTGGCGAATGCTTATTTGGAAAATAGAGAACTTAGGAAAAGTGAAAATTTATATAAAGAACTCTTAAAAATTAGTTCTATTAGTGCAACTCAAAAAATAATAGTTTATGAGGGTTTGGGGGATGTGTATTTCAATCAAAAAAGCTATCAAAAAGCATTAACAGAATATAGAACAGCTTTAAATTTAAATGAGAGAGTTTCGAATATTTCTAAAGGAACAAGTTTAAATTCTAAAATTGCGTTAACGCTAGATGCTTTGGGTAGGCAAGGAGAGGCAGAAGGTTATTTAAATCGTTCTATTCAATCTGCAAAAACCGAGAGCCCACAAAAAACGATTGTTCAAAATCAAAAAGCAGCAGAGTTTTATAGTAAAAATAATAGTCTAAATAAAGAAGCTCAGTTCCGAAAAAAAACTTTAGAAACCTTAGAAAATGAAGCTTTAGAAGAAGTGGTGGTGTCTGATGAAAAGAAGATTACTAAATCACGTGCCAAGTTAGATTTAGGGAATGTGTATTTAAAACAAAATAAAGTTAATGAGGCAATTCCGTTATTGGAAGAAAGTATTGCAGATGCTGAAAAAGATGAAGATTTAGAAACGCAAAAAGATGCTATTCAGAAATTATCTGAAGCATATGTCTCTTTGGGTAATGATGATAAAGCACTAATCAACTATAAAAAATATGTTTCGCTAGTCGATCTACTGTATAAACAAAAAGAGGCTGAGATTGCTACAGCTGTAAACTTAAATAGAGATCTTTCTGAAAAGCAAAATAGAATTACTAGTTTAGAAAAAGATAGGGCACTTTCTGAAAGCAAGATTCAATTATATCAAACAGAAAACCAATTAACAGTAGAGAATGACAGACGTCAAAGACTAACAATATATGGCTTAGTATCCGGATTAGTTTTACTCTTACTTTCTTTATTCTGGATGTTGCGTAGTAACAGACAACGAAAATTGACAAACAATTTGTTGGCGCTAAAGTCACTACGTACTCAAATGAATCCGCATTTTATTTTTAATGCGTTAAACTCTGTAAATAGTTTTATTGCACAAAATGATGAACGAACAGCAAATCGTTACTTAACTGATTTTTCTACGTTAATGCGTAGTGTATTGGTCAATTCTGAAGAAGATTTTATTCCGTTAGAGAAAGAAATCGAATTGTTAGAATTATATTTAAAATTAGAACATTCTAGATTTCAAGATAAATTTGATTTCGAGCTAATAATCGATAAAGAAATTGAACAAGAACAATTTCAAATTCCACCAATGTTGTTACAACCCTACGTAGAAAATGCTGTTTGGCATGGATTACGTTATAAGGAAGACAAAGGGCTTTTAAAAGTTGAATTGTCTAAAAAAGATGAAGGAACTATTACTATTGAAATTTCTGATGATGGTATTGGCAGAAAGAAATCTAAAGAATTAAAGACAGAACATCAGAAAAAGCAGCAATCAAAGGGGATGCAAAACATTAAGCAGCGAATAGCTATTTTAAACGAAATGTATAAAGATAAGGTTGATGTGTTTATTGAGGATTTGCATAACGACGAAACAGGTACCAAAGTAATTTTGACTCTTAAAAAAGATTAATGAATTTAAAAACCATCATAGTAGAAGATGAGCAAACCAGTAGAGATATCTTAAAGAATTATCTTTCAAAATATTGCCCTACTGTTGAGGTGTTGGGTGAAGCTAAGAATATAGATGAGGCATTGGTTTTAATTCGTAATAATGAACTAGATTTAATTTTTCTAGATGTAGAGATGCCATACGGTTCTGGTTTCGATTTGCTCGACAAATTAGGGAAAACTGACTTTGAAGTGGTGTTTGTTACAGCTTATAATCAATATGCCATTGAAGCACTTAATAAGCATGCTTCCTATTATTTATTAAAGCCTATTTCTATTGATGACCTAATTAAGGCTGTAGACTACGTTACTGAACTAAAACAGAAAGAAAACGAATTACAGAATACTGTGTTGATTCCTAAAACAAATCCTACTAATCAAAAAATTACGATTCCAACCCAAGACGGATTCGAGGTATTAGAAATGAAAGATATTATCTATTGCAAAGCTGATGATAACTATACAGAAATATATCTTGAAAATGGACTTAAAAAACTAGTGAGTAAAACACTTAAATATTTTGAAGATATTTTAAAAGAAAATGGCTTTGCCAGAATTCATAAATCGTATTTGGTAAATGTGTCTTGTATTTCTTCTTACAGAAAAGGAAAAGGAGGAACTGTTTTCCTAAACAATGGAAAAGAATTGAGTGTTTCTACCTCTAGAAAATCGGAGTTGTTATCTTACTTTAAGTGAATTAGATTCTATTGCCCAGTCTAGTGCTGTTAACACATGAATTTTTGTAGTATCAAATGAAGGAATATCAAGTTCATTTTCTGGAATTAATAATGGAAATTCTGTACAACCTAATATGATTCCTTCAATACCTTTAGATTCCAATTTTTTTATGATCTCTTTGCATTTATTCTTTGAGTCTTCAGTGAATATACCTTTAATAAGTTCTGAATAGATAATATCGTGTAATATTTGACGATCGTTTTCATCACTAGGTATAAGTACTTCTACATCGAAATTTTCTGAAAGATATTTTGTATAAAAGTCTTTTTCCATGGTGTATTTTGTGCCAATGAGCCCCACTTTACTTAAATGTTGCTCTTTAATTTTTCGACCAGTTGCTTCTGCAATATGAAGAAAGGGTATATTTATAGCTTTGCGGACAGAGCCACTTACAATATGTATTAAGTTAGAGGCTATTAGTATAACATCAGCACCAGCTTTTTCTAAACTAATCGCCGCTTGTTTTACTATCTCACCTATTGCATGCCAATTTTCTTCATGAGTTAATTGAGCAATCTCTGAAAATTCAACTGAATAAAGGATGGTTTTACTAGAATGTAAACCTCCTTTCATTATGTTAGCATGTTCATTCAGTAGCTTGTAGTATTCCATAGAAGATTGCCAACTCATTCCTCCAATTAATCCAACTGTTTTCATAATTTTTATTTTGTTTTAGACATTTTTTCAGCTCCTTTAATTCTTATACTCTCTAAAAATCGTTCTAGTTGACATTTCATAAGTTCTAGAACTGATTTTTTTGGTTTTACTTTTTTTGAATCTGTGTATTGTTCTACAATGCATTCCATAGTGTTAGTTTTATATAATTGTATATTTAGAAATATAGATATGATTATTTAAAAAATTATATCATATTTATGTTCTCTTTATATAGTTGAATTACTTCTTCATTTCTTCTGTAATAAGTCCATTTACCATGTCTAGTAGGTATAATTAAACTCTCTTTTTGCATAGCAGTTAAATAGGTCGAAATAGTTGACTGTGATAGGCCTGACTTATCTTTAATGTACCCAACACAAACTCCATCCTCAAAACCTTCAATATCAACATGAGGGGGAAAATGTTTTTCAGGCTCTTTAAGCCATTCTAAAATATTTAATCTTGTTTTATTTGATAGTATTTTACTAATTTCTACTATATTCATGCTACAAAGATATAAAATATTTTTATATATCTAAATATATAGATTTGCTATTTAAATAACTGTATGGGAATTATCAAAAAATTAAAAGGAAAAGAACCTCAGTTTGGTAACGATTGCTTTATTGCAGAAACGGCTGTTATTGTAGGTGATGTAGAAATGGGCAATCAATGTAGTATTTGGTATAGTGCTGTGCTTCGAGGGGATGTACACTATATTAAAATGGGTAATAAGGTAAATGTACAAGACAATGCAACGGTACATTGTACGTATAAAAAGAGCCCAACAAATATTGGGAATAATGTTTCTATAGGCCATAATGCTATTGTTCATGGTTGTACCATTCATGATAATGTATTGATCGGCATGGGTGCCATTGTGATGGATAATTGTATAATAGAAAGTAATGCTATTATTGCTGCTGGAGCAGTTATAACCAAAGGTACTCGAGTTGAATCAGGAACAATCTATGCAGGTATGCCTGCCAAAAAAATTAAAGATGTTTCCCCGGAAATGATTTCTGGAGAGATAGATAGAATCGCAAATAATTATGTGAAGTATTCAAGTTGGTATAAATAAATGATACGATATCTTATACTACTTCTGCTATTAATATTTTCCTGTAAAAAACAGGAGCCAGAGAAGGTTTCTTTAAAATTTCTAGACGAATATATCTTAGCAGATAGTTTAATGATTGATAGCACTTTGGTTGGAGGGTTGTCAGGCGTAGACAACCTTAATGGAATTTATTATTTGGTATCAGATGATTCTAAAAATCCAAGATTTTATCAAACTAAGATTGAAATTAAGAATGATAGAATTGACACCATTTTCTTTGATAAAGTAATAACTGTAAAGGATAACTCAAGACATTATGATCTCGAATCAATTCTTTTCGAAGACGATAAATTATTACTTACTTCTGAAGGGTTGATTAGAGAAAGTAAAGATCCTTCTTTCTTTTCTGTAGATAAAAACGGTGAAATAATCAATGACTTTCAACTTCCAAAGTATTTTAAAGCAGACAGTCCGCAAAAACCAAGAACCAATGGTGTTTTTGAAGGCTTAACCAGAAGTTTCGATAAAAAAGGATATTGGATTATTACTGAACTACCATTAGAAAGTGATGGTATAGCTCCGACTCCCAAAGAATCTGATTCTCCAGTTCGCATGACTTATTTTGATAAAATATCTAGAAAATCTGAAAAGCAGTTTGTCTATCAGTTAGATAAAATTGCAAAAGCTCCTTTAGGTAATTTCTCTGTAAATGGTGTTACCGATCTACTTGCTTATTCACCAAATAAATTTTTAGTTATTGAGCGTAGTTTTTCATCAGGACATGGTGCTAATGGTAACGATATTAAGGTTTATGATGTTGATATTTCTAACGTTACTAATTCTCTTGATATTTTGAGTTTAAAAGATGCTGAATATACTTCGGTTACCAAAGAACTACTTTTTGATTTCGAATCGGTTAGAGATCAGCTGACTAATGGTATGATTGATAATGTAGAAGGCATCTGTTTTGGGCCAAAACTTTCAAATGGAAATCAATCAATTATTCTCATTGTTGATAATGACTTTAATAAACAAGGTAATCGTTTAAATCAGATTATTTTGATGGAAATGTTAGTAAATTAACGATATTTCGTGACTTTTCTAATTAATGGTATCTTTAGCAAAGATTTATTGACTTAAGAATGTCTAAACAAGAATCAGATACTATTGTAAAGTTCTTATCTCAGGTTCCTTTTTTCATCCATGTCTCAAAGGATTCTTTAGAACACCTCGTTGGAGGTGTAAAGCAATTGCAGTTTAGAAATAACGAAAAGATTTTCAGCAAGAATGATGAAGGAGATTCTATGTATGTAATTGTAGATGGGTCTATTAAAGTGCATGAAGATGGCTACATTTTTAGTAAAATGTATAAAGGCGATTGTTTTGGTGAATATGCCTTAATAGATAATCAAAAGCGCTCCGCTTCCATTTCAACTTTAGAGCCAACTACGGTACTTCGTATTGAGCGCGATTATTTTCAAAATTTATTGTTTTCTGATGAAGGTTTTACGCAAGGAATCTTATCTGTTCTTATAGATCGTCATAGAGATATAGATGCTGTGCAAGAACGTTTGTACAACGCAAATAGAGATCTTGAAGTAGCAGGTACAAAGATGAGGGGGTTGATCAATGGCGCTATGGATGCCATTATAATGTTTGATAGTAAGTTTAGAATCCTTTTAACGAATCCTTCGGCAAACAGCCTTTTAGAAAATGAAGACGTATTGCAGCGTAATGTCTTATTCTTTTTTGATGAACCAAGTACGAAACTCTTAGAGGATATTATTAAAGATGAAAATAACGAGCAGAATATCAATACACATTTACCTAAAGTTGTAAAGGTTATTGGTTCTAATGAAACCGAAACCTTAAACGAAGGTACACTTAGTAAATATGGTACCAAAGAAGAGACATTTTACACACTTATTTTACGAAATATAGAAGAACGTATACTTGCGGAGAACACTATTAATTTACTAACCAATCAAACCGAATATCTCGAAGAAGAGATTAAAGAACTGACTAGTAACTATGGTATTATAGCCGAAGATTTAGGGATGAAAAATGTGCTGAATCTGGTTGAGCAAGTAGCAAAGACAGACGCTACTGTTTTAATTACGGGCGAAACAGGCACAGGTAAAGAATTAGTGGCTAGAGGTATACACGAGGCAAGCCATAGAAGTGATAAGCCACTTATCAGAATTAATTGTGGTGCTATACCAGCTAATTTAATTGAAAGTGAATTGTTTGGTCACAAAAAAGGAGCCTTTACAGGAGCGACTTCAGATAGAAAAGGACGTTTTTTATTAGCAGATAAGGGCACTATTTTTTTAGATGAGATAGGCGAGATGCCATTAGATTTGCAGCCAAAATTATTGAGAGTAATTCAAGAAGGTGAGTTTGATCCTGTGGGTAGCTCTGAAACTATAAAAGTAGATGTTCGCATTATAGCAGCAACACATCGTGATCTGCTAAAACATGCACAAGAGGATAAGTTTAGAGAAGATTTGTATTACAGGCTTAATGTATTTCCAATAAGTGTACCTCCTTTACGAACTAGAGGAAATGACATTATTTTGATTGCCCAAGAAATGATTCGTCAGTTTTCAAAAAAACTAAACAAACCTATTGCTGAGCTATCAGAAAATGATAAAAGTGTATTGTTGAATTATAACTGGCCAGGTAACGTTCGAGAATTGCAAAATCTTATTGAAAGAGCTGTAATTGTAGCTCAAAACGGAAGCATAAACTGGCAGACAATTGTACCAAGTTCATCTAACGGAGATGAAATTAGTTTAGAAACAGTTCAACAAAAAATATTGACTTCAAAAGAGTTGGTTACTCTGGAAAAGGAAAATATCCTTAAGGCATTAAAACAAACTCGCTGGAAAATTTCCGGCAAAGGTGGTGCCGCAGAATTACTAGATATGCGCCCCACAACATTGGCTTCTAAAATTAAAGTGTTAGGTATCGAACGTCCTATATAACTCGTATTCAGTTCGAGTGTTTTGTAATGCAAAATGTATCGAGAACTACTTAAAAACAATAAATTTTAATTTTTTGTAACTTTAAAGAGTAATTATAACAGTATTAACTGTTTATAGTAACCTAACTAAACCATGTTTAAATCCTTTCACCCAATTAGGCATTTGCCCTTCTTTAAAAACAAATAGCCTAAATACAATCAAGATTACTTTCTTAATAAAACCTAACTAATATGAAATCGAATAATAATTGGACAAAAACTGAACTGCAAACTTATATTATGCTAATGTGTGCCAATGCTGATGGTGAAGAAACTAAGCAAGAATTAAGAATGGTGAAGTCTAAAACCAACGATGAAATTTTTAAAAGGATCTACGAAGAGTTTTCTAATGATAGTGAAGATGAGCGTTTCCAGAAAATAGATGAAGCTATACATCAGCACGAATATTCTGCTAAAGAATTAAGCGAGTTTAGAAGAGATATTTACAAGATATTCTTTTCAGACTGCTCTTTTGGGGTTATGGAGCAAAACCTCGATCGTATTTTAGATAACATCCTTTATTAGAGATTTAATTTTTACACTATTTCAATCATAAATAAAAATGCTATGGGAATATTTTGGGATCTCATTCAACAAGACCAATTACAAAAACAAAAAGATAAAGCTAATAGTCTAGAGGATCGTGTTGATCAACTAGAAGAAGAGCTTAGTGCAACGAGAAGCTTATTGAGAAAAACATTAGAGGCTTTAGAGAATTATGTAGGAAAAGATATTGACGGCGATGGTAAGACAGGCTGATTTAATAAATAAATTATGATCAAACTCTTCCGTCGTATCCGCCAAAAACAACTTATGGAAAACAAAACATCTAAATATTTTAAATACGCTATAGGAGAAATTATTCTTGTAGTTATTGGAATTTTAATTGCCCTTTGGATAAATAATTGGAATGAAGAAAAAAAGATTCAAAAAGCGGTAAACACCTCTGTACATATGATAAGAGATGAGATTGTTACCAATCAAAATAAAATTAATGGAGTGAAAGACTATCATATTATGGTAAGAGATACATTGCGAAAAATTAATCTTCCGAATGATTTAAAAGGAATAAATGATGCATTAGGTTTTTGGAGCGGGATGAGAGTTCCAGAACTTCAAAGCGCGGCTTTTCAATCTAGTATTCAATCTGGTATGGCTAAGGAAATTAATCCCTTGATTTTAAAGATTTTAAACAGCCTTTATGCGCAACAAAAAAGCTATAACGATTTTACTTCTCAATCTTCACAGATTTTTTTTAATACTGATTTTACAGATGGAAAAAGCGTAAGAAAAGCTATGGGATCTGTGCAAATGACAATGAATGATCTTTATTATTATGAAAGCGGCTTAAGCGATAGTTATGTTACTTCGTTAAAGCAACTAGATTCAATTTATAAAATTAAAAGTGATAGTATAAATAGATGATTAAATTCTTTCGCCGTATCCGCCAAAAACTAGTTGCTGAAAACCACTTCAGTAGATACCTAATTTATGCTATTGGAGAAATAATTCTTGTTGTTATTGGAATTATGATTGCACTTCAAGTTAATAACTGGAATCAAGAAAAAATTAAAGACAAAAAAACAAAGGTTATTTTTAATCAGGTACTGAGTGATCTTATTCTAGAAATAAAGAACATTAAAACAATTAATAAAAATTATTTAGTAAAGGATTCTTTAATTAGAAATTATCAAAAAACAGATTTTAAAACGTTAGAAAATGACACAGATGGTTCTTACTTATTTAATTTAATTAGAACTCATTTCACTTCAGATATTGATAATAAAAGTTATAATCTTTTAATAAATCATACAGATCAATTAGATGATAATTATAAAGAATATATTGATGAATTGATGATTGTGTATCAAGACCTAAGGCAACAAATTCTTGATTATGGTAAAGGGATGAGCGAGATGTTAAAAGAACATAGACGTTATAAAATTAACAACAAGAATTGGTATTCTAATAATTTCGCTAATAACCAAAAATTAAACGAACTACAGATGGACTATTACAAATATGACCCTATTTATAAAAACTATGTAAGCTATTATAGAGAAATGCTTATAAATATTGTTATCCCATCTCGCACATTTGTAGATAGAGCTATTAAGCTCTGTAAAAAAATAAATACAGATTTTGGCTTTAGTAGAAATATAGATAAAGAAATTTCATATTTGTATCCACCAAAGAATCTTCTAGATACTATTTCCGGGAGCTATTTAGTAAGAAATAATTCAAAAGTAGTTTTAGAAGTAAAAAATGGAGAGCTTTATAAAATTATTTCTCATCCTAAAAAGGAAGAATTTCTAAGCCTGTATGCATTACTTTTTTTTGATAATGGAAAGCTAAGATATTTAGGCAATAGTACTTTTTATTATAATGCCTCAACTAATTTAAAAGTGAATAAGGATGGAAGTTTATCTATTGTTCCTCTTTTAAGTGATGGAATTACTACATTAACTCCTATTAAAAATGATTAAATTCTTCCGTCGCATCCGTCAAAAACTACTAGCTGAAAACCGTTTTAGCAAATACTTAGTTTATGCGATTGGGGAAATTATTTTGGTAATGATAGGTATTCTTTAGCACTTCAAGTAAATAACTGGAATGACATTAGAATTGCCAAAAAAAACTCAAGAGCTTTTTTACAAGAAATGCTTTTAGATTTAGCAATAGATACTGCTTATGTAAATTATGCTATTAGAAATATTGAAAAGCAATTAGTATATCAAGAAAATGCATTAAGCAGAACTAAACAAACGGAAAAAAACTTAGACTCATTAGCCTTAGCCGTTGATGGAACTTACTATGATTTTTATATAACTGATAGAACATTTCAAAAAATACAAAATAATGCCCAATCTAAATTAATCGGATTTGATTCTTTATATAAATCAGTTTCTAACTATTATACTTTTAGAAAATCTCGTGTGCAAAAAAACACAGAATATGAGATAAAAGTGGCTGATGCCGAATATGATAATTCCCAGCAAGAGTTTGATAAAACAGAGCATGCGTATGCAACATATATTAGAGAAATTAATGGCAAAGAGGTAAAAAAATCTTTTCCTTCTCTAACTTCAGCTAAAGAAAGTGATAAAAATTTTTTGAATTTTTATAATAGTATAAAAGGTAGAAATTCATTAAGGCAACTATATTCTATGCGCTTATTTTCTCTTAGGGGATTTAAAGGTTGTAAGAAAGAAGCAGATGCTTTAATTATTAGCATTAATAAAGCTTTACAAGATGATTAAATTCTTCCGTCATATCCGTCGCTCACTAATCAACCAAAACCAAATGGGAAAATACTTTAAATACGCCATTGGTGAAATTCTACTTGTTGTTATTGGAATTCTCATTGCATTACAAATTAATAGTTGGAATCAAAATAAAAATGAGAAAGTATTAGAACAGCAGTATTATTGTCGATTATTAGAAGACGTTAGGCAAGATTATGCTAACTATAAAAACTCTTTTAGTTTACTTAATTCTAAAATTAGTGGATCAAATGAACTTTTAGCAAGATTACAAGATACAAGCATGCCTTTAGATAGTATTGCACCTTTCATTATGAAATCGATTAAGTATTCAATAAGAGATGTTAGTGCTACAACGAATGCATTTGAAGATATTAAATCTAGTGGTAACTTAAATTTAATAAGGGATTTATCATTAAAAAATGATCTAACATTATATTTTGAAACGCTGTTAAGTGTAAATTCTGTGATGGAAAGTAATGGAAAAGCTATAACTCAACAGCGCCTATTTTCTCATGAGGATTTAATAAATTCTGGTTGGTTACAACTTTTAGAAGACTTTGGAGGACTTGATAGAAACAAGGTTGACTTTAGAAAGCTTAAAGCTCAGGTAAACTTTACTGACGAAATGCGCCTAAAAATGACAAATGATGCTATATTTTATCAAGCTATAAATGCCCGTAACAAGAACCTACTTGTGTCTATTGAAGATAACATCTTAACTATGATTAAAAAGTTAGAATCTAAATGTTCTACTCATAATCAATAAATTCTTTTATTTAATCCATTAATTACTTTATTAAAATTACGAAATATCGTAAATAATTAACGAAATATCATTAATACGCGAAATTTCAATAGTTTTATATTTTTCATTTTTACATATAATCATCTGTAAATCATCATTTTAAATAGTTTGGCACGCCAATCGCATTAAACAAGTCAAATAAAAATTGTTTAATCATAAAATTTAAAAAAATGACAACTACAGAAAACATTAAAAACGGAGTAAACGTAGATCAATTAGTAGAAACTATTCAACACATTCAAGCTGAGCCTTCTTTGGCAAAGTTCGAATTTAGAGCAAAAAACAACTGGATTACTGGTGGTCACTGTGTAACAAGTGCAAAGAGTTTTTATGGTGCAGGTCAAGAAGACACTACACGTCAAGAAACATTTACAATGGAGTGTGATCACCCAAATGTATTATTAGGTGAAGACAAAGCTGCAACGCCTGCAGAAGTAGTCTTACACGCTTTAGGTTCTTGTTTAACAGGCGCTATGGTATATCATGCTTCTGCAAACGGAATCGATATTGAAGGTGCAGAATCTACGTTAGAAGGTGGATGTGATTTACACGGTTTCCTAGGCTTAGATGCAGAGGTGCGTAAAGGATTCGATGGTATTAAATTCAAATTAAAAGTAAAATCTGATGCGTCAGTAGAGCAGTTAAGAAACTTAGCTAAGTTCTCTCCTGTATTCGATATGCTTACCAATCCTACTCCAGTTTCAATTGAAATTGTAAAGTAATTTTCTAAAGAGAATTGACTGCTCGTTCTCCCTTTTTCGGGTAGTCTTTTTTCTTTTTTTCAACACCACCAATGAAAACTAACAACAAACATATTACTACAGGTTATCAAGCAGTTACTGAGATTGCGTATAAAACCAATGAGGTTTTCCCTATTTACCCATGTACACCAACTTCAGAAATGTCTGCCTTAACGGAAGAGTGGAGTGCAAAAGAGCAACAAAACATTTTCGGTTCTGTGCCTACAACTTTCGAAATGCAAAGTGAGGCAGGTGTTGCTGGAACAATGCACGGAGCTTTACAAACAGGTGCTTTATCTAGCACATTTACAGCTTCTCAAGGGTTGTTATTGATGATACCCAACATGTATAAAATTGCTGGTCAGTTGCTGCCAAATGTTATCAATGTAGCAACCAGATCTATAGCTACACATGCATTATCGGTATATGGAGATCATAGTGATATTATGGCTGCACGCCAAACAGGTTATGCCTTTTTAGGTAGTGCCTCAGTACAAGAATCTCAAGATTTTGCTTTAATTGCGCAAGCCGCCACCTTAAAATCTAGAATCCCGTTTGTTCATTTTATGGACGGATTCAGAACTTCTCATGAAACAAATACTATTCAGTCAATTTCTGATGAGATTATAAAAGAAATGATCGATGAGGATTTTGTACAACAACATAAGGATAGAGCATTAAATCCAGATAATCCCGTTTTACGAGGAACATCGCAAGGAGCAGATGTATTCTTTCAAAGCAGAGAAGCTCAAAATATATTTTACAATGCTTGTCCGACAATTGTGCAAAATACAATGGATCAATTCTATACTTCAACAGGAAGACAATATAATTTATTCGATTATGTAGGTCATCCAGAAGCTGAACAAGTAGTAATCTCTATGGCTTCTTCATGTGAAACTATAGAAGAAACCATCAATCAATTAAATCAACAAGGACAAAAATTAGGACTTATAAAGGTTCGATTATTTAGACCATTTAGTAAAAAGCATTTATTAGAAGCTTTACCAAAAACAGCAGAATCTATTGCTGTTTTAGATAGAACAAAAGAACCAGGTTCATCAGGCGAACCTTTGTATTTAGATATCGTTCAGTCAATAACAGAAGCTTTTCAAAATAAAGAAATAGAAAATCTACCAAGAGTAGTTGGTGGCCGTTACGGATTATCATCTAAAGAATTTTCACCAACTATGGTAAATGCAATCTTTGCAAATCTTAAACAAGAGGAACCAAAGAATAACTTTACAGTTGGTATAACAGACGACGTAACAAACTTGAGTTTAGAACTTAAAGAAGATATTCAACTTTTAGCTCAGACATATCAAGCTGTTTTTTACCAAGATAAATCAAAAAACAATACAGAAAACTACGAAAACATCCTGCAAATTGCAGGTGAAAAAAAATATGTGCAAGGTTATGTAGAATGCGATTATAAAAAATCGAATTCTAGAAATGTAGCACACTTAAGAATTGATGCTAAATCAATTAAAGCACCTTATAAAATTGAACAAGCTGATTTTGTGTCTTGCCAGCATACACACTTCATTACTAATGATAATGCAATAGCAACACTAAAACCTAACGGAATACTTCTGGTTAATTCTCAACTGACTTCAAAAGCATTCTGGCAGACATTATCGGCTAAAAAACAAGAAGAAATCAAAGCAAAAAACATTCAAGTATTTGTTATAGATAATGAATGGTTAAAAGAAGAGTACGTGGTTAACGGCTATAAACTAAATAGCTTATATGCAGCTTTTTTAAGCCTTAAAAATGATATTGTCTATACTGATGAAGTAGCCGATTTAAGAGATAGTATTTATAAGGTAGATACTACAATTGCTAAAAAAGATTTAGTAGAAAACAATGATGAATTTTCAAATACCTTATTGGGGAAATTGCTAAGAAACAAAGGAAACGAAGTTTTGGTTAGTGAATTTCCGGTAGACGGAACTTATCCTACGGATACTTCAAAATATAATCATGCAGTAACTGCTAACGAAATACCAGTTTGGAGTCCTGATTCTTGTACACAATGTGGAGCATGTTCTATGGCTTGTCCACAAAGTACCATTAGAATTAAAGTGTATGGTGATTCTTATGTAAAAACAGCTCCCATAAACTTTAAATCTACTAAATCTGTAGAAGCAGATTTTGATCTATTGAACTTCACATTGCAAGTAAACCCGAATCAATGTACTGGTTGCAACAATTGCGTAGATGCTTGTCCTGTTAAAGGAGCATTACAACTGGTAGAGAGTAAAGAAAATGCAGAAATAGAAAAAGAAAACTGGAATTATTTTGAAGTTATTCCAGAGCTAGACAGAGGAAAAATAAATACAGAAAAGGTGAGTCAGCAGCAGCTGCAAGAACCTTTATTCAACTATTCAATTGGTGTTGAAGGTTGTGGGGAAGCGCCGTACCTTAAATTATTGTCGCAATTAATTGGAAGTAGGTTATTAGTTGCAAATGCAACTGGCGCTAGTTCAATTTTTGGTGGCGCTTTGCCTACAACACCTTGGTCTAAAAATAAAGAGGGTAAAGGTCCGGCTTGGGCAAATTCACTCTTTGAAGATAATACGGAGTTTGGTTTGGGCTTTAGATTAGCTTTAGATCATCAAGAACAAAAAGATAAATCTGTATGGATTGTTGGTGGTGACGGTTGGGCATATGATATAGGTTATGGTGGATTAGATCATGTATTGGCATCTGGCAAGAATGTAAACATACTTGTGATGGATAATGAAGTATATGATAATACCGGAGGACAAATGTCTAAAGCTACACCTTACGGAGCACAAGCTAAGTTTGCTTTTAACGGAAAGCAAAAGCAAAAAAAAGATTTAGGTTTTTTAGCTATGCAATATGAAGATGTATATGTAGCTTCAGTAGCTATTGGTGCGGACCAGGAGCAAACATTAAAAGCTTTCAATGAGGCTGAGGGTTATGATGGTCCGTCAATCATAATTGCTTATTGTCATAGCACTTCACATGGTATTGATATGAAGAATCCAACTAAATATCATAAAGCTGCAGTAGATTCTGGTCAATGGTTATTATATAGAAATGATCCGAGAAGGTTAGAGAAGGAATTGAACCCACTACAATTAGATTCTAAAGTTCCATCTTTAAATATTGAAGAATATTTAAAACTAGAAAATCGTTTTTCTAAGATATTTCAACAAGATGATGTGTCCTTAAGATCTGTAATAAGGAATATTCAAAAGCAAGTTGATAAGAGATTTAATAAGTATCTGCAATTATCTACAATTACGGAAATAAATCGTAATAAATTAATTCAAAACAAAAGAATTAAAGATTCTATAACACATCATTAGTTTTTGTAATTTAGTTAGCTCAACTAACTCAAATTATAATGAAAAGTATCCTTTCACTTTTATTAATTCTTTTTTTTAATTTTTCTATTTTTTCACAAGAATATTTTTATGGGAATCAAGGTCCTTTTGATGATAAAATTCCAAGCCCCGAACAATTTTTAGGGTACCCAATTGGTGAATATCATACAAGACATGATAGAGTAGTACAATACTTTAGAAAACTTTCTGAAAGTTCTGATAATGTAACTCTAACGATCTATGGTAAAACACATGAAAATAGAGAATTGGTAATTCTTAATATTTCTAATGAAGATAATATAAAAAACCTTGAAACTTTAAGACAGCAGCATTTAGCACTAGTTGACCCTAATAAACCAATGCCAGATATTGGCAGTTTGCCTGTGTTTATCAATTTAGCATATAATGTTCATGGTAATGAACCTTCAAGTACTGAGGCGGCAATGCTAACAGCTTATACGCTCATTGCCTCTAAAAATGAAAAAGTTAAAGAATATTTAAATAATGCTGTAATCTTTATTGACCCTACCATAAACCCAGACGGTAGAGATCGCCATACGCATTGGGCAAATTCTCGTAGAGGGAATCCTCTTGTTGCTGATAAATATGATATGGAACATAACGAGCCAAACCCTAGTGGACGAACAAACCATTATTGGTTTGACCTAAACAGAGATTGGTTATTAGCCGTGCATCCAGAAAGTCAAGGAAAGTTAAATTGGTATCATCAATGGTATCCTAACGTGGTAACCGATTTTCACGAAATGGGAACAAATAGCACCTATTTTTTCGAACCGATGAAGCCCAATGCATCCAAAGACCCTATAATGCCCAAAGAGAATTATACAACATTAAATGATTTGTTTGCAGAGCAATTTTCAAAAGATTTAGATGCTATTGGTTCGTTATATTTCACTAAAGAAAGGTTTGATGGCACGTATCCAGGTTATGGTTCTTCATACCCTGATTTACAAGGCGCATTAGCATTACTTTTTGAACAAGCTAGTTCACGAGGACATTTGCAGGAAACAGAAACTGGGAATATCTCTTTTAAATTTACTATAAGAAATCAATATGTGTCAAGTCTTGCCACCATTAAAGCTGCTATTAAAAATAAAGAATATTTACATAAGTATAAACGAGAATTTTTTAATTCTGCTTTATCGAGAGCAGCAAGAAATCCTGTTAAAGGATATGTTTTCGGCGATGAATACGATCGTAATAGAACAAAAAGGTTTGTTGATTTTCTATTAAAGCATAAGATTGATGTTTATAATTTGGATAATTCAGTAAGACTGAATAATAGATCTTTTAAAAAAGGAAGTTCTTTTTTAGTTCCAGCTAAGCAAAAGCAATATAGAATGGTTCAAACAATGTTTGAAACTTACGAAAAATATAGAGATAGTGTATACTATGATGCTTCGGCTTGGTCTGTGGCAAATTTTTATAATATGCCACATGCTGAGATTAAAAAAATCATCAAAAAAGGGCAGCGAATAACCTCAGGAAAAGACCTCTTTAAACTAAATGATTTTAATAAATCTAATTATGCATATGTAATTTCATGGGATGATTATAATGCTCCTGCTTTTTTACAAAAATTACAAAAGAAAGGAATTAAAGTAAAGGTAGCTTATAAACCTTTTAAAATTAATAATACACAATTTGACCGAGGAGCATTACTAGTAGCCATTAGTGATCAAAAAATAAATAATGATAAGTTGTTTAAGCTTTTAAAATCAACGTCAAGTAAATTGATGGTTGATGTGCATTCTTTAAATAGTGGATATAGTGAACAAGGAGTTGATTTGGGAAGCCCTAATTTTAGAACTATTATAAAACCTAAACCATTAATGTTAGTTGGTCAAGGAATTTCATCTTACGAAATGGGTGAAGTATGGCATTTATTAGATACTAAATTAAATATGCCTTTAACAAAAGCGCCATTAAGAATTTTTAATAGTATTAATTTAAATAAATACAATACGTTAATATTAGTTTCTAGTACTTATAATGAATTGGATAGTTTAAAACGCAAGAAAATTAAAGATTGGGTTTCTCAAGGCAATACACTTATTACAACAAGACAGGCAAGCGAATGGGCGGTAAAGAAGAAAATAGTAAAAGAGAGATTGTTTAAGAAACCGAAAGATTCTAATAAGGTTGTTATAAGACTACCTTTTATTGATGCTAGTGAGCATATAGGTAGAGAACGTTTGGGCGGAGTTATTGTTAATGTTGATTTAGATATTACTAACCCTATTGGATTTGGTTATAAAAATAATGAACTACCAATTTATAAAAACTCTACGGTGTGGCTAATGCCGAGTAAAAATCCATATGCCACCGTTGCAAAATACTCGAAAGATCCACATGTTGATGGATATATAAGTAAAAAGAATCTTGAAAAAATGAAGAAATCAGCTTCTATAGTTGTAAGCCCTATAGGAAAAGGGCGTGTAATTTTATTTGCTGATAATCCTAATTTTAGAGGATCTTGGCTCGGAACTAATAAATTATTCTTTAATGCATTATTTTTTGGCTCTCAAATAATTATACCTAAAATAGATTAAATAATAACTAGTACAATTTTACTAAATTGCTTAACAATTAACTAAACTTCTTTCGAGAAGCCCTAACTCTTTTAAATTAAATGAAAACATTACTCAAGACAGTAATGCTATGTCTTTTATTATGTAGCATTACATTTTCGCTTCAAGCACAACAAATTAATGAAGATACATTTAAAGGCTTAGAATTTAGAAGCCTTGGCCCTGCGCTAACATCAGGCAGAATTGCAGATATTGCTATTCACCCTAAAAATGAAAATATTTGGTATGTTGCCGTTGGTTCTGGTGGTGTCTGGAAAACTACTAACTCTGGTACTACTTGGACACCAATTTTCGATAAGCAAAAAAGTTATTCTATTGGTTGTATTACTATAGACCCTAACAATTCGCATACTATTTGGGTAGGAACAGGTGAAAATGTTGGTGGTCGTCATACAGGTTATGGTGATGGGATTTATGTAAGTCATGACGATGGTCAAACATGGAAAGATATGGGTTTGAAAGAATCAGAACATATTTCTAAAATTATGGTGCATCCAGAAGATTCAAATATTATTTGGGTGGCAGTGCAAGGACCTCTTTGGAGTAAAGGTGGAGAACGTGGTCTGTATAAATCTATGGATGGTGGAAAGACCTGGAAGAAAACTTTAGGAGATAGTGAGTGGACTGGAGTTACAGATGTAGAGATAGATTATACAAATCCAGATGTGCTATATGCTGCAACCTGGCAACGTCATAGAAATGTAGCTGCTTATATGGGCGGTGGTCCAGGCTCAGGATTACACAAAAGTACTGACGGAGGTGAAACCTGGACAAAATTAACAACTGGCATTCCAAAATCTAATTTAGGTAAAACTGGATTGGCAATTTCTCCTTTTAATAATGAAGTGATCTATGCAGCTCTTGAATTAGATAGGAGAAAAGGAGGCTTATATATGTCTACTAACAGCGGCGCTTCTTGGGTAAAGCAATCTGATGCCATTTCTGGAGGTACAGGCCCACATTATTATCAAGAATTATATGCTTCACCACATCAAGAAGGAAAATTATATTTAATGAGTAATACGGTGCAGATTTCAGATAATCATGGTAAGAAGTTTTACCCAATGAATGAAAAAAAGAAGCACGTAGACAGCCATGCTATGGCATTTAAAAAGGATGATCCGAACTATGTGCTGTTTGGAACAGATGGAGGATTATATGAGTCTTTTGATCTTACCAATTCTTGGAAATATATTGATAATTTACCAGTAACACAGTATTATAAAGTTGCAGTAGATGATTCAGCCCCATTCTATAAGATTTATGGAGGGACACAAGATAATGGTTCACATGGAGGGCCTTCGAGAACAGCGAAAGCTTCTGGAATTGCTAATGAAGATTGGTGGATTACGCTTTCAGCAGATGGTCATCAGTCAGCAACAGAACCAGGTAACCCAGATATTACTTATGGCGAATTTCAAGAAGGTTGGTTATGGCGAATAGATCAAAAAACAGGAGAAACTGTATTTATTCAGCCTCAAGCTGCAGAAGATGAGGTAGCAGAGCGATTTAATTGGGATGCACCAATTTTGGTTAGTCAGCATGATCCAAAACGATTGTATTTTGCATCACAACGTGTGTGGCGATCAGACAATAGAGGTGATTTTTGGAAAGCTATTTCTAATGATCTTACAAGAAACCAAAATAGATTGGCTTTACCAATTATGGGTAAACAACAAAGTTTTGACAATGCTTGGGATGTGTTGGCTATGTCTAATTACAATACAATAACTTCATTGGCAGAATCACCAAAACAAGAAGGGTTGTTATATGCAGGTACGGATGATGGTATTATTCAAGTAACTGAAGATGGAGGTACTAATTGGCGTAAGATTGAAGCTAGTTCTATTAAAGGAATTCCAGCGACTGCTTTTGTAAATGATATTAGAGCAGATTTGTTTGATGCCAATACTGTTTATGCGGCTTTAGATAATCATAAATATGGCGATTTTAAACCTTATTTAATAAAAAGCACTGATAAAGGAAGAACATGGACTTCTATTAACGGAAATCTTCCAAGTAACTTAATAACTTGGCGATTGGTTCAAGATCATATTAAAAAAGATCTACTTTTTGCAGCAACAGAATTTGGAGTTTATTTTACAAATAACGGCGGTAGAAAATGGATGAAATTAAATAATGGGATTCCGCCAATATCAATTAGAGATATTACCATTCAACGTAGAGAAAATGATTTGGTTGCGGCATCATTTGGTAGAGGTTTCTTTGTGTTAGACGATATTACGCCTATCAGGAATTTTGATAGCAACGCAAGTAATGCTGAGGGTACATTATTTGATGTAAAACCTGCTTATTGGTACGTTGAAAAGCCTGAAATTTATGGGCAAGGTAATGATAAGTATTTAGCACCAAACCCTCCTTTTGGAGCAGTATTTACCTACTATTTATCTGATAAAGTAAAATCTTTAAAAGATAAAAGAAAGGAAAGCGAAAAAGCTGCTATTAAAGGCAATAAAGCTGTCCAGTTTCCAGGATGGGATGCTTTAGATGCTGAAAATAGACAACAGAAACCTATGATTGTTTTAACGATAAAAGATAGTAACGGGAATGTTGTAAATACTGTAAAAGGAACAAATAAAAAAGGATTCAATCGAGTTAGTTGGAAATTAGATGTAGCAGATAGGAGTGGTGAAAAATTGAATCCACCGAAACCAGTTGAGCAGTATTTTAATTTTAATATGATGGCTACTCCCGGAGATTATACAGTTTCTCTATCTAAACTTGTTGATGGGCAACTTACAGAATTATCACCAGCTAAATCGTTTAAAGTTGTTCCGTTACGCAAAGGAGCTTTAGAAGGTGCTTCTTATGATGAGATCAATGCTTTTAGAGAAAAATTCGAAGTGTTTGAACAAGATTTAAAGTCTACAGGCTTAGTTTTAAATGAAGCTATATTAACGGTTAACGCAATGCAGAGAGCATTGCAAAAAGCTAAGAACCCTTCAGCTTCTTTATTAAGCGAAATATATCAACAAAGAGAAGCTTTAGCAAAATTGGATAAACAATTAAATGGTAATAAAGCTAAAAATGAAGTGGGTGAAAAGAATGATCCGAGTCCAGCAGGAGTTGGTTTTATAGCTAAAGCTGCATTAGCATCTTCAACTTATGGTCCGACAAAAATGCATAAGAATACGCTTAACTCAGCAGTTAGTCAATTGTCAAAAATTAAAGCTGGCTTAAAAGAAATTGTTGACAATCAAATCTCTTCTTTAGAACGTAAATTAAAAGCTGCAGGTGCTCCTTGGATTGAAGGACAAGGACTTATTAATAACTAAAATGATAGACATGAATTCATTAAAATTATTCAACTTAAGAAGATTAATGTGCGTTTTGATTGTTGTATTGTTAGTTAGTTTTAATTATTCAAATGCACAAAAATCAAAAAAAGAAAAGAAGCAACCTTTAGACTCAATAAGTATTGCTGGATTAAAATGGAGAAGTATTGGTCCTGCATTTACTTCGGGTAGAATATCTGATATTGCTGTAAATCCTGACAATCCTTTTGAATATTATGTTGCTACATCTTCTGGTGGCGTTTGGAAAACTATAAATTCTGGAGTTTCATATATACCACTATTCGATAGTCAAGGATCTTATTCTATAGGATGTGTAACGATGGACCCTAATAATTCTAACGTGATTTGGGTAGGAACGGGAGAGAATAATAATCAAAGATCTGTGGCTTATGGCGATGGTGTTTATAAATCTATAGATGGAGGTAAGAGTTGGAAAAATATGGGTTTAAAAACCTCAGAACATATTGGTAAAATAATTGTGCATCCAGATAATTCTGACGTGGTTTTTGTAGCAGCTATTGGTCCTTTATGGAGTAAAGGAGGAGAAAGAGGGTTGTATAAAACAGAAGACGGTGGTAAAACATGGAAAGCCGTATTGACTGTAGATGAGCATACTGGTGTGAATGATGTTGTAATGGATCCTCGTAATCCAGATGTACTCTATGCATCAACACATCAGCGTAGACGACATGTTTTTACCTATGTAGGAGGAGGCCCAGGTTCTGGGTTGCATAAAAGTACAGATGGAGGCGAAACTTGGGTGAAGGTCAATAAAGGGCTACCAAAAACAGAACTAGGTAGAATAGGTTTGGCAATTTCTCCAGCAAACCCAGAAATTATATATGCTATAGTTGAAGCTGCAGATGGCAAAGGCGGTTTTTACGCTTCCACTAACAGAGGAGCTTCTTGGGAAAGAAGAGGAGATCATAGGACAAGCGGAAATTATTATCAAGAAATTATAGCTGATCCTGTTGATGAGAATACGATTTATTCTATGGATACGTGGATGTCTGCAAGTAAAGATGGTGGTAAAACATTTAAAAATGTAGGTGAAACCTATAAGCATGTTGATAATCACAGTATGTGGATAAATCCGAAGAATAATAAACATTGGTTGGTAGGATGTGACGGTGGAATATATGAAACTTTTGACGCTGCTAAGACATGGGATTTTAAAGAAAACCTTCCGGTAACTCAATTCTATAAGGTGGCTGTAGATAATGATGCACCATTTTATAATATTTATGGAGGAACACAGGATAATTTTAGTATTGGTGGTCCATCAAGAGTATTAACTGATCACGGAATTACAAATAACGATTGGTTTATAACTAATGGAGGTGATGGCTTTGAATCTCAAGTTGATCCTAATAATCCTAATATTGTTTATGCACAATCGCAATATGGTTTTTTGGTAAGATATGACAAGTTGAGTGGAGAAATTGTTGGGATTCAACCCAGAGAGAGAGAGGGTGAAGACGCTTATCGATTTAATTGGGATTCGCCATTGGTGGTTAGTAAACATGTGCCTGGTAGACTTTATTTTGCAGCAAATAAATTATTTAGAACAGATGATTATGGAAATAGTTGGCAGGTTATTAGTGATGACCTAACACAGCAAATAGATAGAAATAAACTAAAAGTTTATGATAGAATTGTGAGTGTTGATGCCGTTGCAAAAAACGGATCTACATCTCTCTATGGAAGTATTGTTGCTTTGTCTGAGTCTCCTATTAATAAAAATTTAATAGCGGTAGGCACAGATGATGGTTTAATTCAAATTACAGAAGATGGAGGAGCTACATGGCGAAAAGTGAGTGTTATACCTGGAGCACCTAAGCAATCTTATGTAAATAGTATTTACCTGTCTAAACATGATGAGAATGTTATATATGCAGCATTCAATCATCATAAATATGGAGATTTTAAACCCTATATTTTTCGATCGAACGATAAAGGAAGAACATGGTTTAAAATAAGTAATAATTTACCAAAACGAGGAAGCGTATATGCTATTGAAGAAGATCATGTTGACCCTAATTTGATTTTTTGCGGAACAGAGTTTGGTGCATTTTTCTCTCCTAATGGAGGACAACGTTGGAAACAATTAAAAAATGGTTTACCAACCATAGCTGTTAGAGATATTGCTATACAGGAGCGAGAGAATGATCTAGTGTTGGGTACATTTGGTAGAGGTTTTTATGTGCTAGATGATTATTTTTCTTTACGAAAGGTTAAAAATACCTATCCAACAGAAACTGCAATAATTTATCCTATAAGAGATGCATTATTATGGGAAAAAAGCCGCCCATTAGGTTTACCTGGAAAATCTTTCCAAGGAGATAATTTTTATAGCGCTGATAATTTGGGTCCAGAGGCTATGATTACTTATTATTATAATGATAGTTATGCTTCTCTAAAAGATAAAAGAACGAAAAAAGAGAAAGGTTTAGTTAAAAAAGGAACTGATACACCATATCCGAGTTACGAATCATTAAAAAAGGAAACAGAGGAGGAAGCGCCACAATTGGTTTTTACGATAAAAGATGCGAGCGGTAAAGTTGTAAAGAAGCAATTTCAAAAACCTAAAAAAGGCTTGCAACGTTTCCATTGGAATTTAAGATACATGCTTCCAGATCCTATAAATTTAAATAAGCCAGCTTTTTACAACCCTTTTTCTTCAAAAGATGAAGGAACTTTAGTTGAACCAGGTAATTATACTGTTGAGTTAGATTTATATAGTAATGGGAACTTTAAACAATTAGTTGCTCCAATTTCTTTTAAAGTAAAGGCATTAAAAAACACTACGATGCCAGCTGAAGATAGAGCAGAGAAAGTAGCTTTTCAAAAACAAGTTGCAAAACTTAGAGCAGATTTTGTAGTGTGTCAAAATATTTTGAATGAAACCCGTAATAGATTAAAGTATATTAAATCTGCAATTAAGCGAGCAGAATTACCTTACAATTCTTATGCAAATTCAATTCATGATATTGAACAAAAACTGAGAAAGATGAACACGTCATTGAATGGAGATGGCCTTAAAAGGAGGTTAGATATAGATCAGCCACCATCTCCTGGTTTTAGAATTGGTGTTATGAGTTTTGAGCAAAAGTATACAACATCATCACCGACCAAAACGCATAGAGATAATTATACAATAGCTAAAAAAGATGTCGATGTTATTAAGAAAAAAATTGAAAATATTTTTAACGTAGATCTTAAGAAATTAGAAGAGGCTTTAATTAAATCTGGTGCGCCATATACACTAGGTAGAGGTCAAGAAAATTAATAGTAAAAGATAAATAAAATAGCAGGTGTTCGTGAGCATCTGCTATTTTTTATCCATCATATTTATGCCTTCCCAGTCTATTGGAATTTCTTCTAGATATTGTTCAGATTTCTTTGAAAAGTAATTTGCAACGTTATCTTGAGGGTTGTCTGTTAAGATGTCGCCAAAAACGTGTATTGCTTTTGCGAATTCTTTATTAAAAAAGTGTTTTAAGCCTTTATCAAAGCTTTCAACTGATTCTTTTTTAAGCTCTATTTGTTCTAATCCATCGCCATCATAGCACTCATAAATATCTATAATTTTTCCTTTTCCTTTAGCTTGTACTTTACCTAGATATCGTAAGTTATATT
The DNA here is from genome assembly GCF_056591635.1 of Maritimimonas sp. 2304DJ26-3. NCBI lineage: Bacteria > Pseudomonadati > Bacteroidota > Flavobacteriia > Flavobacteriales > Flavobacteriaceae > Maritimimonas > Maritimimonas sp. 2304DJ26-3. The sequence goes on from NZ_JBWQOK010000004.1 coordinate 149,673, forward strand.
GCTCTTTATTTTCAATATTTTTTAAACTACTACCACTTACAATAATACTGGCGCCATAATGTTTGGTTAAGCCTTCCATTCTTGAAGCAGTATTTACCGTATCAGCAATTATCGCAGTATCATTTCTATTTATATCACCTATGATTCCCATAACTAATGGGCCAGTATGTAAGCCCATTCCAACGGATAACGGTTCATATCCTTCAGAAATTCGTTTTTTATTATAAGTTGCAAGCTTCTTTTGCATATCGATTGCCGCTTGTATGGCATGATAGGGCTGGTGAGGGAAAAGAGACATAATACCATCACCTAAATATTGATTTACAAACCCCCTATTTTGCTGAATTAGAGGTCCCATTCGACGAACATAAGCATTCACAAATTTGAAATTTTGCTCAGGTGTCATGCCCTCAGCCAAATTAGTGTAACCACGTATATCGGTAAACAATACAGTTACTTTCTTTTGAGTATGATCACCTAAAGAAACATCAGTAATTGCATCTTTATCAATAGATTTTAAAAATTCTCTTGGTATAAATTTACTAGTGGCGTTATGTATATTCTTAAGATTTATATGAGTCTTAATACGACTTAATAATTCATTTTTAGAGAAAGGCTTTGTAAGATAATCGTTTGCCCCAGCGTTAAAACCAGTTACAAGATCGCTTACTCTATTTTTTGCCGTTAACAAGATGATAGGAAGCTCACTTGCACTGTATTTTTTTCTAATGATTTCACAAACTTCGTATCCAGACATGCCAGGCATCATAATATCTAACAAAACAAGATCATATCTGTCACCTTGTTTAAAATAAGATAAAGCATCTTTACCATCTTTAGCTTCTTTAACCATGTAGCCAGCCAATGACAAATGATTTTGTAATACTCTTCTATTAATTTGTTCATCATCTACAATCAAAACTTTGAGAGCGTCTGGTTTTATATGTGGAGTTGGACTGGAGATAGTTTTTGAATACGCAGATTCTTGAATCTTCTGTAATTGTCTATCATTACTTATGTGATTATCTCTAAGATTGATTTTTTTAGAAGTACTCTTGTTTAAAGTAAACATAAATGAAGAGCCCTCATTAACTTTTGATTCAAATCTAATAGTTCCTTCATGTAATTCTACTAATTGTTTTGTTATAGTCAAGCCCAGGCCAGTACCGCTATACTCTCGAATAGTTGATCCATCACCTTGCTCGAATTCTTTAAAGATTAAATCATACTTTTCCTTTGGAATTCCAATGCCAGTATCAGAAACTGTAATTTCTATCTTATTTCCAATATCTTGTGCAGATACTTCAACACTTCCTTTTTTTGTAAATTTAATAGCATTTCCAATAAGGTTATATAATATTTGCTGTAATCTATTTTCATCTGCATTTACCAAAGAAATATCTTTAGGCACATCATTTAATAGCTTAATATCTTTAGAAGTTATTAAGGTCTTAGATAATTTTAAAACTATAGCCGTAGTAGCGTGTAAATCAATGGGGTTTAAACTCAAATTTAAATCTTGATTCTTTAGTTTAGAGAAATCTAATATGTCATTTACTAAGTGCGATAGTCGTTTACCACTGTTAGCAATCATTTCTAAGTTTTCGATTGCCGTGTCAGGAAGCTGACCAGCAATGCCATCTTTTAATGATTCGGTTAAGCCAATGATTCCTGTTAAAGGCGTTCTTAATTCGTGAGAGGTATTTGCTAAGAATTCATCTTTTAATTTATCAATTTTTTGAAGCTCCAAAACGCGTTTTTTTTCTACTTCTGTACTAGCTATTAGTTGCTGTTTCTCTACTTTATCTTGCTTTTGCTTTTGCTTGTATTGGTAGCGTTTAAATAAAATAAAGGAAAGTAATATAGCAGCAAGAGTTATAGCGATAATTATATTTCTAAGTGTTGCTTGTCGCTTAAGCTTTAAGTTTTTTATTTCTGCATCTTTTTCAAGCGAGGTTATTTCATCTTGCTTTTTTTCTAGATCAAATCTGGCCTGTAATTCTTCTATTTGTTTCGACTTTGTTTCGTTAAACAAACTATCTTTAATAGCTATAAATTTATTGTTGTATTCTAAAGCTTTTTTGAAATCGCCTTTTTCAGTATATAAACTGCTAAAGATTTTATATGCATCTTTCATCTCTGACTTAACTCCAATATTTTCTGCAATTCCGATTGATTTTTTTAAAAAGGATTCAGCTTTGTTATAGTCTTTCAACTTTAAATAGGTTTTACCTATCTCGTTATAACTTAGTGAAAGTTCACGTTGTTGATTTAATCTTTTGCGTAATTCAAGCGCTTTTAGATGGTATGCAAGTGCCTGGTTATAATCTCCCTTAAGGTTAGCAACTTTACCTAGTGATGTATAATCATATGCCATACCCCAATCACTTTTTAACTCTTGATCTAAAGTCAACGCTATATTAAAAAAGTTAAGGGCATTATCATAATCCTTAAGTTGCATGTGAGTATCTCCTAAATTGTAATTAACATTAGCTAATTCAATCTTATTATCAAGCTGAATGAAAATATTTAAAGCTTTATTATAAGATTCAAGAGCTTCTTCTATTTTTCCTGTTTTTTTTAAAATTTCACCTAATGCATTAAGTGTTGTCCCTATGCTAAATAAATCATTTTTAGCTTCATAAATTTTTAATATTTCATAGTAAATTTTTAAAGATTGTTCTTGATTGCCTTTATCATCAAGTATAATTGCTTTTTGGTATAAACCGTTAGCGTAAGCGTTTTCATCGGTTTTTATATGATCATAGTTTAAATATCTCTCTATATAATCTAAAGCCTCAATGTAGTTTCCTTTTTGTCGTTCATAAACACAATATTGATAGTTGGCAAGAGAAATTCCCCATATAAGATTTCCTTTTTTACTTAATAAATAGACACTATCGATATAGACTTTAGCTTGATCGCCATCATTACGATTATTGAGATATTCCCAAGAAATATCTTTTAAAATTTTTATTCTAGATGAATCAGTAGTGACTTTAATAAGCTCATTCTTTAAACTGTCAATTTTAGTGTTTTGACTATATGAAAAACTATTGCAAAGGATACTAATGAATAATATGTAGTATAATTTTTTCACTATTTGAAGGGGAAAATTAGCATCAGATAAATTTAGTACAATAATAACAAACAATAAACAACTGATAAACAGTAGATTAAAAATTATTTATTTAATTTTAAATAATAAGGTAGGAAAAATAGGTATACTGTTGTTTAATAGACGTAACAATGTTACAAGCGACGTTAAAAAATAAATTTTGCCGAAAGGGAAAATTGCTAAAAAAGAAACAAACTATTTAAGACTTTTTTTCATGATATAATAAGGGTTCTCAATTTTGAGAGCCTTTTTTATTTTTAAGCAAAAAAAGCTTCCTTATGATTCCATGCAATTACTACAAAGTAGATTAAGAATCCAAAACTAACTATAAACTTAAGCGTTACAGAAGCTAAAAACCCTAAAAAAGAACCAAAAGCTGCTTTCAAGGCTCTATTAGTGTCTTTACTATCGTGAATCATTTCACCAATTAATGCGCCTACAAAAGCACCAATAATAAATCCACCAGGTATAGGAACAAAAAACAAACCAATTAAAAGCCCTAAGGTGGTGCCAATAACACCATGCTTACTACCTCCAAATTTTTTGGTACCCATTGCTGGAATAAAATAATCGAGTAGCCAAACTATTAAGGCTATTGCTAATGTTATTCCTAGAACTGTCCAATCCATAGGAATTACATTTGTTAGATGTAGCACTAGTAAACCCAGCCACCCAGTTAAAGGTCCTGGTAAAACAGGTAAAAAAGAGCCGATAAGACCTAAGAACATTAAACCGAGCCCTAAAATCAATAATAAAATATCCATAGTTTTTGTCTACTAGACGTAAATATAAGATGTTTGTTACAATTTTTCAACTATAAAATTAGTTTAAACTAAATATTTAGTTATATTTGTTTTATGAAACTAGGGAATTAGTTGAAAAATGTCTAAACAATTAACAAAAGCTGAAGAGCAGATCATGCAAATTTTATGGGAACTAGAATTGTGCACTGTTAAGGAGATCATAGAAAAACTACCTAACCCTAAACCTGCTTATAATACTGTCTCAACAATTGTTAGGATTTTAGAAAGCAAAAATTTTGTTGACCATCATCCCTTTGGTAAAGGATACAAATACTATCCAGTAGTTGAAAAGGAAATATACAGTAATCAAAGTATTCACAAATTAATAGATGGTTATTTTGGAGGATCGTTTAAAAGCCTTGTCTCATTTTTTGTAGAAAAGAACGATATAGATTTAAAAGAAATGGAAGCTATTTTAAAAGAGATGAATACAAAAGAATAAAGAGATGCTAGATTATTTTATAAAAGTACTATTGTTCCAAATCTTATTTTTAATAGTATATGATTTTGTGTTAAAAAAGGAAACATTCTTTCAATGGAATCGACTTTATTTAATTATAACTTCTGTTTTGGCTTATATAATTCCACTAATTAAAATTAATCGTATACAAGATGCAGTATCACAAAAACATATAGTTTTATTACCTGAAGTTGTAATATCACCTCAAACTGTAATAAAAGAACAGATTGATTGGTCAGCTTTATTGTTTTCTTCATTAAAATGGGTTTTTATTTTAGGTATGATGTTTAGTACTATACTTTTTATAAGTAAACTCTTAAAAATAATTCAATTGATTAATCAAAATGAAAAAGAAACTAAGCATGATTATCAATTAGTGTATTTACACGAGAACATTCCATTTTCCTTTTTTAACTATATTTTTTTAGGTAAACAATTATCTAAAAAAGATAAGAATCATATAATTGATCACGAATTAGTTCATGTAAAACAAAAGCATACAATAGACCTGTTGTTTTTTGAGCTACAAAAAATTGTCTGTTGGTTTAATCCTTTTAGTTATATCTACCAAAACCGAATTTCTGAGTTACACGAGTTTATTGCAGATTCTATATCTATCAAAGAACATAATAAATCTGATTATTTTCAAAATATACTTGCTACTTATTTTGGTGCTTATAAAATATCATTCATTAATACATTTTTTAAACATTCATTAATTAAAAAACGAATCATTATGTTAAACAAAGAACAATCTAAACAGTTATTTAAGTTCAAATACTTGTTTTTATTACCCTTGTTAGCAGGGATGCTTATTTATGCTTCTTGTTCAACAAAGAAAAATACTGTACTGTCAAAAAATGAGAAGAAATTGATGACGTTTTATACTGGTAACGCTAATGAAGAAGTTAAAGAAATTAAAAGTTATTTTGATATATTTCATAAAGGAGCGAAACCTAAATCAGGAAAAGAAATATCTTACAATGATTTAACAGTTGAAGAAAAAGAAGACTTTAAAAAATTTAGAAAACCACCATCAGAGGATGAAAATGAAAAGTATTTTCACGATTATAAAATATATCAACTAAAGAATGGTAGAAAAGCTATATATGAAGATGTAGATTGGGATACCTCTTTTCATAACCTACAAAATTCTCCATTGTTTGCAGATTGTCAAGATGAAAATAACCCTAAAAACTGCACTGCAGATAAAATTAAAAGACATGTAAATATGAAATATAATACCTCTTTGGCTATGAGTTCTGGTATTAAAGGTATAAATAGAATTTTTGTGAAATTTACTATTAATAGAGATGGCAAGATTACTAAAGTTAGGGCTTTGGCTCCTAATAAGGTTCTTGAAGATGAATCGATTCGGGTGGTGAAAAGTTTACCAGAAATGATTCCTGGAAGAAAGGATGGAACAAAAATAGAAGTTACATATAAATTCCCCATAACTTTAAATGTTCCGTAGCCAAAGAAATTAAAAAAGCATTGTTCATAAATGGTCAATCAGTAGATTAGACAAACGCAAAAAAATTGTACTTTCACATAGTCAATTAATTAACAATGTTTTTGCGAACGGTAGCAGCAATTTTATTGATTCTATTCTTTTTTTCTTGCGATACTACGTCGTCTAAAATAACTACTGCAAATAATAATTTTAAAGTTTTAGATACTGTTATTGATTACACTTCCGTAGATGTGTATCCTTTGTTTTCTAATTGTAAAGATATAGCTAAAAAAAATACTCAAAAAGATTGTTTTGAGGCCGCTTTAATTGAACGCTTATCTAATTCTTTAAATAGAGTAGATTATAAAGTAAAACTATCTATTAGTGATTCTTCTTATGTGAATCTTTTGATTAACAACAACGGAAAAGCAAAAGTGGTCTCTATTGATTCGCCTCAAATAATAATTGATAATTTACCTCAATTAGATAGTCTTATTAAGGATAGTGTAGATCAATTGCCTTTATTAAAACCGGCTTTAAAAAGAGGAATACCTATAAAATCACAATATAAGCTGGCTGTGGTAGTAAGAACTAATTAAAACCGTATTGCCAGTTTTTTCATTAGCCTAAGTACTTCTATATATAGCCAGATTAAAGTAACCAATAGCCCCCAAGTTGCTACCCATTCATAATATTTAGGCGCTCTACCGGTTTTTCGATCTATAAAGTCAAAATCTAATAACAATGAAAAAGAAGCAATAATAGCGGCTACAACATTAAAACCTATGGCAAACCAAGATGTTCCCCAAACAAAAGGTAAACTCAACCCAAAAAAAATCAATATCCAATTGATAATATAAATAAAGAAAATAGTAACGGCCGCAGATATAACAACACTTCTAAATCGTCTAGTAACAATAATAATTTGAGCTTTGTAAAGAATGAGCATTACAAAAAAAGTGAGAATAGTAATGCTAACGGCTTTCATTGGCATACCAGGAAATCGGTTTTCTGCATAAGCAGAAATTCCCCCAAGAAAAAATCCTTTAGATAAAGCATATAAAGGTGTGGTAAATGGCGCCCAAGTACGCTTGAATGACGTCAATAAACTGAAAAAAATGGCAGCTAGCATTCCGCCAGAAGTATACCATTTTACATCTACTCCTTTATTTACCAAACCCCAAACATACCAAGTGGTAATACCAACTAGAATAATACAGAAAAAAGATTTTAAGAAAATACCACCAAGAGTCATTCTATGCGATTTTGAACGATAGTTTTTCCAGATATAATTACTAAATGCCGGGTTTGAAGTAGTATAATTGAGCAGAGACATGTTGATTTGGTTATCGCTTAAACCGCCTGCCTTTCCATTGATATTCAGAACTTAAGGAGGCGATTATTACAAACATACTAAAAAATGGATAGATAAAACTGCTAAATAAATACCAAATTAGTACCTTTTTCTGATTGAAAAATGAAGATGTTTTGTATAATAAAACAGCGTCAACCAAAAATTTCAACAAGAAAGAAACGAGTAAATAATTCCAATTAGAATAACCACCAATGTTCAAAATAAAAAGAATAATAAGTAGCACATTTATACTCAATACAGACAAAGCTACTAGTTTACTAAAGTTATTGTTATAATCAGTTGACTTTGCTGCCCAGCGCATTCTTTGGTGTATCAATTCTTTAAAAGTAGTTTGTGGTTTAGTAGTAACTATAGCTTCTTTAGATTTTAAATAAAATACTTTATCAGGATGTTTTTTTACCACCTTATGAAGTAGAAAAATATCATCACCACTAGCTATACTTTCATTACCTTCAAAACCATTTACCTTTTTAAAAATTGACTTTCTATAACAAAGGTTAGCACCATTGCACATAAATGGTTTTTTAATGCTAAACCCACCTATAGTTACACCTTGCAAGCTTAAAAAGTCGAGCAACTGAAATCCTTTAAAAAAAGTTTTTGATGAATTATATGTAACAGGAGCAACAATTAGTTCTACTTCTTTCATTTCAATAAAGGCATTAAAAGTCTTAAGCCAATTTTTTGGAACAATGCAGTCGGCATCAGAAGTAATAATCCAATTAAATATAGCTTGGTTTAATGCAGTATCTATGGCGTCTTTTTTTGGTGAATTGGTTTTACGAAAGTTAGAAGTTATCTTAATGTCATTTTGAGTGGTTGTGATAAACTTTTTAATTATATTCACTGACTCATCTTTAGAATTATCATCTACAAAAATGATTTCAAATTTATCTTTAGGATAATCTAGCTGATTCAAGCTTTTAAGTAATTCGGGTAAATTCTGATCTTCATCCCGAAAAGGAATAATAATAGAAAAACCATTTTTTGACTCGAGCCCATCTATCGACTTAAATTCCTTAATTCGATCAAAACCTAATGTAAACGCTAAAATAAGTAGACAATAACAAAGAACTATAATGGAGGTTATCATGATCATTTATCATTCTGTTTAGCTTCAAAAACAGAGGCAAAATTAAAATTCAGCACGAAATAACTTCCAAAAATTGATGGAATAGCAAAATTCAAGGCCCACATTAATAAAGTAATTGTTACAATTACCAGCTCATTTACAGGATAGAACCCAAAGATCCACACAGCTACTGAGCCTTTAATCAACCAATCAAAAAAAGACAAGCTAGGTATTAACGAAGCCAGTAAATACATGCTAGAAATAAATGCCATAGCAGTTAAATAATCTGCTTCTATATTAAAAATTGTTAGTAGAAAGTAAAATTGAAATGAAAAAACGAAATATCTAGCAATAGAAAAAAAACCATTTTTTATATGAAATGACCATGGTAACTCTTTTATAAATGTAATGATCTTATCTATGTAAAATCCTCTAATCTTTTTATAGCCAAACTTTCTTCCAAAAAGAACAAAAGCTATAAAAAAAGCAACAATATAGACTAGTTTTCTCAATCTTAATATTTCTATATCAACAGAATAATGCGTTAAAAAATAGATCAGCCCTGCAGTGCCAAAAATTACAGTTGCAGTCATCTGAGCAATATTACCTAAAAGATTAAGTAGCATAATTTTTCGCCTGTTTCCTTTTTTGTAATAAATGGCTTTAGCACCATATTCGCCAATACGGTTTGGAGTAAACAATGATGCGGTTAAAGCTCCTAAGCTTTGCTGTGATGATTTAAAGAATGTAATGGGTTTAAGGCTAGAAACTAGCGATTTCCACTTTAAAATTTCTAAGCACCAGTTTAGCATTGTTAATCCAATGAGGATAAAAATAGTTTTTGTACTTGTAACTATACTTGCTTCTAATTGAGTCAAAAAATCAACAAATTTTATGTGCTCATTATGTACAATTTTATTGTAAACAAAATAAAACGCACCAACTACAATAGCCAATTTAAGTAGAAGAATAAAGAATTGTTTAGTTTTGTAAGGCAGCGATTTGTACATTGCCGCAAAGTAAAGAAATTAACTTAAATGTTACTTCTAGTTTATCTAAACGATCAGCGAATTTGACTTCAGAAAAAATAATATTAGGTATCGATCCTGGAACCACAATTATGGGCTTTGGGTTGATAAAAGTGGTTAATAAACAAATGCAGTTTATGCAATTAAATGAACTGCAATTAAAAAAATATGAAGATCATTACACCAAGCTCAAACTTATTTTTGACCGTACCATTGAACTTATCGATACCTACCACCCAGACGAAATCGCCATTGAGGCCCCTTTTTTTGGTAAAAATGTACAATCAATGTTAAAACTTGGGCGAGCTCAAGGTGTAGCGATGGCCGCTGGATTATCTAGACAAGTGCCGATTACTGAGTACTCACCAAAAAAGATCAAAATGGCTATTACAGGTAACGGAAATGCTAGTAAAGAACAAGTAGCAAAGATGTTGCAAAGTACCTTACAATTAAAAGAATTACCTAAAAATCTAGATTCTACCGATGGTTTGGCAGCTGCCGTTTGCCATTTTTATAATGCAGATAGAGTTGAGGTAGGTAAAAGTTATTCTGGCTGGTCAAGTTTTGTAAAGAACAATCCTAAAAAAATAGGATAATTGGCCGGAGTTTATATCCATATCCCTTTTTGCAAACAAGCTTGTTATTATTGTGATTTTCATTTTTCTACTTCGCTTTTACGCAAAGATGAATTGTTCGAAGCTTTAACTAAAGAGTTAGTACTCAGAAAGAACGAATTTTCTAATGAAATTGTAGAGACCATCTATTTTGGTGGTGGAACTCCGAGCTTATTAAATACTGAAGAAATTAAGTTACTAATTGATGCTATTTATCAAAATTATAAAGTTATTGATGAGCCAGAAATTACTTTAGAAGCAAATCCTGATGATTTAACTGATCAGAAAATTTATGAGTTAAAAGAGTCTCCTATTAATCGATTGAGCATTGGTATTCAATCTTTTTTCGATGAAGATTTAAAAGCAATGAATCGTGCTCATAACTCAAAAGAAGCTAAAAATTCTTTGTCTGAGGCAATTCGTTATTTTGATAATATTACAATCGATTTGATCTATGGAATTCCGAACATGAGTAATGATCGTTGGAAAGAAAATATAAAAACGACACTTGATTTTGGAGTTAATCACATTTCTAGTTATGCCTTAACAGTTGAATCTAAAACAGCTTTAGAATCGTTTATTAAAAAAGGAAAATATCCACCTGTTTCTGAAGAATTAGCTCAACAACATTTTAATACGCTGGTTGAAGAAACTGATAAAGCAGGATTTATTCAATATGAGATATCAAATTTTGGTAGAGAAAATTATTTTTCAAAGCACAATACATCGTATTGGTTAGGAAAATCGTATTTAGGTATTGGCCCTTCAGCTCATTCCTTTAACGGTAGTCAGCGTAGTTGGAATATTGCTAGTAATATTAAGTACACCAAAGAAATTCAACAGAATAAGTTACCACGCGAAGTAGAAACGTTGTCAAACAAAGACAGATTCAATGAATATATAATGACGGGGTTACGAACTATTTGGGGAATTTCTTTAGAAAAAACAGAGAAAGAATTTGGACTTTCTGTGAAAGAGCAATTGCTGCAAAATGCTCAAAAGTTTATCGATGAAGAATTAATAATTAATTCAAATAATAAATTAAAGACTTCCTTGAAGGGGAAATTTTTAGCTGATGGAATTGCCTCTGACTTATTCTTGATTTAGTATATTTGAGATATGATTGCTACGATAGAATTTAATTCTAAAAAACACAAAATAGATCTGTCTAAACCTATAGATATTTCTATGCCTTTGCGTGCGTCTAATGATAATGTAAACGTATGGTATATTGATGAGCCAAGTATTAAACCAGAAGAAGTAGATGGTGCAACTATAAGTGTTGAGAAAGGTGCCTCGGTAAATTTTAATACCATAAATTTTAATCCACATGCGCATGGTACACATACCGAATGTGTAGGTCATATTACAGAACAAGTATTTTCTATTAATAAAGCTTTAAAGCAGTTTTTCTTTTTTGCTGAAGTTGTTACTGTAGCTCCAGAAAAATATGGTGATGATTTTGTAATTTCTAAAAAGCAATTGCAATTTATAATTGGTAATAAAAAACGAGATGCTATTATTATTAGAACAATGCCAAATACTAAGGACAAAAAAAACAGGCATTATTCATATACCAATTGGCCATATTTATTAGAAGAAGCTGCTATTTATTTGCGATCAAAAAATATAAAGCATTTGCTTATAGATTTACCAAGCGTAGATAAAGAAAAGGATAATGGAGAGTTGTTATGTCATCATGCGTTTTGGAATACCTCAGAAAAAATACGCAAAGAGGCTACAATTACAGAACTAATCTATGTGCCAAATAGAGTAAAGGATGGAACGTATTTTTTAAACCTTCAGATTTCTCCATTTGAGAACGATGCATCACCGAGTAAGCCAATTCTGTATGAAATTCTTCAATAATGCATATAGAAGAACTTCGTGAATATTGCTTAAGCAAAAAAGGAGTAACAGAACATTTTCCTTTTGATGAAACTACACTGGTTTTTAAAGTATTAGGTAAAATGTTTGCTTTAACAGGATTAGAACGGAAACCACCTCAAGTTAATTTAAAATGTGATCCAGAATGGTCTATTGAACTTCGTGAAGAATATGATGGACTAATTTATGGTGGTTATCATATGAATAAGCGTCTTTGGAATACAGTAGAATTCTCAAATCTACCTTCATATTTCATTAAACAACTTGTTGACCATTCATATAGTTTGGTAGTTGAAAACATGCCTAAAAAATTAAGAGATCAACTAAATTAATACTTGTAGAATTCTAATATTCAATTAATTGTGATAAATTTTGTATATTTGTATACATCAGTAAGTTTCCCCGCCTAACGTGTAGCAGAATCTATGCCAAGTAATAGATAGGTAACCCTTAACCTACGGTTGTACATAATTACTTAGAATATTAACCAAACTTGAATATTAATTATGAGAACAACTAGAAAAAATCTAGTAGTGACCTTGTTGCTATTAGTAATGTGTAGTGCTGTAAGTTTTGCACAAGAAGAAACACCAAAAGCTCCAGAGTACATTGTAGTTACTACTAATCACTGGAATATGGATTACCAAGATTTCGATAAAGCCAAATGGTTAGCTACTGAAAAAGAATTTTTAGATAAGGTCATAAAAAAGAATGAACACATTATGGGTTCTAGCGTATATACACATCGTTTTACGCCAGATAATACAGAAATTATAAGTGTTCAAGCCTTTGCTAATTGGGATGCTATAGATAAGGCAGCGGCAAGAACAGCAGAGTTAGTTAAAGAAGCTTGGCCAGATGAAGATGCTAGAAAAGCATATTTTAAAGGGAGAAGAGCATATTATTCTAATGATCATTCTGATGAGATTTATGCTACTATGCCACATGCTAAAGTAATGGCACCAACTGATAAAGAAACTGTATGGCTAGTACGTAGAAGTCACTTTGCATTTCCAGAAGATGGTTCACAAGAAGAATTTAGAGAATTAAATAAAGAGTACGTAGAAAATGTGTTTCATAAGAATGAACACATAAAAGGTTACTATCCTAATGCACATGCTTGGGGATCAGACAGAACTGAATTTGTTGAAGCTTTCGCAGTAGAATCATTAGATGCTTTAGATAAGATGTTTAAAAAGAATGGTGAACTTTATAATGCGCATTGGTCTGACGAAGCAAAAAGAAAGGAAATGGATGAGAAGGGTAGAAAGTATTTTACCGGAGTACATGGTGATTATATTTATACTTCAGTACCAGAACTATCCAAATAAGATATTTCTTTGACGCAATACTAAAGAGGATGCTCAAAAAGCATCCTCTTTTATTTCTTTATTATCTTTCTTTCAAAGAAGCTTCCATAAAATAAATTTAAACACTTTTTCTATAAGCTAGCGGTGTTAATTGCTTTAGGTTTTTAAACTGTCTATTAAAATTTGATAGATTATTAAAACCAGATAATTCTGCAATCTCAACTATAGATAACTCATCTTGAGATCTTAATAACTTACAGGCATTTTCGATTCTTAACTCGTTTAAGAACGAAAAATAGGTTTTATTGGTTCGCTTTTTGAAATATTTGCAAAAGGCATTTGTAGTCATGTTAGCTTTAGATGCTACTTGATTTAAGGTAATGGGTTTTTCATAGTTATTTGTAGTAAACTCCATAACAGCACTCATGCGTTTTCCTTCATTATCGGAATATTGTTTATGGTAGACAAAAGATGATAAGGTTTCATATTTTGTTTTTGATAACCCCTGAAGTAATTTCATTAACGAAAGAAATCGTTCGAATTTATTTTGATTTTTAAGTTCAAGAAAAACACTATCAAGTTTATGATTGGTAATTTTAAACCCATTTAAAGCTCTTTTAAAAAATGCTGAAATGAATTTCATTTCTTCTAATTCAAAAAAATATTCACCAAATGAATTTTGCGTGAAAAATAACGATAGCATAAGTGATTTTTCTTTAGAGGCTTCACTCTTAAATACATGAGGCAAGTTACTACCAACAATAAGAATATCTCCCCTTTTATAGGTGTTAACACTATCTCCAACAATTAAAGTTCCTGAGCCTTTTGCTATATAGCTTAATTGAATTTCTTCGTGTTGATGTAATTTATCATAGAAAATAAACTCATGGTCTTCTTGATAAATGATGGCGTCATCATTTGGTTTAGGGATTTTAAAAGGTAATACTTTCATGATGCAAAATTAATCATAATTTAATTAAATTATTTCATAAAGGATAATATAGTATTAGAAATGGATAAATACTAATTATTGAATTGATAGGAGTCTCATTAATTTTGTCTTATAAATTATTATAGTATGAGTATACAATGGAAAGGCGTAATGCCAGCTGTGTTTACATGGTTGAAAGAGTCAAAATCTGGCGTTCTTGAAATTGACCTTGATGCAACACAAAAATACGCCGCAGGTATTTTAAAAGTTCAAGGGAAGGGCGGAAGTAGAATGAGCGGACTTGTCGGTTCTGGAACTCTGGGTGAGAATAGCTACCTGAGCAATAAGCAGCGTCTTTCCTTACTTAAAGCCCTTTCTGAGGTTGCTAAAGAATACAATGTCCCGTTGATTAGCGGAGCTGCGGCAGAAACAAAAGAAGAGCTTGCCAAAATCGTTGAAGAGCTTGCTAAAGTTGGGGTGGATACAGTAATGGTTATGCCGCCAAAAACTAAAGCTGTTCCTTCTGAAGAAGAAATGTATGCGTACTATGCGCTTTCTGAAACAACTGCAAAAGATGCAGACGTAACTATTATGCCTTACAACAATCCTGACGCAGCTGGTTACCATGCACTTTCAACTGAGCTTCTTCTTAAGCTTGCTACTCTCACTAATGTAAAAGCACTAAAAATATCGACTATTGATGTTTCAATTATTGAAACAATGATGTTAGAGAACAAAGATTTAAAAGTTTTGGCAGGAGTGGACACAGTCACTGTACACGCAGGACTAGCCGGAGCAAGTGGTGGAATTACAGGTGTAGGTTGTATTTTTCCAAAAGCTAGTGTTACGATGCAAGAGTACGTTACAAAAGGAGAATGGGCTGAGGCAAACAAAATTTCTCAGGCGATGAATTCTATATCGTACCTGGATGCTCAGCCATTGCTTCTAGAATACCTAAAGTTTGCTTTTGGAATTCATCATAATGATGCCGATGGAGGACTTCGTACCTATGGTAAGAAATTAACTCAACAGCAAATTGATGATGTTCGTGCAAGATATATTCTGGCAAAAGAAAGACTTGAAGTGCTGAACTTAATAGACTAATCTTTTCAAATATCATAAAAGAGATAACTTTGTTTTTGCAGAAGGCATACTATAGACATTATAACACGTTTAACATAATTCTAGAGATGATTATGAGAAATTTTTTCATCTCAAGGTATTATTACAAAAATATCTAGTATCAAAAAAAGTAGCTTACAAACTAGTAAATTTGAAAAAAATATTTAAAAAATAAGTGAAGATGATTACAGGAAAAAATTATATAGGAAACAATTTGTCAGCAAAAGGAGATAGAACATATAAAACGTTTAACCCTCAGTTGAATATTGAAAATCAACACGAATTTATTGAGGCAACCGAAGAAGAAATTAATAAAGCAGTCGCCTTAGCCTCTAATGTCTTTGAACAATTTAGAACTTTACCGGGAAAGAAAAAAGCAACTTTTTTAAACGCTATGGCTGATGAAATTTTAGATTTAGATGAAGAACTGATTGAAACATATTGTTTAGAAACTGGATTGCCGGAAGGAAGGGCTAAAGGAGAGAGAGGAAGAACAGTTGGTCAATTAAGAATGTTTGCTGATTTAGTTTTAGAAGGATCATGGGTAGACGCAACAATAGATACAGGTTTGCCAGATAGAGAACCATTACCTAAACCAGATACTCGCAAAATGTTGGTGCCGCTAGGACCAGTTGTAGTCTTTGGAGCAAGTAATTTTCCATTGGCATATTCAACTGCTGGTGGCGATACTGCTGCGGCGCTAGCTGCTGGTTGTCCAGTTATTGTTAAATCGCACCCCATGCATGCAGGTACTGGTGAGTTAGTATCTTCTGCTATTATAAAAGCTGCTCAAAGAACGGGTATGCCAAATGGTGTATTTTCTAACTTAAATAGTTCTGGAATTGAAGTTGGTGTTCAATTAGTAGAACACCCAGAAGTAAAAGCAGTTGGCTTCACAGGAAGTATAAGAGGTGGTAGAGCTTTATTTGATCTAGCTTCTAAACGAGAAGAGCCGATACCTGTTTTTGCGGAGATGGGTAGTGTAAATCCAGTTGTGATCTTACCAAATGCTCTTAAAAATAGAGTAGATTCTTTAGCAAAAACGTATGCTAAATCGATTACGTTAGGTACAGGGCAGTTTTGTACAAATCCAGGATTAATATTAGGAATTAAAAGTGCTGAATTAAGCAGTTTTATTTCTAAGCTTTCTGAAGAAATTCTTTTATTAGAACCTTCTTGTATGTTACATCCTAATATTATTGGAGCGTATGAAAGCAATAAATCGAATGCTATATCACAATCAGGACTAGAAGTTGTGGTTGATTATAAAAATGAAGTAAAAAGCAATTATGCAAGACAAACCATAACCACTGTAGAAGGGAATACATTTTTAGAAAATTCTACATTACATCAAGAAGTTTTTGGTCCATTTTCAATGGTAGTACAATGTGAAGATGCAGATCAGTTAGAAGAAATTATATCTAAACTCGAAGGTCAACTCACAGGAACAATTATTTCTGATAATAATAACGAAGCTTCTCAATATTCAGGTGTCATAGAATCGCTTAAAAATAGGGTAGGGCGTATTATTTTTAATGGTGTGCCAACAGGTGTTGAGGTGTGTCCTGCTATGTTACATGGAGGTCCTTATCCAGCTTCTACTGATAGTCGTTTTACAGCAGTAGGAATTCACTCTGTAAAACGTTGGGTTCGCCCATTTAGCTATCAAGATTGGCCAAGTGAATTACTTCCAGATGAACTAAAAAATGAAAACCCTTTGGATATTTCAAGATTAATAAATGGGCAACAAACAAATGCTAAAATTTAATTATGAAACACTTAAAATTTTATCTTACTATTTTTACTTTACTATTATTATTTGCTTGTGAACAGGAAAAATTAAATGAAAATAAACTCCAAAAAATAATAGAAAGTTATCAAGATTATGAAGGGTATGACAAAGAAGAATACCCTTTAGGATTATTTGCTAAAGAATATTATAAATCTGAAGCTGAATTCGCTAAATCTAAACTGGATGAGCTTTCAGAAATTAATAGTAATGGATTAAGTGAAACGGAAAACATATCCTTAGAACTTCTAAAATTTGTACTTCAAGATAAAATAGATTTTTATGAGTTTGAAAGATATTTAAATCCGCTTTTGTCAGATGCAGGCTTTCATAGTAGTTTGAATTATATGGTACGCCCTTTAGCGAATTATGAAAAAACGAAAGAATATTTAGATAAATTAAATGCGCTACCAACTTTTGTAGATCAACATTTTGTAAACCTGAGTGAAGGTTTAGAAAAAGGGGTATCTCAACCATTAGCAATTTTTAAAGGATATGAGTCGACGTATGATGATCATATTGTTGATAGTTTCGATAAAAGTTATTTTTATTCACCTTTCACAAATTTACCTCAAACTTTAACCCAGCATCAAAAAGATTCTGTTTTAAGTGTAGCTAAGATAGCTATAGAAGAAAAAGTTATTCCGCAATTTAAGCGTATCAAAGAATTTTTTGAAAACGAGTATTATCCGAAAACCAGAGAAACATTGGGCGCTTCAGACACTCCTGATGGTAAAGAATATTACCAGAATAGAATTAACTTCTATACTACTAGCAAACAATATACAGCTGATGTTATTCATGAGATTGGTTTAAAAGAAGTAGCTCGTATTAAAGCTGAAATGGAAAAGATCATAGCCGATTTAGACTTCAAAGGAAGCTTTGAAGATTTTTTTAAATTCTTAAGAACTGATGAGCAGTTTTATCCAAAGTCTGGAGAAGAATTATTAAAGACTGCTAGAGATATGGCCAAACGAGCAGATGAGCAATTACCACGTTTTTTTATTAACCTACCAAGAAAGCCTTATGGCGTTGCACCTGTACCAGAAGCAATAGCTCCAAAATATACAGCTGGTCGATATATTGGTACTGAAAAAAACAGCACATATCCAGGCTATTATTGGGTGAACACCTATGATTTATCAAGTAGAACACTATATACTTTACCAGCGCTAACGGTACATGAGGCTGTTCCAGGACATCATTTGCAAGGATCTTTGAATAATGAATTAGGTGATAGCATTCCAAAGTTTAGAAAAGATCTATACCTCTCCGCTTACGGAGAAGGCTGGGGTTTATATACAGAATTCTTAGCTGATGAAATGGGTATGTATACCACACCATACGAAAAATTTGGACAATTAACTTATGAAATGTGGCGTGCTTGTAGATTAGTAGTTGACACAGGTATTCATGCTAAAGGCTGGACAAGAGATCAAGTTGTAGATTTTATGGCTAATAATACAGCCCTATCATTACATGAAATTAATACTGAAACAGATCGCTATATCTCTTGGCCTGGCCAGGCATTATCCTATAAAATTGGAGAATTAAAAATTCGAGAACTACGTAAAAAAGCTGAAACTGAACTGGGTAGTAATTTTGATATTAGGGAGTTTCATGAAGTTATTTTAGGACAAGGAACAGTGACACTTTCCATATTAGAAGATAGAGTCAATAACTATATAGAAAAAGCAAAAAATGCCTCGTAATGTTTTTAAATGTATCGATGGTCATACATGCGGGAATCCAGTTCGCGTTATAAAAGAGGGAGCTCCAGAACTTAAAGGGGCAAATATGAGTGAAAAGCGCCAACACTTTCTAAAAGAATACGATTGGATTCGCAAAGGACTCATGTTTGAACCACGGGGACATGATATGATGAGCGGTAGTTTTATCTATCCACCACATAATCCAGAAAATGATTTTGCTATTTTATTTATTGAAACTTCGGGTTGTTTACCAATGTGTGGTCATGGAACTATAGGAACCATCACCATAGGTTTAGAAGAAGGCTTATTAAACCCAAAAATCCCTGGTAAAATTAGAATGGAATCGCCTGCTGGACTTGTAGAAATAGAATACCAACAATCAGGTAAAAAAGTAGATTGGGTAAAATTAACGAATGTTAAAAGTTATTTGGTTGCTGAAAATTTAACTGTTGATTGTCCAGAATTAGGTGAAATTACTTTTGATGTTGCTTATGGAGGGAATTTTTATGCTATAGTCGATCCTCAGACTAATTTTTCAGGAGTTCAAGATTTTACGGCGAGTAAACTAATTCAGTATTCTCAGATCGTTCGTAAAAGGATTAATCAAAAATACCCCAACAAGTTTATCCATCCAGAAAATCAAACGATAAGAGATGTAAGTCATATGTTATGGACTGGAACTCCAATTGATTCAACGTCCTCTGGTAGAAATGCTGTTTTTTATGGTGATAAAGCTATAGATCGTTCACCTTGTGGAACGGGAACATCAGCACGTATAGCGCAATTGCATGCCAAAGGTAAGCTCAAAAAAGGAGAAGAATTTATTCATGAAAGTTTTATAGGAAGCAAGTTTATTGGTGCTGTTGAAGAGGAAACAACTATAAGTGGTAACTTAGCTATTGTGCCAAGCATTAAAGGATGGGCAAAAGTATATGGTTACAATACTATTATTATTGATGATGAAGACGATCCGTATGCTCACGGATTTCAGGTAATTTAATTCAAATACATGCAACAAAAAATTGCACATATAGCATTGGTTGTAAAAGATTATGATGAAGCTATTCACTTTTATGTAAATAAACTACAATTTGATTTAGTAGAAGATACCAAAATGTCTGAAACTAAGCGTTGGGTGTTGGTAAAACCAAAAGGTGGAAACTCTGGTAATTTGTTATTAGCAAAAGCGGCTAATAAGACTCAACAAGAAAGCATAGGCAATCAAACCGGAGGTAGAGTGTTTTTATTCTTGCAGACTAATAATTTTGAAAAAGATTATAATAATCTTATAAAACATAATGTTAATATTGTCATTGGACCTAGAGATGAAGTTTATGGAAAAGTATTGGTTTTTGAAGATCTATACGGAAATCTTTGGGATTTAATAGAACCTAAGTAAATTGCTATTTCTTTATTAGATAGAAATCTATGAGTAAGGAAGTTATTGTTATAGGAGGAGGGATTATAGGATTATGTTCTGCATATTATCTTTATAAAGAAGGTCATCAAGTTACTGTTGTTGATCAATCTAATATGAATGCCGGAGCTTCCTATGTAAATGCTGGTTATTTATCACCTAGTCATATTATTCCTTTATCCGCTCCAGGAGTAATGAAAAAAGGGTTAAAATGGATGTTTAATCCCTCTAGCCCATTGTTTATTAAACCTCGTTTACAAACAGATTTTTTAAAATGGGTATGGGCATTTAATAAATCATGCAACCCAAAACATGTAAGGAAATCTATTCCAGTAATTAAAGATATAGCAGTTTTAAGCCAAGATCTGTATGATGATATTAAGGACTCAGAAGATTTTAGATTTCATTATAAAAAGAAAGGATTACTAATGTTGTGTAATACCGAAAAGGGATTAGAAGGAGAAATTAAGGTTGCCAATTTAGCAAAAGAACAAGGTTTAGATGTTGAAATTTTAAGTCAAACAGATCTCAAAAATCTTGAGCCAAATATACAAATGGATACAGTCGGCGCTACTTATTATAAATGTGATTCTCATACCACTCCAAATGAATTTATGGAGGATATGAAGACCTATTTAAAAAAGGTAGGAGTTACTTTTTATAAAAATGAAAAAGTTGAAGATCTAGAGATCAATGACAACACTATTACTGGTATAAAAACAAATAAACAAACCTTAAAAGCAGACGAATTTGTATTGGCAGCTGGATCTTGGACTTCTATATTAAGTAAGAAGTTCGGATTAAACTTATTGTTACAAGCGGGTAAAGGATATCGAATTAATTCAGAAAGAGATTTTGGTATAACTATACCAGCTATTTTAGCGGAAGCTAAAGTAGCAATTACACCTATGCATGGATTTACACGTTTTGCTGGAACGATGGAAATAGCAGGCATCAATCAAACCATTAATAAAATAAGGGTAGATGCAATTGCCAACGCTACTCAAAAGTATTACCCTGAGGTAGTATTAACCAAAGAAGAAAAAGAAAATGTAGCTAGTGGATTACGTCCTGTTTCTCCAGATGGATTACCTTATATAGGGAAATCTAAAAAATGTAAGAATTTAACTATAGCAACTGGTCATGCTATGATGGGTTGGAGTATGGCCACGGCAACTGGGAAATTGGTTTCTGAGGTGATATCTAACAAAAGACTGTCGCTCGATATAGAGATGTTTAATCCAGATCGCACCTTCTAAATCTTTAGATTTCCTTTAGATTCGGTTTGTATTTTAGCACCAATCATAGCAAGAGATAAATCTAAAGTATTAAATATCAGGTTTTTAGTTATTTGTGGTAATAAAGCAAAAAACTCCCCGAAAACCATGAATTTTAAAAATCACCAAATTATCTATTGACTTATGTATGTCGAACTAAGTATGTTTGTCATGTAAGTTTTTTAATAGAATTAATAACTATTTTAATAATAGTTTACAATTTAAGGGGAGAAAGGAGAAAAGTCACAATTTTTTATAGCTAAACATTCTACACGTTGCTTTTCTCCTTTTATATTACAATACTTTAGAAAAAAAAGAGTTTAAGAATTAGGAGTTTTTAAAACTTAATTGTTTTATAAACGAATAAACCCAAAATAATTAATAGTATGAATCATAATTTTAAAATCGGCGAAGTTGTAGTTTGTGTAAACGCAAGAAGAAGATGGTATCGTTTAGGTGGTTTAAAGAAAAACGAGTTATATACTGTTGCAGGTTTTAATCCTTATGATGGAGGTTTAGTATTAAAAGAGTCAAAGTCACCTCGTAGTGGTTATAACGCTTATAGAGCTGACCGCTTTAGAAAAGTTGATTATGCTTTCGCAGATAGTGTATTAAATAATATTAAACCAGAAGTGCAAGAAAAAGAAACGATTCATATTAAAGAAAGAGATTTTTCGATAGCTGCAATTTTGAATTAAATAGCAAATTCGTTAACAAATATATTTTAATGACCTTCTCAATAAGAGAAGGTTTTTTTAGTTCTGAACTTTAGACTGATTCATCTTTCAATTCTTTGTAAATTAGCTTTAAATCATATAACTAAATGCTTATACAAGGAAATATTGTAGATATACCCAATCGTACTATTTATAAAGGAGTGATAGAGATTTCTAATGGAAAAATTATATCCCTAAAGGAAGCTGATCACACAATAGAACAGTTTATTTTGCCGGGCTTTGTAGATGCACATATTCATATAGAAAGCTCTATGTTAGTGCCTTCTGAGTTTGCCAAAATAGCCGTTACTCATGGCACTGTAGCCACAGTTTCCGACCCACATGAAATTGCCAATGTCTTAGGCGTAAAAGGAGTGGAGTTTATGATTGATAATGGAAAGAAAGTACCATTAAAATTCAATTTTGGAGCTCCGTCTTGTGTGCCAGCAACCTCTTTCGAAAGTGCTGGAGCTGTTATTGATTCTGATGATATTAAAACAATGATGGAAAATCCGGATATTAAGTATTTGGCAGAAATGATGAATTACCCAGGTATACTTTTTGATGATAAAGAAGTATTACAAAAAATAGCTTGGGCAAAACACTTTAAGAAACCAATTGATGGTCACGCACCAGGTTTACGCGGAGACGACGTAACAAAATATATAGATGCGGGAATTTCAACAGATCATGAATGCTTTACTTATGATGAAGCTTTAGAAAAGTTACAAAAAGGCATGAAAGTTATCATTCGTGAAGGAAGTGCTGCTAAAAATTTTGAGGCATTAATCGATTTACTATCAGAACATTATGAAAACATGATGTTTTGTTCAGATGATAAACATCCTGATGATTTGTTATTGGGACATATCAATCAATTATGTGAGAGAGCAGTTGCCAAAGGAATTGATGTTTTCAAAGTATTACAAGCCGCTTGTATTAATCCTGTAGAGCATTATAATCTAGATGTTGGCTTATTACGAGAAGGAGATCAAGCAGATTTTATTATAGTTGAAGATTTAGAGAAGTTTAACGTCTTACAAAATTATATTAATGGAGAATTGGTTGTCGAAAATGGGAAAACGTTTGTAAAATCAGTAGATTTTGAAGTATTAAATAATTTCAATACTGATAAAAAACGAGTTTCTGACTTCGAATTTTATTCAGCTTCAGATAGAATTAGAGTAATAGAAGCTTTAGATGGTGAATTGGTTACTAACGAAATTGAAGCTGACTCTCTAATTAAAGACGGAAACTTAGTTTCTAATGTTAGTAGCGATGTTTTAAAAATGACGGTAGTAAATCGATATAAAAATGCTCAACCATCAATAGCTTTTATAAAGAATTTTGGGCTAAATGAAGGAGCGATAGCTAGTTCTGTAGGGCATGATTCTCATAATATTATTGCTGTTGGTGTATCTGATGAAGCAATTTGCAAAGCAGTTAATTTACTTATTGAAAATAGAGGAGGAGTTTGTGCCGTATCGGGTTCAGAAGAAAAAGTGGTGGCATTACCAGTTGCGGGAATTATGAGTGATCAGCCCGCCGAGGTAATTGGTAAAGCATATGCTGAATTAGATAAAATGGCTAAACAAATGGGTAGTCAATTACGAGCACCATATATGACCTTATCTTTTATGGCTCTATTAGTTATACCTTCATTAAAGTTAAGTGATAAGGGGTTGTTCGATGGTAATAAATTTAAGTTTACCTCTTTAGAGGTTAAATAATTTTAAAAAGTATATTCATAAACGGCATCTTTACCATCTTCAAAAACAGCCTTTAAGCCTATATATTTAAAATTAAGATTTTTCAATAATTTTTGAGATTTTTCATTTTTAGGCATTGTAAAAGCATAGACTTTTTTCTGTTTAAATTTTTTTCTTACATATTCCATAATTAATATGGTAGCTTCTGTTGCATAACCTTTTCCTCTCCCTTTTGGTAAAAAACCATATCCAACATCTATAAATTCTAATTTTTCCCTTTGTAAAGCTGTTGACGCGCCTATGGGTTCATTAGTTTCTTTTAGAACAACGGTGAAAAACCCTAATCCATTTAATTGTAAATTTTTCAATAGAATATCCTTTAAATAAGTTTTTGTTTCTTCTATTGTTTTTAATCCTTTATCATTAATAAATTCTTTCCAATCGGAGTCATTAAACAATTCAAAATAAAATGATGCATCACTTACTTTAGCGTCCCTTATTATTAGTCGATCACTTTCTAAATTCATATGATAAAAATAATCAGATAAATTTAAAAGGCTACTTTTGCTATGCTAAATTTATAGGATGAGTTTGCTACAAGACTTGGAAGAAAGAAGTGGAAAACAATGTGAATTGTGTTCGGCAACAACTGATTTAAAAATATATGAAATACCACCTATTTCTGCAGGAGGTGTTGATGGAAACCTTTTAGGATGCGTTATTTGTATTAATCAAATAGAAAACTCTGATATAACTAATGTAAATCATTGGCGTTGTTTAAATGATAGTATGTGGAGTGAGCATAGAGCGGTAAAAGTTGTGGTTTGGAGAATGTTATCTAGATTAAAATCTGAAGGTTGGCCGCAAGATTTATTAGATATGATGTACCTAGATGATGATGATCTAAAATTTGCAAAAGCTACTGGTGAAGGATTAGAGGAAAGCGAAAAAATAATCCATAGAGACTGTAATGGAGTTATTTTACAAGCTGGTGATTCTGTGGTGTTAATTAAGGATTTAAAAGTAAAAGGATCCAGTATGGTTGCTAAACAAGGAACGGCAGTACGTAGAATTTCTTTAGACAGAGACAATGCCAATTATATTGAAGGTAAAGTTGGTGCTACTCAAATTGTAATTATTACAGATTACGTTAAAAAACTATAATGTCACTTCGAGTGATTTTCTTTAGAAAATTGTATAGAGAAGCTTTATTTACCAGTTCTCGATACAAAATTGAAACAATTTTACTCGAACTGACTATAATAAATCAGTTTGTTTTTTATAAAAAGCATCAGACTGTTTATTAAATAATTCTTTTGCTTTTTTCTTCTTGTAATCATATACTTCTTGATCTTCAGATACATCATAGTATACTTTTTCATTTAGAGTAGTATCTGTAGCCAACATAGCAGCACGTTGATTTTTTTGCTGCGTAACCCAAACTGATAAAGCGTTTTCTTGTTCTTCTAGCTTTAGATCATATGCCCCTTTTGGAGCCATTACTTTAGCAAAAACTGGAGCAGTTTCAATAGCTAAAAAGAGTAATAGAATAAAAAATGATGGAAACCAAGCCAATTCACCTAAAGCATTTATTCTTGCCATCAATCCGTCAAAACCATCAATAATTGGTTGACTTGAAGTTACCTGAGAATCTTGCTTGGCTCTTAGTGTGGCTATTGTAGTTTCTTTTTCAGAAATTTTGGTTTTACTGTCCTCTTTTAATTGTTGTAACTCCTGCAGAAGAACATCATGCTTTTCTCGTTTTTCTTTATAAACAGGTCCTTTACCTAAAAGCAAGGTGCCTTTTCTTCCTTCGGCTTCAGCGATATAAGTTTCATAAAGATCATTTACCTCTTTTTCTTTAGCGTCAACGGTATTTTGTAACGATTGAATCTCAGAATTAATTCGTGCAATTTCTGGTGTAAATTGTTGAGCTATTTGATCCTGATTTTGTAATGTCAATTCATTCTTTTGTTCCAGTAACACCTGATTGATCTCCTTTTCAAAAATTTTCATCTCTAAAGGTTTAGAAATTACAATGGCAATAATAACTGCCAAAATAATCCTTGGCGAAGCCTGAATTAATTCCTTCCAAACATTATCACGTTTTTTAATAGTGGAAACTATAAAACGATCAAGATTAAAAATCAACAAGCCCCAAATAAGGCCAAAAGCAATTGCTAAATAAACATTGTCAAAGACTGTAAATAAAGCGTAAGAACCAGAAATAAGGGCCATCACTGCTGTAAAAAATACAGTTCCGCCAATACCAGCATATTTAATTTGTTCAGATTTTGGGCTTTCGTTGAGTAAGTCAGGATCTGCGCCAGAGCACATCCAAAAGAAATTTTTGATCATGAGAAAAGGAGTATATTATAATTTAACGCTAAGAATCATAAAATGTTACGATTAAAAAGTTAAAATTATGTTTATGTAGACACTTTTTATCTTTACTTGCTAAATAATTTTTTTTTCCACTCTAGCCATCTAGTTCCAACTATGAGTAACCATAGCATTGTACCCATCTCACCAATCATTGCTGCGTATGACAGTATTTCATAAATTACATTTGTATTAATGTCAGGAATTAGAAAGTAGCGTAATACTTCTAGTAAATAATAAAAACAGCCTAGCATGAGTGCGATGCCAAGTAACTTTGGTAAAAAGCCAGACTTGTATACTAAATAACCGAATGGAAAAAGCCATAATCCCCAAAAAATTTCTGCCAACGTAAGGCCACTTCCATAGGCTTTTAACGATAAAAAAGCTTCGGTTGCTAATTCTTTATTGCTATAAGATGATAAATGTTCACCCCCATTTATTAGCGGAATAATTTCTGCTAAATGTGTTAGTGCTGAAAATGTAAAAGGAATACTTGCAAAAACAAAAACCATTAAACTTATTGTGGCAAATTTTGATGTTTGGTGAAATAGTTTATATAGCCAAACAGCTAAAAATATATAAGCTGTATAACCAATTATTCCTGAAACTATTCCAAGAAATAATAATCCTTTCCCATTAAGAAGGTTGAAAAAATATATTTTCTCTGGGCTACTTATTTTTGACCAAGTATCTAAATAATCATTCCAATTAATTAATTGAGAGGGGACGATCATGATGCTTATAACACCAAAAATGGCAAGCAGTAAATAGAAGAATCCTGCTAAATGAGCTACTCTTTTGGTTGAATCCATGGATAAGTGATTTGGTTGTATTAATATGACGAATAATTAGAAAAGATGTTACTTATTTAATAGTACAAACCGCCGTTTAATATGTAGATAACCTTTTTTAACATTTCTGTAGTTAGGAATTATTGCTCTTTAGTTGTTATTAATACAAAAGCACAAACAATATTAAAATGTCAGAATTGGATTATAAAAGACTCAAGTCAGAAATATTTAAATTATCTACTTTAAGTAAGCTTGTAAAAAAGAATAAAAAAGAAAGTAAAAATCACCTAGATCGTAAATCTTTAAGAAAAGGTAATGATGAACTAGGCTATTTTAACTCCTTAGATAGTTTATAGATAATTAAGATTTTAATTCAGCAAAATATTTATAAAACCAAGGAATGGTTTCTATTCCTTTTAGGTAATTCCAAACGCCAAAATGTTCGTTCGGCGAATGTATAGCATCGCTATTCAAACCAAAGCCCATTAAAATAGTTTTACTTTTCAATTCTTTTTCAAAAAGTGAAACAATAGGTATACTTCCACCACTTCTCTGTGGAATTGGAGTTTTCCCGAAAGTTTCAGCGTAAGCTTTACTTGCAGCTTGGTAACCTATGCTATCAATTGGTGTTACATAGCCTTGACCGCCATGGTGAGGTTTTACTTTGACTTTTACACCCTTAGGAGCAATACTTTCAAAATGAGTTTTGAATAGTTGAGTAATTTCTTCCCAGTCTTGATTAGGTACTAATCGCATAGATATTTTAGCATATGCCTTACTTGCAATAACTGTTTTAGCGCCTTCACCAATATAACCACCCCAAATACCATTTACATCTAATGTTGGTCGAATAGAATTTCGTTCGTTTGTGGTATACCCTTTTTCACCATAAATATCTTCAATATCTAGAGCAGATTTATAGTCTTCTAAAGAGAAAGGTGCCTTGGCCATTTCAGCTCGCTCTTCGGCGGAAAGATTTTCAACTTTATCATAAAACCCTGGAATAGTAATATGATTGTTATCATCATGTAATGACGCAATCATTTTTGTTAGAATATTGATAGGATTGGCAACAGCACCTCCATATAAGCCAGAATGAAGATCTCTATTCGGTCCAGTAACTTCAACTTCTACGTAGCTTAAACCCCGTAATCCTGTAGTAATTGATGGAATATCATTAGCAATCATTCCTGTATCAGAAATTAAAATAACATCATTGGCTAATTTTTCCTTATTTCTTGGAACAAACCATGCTAAACTTTCGGAACCAACTTCCTCTTCGCCTTCTATCATAAACTTTACGTTACATGGCAACTGATTGGTAGAAATCATATATTCTAGAGCTTTAACATGCATGTATAATTGCCCTTTATCATCACAAGATCCTCTTGCAAAAATAGCTCCCTCGGGATGCTTATCAGTACTTTTAATAACCGGTTCAAACGGTGGTGAATCCCATAAATCTAATGGGTCAGGTGGTTGTACATCATAATGTCCATACACCAATACAGTTGGCAAATTTTCATCAATAATTTTCTCTCCGTAAACTATAGGATATCCAGGAGTTTCACAAATTTCAACAATGTCACAGCCAGCTTTTTCTAAAGAATTTTTAATTGCCTCTGATGTCTTAAGAACATCTTTTTTATAAGCAGAATCTGCACTTATTGAAGGTATTTTAAGTAATTCAATTAACTCATTTAAAAAACGATCTTTATGTTGATCTAAATATGATTTTACTGTGTTCATTAGTTGAAAATTATAAGAATTTCAAAAGTAATAAAAATATAGATGGGCAGCTTTGCTATTTAGCTAGATTGATTATATTTGCACCCACAATTCTGCGGCTGTGGTGGAATTGGTAGACACGCTAGACTTAGGATCTAGTGCCGCGAGGCGTGGGGGTTCGACTCCCTTCAGCCGCACAAGAGCTCTCAAATTTTTGAGAGCTCTTTTATTTAAGAATATTTTAATATACATGTAAGCGGTAAATCTTATATTTGCATTTCAAAAAATCAAACAGAAGTGTTTAGAAAATATCTTTCTTTTTTCTTTTCATTGCTTTTTCTTGCTAGTGTTGTGGCACCAAGTATACTTTATATGTGCGATGATTCTCAGGATATTGTTTTTATATTAGATATATCTGAAGAGGAAAATAAAGAAAGAGAAACACTTAAAGATGCTGAAGTTAAATTTTTAGAAATAGCTAAAATTACTCCTTCAGAATTGTTTAGTAATAATGGAAAAGAAAACCATTATTATTCAAAATTATATTCAGGTTCATATAGTAATATAACCTCACCACCTCCTGATTTAAGCTAAGAATCTATTTTAGACAACAATCAATTAATTAGTATAATCTTACAGAATTTATTTAAATGAAAAATTTATTTTCAAACATAAAAGGTGATGCTTTTGGTGGTATCACAGCTGGTATTGTAGCTTTACCGTTAGCGCTAGCATTTGGTGTTTCATCAGGTTTAGGGCCTAGTGCAGGTTTATATGGTGCTATTTTTATCAGTTTCTTCGCTGCTCTATTTGGAGGAACAAACACTCAGATCTCAGGACCTACCGCACCAATGACGGCAGTGAGTATGGTAATTATTGCAGGAATAATTGCAGCCAATGATGGTGATGTTAATAAAGCGTTGCCTGCAATTTTAACTGTGTTTCTATTAGCTGGTTTAATGCAAATAGGTTTAGGAGCTATAGGTTTAGGAAAATATATTAGGTATATTCCTTATCCAGTAGTTTCTGGCTTTATGACCGCTATAGGTGTAATTATTTTAGTTACTCAGATTCTTCCTGCTTTAGGATATTATCCTAAAGAGGATGCAGAATACGTTGAAAGGTTTAAACCTCAAGCTGAAGAAGTAATCTTGGAGAATATTCTTAAAGAAGAAGCTGGCGAAGGAATCTTAGTTTTAGAAAACTTTAAAGAAACAATAACAAGAGCAGAAAAAGTCACTCAGGCTGATATCCTAAAAGAATCAAAAACCTTAGCTGCTAAAAATGCATCTGGTGTACTAGGATCTCTTAAAGTATTGCCAAGAGCATTGCAAAATATTAGCTGGCTAGAGCTTATATTGGCACTTGGAACCATTTTTATTATTTATGGTTTTAAACGAATAACAACTAAAGTTCCAAGTACATTGGTCGCATTAGTTGTCATGTCGGCAATAGCTATACTTGGAGGTTTAGATTATAAGCCAATACCAAAAATTCCAGAAGGTCTCCCTATGCCAAATTTAGGAATTATTACAGATTTTAAGTTAAGTTCTATAACGCCATATATTTTTACGGCATTAGCATTGTCCCTTTTAGGTGCAATAGATTCTTTATTAACGAGTATTGTTGCGGACAACATGACCAAAACAAAGCACAAGCCAAATAAAGAATTAGTAGGTCAGGGTATAGGTAATAGTATTGCAGCACTTTTTGGAGGTATTCCTGGAGCGGGAGCAACTATTAGAACTGTTGTAAATATTAATTCTGGAGGTAAGACTAAATTGTCTGGTATGATTGCTGGAATTTTATTATTCAGTATTTTGATGATTCCTGGTTTACCTAATTTAGCCTCGCAAATTCCTGCAGCTGTATTAGCTGGAATTTTAATAACGGTTGGTATTGGTGTAATGGATTACAAAGGACTACGAGCTATACCTGCTTTACCTAAGGATATAAAGTTAGGACCATTAAAATTGAGTTCAGAAGTATTAATTATGTTGATTGTATTAGTACTTTCTTCTTTCTGGGACTTAGTTTTCGCGGTTGGAATAGGTTTAGTTATCGCATCATTAATGTTCATGAAAAAGATTGGAGATCTTACTGCTGAACGCTCCGATGTTAAAACCTTAAAAAAGGAAAAAGCTTGGGCTGATGAGAGTAGCTTTCCTGAAAATTTAAAAGAGGAAGTCTTTATAAAGCATATTAAAGGACCCTTATTTTTTGGTTCAACAAGTGACTTTCAAGCGTTAGCGCAACAAATACCTAATACGGCTGAAATGGTAATTATGCGTTTAGATAGAATGCAGTATATGGATCAGTCTGGTCTTTATGCTATGGAAGACATGCTTCAAGACCTTAAAAAGAGTAATGTTGAGGCATTATTTGTTGGATTGCTTCCTCAGCCAAAATATATGATGGAACGAATTGATATTATTCCTGATTTTATACCAAATGAGCATATATTCGAAACATTTGATGAATGTATTGCTTGGGTAAAAGAAAATGTAAAAGATAGTAAGTAAACTTAAAAAATAAAATTATGGCAATTAAAAATATAGCTGTTACAAAAGAGATGCAAAGTGCTTTAACACCATCGAGTGTTTTGCAAGATTTATTGGATGGTAATAATAGATTTACAGGCGGATCATCGAATACATTAGATAATGCTGCTTTGGTAAGTCAAACAACAGGTGGTCAGTTTCCTAAAGCTGTTATTTTATCTTGTATCGATTCAAGAGTTCCTGTAGAAACAGTTTTCGATCAAGCAATTGGTGATGTATTCGTAGCTCGTGTAGCTGGTAACTTTGAAAATACGGATATTCTTGGAAGTATGGAGTATTCGTGTAAAGTAGCAGGAAGTAAACTTGTTTTGGTTCTTGGTCACGAAGCTTGTGGAGCTGTAAAAGCTGCTTGTGATGGTGTTGAACTAGGTAATATTACCTCAATGTTAGGTAATATTTTACCAGCTGTTAAAAAATCTTCTGATGAAGTAGATGGAGAATTGAATTCATCTAACAGTGCATTTGTAGCAAAAACTGTAGAAAACAATGTAAAAATGACTATTGATCGAATTCGTGAAGGAAGTTCTATTCTTAAAGAAATGGAAGACAATGGCGAAATTCAAATAGTTGGTGGAGTTTACAGTTTGCAAACTGGTAAAGTAGAAATGGTATAATAATATTTTAACTTAAAATAAAAAGCCGCTTATTGAGCGGCTTTTTATTTTTATACATTGAATGAACTTAAGCTTCTTTTGCTGAGGTAGCTTTATAAGCAAAGGCTATAGCCATTCCTATTAACCCGAAAAGAATAATACTAATAAATCCGTCTGCTAAGTGCCCAGTTAAGTCAGAAAGATTCATAACGCCATAATTCAATAGCCCTATACCAAATCCTACAAAAACACCAACAAGAGCACCAAATTCAAACCCTTCTTTTAAGCTGTGAGCTCCTCGAGCCCATTTAGAGTATAATGTCGCCATAATAAAAGATTGAACTAAACAACCCAAAGCTATATACAACATCTCTCCTTCCTCTTTCATAACCCCATCAGTTAATGCATGGCTTGCAAAAAAGTCATGAGTAAGGATTCCATAAATTAAATAGCCTAGGAAAAAACAAACTATAAATCCAGCAAGAGTAGCTAATAAATTCGATTTTGAAAACATAATTATTTAAGTTTAATTGGTTAATGGTCAGAAAGTTAATGAAAAGAATTTTAATTGATGGTAGGAATCTCCTCTTTATAGATGTTTTTATTAAGTACAACTACGAACCATTATGAAAAAAATTACTTAAAAGACTGCTTCAATTATTATAAACGGAACGACTATGATTCCTTTAATGGCCTTCTTGTTATTTACCAGTCAGAATAAAGAATTAGATAGATTAATAGGGATCTTAAAGGAGAGTATTTCAATTAGCTAAAAGCTCCAATTTTTATAGCTAGAAGATTGTTCTAGTTTTTTTTCTAGATCATCAGGAAGAGCAGGGAAAAAATCTATTCCTGTTAAAGATTCAATTTTATCAATTGAGGTTGCAAATTCATAAAGGGGGCGTTTAGATGCTGTATGGGGTACTAAAAAAGCAATGGCTTTAATTTCTGGTTCAGAATAATCCAACAATATTTTATAGAATTGGCTTGGTACAGTAACTTTTTCACGACCAATAGTTTTTAAATTATCTTTTAAAATACCTCCAGTAACTACATACAGATGTCGTTCTTTACTAGCCCAATAACGTACTTTTTGTTCTAGCCGATTCCAAACACCAACATTAAAATCATGTTTTTGAGGTGAGATATTACTCGTTAAAAAGGTATTATTATAAGCGCTTTTAGAAAATTTACGATCTCCGGCAGGTAATAGATGTCCTTTGCTATAACCAGAATTTTTAAAATTACCCCAATGGGCTGATTTTGTTTTTACTTTTTTATCCAATTCAAATAAAGGACGTTTTCTATTAGTATTAGATAGATGCTCTTTTTTTAACTCATAAGCTACCCATTCTGCTTGTTCATGTGGCTCACTATATGAGAGCGTATAATAATTATGTTTTATAACCTGATTAGTTGTAGAAGTTGGTAAAAAGTTAAAATGAGTTGTTGATTGTTGTTCTTCTTTTTTTACAGATTCATTAGTGATAGTTTCCTTGTCGGATGCTGGAGTAACTAAATATAAAATAGTAGCTACCAGAAGGATAATTAACGGATAAGCAATTGCTTTATTCTTAAGCATTAAGACTTACTTTTAATTAAAATATCTTGATAATCTTCGGTACGTTGTAATGACTTAAACATTTTAATTGCTGCTTCAGGGGGAGCAGTCAATTTTCGTTTTTCAAGATCAATCCAAGCTGCATAAATTTTAATTTCTGCAGCTAAGGTTCCATCTTGTTTATAGATACGATGAAACATTTTGAAACGTTCACCTTTATCAGACATTCCTTCTAAGAGAAGATCAACAGAAATATCTTCCCCTAATTTTATTTCTCTAACGAAAGATGTTTCTTCTTTAAACAAAATTGGTCCAAAATTTTCTTTTTCAAAACGTTCAACTCCAAAACCATGTTCGTTAAAAAAACGTATTCTACATGCGGCGGCATAATCATTATAGGCCGTATGACGCATATGTTTATTAGCGTCAAAATCTGCCCATTTTGTATGATAGTTAATTTTAAAAATCATTAACTAAGTACACTCTTAATTCGTTTAAATGCTTCTTTTAATTCTTCAGTTGAGGCTGCGTACGAAATTCTGATATTGTTAGGAGCACCAAAAGCATCACCGGTAACGGTTGCCACATTTGCTTTTTCTAACAAAAACAGGGAAAAATCGGTTGCATTATTTATTTTATAATTATCAATGGTTTTTCCAAAAAAAGAAGAAACATCAGGAAAAACATAAAACGCTCCACTTGGTATATTGGCAGACATACCATCTATTTCATCAAGTAAATTCAATACTATGTTTCTACGCACCTTGAATTCATCTACCATGTATAGAATCTTAGAAACAGGAGCGTCTAAAGCGGTAATGGTCGCACGTTGAGCTATACAATTTGCTCCAGAAGTTATTTGTCCTTGCATTTTTGTACATGCTTTGGCAATCCAAGCGGGTGCGCCGATATAACCAATTCGCCATCCAGTCATAGCAAAAGCCTTAGCAACACCATTTACCGTAATGGTTCTATCATACATGCTTTCAATTTTTGCAAAACTGAAAGTTGGTTCACCGTAATTTATATGCTCATAAATTTCATCCGACAGAATGTAAATTTCTGGATGTTTCTCCAATACGGTTGCCAATGCACGATATTCATTTTCGGTGTATGAAGAACCACTTGGGTTATTAGGCGAATTAAAGAATATCATCTTTGTTTTTGGCGTAATAGCGGCTTCTAATTGGGCTGGTGTAATCTTAAAATTAGTTTCAATTGACGAAGGTATTTCTGTATACGTTGCCTCTGATAACATAGCAATTGCAGAGTAACTTACCCAATATGGTGCGGGTAATAAAACTTCATCACCAGGGTTTAGCAATACTTGAGCAACATTTGCAATTGATTGCTTCGCTCCTGTAGAAACTACAATTTGATTTTCATTATAATCCAAATCATTATCGCGTTTAAATTTTCTACAAACAGCTTCTCGTAATTCTAAATATCCGTTCACAGGAGTATAAGAATTATAATTTTCATCAATAGCTTGCTTAGCGGCTTCTTTGATAAAATCTGGTGTGTTAAAATCAGGTTCACCTAAACTTAAACTAATTATATCTTTACCTTCAGCTTTTAATTCTCGGGCTTTAGCAGCCATTGCAAGCGTTTGAGAAACAGGTAAATTATTTATTCTATCTGAAAGTAATTGCTGTGTTGCGATCATTATTAAATAATTGATAGGCAAAAATAAATATTTATACCTTATAAATAATCAGACAGAATTACTTTTAATTGCAAAAAGTTATGAATGCAACTAAAATTAAAATAATGTGAAATATAACTAGGCTAAAGCAGGCTTTTTACCTAATTCTTTTAATTGTTGAAAATGAGAAATAATAGCCGCTCTAGTTGTTTGATATTCGTTGTATGGTAAATTAAACTCTAGGGCGGTTTTCTTTACAATTTTAGCCAAATCTTTATAATGAACATGACTAATATGAGAAAACAAATGATGTTCTATTTGCCTGTTTAATCCACCGGTAAACCAACCCACTATTTTGTTTTTTGGTGCAAAATTTGCGGTCGTAAATAATTGATGAATTGCCCAAGTGTTTTTCATGTTTCCTTCAGAATCTGGTACAGGCATGTCGGTATCTGGCATAACATGTGCTAATTGAAAAACTACACTTAAAATAATACCTGCTGTATAGTGCATAATTAAAAAACCAATTAAAACTTGCCACCAGCTATAGCCAACAGCTAGAGGTAGTACAACCCAAAGTGAATAGTAAATGATTTTTCCTATAATTAACTTTGTCCACTGAGTGGCTGGATTTGGCATTTTGCCATAAGACAATTTTCTTTTTAGATATAAATAAGTCTGCTTGAAATCGGTTGTAATTGCCCAATTAATTGTCAGCAAACCATATAAGAAAATAGAATAATATTTTTGGTATCTATGAAAGCTATACCATTTTGCATGTCTCGAAAAACGAATTACTCTACCAGCATCTATATCTTCATCATGTCCTTGAATGTTTGTATAAGTGTGATGTAAAACATTGTGCTGTACTTTCCAGTTGTAATCATTCCCAGCGAGGATATGTATACTACTACCCATTAATTTATTGATCCATTTTTTACTAGAGTATGATTCGTGATTGGCATCATGCATAACATTCATACCAACTCCAGCAATACCAACTCCGGTTATGACCATAAATAGTATTTGTACCCACCCCGGTAAGTCTAATGTGAGTAGAAGTATAAATGGAGCTAATAATAGTGTGAACATTACAACTGTTTTTAAATATAGTTTCCAGTTGCCTGTTTTTTTTATTTTTCGTTCTTTAAAATAGGAGTTGATTCTTTTGTTAAGTGTTCTAAAAAATTTAGCAGAATCGACTCTCGAAAATTTTACAGCTATAGAATTTGACATAGTGAGTTGTTATCTTTTTTAGATGGCGCAAAGCTACATCATTTTTGATTTATAGGATGTTTACTGCACTAATTTATTAAATTTTTAACAAGATAGTGTAGTTTTGCATTCTGAATATGAAATTGATTACTACTTATTTTACTGATTTAGACGACCAACAGTTATCACAATTTGCTAAACTGGAAGAGCTTTATAAGCATTGGAATGCTCAAATAAATGTTATTTCTCGCAAGGATATTGATGAGCTTTATTTGCGTCATGCGTTACATTCATTAGGTATAGCAAAGGTGCAAGAACTTAAGCCAGGTTCTAAGATTTTGGATGTTGGTACAGGTGGTGGTTTTCCTGGAATTCCGCTGGCAATTTTATTTCCCGAAACTAAGTTTTATCTAGTAGATTCTATTGGTAAAAAAATAAAAGTGGTGAATGAAGTGGCTGCTGCTATAGGATTACAAAATATAAAAGCTGAGCACGGTCGTGCTGAAAAAGTAAAAGGAGAATTCGATTTTATTGTAAGCCGAGCTGTTACCAATATGAACGATTTTGTAAAATGGACACGTAAAAAGGTTGCAAAAAAACAAAAACATGAATTGGCGAATGGAATTCTTTATTTAAAGGGTGGCGACCTTAAAGAAGAACTTGCCAATTTTCCAAAGGCAACACTTTATAATCTATCTGATTATTTTAAAGAAGACTTTTTTGATACTAAAAAAGTAGTGCATTTACCGCTAAAATATAAGCCTTAATTATAACTTTTTTATTTGATCCAAATTTGGTTTATTTGTTCACTAAACCAAAAATCAATTATGAAAAAGATATTATTATTAATATTTACAATTACTTGTTTTCAATTTTCTACTGCTCAAAAGGCTACTTTTGGGGCAAAAGGAGGGGTTAATTTTTCAAGTTTAAGAGGATCAAACGAAACAATAGATTTTTTGAACGACTCTGGTCTTGCTCACAAAATTAGAGTAGGATATCATTTAGGAGGGTTTGTGAAAATTGAACTTTCAGACAAACTTTATTTGCAACCAGAACTTCTTTTTTCTCTACAGGGAAGTACTCAAAAAATAAGTGATATTTTTCTTGAAAATCAGTTTGGAAATGCTATAACCAATTCTTTGGAAGTTAGGGTTAATACAAATCTATCTTATTTAAATCTGCCAATATTGGTAAGGTATTATTTAAATAATCAAATTAGTGTTGAAGCTGGTCCTCAAGTTGGATATATGTTGAGTGGAAAATTTAATAATAAAATTATAGATAGCGGAGGAGTTTCAGACGAGATTATCGAATCTTTGGGTGAAGGAAAGGTTGATATTGAAAATAAGAATGAGTTTGATTTAGGATTAAGCGTCGGACTGGGTTATGATTTTTATGATAATCTTAATTTAGGGCTTAGATATAACTATGGTTTCACAAAAGTTTTTCAAGGTTCTCCATTAAAAAATTACACAATACAACTGAGTTTAGGTTATAATTTTGAAT
The DNA here is from genome assembly GCF_056591635.1 of Maritimimonas sp. 2304DJ26-3. Classification (NCBI taxonomy): domain Bacteria; kingdom Pseudomonadati; phylum Bacteroidota; class Flavobacteriia; order Flavobacteriales; family Flavobacteriaceae; genus Maritimimonas; species Maritimimonas sp. 2304DJ26-3. The sequence continues at coordinate 187,451 of NZ_JBWQOK010000004.1, forward strand.
AAAATGAAAAAAATAACTCTATTTTCTGTTCTCTTTTTATGGTTTCAGTTCGGATTAGCTCAAAAAGTAATATTTGGAGTAAAAGGAGGAGTTAACTTAGCAGCATTTACTGAAAATTTTAATGGTCCATTTGATTACAAGTATAAATTAGGTTTTCAATTAGGTGGATTTGCGAGAATTGAATTAGCTGATGGATTATATCTGCAACCTGAATTGCTTTATAGTTTACAAGGGACAAGCTACGATATTTCTTTATCAAATATTATTCTACCTCAAACACCAAATGACCCTTTTTTTATCAAAGGTGATATTAATGGGAAACAATCTGAATCTAATATCATTTTACCTATAATGATAAAATACTATGTGTCAGAAGATTTTAGCGTTGAAGCTGGTCCACAGCTAGACTACGTATTTCGTATAAAGTCAGATAGAATAGTGGTTACCGATCAAGGGGTTGTAAATGAAGGTAATGAATTGGTCGACGAGAGTGATTTTAACTTCGGTATAAACCTAGGTATAGGTTATGATATAAATGATAATCTAGGATTTGGGCTTCGATACAATTATGGGTTTAATAGATTATTTAAAGGTGAATTGGCGATTTACGATAATGGAGATAAACGAAGAAATTCGGTATTCAGTTTAAATTTTGAATATCGATTTAACTAATTAGGTATTTCAGCAATTTTTTTCTCAAATAAAGATTGTTCTTGTTTTGATTCCTTAAAAATACCTTCTCTTTTAGCGTCTATATGAAATAGATGTTTAATTAAGTGTCATATTCTTTGTTTTAAGTTATACGTGCTTATGACGGATTCAATTACATGTTTGTACAGATGTATTTGGCTTTATTAAAAGTTTAACAATTTTATTTTCAATAAATAATATATAATATATTATTTTTGCTTATGATTCAAAAAATAGCACTTAGAGAACAGGTTAAAGAATATTTACAAAGGCAAATGCTAGAGAGGAAACTTTCTTTTGGGCAAAGACTCTCTCTGCCTAAAATAGCTGAACAAATAAATGTAAGTTTAACACCAATACGTGAGGCGTTAACTCAACTTCAGCAGGCGGGGATAGTTGAGGTAATACCAAATCGTGGCTTTTTTTTGCCTGAATTATCAGCACAAGAAGCGTCAGAAATCTATCCTTTGATAAGTTGTTTAGAGTGTCTTGCTGTAGAAAATAGCACTTTTTCTTCCACGCAAATTGAAAAACTTATAACTATTAATAATAAAATTTTAAATGCCAAAAAGATAGACCAAGTGGTTAAATACGATCTTAAGTTTCATAATACTCTTATTAAAAATTTTAATAACCATATAACAAAACAAATCTTGAATGATATGAAGATAAGAGTCTTTTTTTATGAATTAGAATACATGAAGAAGGATGGAAGTATTTTGCGCTCTACCAATGGTCATAATCTTATCATTGAGGCGTTAAAAAAGAATGATATTATGGCTGCTATAGCTGCAATTAAGAAAAATTGGTTGACAAGTGAATATTTTATAACCGAAAATTATTTTAAGAATGCGTAACTATTTATTAATGCTTAATTTGTTAATGTTAACTATTATCACGGCACAGAAAAATGATGAGAAGGAATTTATATTTGACACCAAAATAATAAATCAGTATAATGATGCCGTAAATGATATTGTTTATATAATGGCTGATTATTATGAGGGAGTTGAATACGGCAATGAAGAAAAGTTGAACGCTTCATTTCATAGTTCATGGCAGATGAGGGATAATGATGGAACCGATAATAATTTTATACATATTGAGGATAAGCAAACATTCATAAATCGAGCTAAAAATCGCGGTAATTTTGAAGATTATGCTAGCCAACGTAAAATTGGAGCGGTAGAGGTGATTCATGATCAATTAGCATTTGTCAGAATTGACAAATCGCCATCCAGGAGCGCTACATTATTCTTTTTGGCCAAAATTGATAATGCTTGGATAATTATAGACAAACTTTGGGTGTATAAAGAAAAAAAATATAATGCTTTGCCATCTGATCAATTATTGGAAAGTATTGAACGTTTTTATAGTACCCAGATAAAAGATAAAAGTTTTGATTCAAAACTTTTATCAAAAAATACTTATATAATAGCTAATGAACCTCAACTAACAGATCATGAAATAAAATTGGTTTCAATAACCGGCGTTTATGATAGACTAGCTATTGTTAGGACAGATTACCCAGTTATAAATACGACACGATACCTTGTGTTATTTAGATTAAATTCAGGCTGGAAAGTGGCTTGCGAACGTATTTCTGAACGAAAATAACTCTATTGCATTTTAACAATACGTAATAATGAGACTAGTTTGCCATTTATCCTCTTTTTCAAGATAAACCTTGTCAAATAAGGAAGCCAAACACAAAAAACCACATCAAACGATGTGGTTTATAGATTCTTTTGGGTCAGAACAATATTATCCTAAGAAAGGATATCTATAATCTTCTGGAGAAACAAATGTTTCTTTTATCAATCTAGGTGATACCCAACGTAATAAGTTTTGAGCAGAACCTGCTTTATCATTTGTTCCTGATGCTCTGGCTCCACCAAATGGTTGTTGGCCAACAACTGCTCCAGTTGGCTTATCGTTTATATAGAAATTACCAGCACAATTTTCTAATGCTTTAGTAGCTTCTACAACTGCATATCTATCAGTAGAGAACACAGCTCCTGTTAGAGCATATTCCGATGTACCATCAACTAACTCAAGTGTTTTTACCCAGTCTTTATCTTTATACACATAAACTGTAACTACTGGCCCAAATAATTCGGTACACATAGTTGTATATTTTGGGTCTTTAGCTAAAATAACTGTTGGTTCTATAAAATATCCTTTAGATTTATCGTAACTACCACCAGCAATAATATCGGCATCATCATCTGCCCTTGCACCATCTATATATTTTGCTAGTTTATCAAATGAGCCTTCATGAATAACAGCTGTAATAAAATTGCTCAAATCTTCTGGAGATCCCATTTTAAATGACTTTACATCTTCTCTTACAAAAGCTAATACTTCGTCTGCAATAGATTCTGGTAAATACACTCTCGAAGCTGCAGAACATTTTTGTCCTTGAAACTCGAAAGCACCTCTAGAAATTCCTGTAGCTACTTGCTTAGGATTAGCTGACGGGTGTGCAATAATAAAATCTTTACCACCAGTTTCTCCAACTATTCTTGGATAGGTTTTATAGTTATGAATATTAGCACCAATATTTTTCCAAATCTCTTTAAATACAAAAGTAGATCCTGTAAAGTGTAAACCAGAAAAATCTGGTGAAGCCAACATAATTTCGGTAATCATTACTGGATCTCCATAAATTACATTGATAACTCCATCTGGCACACCAGCTTCTTTAAATACATCTACAATTACTTTTGCGGAAAATATCTGACTGTCTGAAGGCTTCCAAACTACTACATTGCCCATCATGGCTGCAGAAGCAGGTAAATTACCGGCAATAGCAGTAAAGTTAAATGGTGTAATAGCATATACAAAACCTTCTAATGGTCTATACTCAACACGGTTCCAAATACCTTCAGCCGAATCTGGTTGTTCAGCATAGATCTGAGTCATAAATTCTACATTAAAACGTAGAAAATCGATAAACTCAGCCACTGCATCAATCTCAGCTTGATGTACTGTTTTAGATTGTGCAATCATTGTTGCTGCATTGATTTTTGCTCGGTATGGACCAGCTAATAAATCGGCAGCTCTTAAGAAGATAGCTGCACGTTGTTCCCATGGCATTTGCGACCACTCTTTTCTAGCCTCTAAAGCGGTTGAAATTGCTTGCTCAGCATGCTTTTTTTCTGCTAAATGATATTGACCTACAACTTGTTGATGATCATGTGGAGGAGTCATATTACGAGTGTTTCCTGTTTTAATTTCTTCGCTACCAATGTACATAGGCACATCTACCGATCCATTAAAATATGCTTTGTATTGCTTTAAAACAGCATCTCTTTCGGGTGAACCAGGAGCATACCCTTTTACAGGTTCGTTTACAGCTACCGGTACTTGAAAAAATCCTTTACCCATTATTGTATGTTTTTAAGTGTTAATCGACTAAATTTGAAGCGCAAAGTTAAGAAAATTGAAGCGATAAATAATGTGTACTGTAAGTTATCTTCCTTTAGGAAATTCTGATTTTATTTTAACGTCTAGTAGAGATGTTCCGTATGCTCGAGAAAGGGCTGAACATCCGCAAAAATATACTGAAGATGATGTGGATTTGTGGTATCCAAAAGATGGCAAAGCTGGAGGTACATGGATAGGAACGAGCTCTAAAAATAGATTGATCTGTTTGTTGAATGGAGGATTTGAATATCATACATCACTCAGTCATTACAAAAAGAGTAGAGGTCTTATTGTAAAAGAGTTGCTAAAAGTAGGAAATATCCGTAGAGGATTAGAAGCTGTAGATTTAAATGGCGTTGAGCAATTTACCTTAGCAATTGTAGATTGGAATAATACTTTAGAATTGATTGAATTTGTTTGGGATGGCAAACAAAAGCGTACAAAGACAATGCCTCAAGAACCTGCTATTTGGTCTTCGTCTACTTTGTATGATAATGGTATAAAACAGTTACGAAGAGATTGGTTTTCTGGTTGGCAAAAAGAGAATGAATTTGATACTGAATCTATTTTAGAATTTCATCATAATGCCGGTATTGGAGACCCAAGAATTGATGTGTTAATGGATAGAAAATTAGGAGGTACTGTGAGTGTAACTTCCATAAAACGGGTCTCTGGAAGGATTGCAATAAACTATGAAGATATTTTTACTAAAGAAGTTTCAAAAACTAATATTTAGTAAAAAATAAAAGAGATTGCAGTTAATAGTGTTAACCCTATTGTGGCTATTATTGTAAATGCAAAGTTTGCCATCATATATTTTATGATAGTTTTAATCCACCCTTGTTTATAAAAAACCTTCATGGCTATTAGTAGATAAACAGAAAATAGAGCTGGTACAATTAAAAATAATTCATCCTTTCCATTCGAGAAAAAATGTATTATCATAAATAACAACAATAATAAAAAGAAAACAGTTTGTGTATAAAACACAAAAACTAAATGCTCCATGTAAGTGTATTCTCTACGCAAATAGATAAATTTTAAAAACAAAGCGAATACAGGTAGAAATAAGAAGATGGCTAAAGATAAATTAGAAAATATATGCTCATTAAAACTTTCACCTCTATCTTCCATCATAGTATAAGAGTCTTTGGCTTTATCATAGTAAAATCGATTCCAAAATGTATTTTTATAATCTAGACTGTCTAATGCTTGATCTACCGAGTGATCTTCATTTTTCTTATGGTAATCATAAAAATCATTTAGTTTCTTAAAGAAAGGATTGGTTTTTCTAAAGTTACTCTTTAAAGAATCTAAATCTGTATTTTGCTTACTTAAACTATCAAGATCTACATTATTTGCTTTTAAGGTAGAATCAATATCGATAGGAATACTTTTCTGAACCCGATCTAATGTAGCCTTTGTAATAGAATCTTTTTGTTTAACAGATAATGAATCAGTTTTTTCATTTTGCGCATCAAAATTTACAATATTTGCTTTAAACTGACTTTTACCATCATCTCTGAATTCACTTATCTTTCCAAGTATTCCATAAATCAAAAAGAAAATCAGTGATATAGTTAAATAAGTTCGAAAAGGATTTACAAAGTTTTTTCGCTTTCCAGAAATAAATTCGTAAGCAACTTTACCAGGTTTAAAAATAAGAGGTACCGTAGTGTTCCAAACACGAGAGTCAATTGATATAAAATTATCTAAAAATTCATCAACAACTAACTTGAAACTTAAAGGGTTTGTGTTGTTACGTTGCCCACAATCTGGACAAAAGTTTTCTTCACCACTTAACGGAATTTCACAGTTTAAACACGTGTTACCACGCAATCTTGCAGGTAGTTTTTCTTTTTTCTTCTTTTTAAACAATGAAATCATCGCCTAAAAGTAGCGTATTTTTTAGAATTAGAAAATGATTAAAAGAGTAGTTCTAATTTAAAACAGCAGGTACGTTCAATTGAAACGACGGGATTATAACCTTAAAGTTTTTGGTTGTAGTAAAGTTTATCATGTTGTAATAGCCACGCATAGAACCAGCAGGCGATACCAAATTACAATAAGAGTTATATGTATGACTGGTTTTAGGTTTTAAAATAGGTTTTTTACCTATTACACCTTCACCATCTACCACTTCTCTCTTTTTAAGTGAATCGAAAATATCCCAGTGACGGCTAATCAATTGTACAGAATCATTACTTTGATTTTCGATAGTAACACTATAGCTAAATGTGTAATACATTCTGTAGTTTTGATAGGTTGTGCCTTCAAAATTTGTGTCTACAGATATTTTAATGCCGTTTGTTACTTGTTGTACCATGATAGAATACTAATAAATGGTGATTGCAAAGATATAAAACAAATTATAACTTGCTTATAATTAGGTATTAGATGGCTTCTTGTAAATTTAGTTGCGTAAATTTTCTGAATTAGCATTGCCAATACCAATAACTTGTTGATATCGGGTACCTAAAGGTTTATAATAAACAAGTACAGAATAATTGTTTTCCGTTTGATAAAATGACCCTTCAATAGAATGGTTATTTATATTACCTTCTTTATTCGCAGTGACGTATTGATAGTTATAAAACCCTTGCTTTAAGAATAACTTACCATGATATAACCTTGTCTCATCATTATAGGTTAGTTTATTTTCTTCAGTTAGTTGCCAATCATTAAAATCACCATAAATGTAGATAGAATCATCACCTATATTTTCAAAAGTTTCTAATGAAAAATGTACCCAAGAATAATCACCTTCAAGATTTATGTCATCAGTGTCTACAGTTCTTAAAACAAAATTTCCATTAACATCTGGGTAATAAGTATAGGGTCTATGTAATCTTTCTTCGTCAGTATATAAGTATGTATTGAATTGGTCTTTTAATTCGCTTTTGGCTATATTATTGGTAGCGCCTCGAATTTGCTTAGTATCAAAAAATAAAAATTCATTACCTGCCCAAAAATTCACATTCGCTCCATATTTGTATAGTAATTGATTACCGCGAATGAATTGTGGTTTTACATCTTTTATGGCAGTATTCCAATCATTATTTTGATAGACAACTACTTTTAGTTCTAAGCTAGGATTATTGATCAACAAATCAGGATGATTTATAGAAAACTGAACATTTTGCTTGGTGTTTATTGTAGCAATATCTCTACTTCTATGTACGCTAACACCAACATTTACTTTTGGTTGATATATTATAAATGGCCTTGTAAAAACAGTTTCATCTTCTTCGTCTAAAACACTAATAACATAATTACCAGTTATTTTTATACGTACATTATCGTTAGGTAGTCGTAATTTATAATGGGTATATCCTTGAATGGAATTAAAAGAATTATCGAAGTTGCGAATCCAATCAGATGTAAATCCATCTAAATATTCGGTAGTATTAAGATTCGATTTTTGCCAATTATAATCGTAGTGTTCAATTTTATAAGAATATTGTTGTTGATCACCATTAAGATCATCAAATTCTAGAACAAGTGTACCTCCTAATTTAATAATGGACGCGTAATCATTTGTTAATGTGGATCGTAGTACAATTGATTTAATATTTTCTGGTGGATCTACAATAACGCTAGATTGTGCCCATAAAAAACTTCCCGTAAAGGAAATTAAAATCAATAAAAGAAATGATGCTGTTTTTTGTTGCATTACTAAATTTTAAAGCTCTAAATCAAAAGCCATACCGATTTTAGAAAACAAAAATAGCGAAACAGAATTAGTATTTGGAACTAGCTTATTTAGAATAAATATAAATAATGTTTTAAACCAGCTAAATGCTTAAAAAACACAGACAAAATTTTTAAATTTGCACCTCTTTTAAAGACAATAAATTTCAATTTATAAATATGTCAACAGACATTCGTATTAAAAAGGGCTTAGATATTAAGCTTGTTGGCGAGGCTGAAAAGACAACTACCAATCTTCCTTTAAGTAGTGTGTACGCCGTAAAGCCAGACGATTTTCATAAAATAACTCCAAAACTCTTAGTAAAAGTTGGTAACGAAGTAAAAGCTGGTGAAGCTTTATTTCATTCTAAAGCTAACGATCAAGTTCTATTTCCATCTCCAGTAAGTGGTGAAGTAGTTGAGATAGTTCGTGGTGCTAAACGAAAAGTTTTAGAGATTAAGATTTTAGCTGATAAAACTCAGCAATATCAAGATTTTGGTAAAAAAGATGCAGCCAATATGAATGGTGATGAATTAAAAGCTCATTTACTAGCTTCTGGTTGCTGGCCATTTATTAAGCAACGTCCATATGACGTGGTTGCAAACCCAGATAAAACGCCTAAGGCAATCTTTATCTCTGGTTATGCAAGTGCTCCATTAGCGGCTGATCTAGATTATGTATTGGCTGGTAAGGATGCTGAATTACAAGCTGCTGTTTCTGCTTTAGCAAAACTAACCGAAGGTAAGGTTCATATTGGTGTTGGTAAGAATGCTAGTAATCCATTAGCAAATCTTTCAGGAGTTATATTGCATAAAGTTTCAGGACCACATCCAAGCGGAAATGTGAGTACTTTAATTGCTAAAACTGATCCAATCAATAAAGGTGAAACAGTTTGGGTGGTAAATCCACAAGACTTGGTAATTATTGGCGAGTTATTATTGACTGGTAAGTTCAATGCGAAACGTTTAGTTGCTTTAACAGGATCTAAAATTATCAGACCACAATATGTAAAAACAATTGCTGGTGCTAAAATTGAAGATTTAGTTGTTGATAATTTAGACGAGCAAAACGAGCGAATCATTAGTGGTAACGTATTATCTGGCACACAAGTAACCAAAGAAGGATTCTTAGGTTACTATGATAATCAGATTACTGCAATTCCGGAAGGTGATGATTATGAATTCTTTGGTTGGAACAAGCCAATCTTTAATAAGATATCGAACTCTAGAGCATTAACATTTTCTTGGTTAAACCCTAAGAAAAAATACGATCTAAATACAAATACTAATGGAGAACATAGAGCTTTTGTATTAACAGGTTCTTACGAAGAAGTATTTCCCTTAGATATCTATCCGATGCAAATCTTAAAGGCATGTTTGTATAAAGATTTAGACGAGATGGAAGCATTGGGTATGTACGAGGTTGCACCAGAAGATTTTGCTTTAACAGAATTTATCTGTGTTTCTAAGCAACCACATCAACATATTATTAGAGAAGGTTTAGACTTAATGCTAGAAGAAATAGGTTAACACGTTATGGGATTAAAACAAAACTTACATAATTTAAAAGAGAAGTACAAAGGCACTAAAATGGCACCTGCGTTTAACGCGATCCATACTTTTTTGTATTTACCAAATGAGACTACACATGGTGGTACTCATATAAAAGCTGCAGATGATCTAAAACGTACTATGAATATTGTGATCATGGCGCTAATACCATGTCTTATTTTTGGTATGTTCAATGCAGGTTATCAACACTATTTAGCGGCTGGTGAAATAGAAAGAGCGACTAGTTTCTTTAGTGGTGAATTCTGGAATATGAACAATTTTCTAATTGGTTTAACTAAAATTTTACCATTAGTACTAGTTTCTTACGGAGTTGGTTTAGCAGTAGAATTCGTATTTGCTGTTATTAAAGGACACGAAGTTGAAGAAGGATACTTAGTTACTGGTATGTTAGTGCCATTAATTGTTCCTGTAGATATTCCATTATGGATGTTAGCAGTTGCAGTTATTTTTGGTGTAGTTATCGGTAAAGAAGTATTTGGTGGTACGGGTATGAACATTTTAAACCCAGCCTTAACAGTAAGAGCATTCTTATTCTTTGCGTATCCTACTTGGATGAGTGGCGATAAAGTTTGGGTACACGATGCTGTGAATAGAGTAGGGCAACCAGATGCAATTTCAGGTGAAACTATGCTCGGTAGTCTGGCACAAAATATTACACCAAGCTATAATACTTGGGAATCTTTTATGGGCTTTATACCAGGTTCAGTTGGTGAAACATCGACTTTATTGATCCTTTTAGGAGGTCTATTCTTAACATTTACGAAGATAGGAAGCTGGAGAATCATGCTAAGTGCCGTACTAGGTGCGTTGATAATGGGCTTCATATTTAATCAAGTTGTAGATGCTGGTTGGATCACTAGCGGAAGTAAATTCTACGGATTAATGTCTGTAGATTTTTGGCAACATTTATTAATTGGTGGTCTGGCTTTTGGTATTGTATACATGGCTACTGACCCAGTAACGGCATCACAAACCAATAGAGGTAAATGGATTTATGGTTTCTTAATTGGTTTTATATCAGTAATGATTAGAGTATTTAATCCTGCTTACCCAGAAGGTGTAATGTTGGCAATTCTATTAATGAATGTATTTGCACCAACAATTGACCATTATGTGGTTCAAGGTAATGTTAAGAGAAGACTAAAACGTTTAAAAGCAAAAACAGCATAAGTTATGGCTAAGAAAACAGATGGTAATTTATACACAGTTCTATTTGCAATTGCAATGGTAACTGTAGTTGGTTCGCTGCTGGCATTTACAGCATCGTATTTGAAGCCTACAATTACTCAGAATATGAAAACCGAAAAGCAACAAAATATTTTGTTTGCTATGGGTGTAAACGAGGCTACAGTTTCTGGTGATGAATCCGATGCTAATAGTTTTGTTTCAGCCGATAAGGCTTCAGCTGAGTTCGAAAAGTATATTACAAAGCAATATTATATAGAAGGTACAACAGCTACAGAAGATGACCAAGCTTATTTAATTGATATTAAAAAGGAAGCAGATAAGGCAAAGTCAGGTGATTATACTAGAAAACTTCCTTTATTTGTTGGTGAAAATGATGGAAAAAAATTCTATATCGTACCAATTAGAGGAGTTGGTCTTTGGGATGCAATTTGGGCATATGTAGCTTTAGAAGAAGACTTAGAAACTGTAAAAGGTGCTTATTTCGATCATAAAGCTGAAACACCTGGCTTGGGTGCTAATATCACAGAAGGATATTTTAGAGACGACTTTCAGGGTGAATCCTTATTTTCTAATGGAGAATTCAAAGGAATTACTGTAGCAAAAGGAAATAATGACCCTACAAACAACGATAAAACAGATAATGAGGTTGATGCTATTGCAGGAGCTACCATTACTGGCGATGGTGTTACGGCAATGATCAAAAAAGATTTAGCAATGTATCTACCTTATTTTAATACTTTAAAGAAATAACAAATGGCAGAAGTAGCAGAGCAAGAAAAAGTAGTAAAGACTCCGAGCGAACCTTTGTTTTCTAAGAAAAATAGAAAATTAGTTACTGATCCGTTAACAGATAATAACCCCATTACCATTCAGGTATTAGGTATTTGTTCGGCACTGGCAATTACGGCACAATTAAAGGCATCTATTGTAATGACCTTGGCAGTGTTTTTTGTAATGGGTGTTGGTAATGTGGTGATTTCGCTTATGCGGAATATCATTCCTTCTAAGATTAGAATCATCGTTCAGTTAATTGTAGTTGCGTCTTTGGTAATTATTGTTGATCAGGTTCTAAAAGCCTATTCGTATGCTTTGAGTAAAGAGTTAGCAGTATTTATCGGATTGATTATTACCAATTGTATCATTATGGGACGTTTTGAAGCCTTTGCTTTGGCTAATGGTACATGGAGATCTTTCCTTGACGGGATAGGAAATGCGGCAGGTTACGGTTTGATATTGATCATTGTTGGATTTTTTAGAGAATTACTAGGATCAGGAACTTTATTAGGATTCCCAGTATTGGGTGATCCAATTGCAAAAACAGGTTTATACGCTTTAGGATATGAGAATAATGGATTTATGTTATTATCGCCTATGGCATTGATTATAGTAGGAATATTAATTTGGGTGCAGCGTACTAAAAATCCTGCATTAGTAGAAGATCATTAAGATATGGAACATTTAGAAATATTTTTTAAGTCGGTTTTTATACAGAATATGGTATTTGCCACATTCTTAGGAATGTGTTCTTACCTAGCTGTATCTAAAAAAGTATCAACAGCAGTTGGTTTAGGTGCCGCGGTAATCTTTGTACTAGCAGTAACTGTACCTTTAAACTGGTTGTTAGATCAATATATATTACAACCTGGCGCTTTAGCAAAAACTATGGGCCCAGAATATGCAGATTACGATTTAAGTTTCTTATCGTTTATCATGTTTATTGCAACTATTGCAACCATGGTACAATTGGTAGAGATCATTGTAGAAAAATTTGCTCCGGCATTATATAATTCATTAGGTATATTCTTGCCTCTTATTGCTGTAAACTGTGCCATTTTAGGTGGTTCATTATTTATGCAAGCACGTGAGATTCCTACATTAGGTTTGGCATTGAATTACGGTGTGAGTTCTGGTATAGGTTGGTTCTTAGCCATCCTAGCTATTGCAGCTATCCGTGAAAAGATTCGTTATTCGGCAGTTCCTGCTCCGTTAAGAGGATTAGGTATTACATTTATAATTACCGGATTAATGGGTATTGGTTTCTTAAGTTTTGGTGGTATGTTAACTGGTGATGAAGGAAATGGTAAAGAAAAGATAGAAGAAGTCGTTAAAATTGAGGATGAGCCTAAAGAAGAATTGAAAGAAGAAATTGAAAATAATACAACAGCATTAAATCAATAATATGTTTTTAGCAGTTAGTACAACAGGAGTAATTCTAGCCACGGTAGTTGCATTTATGGCAATTACATTATTATTGGTTGGCCTATTATTATTTGTTAAACAAAAATTAGCACCTTCTGGGCCAGTAAAGATCACCATTAATGGCGAAAAAGAAATTGAGGTTCCATCTGGTGATTCTCTATTAACGACATTAGGTGGACAAAAAATATTTTTGCCATCTGCTTGTGGTGGTGGTGGTACATGTATTCAGTGTGAATGTCATGTTTTAGAAGGCGGAGGTGAAGCTTTACCAACAGAAACACCACACTTTACACGTAAAGAATTAAAAGCAGGCGCTCGTTTGTCTTGTCAAGTTAAAGTGAAGCAAGACATGAATATTACCATACCAGAAGAGGTGTTTGGTATTAAAAAGTGGGAAGCGACCGTTGTTCGTAATTATAATGTAGCATCGTTTATTAAGGAATTCGTTGTAGAAATTCCTGAAGATATGGGGTATAAAGCGGGTGGATATATTCAGATTGAAATCCCTAACTGTACCATTAATTATAAAGACATCGATATTACTGCACACCCAGAGGAGCATGAAACACCAGATAAGTTTCAAGCTGAGTGGGATAAATTTGGTTTATGGCCATTGGTAATGAAAAATACCGAGACGGTAGAGCGTGCTTATTCTATGGCCTCTTATCCTGCAGAAGGGCGTGAGATTATGTTAAACGTTCGTATTGCAACTCCGCCATGGGATCGCAATAAAAACGGATGGATGGATGTAAATCCTGGTGTAGCTTCATCATATATTTTTGCGCAAAAACCAGGAGATAAAGTAACAATTTCTGGGCCTTATGGCGAGTTCTTTATCAATGAATCTGATGCCGAAATGTTATATGTAGGTGGTGGAGCAGGTATGGCACCGATGCGTTCGCATTTATATCATTTATTCAAAACATTAAAAACTGGCAGAAAAGTAACCTATTGGTATGGTGGTCGTTCTAAACGTGAATTATTCTACCTAGAGCATTTTTATGCGTTAGAAAAAGAGTTCCCAAACTTTAAATTTTACTTGGCGTTATCTGAACCATTGGAAGAAGATAACTGGAAAGTAAAAGACGGTATTGATGGTGAAGGTGATGGATTTGTTGGTTTTATTCACAATTGTGTGATCGATAATTATTTGAATCATCATGAAGCACCAGAAGATATAGAATTGTATTTCTGTGGGCCACCATTAATGAACAAAGCTGTTCAAAAAATGGGTGAAGATTTTGGTATACCAGACGAAAGTATCAGATTCGATGACTTTGGAGGATAAACACAGAGTGTCATTAAGTATAAAAAGCCGAGCAAATTGCTCGGCTTTTCTTTTTATTTATATTCCATAATTAGAAACACAGCGGTGGTTTTTCCAATATTTAACACCTCATGCGTAGTGATTTCTTTATTACTAAAGCTATAGCCTGTTGGTACATCAACTTCTCGTGTTCCGGTGGCGTCTGTAATTTTAAATTTTCCACCAGCAAGTGTATACCCAAAATGTGGATTATGATAATGCTTTTCGTGCCCTACGCCTGGCTCAAACGTACATTTTAATACCCTCAATTCTTTGTTATCTTCTAACACTTCGCAAACGGCTTTGCCTTTCCAACCTGCTTCTAATGGGTCTGGCAATGTTTGTTCTTCTTTACAACCAAATAGCAACATGAGTATGACTAAAGAATTTGTATAATATATTTGTGTGCTATTAATATGTTCAAAGAACTTTATCATTCTAATAATTCATTGATATTTTTGTGATAGTCTTCTGCTATTTTGATATAAAATTTGATTTGATTTATGAAAAAACTTTTTCGGCCATAATCTTGTTTCAACATATTTCTAACTCTAGGAGATTTTAATAGCTTAAGGAGTTCTTTTTTTCTTATAGATTCACTACTACTAATTGCATTATTGGGATTTTCTAGTTTAAGCTCATAAGAATTCTGTTCATATCGCCAAAAGCGATCTTCAAAATCAACTTGATCATTATGCCATTTTTTTAATTTTTCAAATTCAGGCCAGTGATATCCATAGAATTCTTGTAGTGCTATAAATATAGAATCGTATTTTCCATAAGAAGTAATTTGCGAATTTTCAAAGCGTTTCAATAAAGAAGGATTGTAAGCTACTCTTAAGTATCTTGTATCTAGTGCTTGTTCTATTGAATCTGATGAAATTGTATCTAAGCGAGAGTTTAGGAGAAGGTTGTTCTTTATCTTCATTTCTTTTTCGATTGTTTTTAAATCAATCCTAAAATCTTTGATGTTTAATCTCAACTCATCTTTAAATTCTACTAAAAATTGCTTGAGTGTTGCTTCTTGACTTTGTTTTTGATTCCAATTGTTAATCTGTAATGCAATTAAGATCCCGATTACTACTAAAAGAATCTCGCCAACAGCATATTTAAAGTATTTTCCCATGTTATTTTGGTTAATTAATGAACGACGTATATGACGTAAGAATTTAATCATTTGTTATTTTTTTATCTCATCATCTAGCATATTTAACACGTTTGTTGCTCTTGATAAATCTTCATTAAAAGCTATAAAAATACTTTGTAATGCTCCTTTTCTATATCTAAAAGCATTTCTAAAGAATGTGTTTTGACCATACGTAAATGGCCGTTTTTTTTGAATATCATTATTAATAGAGTCAGAATTAGGAGAAAACATAGAAAAGTCGTCTAATTCGAAAAATTTAGGAGCTATAATATTTCTGTTATAATCTGTAAATCCTTCAGTCCAAGCATTTGAATTATATTCAAATTGAATGTAATAATTTTCCAAAGAATCAATCATCTCAGTGTTTTTTATTAAATTGATTTCTCCAGTGGACTTTAGATTTTCCCAAGCCGTAGTTTGTAAATCTATCCTGATAAGGGCCAATAATGGTAGTGTTATATCAATTGAAAATTTATCTAATTCATTATTGTTCATTTCATTCTCTATCACATTTAATTTATTTAAATAACGTTCGATACGAGCAATTCCTCGACGAAAGGATGTCGTGTCGGTTTGAATATTAGTTTTAAGCTTCTTTAAAACAAGCAATTCCCTTTTTGAGTCTTGGTAATTTTGATTCCAGGAGTTAATCTGTAGAGCTAGCAAAATACCAATGACCACAAGTATAATTTCGCCAACGGCGTAAATAAGGTATTTGCTGAAGCGATTTTCAGCAAGTAATTTTTGGCGGATTTTTCTGAAAAGCTTAATCATTAGATAATTCTTTATCAATTAATTCAATAACCTGCTGGGTTTTTTTCCTTAAATCAGTCAGATTCTGAGCATAGAAATATTTTTCTTCCGTGAAGTTTAAAAGATCTGCAAAAATTTTTTGATCTTTTGACTTTTTTAGATCTGTGTAGGTCCAATGTTGCTTTTCCTTAGGGTAGGCCCAAACGATCTTAGATTCTTGATCTTTCAAGCTCGTATACACACTCGTGACACGTTCATGAAATTCATTGTATATTTTTTGAATTTCCTGAAAAAGAGCTCTATTCTTGATCAATCCAGATTTACCATCAGAAATGAGAGATTTGTAGGTGCCATTAATAGATCTAAATGAAAGATCTCTGTAAAATATTCCTTCAATATGTAAAGTGTCTGGTTTGATGAATAAGCTATTAAATTTCTCTGTATCGTAATAATGCTTTTTATGGAAAACGGAGTCAATACTGGTAATAATACTTATACTATGTGCATGTATTTTTAGTATATCATCTATCAAAATAATATCTTTTTCAAGGTCATTACGTATATCTTGTAAATACTGAACACCCGTTTGATGAGCTTTACGCTGTTCATTCCAAGTATTAATCTGTAGTGCGATCAGAATACCAATAACTACAAGCAATATTTCACCGACGGCGTATTTAAAATATTTACCTATTTTGTTTTCTTGTATTAATGAACGACGGATATGTCTGAAGAATTTAATCATTCTATTTAGGTTCTGTTAGTCTAATAATATCATTAATCATAGCAATTACACCCTCTTCTTCTACTGTATTTAAATTATTAAATAAATCTCCTGCTCTTTGGTTTATAAAATTTCTATGTTGCTTACTAAAAAGAGCCTTTGTATTTTCAGGGTCGTCAGTGAGATCTGGATCGAAACTCGCCCTTGCCCATGGACCATATTCATTGAATAGAAAATTAATTGCAAACTGCTCTTCTTCTAAATAATCTCCTAAAACATCTTTCCATGAAATTAAATTTCGTCTTAAAGTGTCATTTTTTATAAGATCAAAAGAAGATGAATTTAAAAGTGCTTCTACAGCTCCATTTTTAGGATTAAATGATTTATTTCTCCATACCAAACGGTTATAAACTTTGATACTATCTGCTAAATGAGCATTAGTCTCATTTCTTTGAGGGTTTTGTAGGTCAAATGTTCCAATTATTTCTAGTAGCCTAACTGCTGCATGTAAACTTACTTTGTTGTAACTAATTATTGAGTCAAGCTGTGTTTTATTAGATTTAAAATCTAGATTTATTTCTTTTAAAAAAGCTCGCTCTTTAGCACGTTCTTTTTTTATTTCATTCCAGTTATTTATTTGTAGTGCTATAAGAATACCAATCACCACAAGAATGATTTCACCGATGGCGTATTTAAAGTATTTTCCCATTTTGTTTTGGTTGATTAATGATTTGCGAATATGACGGAAGAATTTGATCATTCGATTATTTTAAATACGGTTTTAATTGCGGTAAAATATCTCTAATGCTCTTTTGTGTGGTTTCTAACTCGTATTTAGCATTTCTATATAACACATTATAAGCGGCAAATAAAACTGCTGTTCTTGGTGTGAAATCTTTAGCATCAACATTCGTCCAGGTACTATTGTACATATAGCTGTTGTTATAATTATCATCATATAATCTGCCAATAATATTGTAGCGTTTAACAAAATCGTCTAAATGCGTACGATACTGATTTAATAATTCGTTAATTAGATTTTCATTTGATTCTACAGTTGTATAATAATTTGATAAAGAAAGCTTGATATCGTTAGGAAGAATATCGAAAGCTCCCGTACTTTTTAAATTGTCAAACGTATTGGTATTATATGCTGGAGAGCTATACCAACGTACTGGAAACTCGTTTTGCATAATTGTAATTAAAGTGTCTAGATTAGTTTCTGTAGCATATGAGCGGCTTATTAAATTTTTGATTACACTATCACGTGAATTGACTAATGGCATGGCTTGATACACTAAAAGACTATCAGAGACCATATCATTATAGACCGATTGCAAAGCAGATTTTAATTGAATGTTTACTTTTCTAGATTCATTCCAATTATTAATCTGTAGTGCGATGAGAATGCCTATGACCACAAGAAGGATTTCACCAATAGCATATTTAAAATATTTGCCCATATTATTTTGTTCTAATAATGATTTTCGAATATGTCTAAAGAATTTGATCATTCTTTTAAGTGATTTTGAATATTATTTCGCATGTCTATAATGCGCTGTTCCATACGTTGCATAATATCTATATGAACGCTACTATTTCGACCTCTTTGAGCAACATGATTAAGAAGCACAAACAGGTACTCTTTATCTTGTAACTTATTTTCTTGTAATTTTTTTGCCCAAGGAATTGTTATGGTGTTTACTGACCAATCTATATCACCTGCTACCTTTACAGTATCCTTATAGTTTAAATTAACTATTGGGTTTTTTAGTAGAAAATCTCTAAACTCCGAAATGCCTTGTTCGTTACTTGTTTGTATAACCAGTGCGCTATAATCTAAATATTGGTAAAATGATAAAATATTTTTCCGTAAAATGTTGTTTTTAATAAGTAATATATTGCCAGAACTTTTAAGATCTTGAAAGGTAGGATCGTTTACCACAAATGATTTTCTGGTAATATCGGATAGATATGTATTTAAAGTATCGGCATTAATTATCTCTGAATTAAGATGAATCAGAGCTTTTTCAACTTTTGATTTCATTTTTTTTTCATGAATAATCTGATTACTCACAAGCTCTTGTTGAATTTTAATGTCTTCTATAAGATTGTTTAGATATTCTTGTTCTTTACTATTATCTATACGTTGTGTATTCCATGTATTGATTTGAAGTGCTATGAGTATTCCGATAACTACAAGAATTATTTCACCGATAGCATATTTAAAATATTTGCCCATTTTGTTTTGGTTTATGAGTGAGCGACGTATATGGCGGAAGAATTTAATCATTTCAAGATTTGTCTAAAACTATTTTTAATTCTTCTGTAATGTCGTTAAGGGTTTTTACTGACATTTTTAAAGCGGCAACATAATTGGCATACCTTAAATTGTAATTATTAACAACGTGATGCTTATATTCTTTACTGTAAAGAAAATAATCTTGTAATTCTTTACTGCTATTATTTTGCATAATGGTTTTACTCATATATTCAGGATACCAATCATACTTCTCCATAAATATCTTTTGTAAATCTTCACTCTCCTGATTAATATCTATCTCCAAATTGTCAATAATTACAAGCTTCATTTGGTCATAAATTTCAATTATTTTAAGAGACAAACTATCATTAGTATTCAACGATTTTAATTGATTTACACCTGCTGTATTTAAAGTTGTTATGGCTGAATTTGCTGTTATTAGCCTTGATAATCCAACATCAAATAAATCCGGAGTAATAGAATCATTAATCACTTTTTTAAAAATATATTCAATGCTATCGTGATGTTTTACGATTGCCGTGAACTCCTGTATGTCATTATCTATATCTATCAACGTGCGCTCATATACAGCCATTAATTGTTTTTGTTGAAGTCTGTTTTCATTCCAATTATTAATCTGTAACGCTATCAAAATACCAATTACAACCAGTAATATTTCACCAATAGCATATTTAAAGTATTTGCCCATTTTGTTTTCGGATATTAAGGTTCGACGTATATGGCGGAAGAATTTAATCATGATTTATCTGTTGTACATTTCTTTTCAAGTAACCCAAACGGCTTCTCCATTTTAGTGACAATTCTGTTAATATGCTGTATTTGTCTTTCTAACAGTGCAATATTTAAAACCATATCATTTTGAAATTTTTTAAAAATTTCACTCTGGGGATTATTAACCCAATCAACATTAGGTAATAAATTAATTATTTCTTCCCCTAACGATTCTGTCAAATAT
Source organism: Maritimimonas sp. 2304DJ26-3 (assembly GCF_056591635.1). NCBI lineage: Bacteria > Pseudomonadati > Bacteroidota > Flavobacteriia > Flavobacteriales > Flavobacteriaceae > Maritimimonas > Maritimimonas sp. 2304DJ26-3. Next base: position 207,388 of record NZ_JBWQOK010000004.1, read on the forward strand.
TCAAAGTTTTGAATCCCAAATTCTGCGGGCTTAAATTGATATGAGCTCTCTACCAGCATGTCTCGGTTTTGATTTATTTGAGTTAAAATGTTTTCAAGATCAGCAAAATAGATAGTTAAACTATTTTTAAGTTCTACATCTTTAAGAAGTTTTAAATTTCCTGATGATAAAAGATCCTGATAAGCGTTATTACTAGGTACAAATTTTTGAAGTCTAATAAATTTTAGCCAATCATTTAGTATCGTTTTTTTCGTTTTATCACTCCTGTGTAAATCAACTAATATTTGCTTCCCGTGTTCAATTTGTTTAGCAACAATTATTTTAGTGTCTTCTATAAGATTCTTGGTTAGTTGAAAATCTTCTAGAATTCTACAATAGTAATCTTGTTCTAGCTCACGATTTTTTCTGCTTTCATTCCAATTATTAATCTGCAATGCTATTAAAATACCAATAACTACAAGCAGTATTTCTCCAATAGCATATTTAAAATATTTGCCCATTTTGTTTTCGGATATTAAGGTTCGACGTATATGCCTGAAGAATTTAATCATAAGTCTTAATGCTTGAGTTCTTCGTCAATTAGGTTGATTATATTCTGAGCTTTCTTAATTAAATCTTCGGTCTCATAATTTGAAATATCGCAGAAGGAGGCTCTACGGCTTAATAAATTTAAAAACCGTTTGTTGTTGAGCAGTGAAACATAATCACTCGACACTATTGGATTATCGGGCATAACCTGAAGGTTCATTTGCCTAAAACGCACTCCAGGCATGGTGTACTGTTTTACTAAATCGTTCCAAGAGAGGAAACTTTCCAGAATTTCAGAATACGGTCCAATATACATTTCTCTATGAGAAATTTCATCTTCAATCATATCGGTAACATCTCCGGGCCATGCTATAAGCTCGTTCTTTAGGTTTTCGTTTGATATAAGATTTATTTTTCCTGAAGTCAATAAAACATTTAAAGATCCAGCCTCATTATTGAATGTTGGCGCTGACAAAGTTTTACTAAATATACTATCTAAGTAGTTTGTTGGGTATTTGTCTATTTCGTTTGGATTAATGGCAGTGATTTTCTTCGAGGCTTCAATAATAGTAGCACGAATTTTATTTAACCATTGAAACTCAAGGATGGCATTTTTATAATCTTCCTTTAAATTTTGAAGAATTACTTTTTCTTCATTTCGTTGTAAGCGATTTTCATTCCAATTATTAATCTGTAGTGCTATCAAAATGCCAATTACCACAAGCAGTATTTCTCCAATGGCATATTTAAAATATTTATTCATTTTATTTTCTGAGATTAGAGTTTTACGAATATGTCTAAAGAATTTAATCATCAATAAAATTAGTTTTTAAGGGTCTGAATAGCAATTTCTGCTTCTTTAGAAATTCGTTTTTTTAATCTTTCAGTGTGATAAAACAAACTTGAATATGAGCTCAATGCATTGTGTTGATATAATAAGCCTTGTGCTAAATTTGCATCAGATTGTTTCATATTAATTTTATCAAAAAAGTTACTTGATGACATATCTAAATCTAGATAAGCTTTAGCTTTTCGCTCATATTCAATAATGCTTGATATGCTCTTTTCAAAAACTATCAAAAAATACTCTTGAGTGTTAGATAAATTGACAAGAGCAGACTTTTGTTCTTCATTCAATAATGTTGAATTTCCAGAGGTCAGCAAATCATTAAGCGTATAATTATTTGGAGTATATCTGTATTTATTTATATCAATAATAATTTTTTCGCATGAATCTATTAATTTTTGAATGTTTGTATGTTCTTGATTTTCAAAGTAATTAAAATAGTCGTTAACTACTTTTTCATTCTGCTTTCCTACGGTAATTAAACTATCAATGTTAGTTAAATCTGTTTTAAGATCATTGATAATCTTATTTCTGTAATTAGATGCTAATATGTTCTCTTTTCTGCGCTCATTCCAATTATTAATCTGAAGCGCAATTAAAATCCCAATTACCACAAGTAATATTTCACCAATTGCGTATTTAAAGTACTTACCCATTTTGTTTTCTGATATTAAGGTTCGACGTATATGACGGAAGAATTTTATCATTTAATATTAGAATCTATGAGTTTTAAGGTATCATTTAGATATGTCTCTATTTTCTTATAAGCATCCAAAACATAAACTACATTTAATGCATTATTATATACTTGATTCTCAAATTCGAGTGTTCTTACAGTCTTATCATAATCAATACTAAATTTTGAGTTGGAAATGTTTGGTAGGCCAACTTTTTTTATTAAACGCTCAGGTACAGCCATGTTTCTTAAAATGAACTTATTTGTTAAAGAGGGAATAAAAAAATCGAACATATAATTATAATATATTTCAATATCATCTTCAGAATCGGCTTCAATAAATGACCAATTTGATAGTTGTTTTCTAAGTTGAGTATCTTTAATAATATTAAGGGAGCCTGAATTTTTTATTTCATCTATTGATGCCGAATTCAAATCAAGCGAATAAAAGTCGTTGATAATAGAGTTGAATAATGAATCGATTTCAATTGGATTTATTTTACTATCATCTTTAATAATCTCTAACAGCTTTAATGAAGATTTATATGAGTTTGCTGTACTGTTATATATTCTGTCAAATTCAGCAATGTTATGGTTAAAATCTGAGCGTAAATTTTTTAAGACAGTTTGCTCTTTATTGGCTTCAAGTCTTTGGTTATTCCAGTTATTAACCTGTAAGGCAAGTAATATACCTATCATTACTAAAATAATTTCACCAATTGCATATTTAAAGTATTTACCCATTTTGTTTTGTTCTAATAATGATCTGCGTATATGTCTGAAGAACTTAATCATTGGTTAAGTTCATTATCAATTAGTTTAATAAGTTTCTGATTCTTATCTATTGCTCTATTTCTTGTTTGAATATCTATTTCTCTCGACGAACGCAAAAAGGATAAAATACTTCTAAACATTCTTGAATCAACAACCTCTTGATAATCGAATGGTTTAGATTTAAGCTCGAAAAATTTTTTAGAAGGAATTGACTCTCTTTCAATAAATTCAATAATTTTAGGTGTCAATGATGCATTCATATCTTCAGCAAGTCTTGTGTATTCTGCTATTTCTGGATAAGAAATTTCATATAAATCAATAATTGCTTCTCTAAGTTCTTTTGATTCAATTATTTCAACGCCATGAGATATAATAGCTTTATAACCAGAAGATTTCCATCTTGATGTTTCCCAATATGTTACCCGACGAAAATGTTTATCAAGTGAGTCGTTATAAATTTTAGTGATTTTTATATTATTTAATATAATGTCTATTGAATTAATTACCTCTCTTATAATATTTATATCGTTTTGAAATTGAACAGTATTAGACTTGACATTTTCTCTTATATCAACAAGAATTTCGCGACCCTTTTTAATACTCTTTTTTTGTTCATTCCAATTATTCACTTGTAAGGCTAATAGGATACCAACCATAACAAGGATAATCTCACCAATAGCGTATTTTAGGTACTTCCCTGTTTTGTTTTGTTCCATAAGGTTATATCGTATTTTTCTAAAAAACTTAATCATTGTTATTAGGATCTGATAGTTCAATTATTCTATCTAACTTCTCAACTAGCAATTCCAATTCACCACTTGTATTCAAGATTTGATCGAGTAGATCATAATTATTATGCGTCAAATAATCAAATTCTGAACTCAGTAAAGCATTAAGGTTATTTCGGGAATCCTCATTAAACTTTAAATTCCATGTAAAGTGTTTAGAGAAAAAAGCCTCATAGTCATTTACAGCAAAGTCTTTGGCATATTTCTCTTCTTCTTGGTAATCTTTCACCAAATCGTTCCAAGAGATTAATAGATTGCTTAACTCGTCATTACTAATAATATCAAAAGAAGATGTATTTATTAGCGCAGTAATACTTGTTTGAGAAGGATTAAAAGTATATCCTCCAAAAGAGTTCCACATATAATGAGATAATGAATCTAAAACTGCTGGTTCTGGTATTGATGCTATAGGAAAAAGGTTGATAATTTTAGTAGTATAAGTTTGTGCGTCTTGATGTCTTTTTACAACTCTTTCTAATTGAATTTTGTTTGCCTTAAACTCCTCATGAATATTTGCTAAAATGGCTGCTTCTTTATTGGATTTAATACGATCTTCATTCCAGTTATTTACTTGCAGTGCTAGGAGAATTCCTATCATTACAAGAAGTATTTCACCAATGGCGTATTTAAGGTATTTTCCCATCTTGTTCTCTGAGATTAAAGTTTTGCGAATATGTCTAAAGAATTTAATCATCAATATCAGTTTCAGACAATTCAATGATTTGGTTTATTGTTTTAAGAACTAAATCTCCCTCACCTGACTCACTACCTAAAATTTCTTTAAGATCAAAATGTCTATCACGCACATAATTTTCAAACTCGAGAGTTTCGAGAAAACTAAGATCTATTCGTGGGTCATTAAAAGAGTTATTATAATTATTCCAACCAAAAGCCATGTGTTTTTTTTCATAAGGTTTTAAGTGGTTTTTATAATTAGATACAGCTAATATTTCTTCTTCTTGATAATCTTTAAGGATGTCATGCCAACTTATTAGTGTTTTACGCAAATCATTATTGGAAATAAGATCATATGACGAACTACTTGATAACGCATTTGTAATACCTTCTGATGGATTAAATGTATAATACCAACGCATATAATGACTATGTAAACCTAAAGAGTCAAAGTCAATTGTTTTTAAATCGATTGGAAATTTTGATATGATGTATTCTGCAGAATTTAATGCCCTATTATGATAATATTGTGCCGAATCAAATTCAATTCTGTTGAGTTTGAATTCAGTATTTAATTCTTTTAGAAGCAACTTTTCCTTGTTTCTTGCAATTCTGTTTTCATTCCAATTACTAATATTCAAGGCGATAAGGATTCCAATGACCACAAGGATAATTTCACCAATAGCATATTTTAGGTATTTGCCTGTTTTGTTTTGTTCCATTAGGTTGAATCGTATTTTTCTAAAGAACTTAATCATTGATTATTTTTTAATTTCTTGATTTAATAAATCTAAAATTTCTAGAATGCGTTTATGTAATACTTGAGATTGAAAGTTGGCTGAATAATTAACTGAAATAACTAAAGAGGATAATCCTTCTAATTCTTTGCTTTTTAAAATTTCATTTGTTCTTAAGGCCTTACTGGATTTAGGTTTTTGAAATGGATTTACATTAGTATTCTCCTTTAACCATTTAAGATTTTGTTCATCATTCCACCATTTAAAAAATCCATTACGCAATATGCCAAATTCGGTAAACATTGGTACAATTGATTCCCACATTCTTGTAAACCATATCTGTTCAATTTCTTGTACTCCAAGAACCTCTGAAGGCCAATGAATTAATAATTGCTTTAACTTTTTATTCTTAATTAGATTTATGTCGCCTGAATTAATTAAATTGTTTTGAATAGGTTCTATAGTTGGAGTACCAATATATATGTTCAATTTATTAATTAGGCTGTCACTATTTACATTGGTTGGTTCATCAATATATTGAAGTACTTTATTAGCGGCTGCAATCATTTTTTTCCGATGCGCAATTTTTTGCTCTAATTGTAAAATATTAGAAGTATACTCACCTTTTAGTTGACTTAATATTTGTTGCTCTTTCACATTATTTTTTCTCCCTTCATTCCAATTATTAATCTGTAGTGCAATAAGAATACCTATTACCACCAGTATAATTTCGCCTATAGCATATTTAAAGTATTTACCCATTTTGTTTTCACTCATAAGGTCGTATCTAATTTTTCGAAAGAACTTTATCATTGATTATTTTTTAATTTCTTTTTCCAATAGCTCTAAAATTTCAGCAACTAATACTAATCCTTTTCTATGGCTTTGTATAAGTTTGTCATTCTGATAAATAGTGTTTTCTGTATTGTTTTCAAATTCAAGTTCATTTAATAAATTTCTATTGTCAATATCAAAACCAGAATTTGGAAAGATGTTATTTTGAACAACCTCGTCTGTTGAAACGGCATCGGCATTTAACCAACTTCCTTGTTTAATAATCATATTAGTGACTCTATCTCTACCTTTCTCTAGTTCTATTTCGCGAGATTTAATAAAATTGTATATGGGATGCCATGAGGACAGCTTATTTCTTAACTTTTGATTTTTAATAATCCCTAAATTACCAGAGCTTATTAAATCATCTAAATAGCCATTCCTTGGATAATATTCATTTATATCAGCCAATTTGTTGAGCGAAGTGTTAAATTCAGATCTAGATATGGCTTTTGATTTATTTCCCGTATAATTTAAAAGAATAAATTGAGCTTCTACGTTACTTTGGGTTTCAGCTAAGATGCTATCTAAAGCCTTATGATTATAATTAAAATCTTGACTCAAATTTTTCAAAGCCACCTGTTCTTCATTGTTTTGGATACGTTGTTGATTCCAAGTATTGATTTGTAGTGCTATGAGTATTCCGATAACCACAAGAATTATTTCACCGATAGCATATTTAAAATATTTGCCTATTTTGTTTTCGGTTATTAGGGTTCGACGTATATGTCTAAAGATTTTAATCATTGGTAAATACTTAATTAAACTTCTTAATTAAGTGGTACGAAAATTCAACAATTTCTTTGTAATTATCTTTGCTAATTTTTTCATCAATACCATGAAAACGAGTCATACTCTCTGGCCCAATTCTAATAGGGTAAAATCGATAAACATCATCTGAAATGTCATAAAAATAACGTGCATCGGTACCACCACCTACTAAACCCGGTACAACAATGCTGTTAGGGAACATATTACGTATGGTTTGTTCTAGCTTTTTAAAGGCTTCAGAATCTATACCAGATACAGGTGAAGGGTTGGTTAAAAAGCCAACAGGTTCAACTCTAATTTTATCTGATATGGTACTTTCTATATGCTCTTTTACAGATTCAATTGTTTCCCCAGGTAGAATTCTAAAGTTAACTGTAGCTGAAGCTACAGTTGGTATTACATTATTTTTAACACCGCCATTAATGATGGTTGGGGCAGTAGTAGTATGGGCATTTAAAGCTTTTAGAATTGGTTTTTTAAATAACCATGGGTTCGCAAATGCCAACCTTTTTAAGAAAGGTAATTCGGCACCCATATATTCAAATTGATAATCTATAGGTTTTACCAATTTATAAGGGCGTTGATTATTCTCTAAATCTACAATGGCTTTGGCCAGCATACCAATAGTATTTTCCTTTGGTGGTGCTGAGCTATGACCTCCTTTGGTTTCAACAATAAGTTTAAAAGAAGAGAATCCTTTTTCTGCTAAATTGATCATGGCAACCGGATTGTCTATACCAGGAACCAAACCTTCGGCTAAGAAGCCACCTTCGTCTAAAACTAAAGCTGCATGCACACCTTTTGCCTTTAAATGCTTTGCTATTTCTCCTGCTCCTTTGCTGCCGCCAACTTCTTCGTCATGACCAAAAGCAAGATAGATGGTTTGCGAAGGTGTAAAAGATTCTTCTAATAACTTTTCTACAGCTTCTAACAAACCAATCAGAGTTCCCTTATCATCTAAGGTTCCTCTACCAATAATATGAGCATCGGTTATTTTTCCTTCAAAAGGACCGGCTTCCCAATCATTTAAAGTCGGTTGATCTACAGGAACTACATCCATATGAGACATTAATATAATAGGTTTTTTTGAAGCATCAGAACCTTGCCAAGTATATAATAAACTATAAGAATTAATTTTTTCTAATGATAGTTTTTTATGCACTAGCGGAAAGGTTTCTTCTAAGAATCGATGAAAACCAAAAAAAGCAGTAGAATCTGGTATAGCATCTTCACTAAATGAGATGGTTTTGTACTGTATACCTTTTGAAAGGTTCTTATAAATAGCATCAGTAAAGTTTACGTTTTCTAATTTCTCTGAAGCAACTTGTTTAGAGCTTAATCTTAGTGTGTTAAAAACTAATACTCCTAAAATGATTACAATAACAGCTAAAATTGCAAGGATAATTTTTTTCATATGGTTAGTAAAAAAGGTTGTTTAAAAATTTAATTATTGGTTATCTGCTAAAAGTTTTATAATTTCTTTAGCTGCATCAATGAGATTACGATTATCTATAATAGAGATTTTTAAATGAAGTTCTTTTGTGGCCAAATAATTTTCTAGTAAAGGGTCATTTAACAAACCTTTATAATTTTCTTTTAAAGTTACAGTCTTACCTTTCGGTAACTCATAATTACGGACATTAAAATTCTCATATAGTCTACGGTTAGAAATGTATTTGTCAAGTAATGGTCCAAACTTGGTGAGATTGTCATTTTGAAAAATGCGTTGTTCTTCTAGCATTTCTTCTACAAGCTGTGGCCATTCAATAAGGCGCCTTTTTAGTTTTTCGTTTTTAATATCATTAATTAAACCGGTATTAAAAACACCTTCTAGCAGTTTAAAGTCTTCATTAAAAGTGAAATTATTGACCAAAGATGCTAGTATCGAAATTATTTCTGATTCATCAATTTCACTTTTTTTATCTGAAATAGTAGTATTTAATTTATGAATATTCTGTACAGCTTCTTTTTTCATTACAAAAAAGGCTTCTAATTCATCAAGCCGATTTTCAAAATCAATTTTTAGATTGGTAAATAGCTTTTTTTGATTTTCGGCTTCCTTTCGATTCTCATTCCAATTATTGATTTGTAATGCAATAAGAATACCTATTACTACAAGAATAATTTCGCCAATAGCATAAATAAAGTATTTACTGAAACGGTTTTCAGATAGTAGCTTTTGACGTACTTTACGGAAGAATTTGATCATATTTCTTAAAATTAATTTGAATCAGTTTCTTTCTTAAGCAAAACAATTATATCATCAATCATAACTAAAGCTTCTTCAAAAGAACTAAATTGAGATTGTGCATTGTAAGTAATCCCCACCACACCATTAATAAATTCTTTATCATTTATTAATGCTATCAAATCTTTTTGAAATTGATTGAAATAAATTCCCATTTCTTCTTGAGAAAGTTTGCGCTTAATAACATTTCTCTGATTTGGGTCTGTAACAAAAGCATTACTCGTATTTATGATTTTCATTGTGGGGTGATGTAACCTATCATTATGTTCAGCTTTTAATACTTCTTGATTATTTAAAATTGCTTTGTAAAGTTTGTCTAAATTTAACAGTTTGATTTTTATAGAATCATTAGTTATTAGATTTAAATTTCCGCTACTTACCATTTCGTTAAATGTAACTTGGTTAATATTAATATCCTTCCAAGTTCCTAAACTTTGAAAGTGAGGTAAAATCTTAATTATGGTATCTTGATTTTTGCTAAATCGAAAGTTTAAAAAAATGTGAGCTGCTTCCAATTGTTTTTTCTTACGTTGCAATGTTTTTTTCCAAAGTGTTTTATTTTCTTCAAGATCAATTACTAGTCTATTTAAATAACTTAATTCTATAGTTCTCTCCTTTCTGTTTTCATTCCAATTATTAATTTGCAATGCAATGAGAATTCCAATTACTACAAGAATAATTTCACCGATAGCGTACAATAAGTATTTCGAAAATTTATTTTCAGACACAAGAGATTGTCTGATTCTTCTAAAGAATTTGAGCATAGGGGCTTGGTTGAGTTGTTTAATAAATATGTAGCATTTAATTAAAAATAGTTACAAATCATTAACTGTCATAAAGTTACAAATTTTTTATATGATTAAGAGATATGGCAGTTTATATGCTATAAAACTGGCATATAATTTGCTATAAGGCCTTATATATCCTTCATTTTAAGAAAATATTTTGACGTTCAGAACGTTAGTTATGAAAAAGGGAGACATTATGAATTGCTATAGATGTAACTTTACATTAGAAAGAGTACGTCGTAAAAAATACCAACGAATGCTATTACCAAACAGCAAAAGGTATGTGTGTTATAGTTGTAATAAGACGCACTTAAAGCTCGGTTTACTAGATAGCCTTATTAATTTATTAAGGTTAGGCTTTAAATAGAGATCAATCTTTATTGATAGATTACTTCAAACTTATATACTGGGTTTTCTTGCTCATACTCAAATATTTTTGAGTAATCCATTACGTTAGCTAAACCATCTAATTCACAAAGAAAGGCTACCACCTTAGATAAGCCTTTAAACAATACTTCTTTATCTTTAAGATTTGGAGGGTTTGGATTATAGTGACATAATGGAACTTTATAACCACAAGCTTCTAAAAATATTTTTTCTATTTGTAGTAATTCATGTGGTGTGTACCCATTAAAAGTTCTACCCAATTGCTGATGTACCCTGCCAATATAACTTAGTTCTAGCGAACCATGTGAATCGGATAGATGTTTCCAACTATCATAATTATCCAAAATATTACCAACTGCGCATGCTGAACAACATTCAGGATTTAATTCATCATTATGAAAAGCATTATATAATTTAATTAGTGCTTGTTCTAATCGGTTAGAAATTTCCATAGTCACAAATTGTTTTGTTTAAATTATACTATTTAAACGTAAATTAAAAGCCTTAAGTACAAAATAATTAACAGGGTTATTAAGATATAACTAATGTTAAGTTACATGCTGCCATAAACATAGTGTAAAAGCATACCTTTGCATAAAATTAGAATTAATGAGCACTTTTGCAGATTTGAATTTGTCAAATCAATTACAATATGCAATTGATGATTTAGGGTTTAAACAACCTACACCTATACAAGAACAATCTTTCTCTACCATTTTATCAGGTAAGGATATGGTTGGTATTGCGCAAACAGGTACCGGTAAGACATTTGCTTATATGCTACCTATTCTTCGTGATTTAAAGTTCTCAAAACAACTAACGCCAAGGGTATTAATATTAGTGCCGACACGTGAGCTTGTTTTACAGGTTGTTGAAGAAATTGAAAAGATAGCCAAGTATCTTAATGTAAGAAGTTTGGGCATTTATGGTGGTACAAACATAAATACCCAGAAACAGGCTATAGCCCAAGGTGCCGATATTGTTGTAGCAACACCTGGTAGACTCTATGATCTCGCTTTAAGCGGAGCTTTAAAATTAAAGTCTATTCAGAAATTAGTGATAGATGAGGTAGATGTAATGTTAGATTTGGGTTTTAGATTTCAGTTAAAAAATATATTTGAAATTTTACCCGAACGTCGGCAGAATATTATGTTTTCGGCTACAATGACCGATGATGTAGATGCCTTGATTGATGATTATTTTATTGCACCTGCCAAAATTTCTATTGCTGTAAGTGGTACACCTTTAGATAATATAAATCAACAACGGTATTCGGTTAAAAATTTCTACACTAAGGTAAATTTATTGGCTCATTTATTAGAGGATAAAGAAACCTATCATAAAGTATTAGTTTTTGTTTCTAATAAAAAAGATGCTGATAGAGTTTTTGAAACCTTAAAAGAAAGATATAATGATGAACTATGCATTATTCATTCTAATAAAACTCAAAATTATAGAATACGCTCAATTAAGCAGTTTGATGCTGGTAAGAATAGAATATTGATTGCTACGGACGTAATGTCTCGCGGGCTCGATTTAAGTGAAATCAGTCATGTTATTAATTTTGATACACCAAAATTTCCTGAGAATTATATGCATCGTATTGGTAGAACGGGCAGAGCGGAGCATGAGGGCGTATCTCTCTTATTTTCAACAGAGAAAGAACAACAGGCAAAGGAGAGGATTGAAAAGTTGATGAACTATAAAATTCCTAAAATAGATTTTCCAACTGAGGTTGAAATTTCAAAAAAGCTAACACCAAACGAACAACCTAAGGAAGTTGAAATTGATAATCCGCATAAGCGAAAAACAAAAGATTTTGTTGTAGGTGAAGCTTTTCATGAAAAGAGTGAAAAAAATAGTAAGACAAATCAAGGCGGGTCATATAGAAGAGAAATTGCTAAAAAGTATAAAAAACCAAAGACAAGAGGCGATAAAAATTATAACAGACGCAAAAAAAAATAACATTATAAGCTTAAACTGATAGGTAAATACAATACCAGCTTTATTTTTCTGTTTTAATTAGATGTTTAAAAATATAATGACACCACTTACCGAACAAGAACTGCATAACTTAGCCATGAATACAGTAGGTAAGAAACTTCAAGAAATGGGTTATGAATTTGTTGCCGTAAACAGTAAATTAAAAAAACACCCTCAATTTGTATTATATAAAAAAGGAGAACCGACCATTTTTGTATTGGTAAAAGCAACCAATAACATTCAACAGGCTAAAGAATATGATAAAATATGGATGGAAACCTTTGTGCAGCATGCCAAAGAACAAAAAGCTTCTGTTTGGTTTGCCGGTGTAGGTCTTGCAAATGCAGAAAGTGTAGAAATGCCAGTTTTTAAAGATCGTCCGTACTACATAGCTTTTGAAGATTTTGTGAAAGTACATGAATAGTTAATATTTGTATCTTAGTTCATTAAAGATGAACTGGCCACAAATCATATTAATTGCTGTAAGTATTATTATAGCCTTAAGCATTTTTCTTTATTTCTTTCAAGAGCGCTTTATTTTTCATCCTGAAAAACTACCCAAAGACTTCGTGTTTCAATACGAAAACCAACAAGTAGATGAGTATAATTTAGAATTAAAACCTGGTGTTCTTATTAATGGACTACATTTTAAAGTAGAAAACCCAAAAGGCGTTGTTTTTTATCTAAAAGGAAATTCAAAAAGTATAAAAGGTTGGGGCAAGTTCGCTGTAGATTTTACATTGCATGGTTGGGATGTGATTATGATAGATTATCGAGGTTTTGGTAAAAGCACTGGTAAGCGTACCCAACAAGCTATGAAAGATGATGTACAGGTTGTTTATGATAAGATAAAAGAAAATGTTGACGAAAAGTACATTATTGTTTATGGGCGCTCTTTAGGTACCGGCTTGGCAACTAAAATAGCATCGGTAAACAACCCAAGAATGTTGGTCTTAGCTTGTCCGTATTATAGTATGTCTAACAATATAAAACGCTATTTACCATTTATACCTATCGGACTAGTAATGCGGTACTCTATGCCTACTTTTAAATGGATTAAGCATGTTAAATGCCCCATAAAAATAATTCATGGCACTAATGACCGCGTAATATTAATGAAATCTAGTGTTCGGTTGTCTAAAGTGAACCCAAAAAGAACAAGATTGTATCCTATTATTGGGGGTGGTCATAAAAATCTACACAATTTTGAAGGTTATCATAGAGCTTTAAAAGAGATTTTAGAATCAAAACCTTATAAGGAAATCGATCGTGAGGGTACTAGTATAGATTTCATTAGAAAGAAGCATAAACAAAAAGACTATAATGATTAAGAGTATTTTAAGAGCAGTAAAATGGCTCTTAGTCATATATGTGTTGTTATTAGTAACGGCTTATTTTTTTCAGGAAAAATTAATTTTTCATCCAGAAAAGTTAACTCAAGAACATCAATATTCTTTATCAGGAAATTTCGAAGAGGTAAATCTAGCTACAGAAGATAACAAGGTAATAAATGCACTGCATTTAAAAGTGGAAAATCCTAAGGGCGTAATTCTATATTTTCATGGAAACGCAGGTAGTTTAGAACGCTGGAGTAAAATAGTTTCAATCTTTTCTGAATTTAATTATGATGTTTTTGTGATTGATTATAGAAGCTATGGTAAAAGCACGGGGATATTTAGTGAAGCCAACATGTATAAAGATGCTCAATTAAGTTATGATTATTTAAAAGAGAGTTATAAAGAAAAGGATATAGTAGTATATGGTAGATCTTTAGGTACTACGTTCGCAACCAAGGTTGCGTCAGAGAATAATCCAAAACAATTGATTTTAGAAGCTCCTTTTTTCAGTTTAATAGATATTGCAAAAGGGCGTTATCTTTTAATCCCATCATTTTTATTAAAGTATAAATTTCAAACCAATGAGTTTATAAAGAATGTAAAATGCCCCATTACTATTATACATGGAACTGAAGATGGAGTTACTCCTTTTGAAGGCGGAAAAAAACTATTTGAAGAAGCTGTAGTTGAGGATAAACAATTTGTTACAATTGAAAATGGTGGTCATAATGATCTGATTCAATATGATTTGTATAAAGAAAAATTAAAAACACTTTTAAATTAGCGACGAAATTTATAACTTGGTCAATAAACAAAAATTTAAACAATTAAAACATGGGAAAATTCGAAATGTATACCGATAAAGGAGGTAAGTACAGATTCAGATTAAAAGCTGGTAATGGTCAAACTATTTTGGCAAGTCAAGGTTATGCGTCAAAATCAGGATGCGAAAACGGAATTGAGTCTGTACGTAAAAATTGTACAGATGATGCTTGTTTTGAAAGATTAGAAGCAAAAAACGGTGATCCTTATTTCAATTTAAAATCTACTAATGGCCAAGTTGTTGGTACTAGTGAGCAATATTCTTCTACTTCAGCAATGGAAAATGGTATTGCTTCGGTTAGAAGTAATGCGCCAGATGCTTCAGTTGAAGAAGTATAATTAATTTCTTCTTTAAAACATAAAAAAGCCGCTAATTAGCGGCTTTTTTATGTTTTAATATAGAGATATCTGTTAGTTTCCTGTAGAAGAAGCATCAGGTTTTTGCTCTAAGATATCAAAGAACTGATCTAGCTTAGGTAATATAACAATTCTAGTTCTTCTGTTTCTTGAACGACCATCGGCCGTATCATTGGTTGCTAAAGGTAAATATTCACTTCTACCAGCAGCAATTAAACGTTTAGGGTCTATTTTATAATCATCCTGTAAAACACGGATAACCGAAGTCGCTCTTTGCGTACTTAAATCCCAATTATCTTTAGTTTTGGCAGTATTTATAGGTCTATTATCAGTGTAACCTTCAACCATAACTTCCATATCTGGTTTTTCAGCAATAACGGTTGCTACTTTTTGTAATAAAGCTTTCGCCTTATTAGAAATAGTTGAACTACCACTATTAAATAATAATTTGTCAGAAATTGAAATATAAACTACTGTTTTTTCAACATCTACTAATATATCTTCATCTTGAATGCCATCCGCCAAAGCACTTTTTAAATTAACCGCAAGAGCAAGATTGATAGAATCTTTACGAGACATAGCACCTCTAATGCCGTTAATGTATTTATCCTTTTCGCTTAATTGAGCAATAACATCTTTAATATTACTACTTGCAGATTCAGACAATCTACTTAGGCTTTCAATTTGTCTAATATTATTCTCGTTATTCTGGTTTAATAATTTGTTTTGAGCTTCTAAACTAGCTATTTGACCAGCGATTTTATCTTTTTCTACTTGGCACGCTAACACTTTTGCATTGGCATCTGTTAGTTGTGATTTTGTGGAATCATAATCAGCTTGTAATTCGGCAAATTTCTTTTGTGAAACACAAGATGAAAGTAGAATAGCAGAAACCACAGAAAGGGTAATAATTCTCTTCATGATGGGATAGTTATTTAATTATGACACGAAGTTATTAAAATATATTTAGTATTAAGTTTTATCTTTCTATTTAATACTATTTTAACAACCATACAATTATCTTTGCAATGTTAACCATAGATTCTAAAGCAATTATGAAGTTTAGGATATACTTTTTTCTTTTTTTAATCTTTTTTTTGAGCCTTTCTTGTCGTCAAGCGGAAGAACAAATGTATACTAATTTAAAAGGCCATGCCTTTGGAACAACGTTTCATATTACCTACGATCATAACAATGACTTTACAAAACAAATAGATAGTTTGTTTCATTTAGTGAATAGATCATTGTCGACTTATATTACTAATTCTGATATTTCTAGGATAAACCAAGGAGATACAACTGTTGTAGTTGATGACTATTTTATTGAAGTTTTTAATAAGTCTTTAAAAATCTATAAGGAAACAAAGGGTGTTTTTGACCCTACAATAGGTGTTTTAGTTAATGCTTGGGGCTTCGGTCCAAAAAAAGTTCTGATCAAGCCAGATTCAATTAAAATTGAGAAATTATTACAATTAGTAGGATTTGATAAGGTTTGGGTAGAAGGTAGAAAAATAAAAAAGGAAAACGATAGTATTTATTTTGATTTTAATGCTATTGCTAAAGGGTATGCAGTTGATATTGCTGGCCATTTTCTTGAATCTCAAAATGTAGCTAATTACTTAGTTGAAATAGGAGGTGAAATAAGAACAAAAGGAATTAAAAAAGATGGCTCTTTATGGAAAGCGGGTATTGAGGATCCTAATTTTGATGGAACACGCTCCATTCAAAAGGTGATTGAATTAAAAGATGAATCTATGGCTACTTCTGGTAGTTATAGAAAGTTTAAGATAGATTCGGTAACGGGCAGGAAATATGTACATATTTTAAACCCCGAAACAGGTTATTCTACCAAAAGCAGTTTATTAAGTGTTTCTATTATTGGTAAAGTAGACTGCGCAGATGTTGATGGTTATGCTACTGCTCTAATGGCGATGTCTTTAGAGAAAGTAAAACAGTTCTTGAATAAACATCAAGAACTCAAAGCATATCTAATTTTTAGTAATGCAAAAGGTAATTTAGAAACGTACGCTACAGCTAATTTAAATTTTTAGTGTTTTTAAAATTGCTTCTAATTCGAACATATAATCACGCTTATTAACATTCGGAGCGTAAGTAAATCCTTCTGCTACTAACAAACGATTATTCTCTTTATCTACAACCGTATAACTTAAAAAAGGACCAGCCATATAATCTCCTTTCACTTCCCATTTACCACGTGCTTCGAAAGCCTCTTTTTCATCTAGTTTCGTTTTTTTTATGTGCGGTGAATATGCAACTTCAGTGATCATGTGTGAACCATCTGGTCCACCAGGTATGAACATTTTTCCTATAGTGTCTCTAGCAGCAACTATGTTGCTTCCTAAAATATCTTCTTTAGAATTTATAGGTACAGAATAAACCAAAATATTCTTACTCACGTTGTCATACTCATCGCGCAGCCATAAAAAATCTCCATTATCATCTACTGTTCTATAATCACTAGGTATGCGCATAGAAACCCCAAGTTTGTTAAAAGTTTCAACTTTACTAGCATCTAAATGTTTCTTTGTTAATTTATTTTGAAAGAATTTTAAATCACCTTCTTTAAAAACAGAAATTATTTCCTCTTTATGATCTTGTATTTGTTCTATAAGCGATGCTTCATCTTTACCTAAGATGGTCATTGCTATTTGAGGAGTAGCATATAACTCTTGACTAACATTAAAAGTATCAGTCTTATCAATACCAACAAATAATATATTTCTATTTGCCTTAAATAATTTTGTAAATGTTTTAGGTGGAACCTGATGTACTGTAAATTGATTTTCTTCTTGAGGTAGACCTAAAACTGGCGAAGCTATTATGTCCCTTAATACGTCACCAGCTTTGCCTTGCCATTCGCTATTATTCATAACAATTAAAAGACCGTTCATACTACCAGTAGATTGTCTTAAGATGGCTTTACTGTTATTTGTACACGAAGCAAAAGTTGCAATTATTAATGCAAAGAAGAATAATTTTTTCATTGATGTTAGTTTATGATAACAAACTCAAAAATTATCCTTTGTAGATTTTAAGCTTGGTACCTGGTTTTAGACTTTTTACACTCCAAATATTGTTCCATTTTTTAATTTGACTAACAGAAACTTTTGGAAACTTTTGAGAGATCAACCAAAGAGAGTCTCCTTTTTTTACAATGTATGTCGTGTATTTTCCTTTTGGAGCTGCTGAAGCAGTCACTTTTTTACTGCTAGAAGTACTATTCTTCGTTTTAGTAGATGTAAAACCTCTAGGATAAATAGTTAATCTTTGCCCAATTCTTAAACGACTACTTCGCAAACCATTCCAACGTTTTATTTGAGATACACCGACGCCATAACGTTGTGCTATTTTGCCTAAATAATCGCCATTTCTAACACGGTAACGTATTCTATTCTTTGGCTCAAAATATTTTGGTAGTGGTTTTTCTCTTTTGGCATCATCTGCTTCCGCGTAAGCATAGATTTCAGTTTCGTTAGAAACAAACTTACCCAACAGATCTTTTGGTAAACGTAAAGTGTAATTCTTATCCTTTACAAAAGGAATGATGTTCAGTTTGTATTGTGGGTTTAAAAATTCTAATAATTCATCATTGGTATTAAGCACTTTATTTATTTGCTCAAAAGTCAATTGCCTTTTTACATGAATAGTATCTGTTTCAAACTTATTTATGTAACTTTTAGAAACATTAATATTGTGTTTATCTGCATATTCTAGAATATAGTAAGTTGCATAAAATGCAGGTAAATATCCAGCTGTTTCACGAGGTAAATAATGACGAATATTCCAGTAATTTTTGTTGCCACCTGACCGTCTGATTGCTTTAGAAACATTACCAGGCCCGGAATTATAAGCAGCCAAAGCAAGATCCCAGTCTCCAAAAATTCCATAAAGATTTGATAAATATTTACAAGCCGCTTCTGTTGCTCTCAGCGGGTCATGACGTTCATCTACATATGAGCTTACATCTAGTCCGAATTGTTTACCTGTGTAGTACATAAACTGCCATAAGCCAGAAGCGCCAACGCGAGAGCGAGCTCTTGGTCTTAAAGCTGACTCTACAATGGCTAAATATTTTATTTCTAAAGGTAAATCGTACTTGTCTAAATGTTCTTCGAACATCGGAAAGTAATATTTTGCCTTAGCCATCAACTCAGCCAATGATTTTTGACGATGCTTTAAATATGACTTTATAATACGTTCTAATGAAGGATTGTATTCTACATTAAAAGGTGTTTTACTATTTAAATATGCTAAACGTTCTTTTAAAATTTCGGTCGATAAATCTATATTTGCCTGTTCAATAATCTTAGACTCTGGTAATACATATTGAATAGAATCGTACAAAGGTGAGTGATACATAGAACTTAACCATAAACTATCTATGAGTGTAGCTTCATTGTGATCTTTTAAAGTTAAAGTATCTTTTGATTTCCCTTTGGTTTTTGCTTCTACACTTCCTCCGAAATCAACATTTTTTACTTGAAGGTTTTCTTTAGAGTCTAAAGATTTTGCATTATTCTCTTCTTGAGCCATTACAGCAAAAGAGAGAAGTGATAAAAAGGTAATAAGAAGGGGTTTCATCATCATCTCGTACGTTATAATTAGGCTCGCTTTTAATTAACGGCGCGAACAAAAATAGTTAAATTATTTAAATCAATTTTTTAAGTAACTTTCTAGGCAGGGTGATTAGGTATTTTAGGTTACTAACATCAGTTAACGGTTTAATGAAGCCAAGATTATATTTTTTTTGTTAAAATTTTGAGCTTAGTGCCAGGCTTTAAAAAGGATACTCCCCATAGATTATTCCAACTTTTTAGATTTGTAATAGTGGTATTTGGGAATATTTTAGAGATGCGCCAAAGGGTATCACCTTCTTTTACAACATAGATTTTGTGTTCATCGTTTGAGATATCTAGGGATTCTAATTCTTGGTAATTAGTGATTTTTTTGTCAGTAATAACGAGTCGTTGCCCTTCTATAATATAATTGGTTTGTAAACCATTCCACTTTTTTAATTGTGAGATTGTTATATTAAATTTCTCAGCTACTGAGCTCAAATTGTCATTTGATTGAACAATGTAACTATTTGACTTATTAGGTGTGTAAAAATTTATAGGTTCTCTTTGAGCATTGTAACGCGCAAGTTTATAAATTTCACTTTCGTTGGAAACAAATTTGCTAATCATAGATTTTGGCAAAGTGAGGTAATACTTTTTCTGTTTAGAAAACGGAATAATACCCAATCGATATTGCGGATTTAAAAACCGCAACAATTTATCTTCAATATTGAAGCGTTCTTTGATTTCTTTAAATGTGATTTTGTTTTTTACTAAAATAGTATCTGTTTCGTAATAAGTGATTTCACTATTTTTAGGATGTATTTGATGATCTTTTCCATATTCAAATAAATAAAAAGTAGCATAGAAAGTTGGTAAATAACCACGCGTTTCGGCTGGCAAATACTTACGAATATTCCAATAATTTCGCAATCCACCAGACCTTCTAATAGCTTTTGATACATTGCCTGGGCCAGAATTATAAGCTGCTAATGCAAGGTCCCAATCTTTAAAGGTTGTATGTAGACTTTTTAGATACTGACAAGCTGCTTGCGTTGCTTTTATAGGGTCAGTGCGTTCATCTATATAAGAAGTTACATTTAAATCAAATTGTTTACCCGTATGGTACATAAACTGCCACAATCCTTTAGCTCCAGAAATTGATCTTGCATTAGGCTCTAAAGCGGATTCCACAATAGCTAAGTATTTAATTTCTAATGGCAAATCATACTTATCCAAATATTCCTCGAACATCGGAAAGTAGTACTTGGCTTTATCCATTAAATTAGAAAAATCATCTTTTCTAGTCTTTAAATAAACACGTATAAAGCGTTCTACAGTTGCATTGTAAGGAACATTAAAAGGTGTTTTTTCATCAAGTTTATTTAGTCTTTCTTTTAATATTTCTGAATTAAAAATTTCTTTATGTTCTATCGGTAAAGTCTCATTATTTAATGAGAATTCGAAAGATGAAGACACAGTTGTTTCCAGATTTATAGTGTAGAGTTGACTATTTAAATTTTCAGTAGATGGACCATCTTGTGACCATAAAAAATTAGTTAATAAAAGTAGAAGGGTAATAAAGGAGAGTCTCTTCATTTAATTGACTTGATTTATAATCCAGTTAGTAATAGTTTGTATAAATTTTTCTTTTTCGAGATCATTATGCAATTCATGATAACCGCCCTCAAATAACTGTAATTCAGCTTTGCGATTACTATTTGTCACAAATTCTTCAGAAGCAATGTGACTCGTTATTTGATCACCCGTTCCATGAATAATTAGTGTTGGAGTATTGGCTTTATCAGCGTTAGCAATAGCCCATTCACCTTCATCAAAAACAGATAGTGAATAATTAGCACTTATTTTATCATGTACTAAAGAATCATCAGTATATTTCTTTACTTCCTCAGAATCTCGAGAAATAGCACTAGCATCTAACTCACTAGGCATTGTAATAGCTGGAGCTACTTTTTGCAAAAATCTACCCGCTGTTAATTTCCATTTTGGTGGTTGAAAGGCAAGACGTAGTAAAGGGCTTGTGGCAATAACACCTTTAAAGGGATGTTCTCTTTTTAAGGTATAATTTATCACCACGTTGCCACCCATACTATGACCGTATAAGAACATAGGTAGATCTGAATAGAGCTCTTGTGCTTTTTTTATAATAATTTCTAAAGAATCTAATAAATAAGAATACCCTGGATTGTGACCTTTTTTACCTTCGGTTTTTCCATGACCAAATTGATCATAGGTTATAACGGCGAAATTATTTTCAATAAGTTTAGGAATTACAAAGGAAGTATAACGTCCTGAGTGTTCGCCCATACCATGAACTAAAACAACAACACCTTTTATAGTATTTGGTTGAAAGTATTGACCATAAAATTTTGTCTTGTGAAAATTAAAGTCAAATTCTTGATGCGTCATTTAGTTTGGTTTGTAACCAAAAATAGATAATGACAATCCTCAAATTGCAAAAATGTTAAAAACTGCTAAAAACTTTGAATTGAAATTTTATGCGAAAGAGGAAGAATTATTAACCAATTACACCATTTTCTTCGTAATCGCCAACTTTAGTAATATTGTTTTTGCCATCAACTAATACAACGGTTGGCCTATGTTTTTTGGCTTCATTATTATTGAGTTGACAATAAGCCATAATAATGACTTCGTCGCCAATTTCAAAATGACGGGCTGCTGCTCCATTTAGGCAAATAATACCACTGCCTGGTTCTCCACGAAAGGCATAGGTCTCTATTCGAGCGCCATTATTACCATTAACTACCTGCACTTTTTCATACTCTAACATACCAGATGCATCCAGAAGATTACTGTCTATAGTAATACTGCCTACGTATTTTAAATTTGCCTCTGTAACTGTCGCATTGTGTATTTTGCATTTAAGCATATTAATATCCATTGTAAGTAGCTTTGAAATTTTTTGCAAATCTAAGATTTATTAAAAACTTATTATAAAAAAGAAAAAACAAATATTTTAAGGCAACCATAGATTGGAATTAGAATCTAAAAGATAAAATCAAAAATCAAAATGAAACCACTTTTAAAAGTATTAGCCGTTATTTCTCTTTTATTCAGCTGTAGTTCTGATGATAACCTTGATCTCAATAACCTCAAAACATTATGTTCTGTAGAAGATCCAACTATCGATTTAGCATGGCTGGTAGAAGAAATAAACGAAAGAGAATCTAATATTACAGATTTTTCGAAATACGCATATATAAGTCAATCAGTATATAAAGAGCAAACGGTTATTATTTATAGAAACTGTTGTCCTATTTGTAATTCAATAATTACAGTATATAACTGTAATGGAGAGTTCATTGGAATAATAGGTAATAGAGAGGAAGATATACCAGTCGAAGTACTAGAAGATGATGAAATAATTTGGAAGCCTAATAATTTTGCATGTGCTTCTTAAACTTTCAATGCTTTTTTCATAGCAATAGCTTTTAATAAACATTCTTGATATTCTTTTTCGGGGTCGGATTTTGCAGTAATAGCACCACCCACAGAGTAGGAGAGATATTTTTTTGATTCATTGTAAAGTATGCTACGAATCACAACATTAAAATCAAAATCATCAACAGGTGTAAAATAACCTAAAGCCCCAGAGTATAATCCACGTTTTGTACTTTCTTCTTTTTCGATGATTTTCATTGCTGATATTTTCGGTGCGCCTGTCATGCTACCCATAGGAAATAAACTTTCAATGACATCCATACTATCTGTTTCATTATTCACTTCCGAAACAATAGTAGAAATGAGTTGATGTACTTGCTTAAAGGAATACACTTTACATAATTCTTCTACTTGCACAGAACTTTTAATAGCAGTTTTAGATAAATCGTTTCTAACCAAATCGACAATCATAATATTTTCTGAACGCTCTTTTTGATCATTTTCGAGTTGATCGGCTAACTTCTTGTCGAACTTTTTCTTTTTTAAGCGCTTTGCTGTACCCTTAATTGGCTGAGAAATTATCTTGTTGTCGTCTCGTCGAGCAAATCTTTCAGGAGATGCAGAAAGTAAATAGTTGTCAGCTATTTTTAAAAAAGTTGCAAATGGAGGTGACGAAATTTTATTAAGATGATTATAAACTTTAAGTGGATTGATAACAGCATCTTCAGCATAAAATTCTTGACAAAAATTCATTTCATAAATATCTCCACGACGAATATGTTTTAAAACAGTATCTAAATGTTTTAAATATTCTTTCTTAGTAATACGTTTATGAATTTTCACGTCATGTTGAACTTGTTTTGACATCTCATCATAACCGAAAATTAGCGCGAGATCAAGGTCAATTTCATTCTCAATTTCTTCTAAATATTGAATTTCTAACTCATCATCCTTTATAAAGAATAACTTTTTAGGTTGAAAGAAATACAATTCAGGAAAATTTAATCCGTCAAAGTTATCTGATGAAAGATTCTCTATATCATTCTTTAGGTCATAACTGAAATAACCAAAAATGAAATCATTGATATCGTTTTTATACTGCTTTAACTCAGCGAAAGCATTATTAGAATCACATATTAATTGTGTTTCAGCATCCACTGCTAATACTGCTTCAAAACTTGAATAATTTTGAGGATATTCATTACTATCTAACCAAAGAACTTCATTGAATTGTTGAGACCAAGCCAGTAGCTTGGCCTTTATTTCTGGTTGATTCTGAATATTAATTTTTTTGATATTCCTTTTCACTCTCGCAAAGGTAGCAATTCAGCCTCTTTAGCCTGATTTTTTAAAAGATTATTTAAGGCTAAGTTCTTTATCAATTAAACTTGTAATTGTGTTAATCTCATCTAAAGCTTCATTATAAACCATATCTTTTTCCGTCATAATTTGGAGAAGTGAAAGAAGTAAATTTTGAAACTCATATGAATACAGCTCATTTGGTTTTTTTACTTCACCATTAGAAAATTTAATAACTTGAGTAGTAGATTGTACAACATGTGTCATCATGGCATCGTAGTGAATGTTTTCCATTCTGTTTAAGTAGATATACTTTTCTTCTAATTCTCTAACGCCATTTACAATTTTATGATTTTTAAGTAATTTAATTTCACCACTATTAACCAGGGTTTCATAAATATTACCTTGTTTGTCAAAGTCTGAATATTGAGTCATATTTCTTACAATAATTCCTAAGGTGTCAATTTTATTACGATCATTCGCTTCTAAGATGTTATTGGCATAAATAAATTGAGACATATAACCATTATTAAATACTATCTGTTCTTCAAGTAAGGTTTTATCATCTGCAATTTGATCTTTAATATTGTTGTAGTAAGTTTTTTCGGCATTCTTTTCTATTCTTTGATCATTCCATCGATTCACCTGAAAAGCTAAAAGAATTCCTATCATTACTAAAAGAATTTCGCCAATGGCATACCAAAGATATTTTTTAACTCTGCCTTCTTTAATTAAATTTTGTCGAAACTCTCTAAATAACTTCATTTGTCTAAAAGTACGTTATTTTTTAGTTGAGTTTTAGCATGAGTACTTTTAATTGATTTTACCTTCATGCCAAAAAGTACTCTAAGCAGGTTAAATGGTCGTATAAAAAGCCAATAGAGGATGCATATTAAGAATAAGGAAATAACAATAACCAACAAAGCTTGCATTCCGTAAGGTAGATTCCATTGTAGAACAACATAACCTACAATTATAAGTATGGGTTGGTGTAGCAGGTAAAAGGGATAAATAGCTTCATTGAGAGTTTTTCTGAATTTATGATCCTTATTAAAATAAGCTTTACAGTATCCTATTGCAGTTATACCGCATGAAAAGGCAATGATGATTTCTGTAATTCCATAGATAGTATTTTTACCCATGATATTGATTTTGAATAGCCAGAAAGAGAATAAGATACTAGTAAATATCAACGTTTGCAATAGATACAACCTTCTTTGATATGTTACGGCTTTAATAACCTTATTACTAGTGAAAAACACAAACCCTATAATAAAGAATAACAAATAGAAAGTAATATAAGCCCAATCATTAAACAAAGCATGGGTGCTATTGGGAAAATATTGACGTAAGATAGCTTGCGAACCAATAATAATAGGTAAAAGCCAATTCAAACGCATTTTTTTTGATACTATTGTTATGCATCTCTTTCGTGCCATTTTAAAATGATTGCTTCTACTGTATTTTATAAAAGGGGCTACAATAAGTGAGATGAAAAATAGGTAAATAATAAACCATAAGTGATGCCATGAAAAGTTACCTTCAGGATAAATACCTTCAAACATATGGGTGTAATAGTTTCCTAAAGAACTGTATTGGTCAATTTTTTCAATATATACTTGTATGGGTACTAATGTGAATATTCCTATAAGAAAAGGTAAAAATAATCTAATAAACCGCTCTTTTAGGTATTGTCTGGTGGTTCTAAAACCTAAAGCATAATAGGTGCCAACTCCAGATACTAAAAAGAGCAGCGGCATCCTCCATAGGTGTAACCAGCTCATAATAGGTTCTAAAAACGGAAAGCTCTCTAGGCTGTTTACATGCCATTGTTCTGGCCTAAAGATCATGCCCACATGAAAAAAGAAGACACTTATAATAAGCCCAATGCGTAGCCAATCAATAAAATATTTTCGTTGTTTTGGTGCTGTAGTTTGAAGGTTCATGTCTTTAAATTTTTAATGATGACACAAATCTAAATTGCGGGTTGCTTTTTAGAAGTATTTCCCTATAAAGTTGGCGTTCAAGTTTATCGGCAAGAACAATTAATTAGCTTGTCTAAATTCAGATGGTGTTAGTGAAGTGATCTTTTTAAAAGCTGTGTTAAAAGCAGATTTTGAATTATAACCTACCTGTTCAGCTATTTCCTCAATAGTTAGTTTTTTCCCTTTTTCGGTAGAAAGTATTTGCTGCGCTTCTTTCACTCTGTATGAAGCCAGTAATTCAAAAAAAGATTGATCTAATTTTTCATTAATCACTTGAGAGACATGGTGTGAACTTTCGTTAATTGTACTTGAAAGTTCTCTTAAGGATGCCATATTACTTTTGTAATAGCTGTTTTGTTCCATTTCATTTTTTATCTTATTTAAAATAACCTCTTTATTAGAAGCTGTTAATGATGACTTCTGATATTTTAAGGAAGGGAATTCTAAAAAAGAAGAAGGCTTGTTAAAATAAGATGAAGAACTGACTATTTGATAAGTTGTTGTTATCAACATAAATGTAAGGTAGATGTACAACAGATAATCACCTACATCATCTTTATAATATGCTTTCACGGTAATTAAAAGTATTAGTAATAGAAAGAAATGGTAAAAAGAATTACGTAAAGACTTTAAGGTTTCATTTTTTGTTTTAAAAATAGATTCGCCTAATGTTCTACTCTTTATCATTAACTTTCTTATTGTAAAAATGGAGTAAATAAGAATGTGAATAATGGTCAGATCGTTTACATAATTTCTTATTCCTAATGGGTTGTCTGAAAACACTTCTTTAACAGGCAAACGTTCTAAATTCAATCGCAAAGAGCTAATATGAGAATTGTATTTAAAATCTGCTGATTGAGCAAAAAAGAATATCATATAAAGTAACCAAAAGACAAAAGGGATGTAATGCATCCATTCATTTTTTAATTTTTTTTCTCCCAGTTGTTTAGATACGAATAGATAAAGTAAAGGGGCAACCAAGAAATTCGTAGGTTCTGAAAAATTGGCAAGATGTAACGCTTTAAAAATGTAGCCCGTATAATTGAGCCAACCCTCTAACATGTTCAGCGAAAAAGTTAGTAACAAAAATCCCATAAAAACATTAGGCGAATTTGTCTTGTATGATTTTTTTAGGAAAAAGTAAGAAAGGAAAAACCCCAAGAAAACGCCAACAAAAATAATGGCAGCAATAAAATCGATACGGATAACAGGTTCCATTCGATAAATGTAGAAAAAATCTTAAGATGAATGATCAGCTATAATCTTCCATTTTCCATCAATCTTTTTTAAGATGATAGAAAAATAGCCACTGGCGTCACCAACAGTTCTTTTTAGATTGTATTTGCCGATAACAAGAAAAACATCGACAGCGAGCTCTTTAAATTCTAATAGGTCAAAACTTAAAGTACCCATATGTTCTTTGGTTGGGTATCCTTTTTTATAATTTTCAAGTGTTTGTTGCCAGCCATAGGTTAAACCACGACTACCAATAAAAACTAAGCTATCAGATTTGATATAACTTTCCATAAAGGCTTCAATATTACCTTCGCTCCAATACTTAGCATCTTGGTTTAACATTTTAGTAATTTCCTTTTTGGACGTTTGATAAGAAGATGAGACTTCTTTTTCTTGGCCTATGGCCATAACTATGGTGGTTATTAAAAATACGAACGTAAAGAGAAATCTCATCTAAATAAATGTTTTAACTGTGTAATGGTCTATTATCTGTCGCAGCTAATGCAGCTTCTTTAACTGCTTCGGCATAAGTAGGATGTGCATGACTCATGCGAGCAATATCTTCGGCTGAAGCTCTGAATTCCATTGCTGTAACAGCCTCAGCAATGAGGTCCGCTACACGAGCACCGCACATATGTACACCTAATACTTCATCAGTATTTGCGTCGGCTAATATTTTTACAAATCCATCTATATCTCCACTTGCTCTAGAGCGCCCTAAAGCACGCATTGCAAATTGTCCTGATTTATAATTAACACCGGCTTCTTTTAATTCTTCTTCGGTCTTTCCAACTGCAGCAACTTCTGGCCAGGTATATACTACGCCAGGAATTAAATTGTAGTTGATATGTGGTTTTTGTCCTGCTAAAGTTTCAGCTACAAATACACCTTCTTCTTCGGCTTTATGAGCTAACATAGCACCACGCACAACATCGCCAATAGCATAAATATTAGAAACGTTGGTTTGTAAATTGTCATTCACTTCTACCATACCTCTGTCATTTGCTTTTATCCCAGCATTTTCTAGGCCTAATCCGTCAGTATAAGGTCTTCTACCTACAGAAACTAAACAGTAATCACCTTTAAATTCTACAGGATTTCCTTTCTTATCATCGACTGTAATTGTTACTTCTTTAGCAGAAGTTTTAACTGCTGTTACTTTATGTTTGGTGTAGAACTTTACACCTTGTTTTTTTAATACTTTTTGTAACTCTTTAGAGAGCGCAGCATCCATCGTAGGTATAATACGATCCATATATTCAATTACAGAAACTTCAGCACCAAGGCGACGATATACTTGTCCTAATTCTAATCCAATGACACCGCCTCCAATAACTACTAAATGTTTAGGAATTTCTTTTAAACTCAAAGCTTCAGTTGAAGTGATCACACGTTTTTTATCCAATTTAATAAATGGCAAAGTTGATGGTTTTGAACCAGTAGCTATAATTGTACTTTTAGCTTCAATCACTTCTGATTTTCCGTCCGCTTTAGCAATATTAATACGTGTTGCGTCTTTAAAAGATCCTAAACCATGGTATACATCAATCTTATTCTTATCCATTAAGTATTTTATACCAGATGTATTAGTGTCAACTACATTTTGCTTACGAGCAATCATTTTTTCTAAACTGGCTTTTACTTCACCGGTAATTTCAATACCATGTTCTTCAAAATGCTTGATAGCATCATAATAATGATGAGAAGAATCTAATAATGCTTTTGATGGAATACAGCCAACATTTAAGCAGGTACCACCAAGGGTGTCGTATTTTTCTATAATTGCAGTTTTCATACCTAGTTGTGCGCAACGAATTGCTGCTACATAACCACCAGGACCAGAGCCAATAACGGCTACATCGTATGTACTCATGTGTGTTTAAAATTTTGAAACACAAAAGTAATCATATTTGTTGAGTTCGAGAAACTAGGATTGGTGGTTTATTATAGTTTATTTTGTAGTATGACTAAGGTATTGATCATAGGTTATGTATGGGTAGAACCGAATTCTTCTGCCGCAGGAAGCAGAATGTTACAACTTATAGAAGTTTTCTTTAAACAAGGATGGAAAATCACTTTTGCTTCACCAGCACAGCGAAGTGAGAAAGCTAAAAATTTATCTGAATTAGGAATAAATGAGGTGGAAATTAAATTAAATGATGCTTCTTTTGATGCCTTTGTTAAGGAATTGAATCCGAGTATCGTAATGTTTGACCGCTTTATGATGGAAGAACAGTTTGGATGGCGTGTAGCTGAAAATTGCCCTGAAGCCTTACGAATTCTAGATACCGAAGATTTTCATACGCTTAGAAAAGCACGTCACCAAGCTTTAAAAGAAAACCGATCATTTGAAGAAGATGATTTGTTGACTTTTGACCTTACAAAACGTGAAATAGCTTCCATACTTCGTTGTGATTTATCGTTGATGATCTCCACTTATGAGATGGATTTATTACAGCGATTATTTAAGATAGATAAAAGGCTTTTATATCACATTCCTTTTTTATTAGATAAAATAGACGATGATCATATTAACTCATGGAAACCATTTGAAAAACGAGAACATTTTACCATTATTGGCAATTGTTTGCATGAACCTAATGTAGATGCTATACTTCAGCTAAAGAAAATTATTTGGCCAATTATCAGAAAGCAATTACCAAAAGCAGAATTGCATGTGTATGTAGCATATGCTACCCAGCAAGTAAATGATTTACACAATAAACGAGAAGGATTTTTAATTAAAGGTTATACAGATAATCCCGAAGAGGTTGTTAGAAATATTCGAGTAGTACTGGCACCACTTCGTTTTGGTGCGGGCATTAAGGGCAAATTAACTGAAGCCATGCTTTGTGGTGCACCAAGCATGACAACTTCTATTGGAGCAGAAGGTATGCATGGTGATTTGCCATGGAATGGATTTATAGAAGATAATCTTGAGTTATTTGCAAAAGAAGCTGTGGAATTATATTCTAATGAATCACTTTGGGACCAGTCTCAACAAAATGGAATTCAGCTCATTAATCAATTGTACAATAAAGAGCAGTTAGGTCAGAAGTTGATTGACAGAGTTGAAGAAATTCAAAGTAATTTAGAAGGCCACCGAACGAAAAACTTTATGGGTTTGTTATTACAGCATCATACCTTACAAAGCACTAAATACATGAGTAAGTGGATTGAAACTAAGAATAATAAGTCTTAAAATTATCCTAAAAAAAACTATTGGCAGTTATTAGCTTAAAAATTAAACTAACTTAGTATCAGTTATTTTAAGGTTTTGAGAACTGCAAAGTTAGATAAGAATATTGAAGTGCTCATGGGTAGTTTAGGTGCTGCTCAGAGCCTTTATATTTCACTTTATAGTTTTTTTGATAAAAAACGTGATTTCAAAAACCTCCTTCTGGCCACTTTCTTTTTTACCATAACGCTTCGCATTGTTAAATCGCTTTCATGGGTTTATATTGAAAATACGCCTAATTGGTTTTTAAATTTAGGTTTTGCTGCTCATGTTGCTTTTGGCCCATTACTTTTTTTATATGTATATCATTATATTTTTGATAAAAAATGGTCTGTTAAAAATTATTTGCACTTTATCCCCACTGTAGTATCATTATTATTTATTTTTCAACTTACTGCAGATAATTTTTGGCATGTTGGAGGATACCAACTGTTGTTATATCACCAATTAGTTTATAGTCTAATTGCGCTAATTGTTTTTGGCTATGCTTTATTTAAGAAGAATAAATATTCATTTAATGATATAGAATGGCTATGGATAGGCATTTTGACTGTAGGAACTTTGGCACTTCAATTGGCATACTTTTCTAATTATATTTTAGGATTAACGCCTTATCTTTTAGGGCCAATTGTGTACGGAGTCTTTGTATATTTTTTGAGTTTCTTTCTGGTTAGGAATCCACAGGTTATCAGAAATTTTAAAAAATATAAACATATTAAACTTAATGAGAATACTTCACAGGTCTATGCTAGCAAAGTACAAAAAATCATGTGTGAGGAAAAACCTTTTTTACAACCAGATTTTACCTTAAAGCAATTATCTGAAACACTCAGATTACCAGCTTATGTTGTCTCGCATACCATCAATAATTCTTTTTCAAAAAACTTCTCAGAATATATTAATAGCTATCGTATTGAAGAAGCAAAGAAACTATTGATTCTTAAAGAATATCAAAATCTTAAGATTTCAGCTGTCGCTTATGAGTGTGGTTTTAACTCATTGTCATCATTTAACATAGCTTTTAAGAAGCAAACAGGTAAAACACCTTCGATTTATAAAAAAAGTCTTTCTGATTTATAAATCGCTCATTCTCTTTAGTAAATCACTTATAGTTTTAGAAAGATTAACTGAATTTTTGATTTGTTTTAAATCAAGAATATGCAATATTTTTTAGATAAACTATTTATAAAATTGATGGTTCGACCTGGAGAGCAAAAAATAGTGTTTTGGTCATTTGTATACTTCTTTTGTTTAATGTCTGGATATTTTATTCTAAGACCATTAAGAGATGAGATGGGTATTATCAACGGAGCTAATAAGATGCAATGGTTGTTTACAGGTACTTTTATTGCGATGCTACTAATAGTTCCATTATTTGGCTTTGTTACAAGAAAATATGCAATTAAAAAAGTTCTTACTATTTCGTACGCATTTTTTATTATCAACTTACTTATCTTTTATATATTATTTGCTTCAACAGGTAAATCTTACGCGCTAGCAAGTGTATTTTTTATTTGGTTGAGTGTTTTTAACTTATTTGTGATTTCCTTGTTCTGGAGTTTTATGGCAGATGTTTTTTCCAGTAATGCCTCTAAAAGACTTTTTGGAATTATTGCTGCTGGAGGAAGTCTAGGAGCTTTAATAGGCCCTTTGATTTCATCATTAATAGCTCAAAATACATCTTTTAAGAATCTATTATTATTAGCGATTAGCTTTCTGATAATTGCAATAATTTCAATAGAAAAAATCACAAAGTTAAAAGTGAAAAAATTAGCAAATAGAAATTCGATCTTATTTAATCCTGATGCTATTTTAAAGAGAAATTTTTGGAAAGAACTTCAAAATATATTTCAATCAAGATATCTTTTAGCTATTATAAGTTTTATCTTATTATATACAACAATTTCTACTTTTCTATATTTTGAGCAAGCTCATATTTTAGAGAATACAATTAAAGATAGCGATAAAAGAATTGTTTATTTTTCAAGAGTAGATCTTGTCACTAATATTTTAGCTATTTCTGGTCAATTTTTAATCACAAATCGTCTTATTAATCAATACGGCTTAGCAATAGCTTTAAGCTCAATTCCTTTATTGTTGACGTTGGGGTTTTTGATTGTCAGTTATAAGTTATCATTATTAGTTATAGCTGTACTCATTATAACTCATCGAGCCGGAAATTTTTCCATTCTAAAACCTTCTCGGGAAATGTTGTATACAGTTTGCACTAAAGAGGAAAAATACAGAGCTAAGAATTTTATAGATACCGTTGTATATAGGGGTGGTGACGCTCTAACTGGATGGTTGTTTACACTCTTTATTTGTTTAGGATTCGGATTATCTATAATTGCTTTAATAGCTGTGCCTTTAATTTTACTATGGTCTTTAACGGGATATCGACTAGGTAAAAAGTACTCAAATAAAGAAAAAGAATTAATTTTAAATACCGTTCAACATGATAAGTAAATTATATAATAGGAGGGAAACACTGAAATTAACTGGTTTGGCTTCTGCTGGATTGTTAGTTAGTTCTAGTTTTTTATCATTGAATCTAAAAGCAGCGATGTTACAAAGAAAGATTCCTTCATCTAATGAGAAACTACCCGTTATTGGTTTGGGTACTTGGCAAACTTTTGATGCAGGTAATTCTGTTGAAAAAAGAAAAATATTAACTCAGGTGCTTACTGAAATGCAAAAATTTGGAGGAAGTGTTATTGATTCCTCACCTATGTATGGTAGTTCAGAAAAAGTAGTTGGTGACTTAGCTATAAGGGCTGGTTTGGCTGATAAATTTTTCTATGCTACGAAAGTCTGGACTTCTGGTAAAGAAGCAGGCATTCATCAAATGGAACGATCATTTAATTTGATGCGTAGAAAGCAAATTGATTTGATGCAAATTCATAACCTGGTAGATTGGAAAACGCATGTAAAAACATTAAAAGAATGGAAAGAGAAAGGGAAGATTAAATATTGGGGTATTACGCATTATGTTGATTCCTCTCATTCAACTTTAGAGAAAATTATAAAACAAGAAAAACCAGATTTTGTTCAATTTAATTACTCAATTAGAGATCGGCATGCGGAGAAATCTTTATTTGAAACCATTAGAGTGAATAAAACTGCAGTTTTGATTAATCAACCTTATGACGGTGGCTCACTTTTTAGAATAACACGTGGTAAGCAATTACCTGAATGGTGCAATGAGTATGATATAAATTCTTGGGGACAGTATTTTTTAAAGTTTATCCTTTCTAATGAGTTGGTAACCTGTGTTATTCCAGGCACTTCAAAACCGAAGCACATAATTGATAACATGATGGCTGGGTATGGAAAATTACCAGATGAATATGTAAAGAAAAAAATGCTAAAAACACTTAAAACCATATAAACAATGAAAAAAATAGCAACAATTTTAATAGTAGTAATTTCTATAAATTCAATTTACTCTCAATCCATCAAAGACTTAGACTTTCTAGTTGGAACTTGGGAAGTAAGAGAAGATAATATAGATAAAAACTGGTGGGAAACTGCAACTCGAATAGGAAAATATGTTTTAAAAGAAAATTTTATTGAGTTAAAAGCCGAGTCAATTGATTCTAATGGAAGAAAAAGAGAGTATCGATGGTATTTCAATTACAATAAAAGAGCGAAACAATTTGAAATGACATCCATGTTTAGTAATTGGCATAAAGTACAATCTGATATTCTAGAATGGGACGTAAAAAGTCGAACATTAACAATTAGAAATAATTCAGCAGTAAGTGAATTTCCCAAAAGATATGGTAAAATGGTCTTTAGCAAAGATTTTAAAAGCTATGTGTGGAAGGGTGAAAATAAATCTGGAGATCCAAAAAAACCGAGAATTTGGAGGTATATAGAAAAAGGTTTTAGAGTTGAATAATCCTATAATGATTAAAGTTAATCTAATTTAAAAGCCCAGCTCTTTTTAATAGTGCTTCGTTATTTGGTTTTTTGCCTCTAAAACGTTTATAAAGTGTCATTGGTTTTTCTGTACCACCCTGTGACAGTACATTTTTCTCTAATTTTTTAGCGGTTTCTTTATTAAAGATACCTGTTTCTTTAAAATATTCGAAAGCATCAGCATCTAATACTTCTGCCCATTTATATGAATAATATCCTGAAGAATAACCACCTTGAAAAATATGTGCAAAAGCGGTACTCATACAGTTTTCAGCAATATCAGGATATAATTGCGTATCAGCAAAAGCCTTGGTTTCGTAATCTTTAACCGATAAAATTGTCTCTGGCGACTCGCCGGCACCATGCCAAGCCATGTCTAGTAAACCAAAACTTAATTGACGTAATGTCTGAATACCTTCTAAGAAATTAGATGAGTCTTTTATTTTTTGAACCAATTCAATCGGGATGGGTTCATTTGTTTCATAATGTTTTGCAAATAGATCCAACGCCTCTTTTTCGTAACACCAATTTTCTAACAGTTGACTTGGTAATTCTACAAAATCCCAATAAACTGATGTACCAGAAAGACTAGGGTAAGTGGTATTAGCCAACATACCATGCAATGCGTGACCGAACTCATGAAACAACGTGGTAACTTCGTTAAATGTTAATAATGAAGGTTTTGTATCTGTTGGTTTTGTGAAATTACACACAATTGAAATATGTGGTCTTGAATTTTCACTTTCTTTTTTCCACTGGCTTTTATAAGAAGTCATCCATGCTCCATTTCTTTTTCCTTTTCTAGGGAAGAAGTCAGCGTAAAAAACTGCTATAAAATCATCTTTAGAGTTAGTAACCTCATAAGTCATTACTTCTTCATGATATTTGTCGATATCATTGACTTGTTTAAAGTTGAGGTCGAATAACTTATTTGCAATAGTAAAAACCCCTTCAATTACATTTTCGAGTTTAAAATATGGTTTCAATTGCTCCTGATCCAAATCAAACAATTGCTTTTTTAATTTTTCGGAATAATAAGCAGCATCCCATTTTTGTAGTTGTTCAATACCATCTTTTTTTGCTAATTCATCAAGCTGTTGAAATTCTTTATAAGCAGCTGGTTTTGCTTTTTTTAGTAAATCATATTCAAATGATAAAACGGTATTGGGCGTTTCTGCCATACGCTCTTCTAATACAAAACCTGCATGGGTTTTGTAGCCTAATAAATTGGCGCGTTTATGTCTTAACTTAACAATGTCGAGAACAATTTGCTCGTTGTTGTATTCATTGTTTTGAAATGATCTTGCACCAAAAACTTTTGCCAATTGCTCACGTAGATCACGATTGTCAGCATAAGTCATAAATGGAATATAACTAGGATAGTCTAAGGTGAATAGCCAACCTTTTTTTTCTTTTTTCTTTGCAACTATAGCGGCTGCCTCTTTAGCACTTTCTGGTAAACCTTTTAATTGATTCTCATCCGTAATATGCAATTCATATGCATTTGTTTCTGCTAAGACATTTTCACCGAATTTTAAAGATAATTTTGAAAGCTGTTTGTCAATTTCTCTTAATTTTTCTTTATCAGTATCATTTAAGTTAGCACCATTTCTTGCAAAACCTTTATATTTTTTTTCGAGTAAAGTGTTTTGTTCAGTTGTTAAGTCAAGGCTATGTTTATCATCATAAACTGCTTTCACTCGTTTAAACAACTCTTCATTTAAGCGAACATCATTAGAAAATTCTGAAAGCCAAGGTGAAACTTCTTGAGCTATTTTCTGAATTTCATCATTTGTTTCGGCTGAGTTAAGATTAAAGAAAATAGAAGAAACTCTATCTAATGTTTGTCCTGAAAACTCTAAGGCTTTAATAGTATTTTCAAAGCCTGGAGCTTCTGTGTTTGTGGTAATTTTATCAATTTCCACTTTAGCTCTACCAATAGCTTCTTTAAAAGCAGGCTTATAATGTTCCTCTTTAAATTTTGAAAAAGGAGCGGTCGTATATTTGGTATTAAATGTTTCTAATAATGGGTTACTCATTTCTTTAAATCTTCAGCAGCTTTATTTACTTTTTCTTTTAATCCTTCTTTATAATCTATAATTGATTGTAAAACGTCTTTATTGGCTGATCCAATGATCTGCGCTGCTAAAATGCCGGCATTCTTTGCTCCGTCTAACGCAACAGTAGCTACCGGAACTCCTCCTGGCATTTGCAAAATAGATAAAACAGAATCCCATCCATCAATAGAATTACGTGATTTAACAGGTACACCAATCACTGGTAACGGACTCATAGAAGCTACCATACCAGGTAAGTGAGCAGCACCTCCTGCACCAGCTATAATAACTGAAATTCCACGTAAGTGTGCATTTTTAGCATAGTCAACCAATTTATCTGGTGTACGATGTGCAGAAACAATATCTACTTCGTTTTCTATATTAAGGTCATGTAAAATAGCAATTGCACCCTGCATAACGGGCATGTCAGAATTGCTACCCATAATAATACCAACTTTAGCCATAGTTTTAAAGAAAAGATTATAATTTACTTAAAATCAGTCAAAACTGATATCAAGAAATATTGTATTTTTATTGGCTAAAGATACTATAAAAACTGGTTTTTAAACACTGGTTTATGGCTGAATTTAACAAACTCAAAATCAATGTTACCCTTATTCAATACTGTTGTTTCGTGGTTTTTAAAAAAGCGAAAACATCAAATGGAATTATTTTTAAAATATCCCATAGATGTACAGCAAGAATTATTGATTCGATTACTTGGAGTTGCGCAGAACACTGAATTTGGCAAGAAGTATGAATTTAAAACCATCTATGATTATAATACTTTTTCTGAAAGAGTTCCAATTCAACAATATGAATCTGTTCAACCTTTAATAGAGCGTACGCGTAAAGGAGAACAAAATCTCTTTTGGCCAAGTAATATACAATGGTTTGCTAAATCTAGTGGAACAACAAATGCTAAAAGTAAATTTATTCCTGTAAGCAATGAAGCTTTAGAAAATTGCCATTTAAAAGCTGGTAAAGACATGCTAGCTTTGTACATTAATAATAATGAAAATGCTGGCTTATTTAACGGAAAAGGATTACGTCTAGGTGGAAGTAGTGCTATTTATGAAGATAATAATTCGTATTTCGGAGACCTTTCTGCAATTATTATAGAAAACATGCCTTTTTGGGCAGATTTTAGCAGTGCTCCGAAAACAGAAGTGGCATTAATGAGCGAATGGGAAACCAAAATGGGAGCCATTATTAATGAAACTATTGATGAGAATATGACCAGTTTAGTGGGCGTACCATCTTGGATGTTAGTCTTATTAAATGGCGTACTCGAAAAATCAGGTAAAGAAAATATCTTAGAAGTTTGGCCAAACCTTGAAGTCTATTTTCATGGAGGCGTGAATTTTAATCCTTATAGAGAACAGTATAAAAAGTTATTACCTAAAAGCGATTTTAAATATTACGAAACATATAATGCTTCTGAAGGTTTTTTTGCAATTCAAGATTCTAATGATCAGAGTGATTTGCTATTGATGTTAGATTATGGAATCTTCTACGAATTCATTCCAATGGACCTATATCAAGGTGAAGACTCGGTAGCAATTCCTTTACAGGAAGTGGAAATAGATAAGAATTATGCAGTGGTAATTACTACTAATTCTGGTTTATGGAGGTACTTAATCGGTGATACGGTAAAATTTGTATCATTGAGCCCTTATCGCATAAAGATTACTGGCCGTACAAAGCATTATATAAATGCTTTTGGTGAAGAATTAATTATAGAAAATGCAGAGGATGCATTAAGACAAGCTTGTAAAAAAACAAATGCAGAAATAACCGATTATACTGCTGCCCCGATATTTATGGATGGTAATTCTAAAGGAGCTCATGAGTGGATTATTGAATTTAAAAAGGCACCAAAAAATATAGATTACTTTACCGAAATGTTAGATAATTCATTGAAATCTATCAATTCTGATTATGAAGCAAAACGTTATCATAATATGACATTAAATATGCCTAAAGTTCATATAGCCGAGCAAGGGCTTTTTTATAATTGGTTAAAACAAAAAGGAAAATTAGGTGGGCAACATAAAGTGCCTAGACTTGCAAATAATAGAGATTTTATTGAAGAATTATTAGAGCAGTCAAAACTGTTATATACTACTTAAAATAGTTAAATGAGCGCTATCGAAAAAGAAGTTCCTTATACTACTACAAATTCATATTCAACGTTAAATAGTTTAACAGATAAAACAAAAAATATTTGGTTTGTTTGCCACGGTATTGGGTATTTAAGCAGGTATTTTTTAAAATATTTTAATGAATTAAATAGTGATGAGAATTATATTATTGCTCCTCAGGCTCAGAGTAAACACTATTTGGGTTCAACATAC
The DNA here is from genome assembly GCF_056591635.1 of Maritimimonas sp. 2304DJ26-3. Classification (NCBI taxonomy): domain Bacteria; kingdom Pseudomonadati; phylum Bacteroidota; class Flavobacteriia; order Flavobacteriales; family Flavobacteriaceae; genus Maritimimonas; species Maritimimonas sp. 2304DJ26-3. The sequence continues at coordinate 246,033 of NZ_JBWQOK010000004.1, forward strand.
AAACATGTTGGAGCTAGCTGGCTTACTAAAGAAAACACTGTAAAAGAGACTGAAAATGTAATGCGTTATTTTGATGCCGTTTTGGAAGTAGAAAAATTACCTAGAACTACTAATTTGATAGTTTTGGGTTATTCTCAAGGTGTGTCTGTTGCTGCAAGATATGTGGCTAAGAGAAAATTAAAATGTCAACAATTAGTATTTCTCTCGGGGAGAATCCCTAATGAACTTACTAAAGAAGATTTTGAATTTTTAGACGATAAAAATAAAGTTTCATTTATATACGGTACGCAAGATGAATATTTAAATAAAGAGCTTCTTGATAAAGAGAGGGAACATTTTTATAATTTATTTGGTGACTTGGCTACAATGACTTCTTTTGAAGGGAAACATGAAGTAAAAAAAGATGTGATTCAACTACTTATTAAAGATTAAATTTTTCTTTCTATTACATAATTAACCATTTCTATTAATGAATTTTTGTATTCTGTAGTAGGATATACATCTAAGATATCTAGCGCTTTTGTTCGATATTCATGCATTTTTTTATTGGTATATTCAATACCACCTTGCTTTTTTACAAAAGCAATTACTTCTTTAACACGCTTTCTGTTCTTATTGTGATTTTTAACTGAATTTATCAGCCATTTTTTCTCTTTTGATGATGAGTTATTAAGTGCATAGATTATCGGTAAAGTCATTTTACGCTCTTTAATATCTATACCAGTTGGTTTGCCAATTTTATCGTCTGTATAATCAAAGAGGTCATCTTTTATTTGAAATGCAATTCCTATCAATTCGCCAAACTTTCGCATTTGCTGTATTTCTTCTTCAGATGCATTTACCGAAGCGGCCCCAATACCACAACAAGCAGCGATTAATGTAGCCGTTTTCTGACGGATGATTTCAAAATACACATCCTCAGTAATATCTAGTTGTCTTGCTTTTTCAATTTGTAATAACTCACCTTCGGTCATCTCCTTTAAGGCAATAGATACTAATTTTAGCAGATCAAAATCATCATGATCAACAGATAATAATAAACTTTTTGAGAATAAATAATCTCCAACTAAAACTGCAATTTTATTTTTCCATAAAGCATTTAAAGAAAAGAATCCACGGCGGCGATTGCTATCATCAACAACATCATCATGAACCAGAGAACCTGTGTGTATTAATTCAATTAAAGAAGCGCCACGATATGTTTTTTCTTTAAAATTACCATTTGAAACCATTTTAGCTACTAAGAAAATAAACATTGGCCGCATTTGTTTTCCTTTTCGACGTATGATAAAATGCGTAATTCTGTTGAGTAACGGAACTTTAGAAATCATTGACTCTTTGAACTTTTCTTCAAAGAGTTCCATTTCTTGCTGAATAGGGGTTTTTATTTGCTCAACAACTTTCATTGAAGCGTCAAATGTACAAAAAATACATCCTGAATTAGTCGAATTTTATACTATCTCTAAATATGCTTTTAGATATATTATAATCAAAATTTTCAACTTTATAAAAATCTAGAATACTATTATAGAAAAAATCTGTAGTTATCCTTTTTGTAGAGTTCTTTGTTAAGTTTTCTACATAATTTGGAAAAGCTTCTTTAAATGAATTAGAATACCAAATTACCATCGCCGGATTTTTGCTAGCTTCATCCTCTTGAGCATGTAGCCATTTATCATTCTCACCAAGAATTTCACCATGGTCGGCTACATACATAACAATTGTTTTGGTATTTGTTTTTTCAGCCAATTTTATGACTTCATCAATAAAAAAATCTAGATAAACTAAAGTGTTATCATAAGAATTGATAATATGCTCTTCTTCTAATGAAGGAATATGTTTACTATCGATTACAGGTCTAAATTTTCTAAATTTTTCAGAATACCTATTTTCATACCACCAATGACTTCCCGTCATGTGCAACGTGATGAATTGATTATTAGTAGTGTTGTAAATTGAATCGAAAGGTTTTAGCATTTCTTCATCAAGAGCTTTGTTAAAACTCATTATAGAACGAAATTTATCTATTAAATGAACATTTTGATTACTCATAATAATAGGCTCATAGCTTTTTACCATTGTGCTATTAGCAATCCAATAAGTGTTGTATTTAACAGCATTTAAAATAGAAAACAAAGAGTATAATTTAGTTTTTTTTAATGTGTCATTAACGCTTTCATTTGTTAGTAACTGTTTTACACTTGCTACAGTCCAAGTTAAAGGCGTATAAACATTTGTATAACTGATAATATTTTTTCTTTTAGAAAGTCTAGGATTCGTTTCTCTATGATATCCATTTAACTGTAAATGATCAGCTCTTACTGACTCGCCCAGAATAAAAATAAAATTGACATCTTGAACTTTGGAAGTAACATTTTTAACAGGAATTAGTTTTATATGATCTTCTTCAAAAAATTCTTTTAAACTAAAGAAAGCCACATATGGTAACCTACTTTTAAAAGTATTAAGACGATAACTCTCAATTAAGAAATAAGATAAAATCCCTATGATAGCTAATATAAGTAAGGGTGATTTTAATTGATTTATTTTCAGCCTGTTATATTGTCTAAGTATATAAAATAGTAGACTAGAGATTACTATTATGTAAATTATAAATTGAAGAGAAAAAATGTCTAATGTTACCAGTAAACTAGTTTGAAAAATAGCCTCTATTAATGATTTAGAAATCACAATATCCTGAGAATACTTAAAAAAAGCTAGTAACGAGAGACTAATAAAAAGTAGCGAAAAACATATGCGAAATATGTATTTATTAATGCTCAAAAAATAAAGTATACCAAAAAAAGAAAATTGTAAGATGATAAAATGGACCACATACATTGCATGATCTTTAAAACCATTCAATGGGAGGTGGTAGTAGGAGGATATGGTAATAAAAAAAGCAACAACTACATTCAAAAAAAGATGAAAGTAAATTTGTTGCTTATATTTTTTTAAGAAATTCAATTGTTTGAATTACTTAATTATTCTTCTCAATCTTTGCCCAACTATCACGTAAAGGGACAGTTCTATTAAATACTAGATTTTCAGAAGTGCTGTCATCATCTACACAAAAATATCCCAAGCGTTGAAACTGAAAACGATCTCCAGCCTTAGCTTCTTTTAAACTGGGTTCAACAAAAGCACTTGTATTGATAGTCAACGAATTTGGATTGATGAATTCTTTAAAGTTTTTTTCTTTATGTCCGTCTGGAGCTTCATCACTAAAGAGTCTGTCGTACATTCTAATTTCAGCTTTTTCGGCATGTTTTACCGAAACCCAATGCAGGGTACCTTTTACTTTACGCTTGCTTTCTTCGGTGCCACTACCAGATCTACTTAATGGATCATATGTACATTGAATCTCTGTAATTTCGCCATTCTCATCTTTTGTACAAGATTCTGCCTTAATGATGTATGCATTTTTTAAACGAACTTCCTTCCCTAATTTTAATCGGAAGAATTTCTTATTTGCTTCTTCTCTGAAATCTTCTCTCTCAATGTATAATTCTCTTGAAAAAGGAACCTTTCTGCTTCCTGCACTTTCATCTTCAGGATTATTTTCTGCATCTAACCATTCTTCTTCACCTTCTGGGTAATTAGTAATGACAACCATTACAGGATTTAAGACAGCCATCACACGAGGTGCAGTTTTGTTTAGATCATCTTTCACGCAAAATTCTAAAAGAGCGACATCCGTTACATTATCCCTTTTGGCTATACCGGCAATCTCACTAAATTTTCTAATCGAATTTGGAGTATACCCCCTTCTTCTTAAACCAGAAATAGTGGGCATACGCGGATCATCCCATCCGTTTACATGGTTTTCTTCTACTAATTGTAACAATTTACGCTTACTCATTACAGTATAGCTCAAATTTCTACGCGCAAACTCACGCTGTTTAGGTCTTATTCCGTCTGAATATATTTGATCTAAAAACCAATCGTATAATTCTCTATGTGACTTAAATTCTAATGTACACAATGAATGTGAAATACTTTCTATATAATCTGATTCACCATGTGTCCAATCGTACATTGGGTAGATATTCCAATTATTACCAGTTCTATGATGCGCTTTTTTCAATACACGATAGATAATGGGATCACGCATCAACATATTTGATGAAGCCATATCTATTTTAGCACGTAAAATATGCGAACCTTCATCAAATTCACCATTTTTCATTTTTTCGAATAACTCAAGGTTTTCTTCGATAGAACGATCTCTATTCGGGCTATTTGTACCTGGTTCAGTTGGCGTTCCTTTTTGCTTAGCAATCTCTTCTGAAGTTTGATCATCGACATAAGCCTTTCCTTTTTTAATTAATAGGATTGCCCAATCATACAATTGCTGAAAATAATCTGAAGAATATAATTCATTTTCCCATTCAAAACCTAACCATTTAATATCATTTTTAATTGCATCTACATATTCTTGTTCTTCTTTTGCAGGATTTGTATCGTCGAAACGTAAATTAACGGGTGCATTATATCTTATACCTAAACCAAAATTTAGGCAAATTGAAGAGGCATGGCCAATGTGTAAATAGCCATTCGGTTCAGGTGGAAATCGAAAACGTAAGTCCTCTTTTTTAAACCCGTTTGCTAAATCTTCTTCGATGATTTGCTCTAAAAAATTCAATGATTTTTTTTCTTCAGACATTTCTAAAAATTGAACAGCAAAAGTACTGAAATTATCAATAAAAATGTACTCATATTGTTCATAAGAAAGCCATTATTTATTTTAATAGAAAGCTATTAAGGTTTTGCTATTTTAGCATGCTTTAAAATTTAAATTAATGAAGATTACTAATAGAAGTTTACATCGAGATTTCGCTTATTTTTATGTAGGATTAATTATTGCTTTTTCTTTTTCAGGAATTATACTGAATCATCGACAAGATTGGTATCCAATGGATTATACTTATGAAAGGGAGGATGTGGTAATTTCATTACCAAAAGAAGAAAAAGATATTACTAAAGAGTTTGTAGAGAAGTTTAGTAAAGAGTGGGATGTAAAATATGATGGACACAGGATTAGGGATAACAAGCTGAGAGTTTATTATAAGGATAATAAGATTTTAGATGCAGATATGTCTACTGGTAAAGGTACTTTGGAATTTAAACGAAAAACTCCTTTTATTGGCCATACTATGTATTTGCACAAGTCTACCGATAAGTTTTGGATCTGGTATTCTGATATTTTTGGAGCAGCAATGTTACTTATTGCTATTACCGGTATGTTAATACCTGCTGGTAAAAATGGGTTTAAAAATCGTGGGTGGAAACTAGCTTTAGCTGGGATGATTCTTCCGTTGATTTTCTTGATATTTTTATAAAATTCTAAAAGCCTAAAATCAATTTGGCAATATAGAAGAATAAAAAGATACCAAAAATATCATTACTGGTTGTAATAAACGGACCAGTGGCTATTGCAGGATCAATACCGCGTTTATCTAAAACAATAGGTACAAAAGTCCCAATGAGTGCAGCTACAATAATAACGCTTACCATAGAGATGGCAACTGTAAAGCTAAAGGTAATATCCATTTTCATGGCAAATCCTGCTAGAATGACTAAAAAGCCTAAGACTAAACCATTAATTAAACTTAGTCCAACTTCTTTGACTAAACGATTAAATAAACTCCCTTTTACTGTGTCATTTGCTAAACCTTGAACTATAATTGCGGAAGATTGTACACCAACATTTCCCGCCATAGCGGCAATTAAAGGGGTAAAGAAAAATAAATGTTTGTATTTAGCTAGTGCATCTTCAAAACCTTCCATTATAATAACAGAACCAAGACCACCTATTAGTCCAAGAACAAGCCATGGTAAGCGAGCTTTTGTGAGTTCAAAAATAGAATCATCTGCTTCAACATCTTCGGTAATACCAGCAGCTAATTGATAATCTTTGTCAGCCTCTTCCTTTAATACATCAACTATGTCGTCAATAGTAATTCTTCCGAGAAGGACATCATTATCATCGATTACGGGTATGGCTTCAAGATCATATTTTGCCATAACTTTAGCAACTTCTTCACCGTGATCATCAACATGAACTGAATCTACATTCGTAATATAGATATCAGCAATTTTTTCTTCGTTTTTGGCAATAATTAAATCCTTCAAAGAAAGACGACCAATTAATTGATCTTGTTTATTAACTACATAAATAGAATGGACTCTTCTTACATCTTTTGCTTGCCCTCTAATTCTTCGTAAACATCCAGCAACGGTCCAAGTTTCATAAACTTTAACCAGCTCTTTTGCCATTAAACCGCCCGCCGTATCTTCATCATATGCCAGTAATTCCTCAATTTCTGCTTTATGCTCCTCATCTTCAATAGCTGAGATGACACTTTCTTGACGTTCTTCGGGTAATTCGGCAACCATGTCGGCCGCATCATCGGTGTCAAGTTCTTCTAGCTCTTCTGCAATTTCTTTAGCAGATAGGTTTTTAAGGATTTTTTCACGAGTGTCCTCGTCGAGTTCCATTAAAATATCCGAAGTCTTTTCGCTATCCAATAATTTGATAATGTAAACGGCTTCGTCAAAGTTTAACTCTTCTAAAACTTCAGCAATATCAGCATAATGCTCGTCTTCCAACAGCGTAAGAATAGCCTTCTCGTCTGACTGAGAGATGAGTAATTCTATTTGTTCTATAAATTCTTTGGTTAACTCAAATGGCATCGTTTGCTATTTTTTGCGTCAAACTGACAAATTCCTCGACGGATAATTGTTCAGGGCGTTGCGCAAATATAGCATCTTCTCTTAATTTATCTGAAAGATTAAAAGCTTTTAAACTACCACGTAACATTTTTCTACGTTGATTAAAAGCCGTTTTGACTACGCGAAAAAATAATTTTTCATCAACAGGAAGGGTGTAATTTTCTTTACGAACAAGCCTAATCACTCCAGAATCTACCTTTGGTGGCGGATTAAATACACTTGGTGAAACAGTAAAAAGGTATTCGGCACTATAAAAAGCTTGAGTTAGTACTGAAAGAATACCATAAGTTTTAGAACCTGGTTTTTCAGCAATACGCTGAGCAACTTCTTTTTGAAACATACCAGAAAATTCTGGTATACGATCACGATTCTCTAAAGCTTTAAAAACAATTTGAGATGAGATATTGTAAGGAAAATTACCAATTATTGCAAGTGGCTTGTCATCAAAAAAATCATCTAAATTAATTTTTAAAAAATCTTTGGAAATGATTCGATCAGCCAAATTTAAATAATGAGCTTTCAAATACTCAACAGACTCTGTATCTATTTCAATAACATGTGTAACGAATTTTTTTTCAAGTAGATATTTGGTCAATACGCCCATACCTGGGCCAATTTCTAAGACATCATTGTAATTTTTTCCTGTAAGTGAATCCGCTATTTTTTTTGCGATGTTTTCATCTTTTAAGAAATGCTGACCAAGATGTTTTTTGGCTTTTACCGACATTAAGAGTTAATGAAGTTTTTAGTATGATGAACTACATCTAATTCAGTTCTAAAAGCCACAAATTTATTACCGAAAAGTTTTATGGCCTCTTCACGTAATCTATCAGCATCATGATAATAATAAAGATCAAGTGTTTCTTTGCTATCAGTTGTATATTGAACCGAATAAGTAACACCACCCATTTCTTCTTCAACCATAACCTGACTCATCTTTGCTTCGGTAAATTTACCCGTTTCTAGCATTTCTGGAATATGTTTTTCTTGCATCCACCTTAACCAGTCGTTTTCAACCGATTCGTCTATATTTATTGTTACGTTGTATATATACATTTCTTTAATTTATTTAACAGCCCATTGGAATTTCAAAAGAAATAGTTTCTTCTTTCTTTTCCCCGGTATTTGAATTTATTAAATTAATTTTTAAAAAAATTCTACTCATGCTGACGTCGACAGGCGAAAATTCAGGGTTGTCAAGGTTTTTTAGGAGTTTATGCCAACGTTCTCCGCAATAATCGAAAACAGTTTTTTCTAATTCATCTTTAGTATAAGTGACAAATTTTCCCCAGTCATCTTGAGAGTAGGAATCAGTTATAAAAATATTGCTTTTACTATATAACTTTTTCCAATTAGAATAATAATGTTTCCAATCCAATAAATCACAATGAGGACCTTCATCCATAATAGTAATACTATTTTCATGACGTTGATAAACTACTATTTTATCAAATCCATTAGGTATAATTTTAAAAGTTTTACCTTCTATGGTCTTGCCTAATTCTAAAAACACAAATGCAGTATCTTTTTGTATTTGTTTTAACTTATGTTCATTATCCCATATTCCAATACTATCTAAAAGAATACTAAAATCATTAAATTTGATTTCTAAAGTGTTTTTTGGCTCTTCAAGTTGAACGTAAATTAAAGAATCAGTTTTACTATTTAGTTTTTTTGTTTCAACCTCAGAACTAGCAATACTTTCTTTTGAGGAATTTTTGCTTTTTTCTTTACAAGCAAGTATTGATAAAACAAGAACTATTAAAAATACATAACTTTTCATTCAATTTTAGTTGATTTGATCTCCTCGTAATTTCCTAAAGCGTTTGCGGGCATCGACCAAGTAAATACTGGACGGATGTTCAAAAATGATCTTTTGATACATTTCTTTGGCTTTTTCAGGAATGTTAAGTCTATTCTCATACAATTCTCCTAATCTAAAATAACTATTGTCTAGTAAAATACTAGCGTATTGCATGTCAATTATTTTTTGATAGTTAATTTCTGCTTTTGTGAATTGCGAAGTTTTTTCAAAAAGTTGTGCTTGTTTAAATAAAGCAACGTCTTCTATTTCATGATCTTTATGGTTTTTTAGTACGAAATCTAAACTATCAATTGCTTCCTTGTTTTTGTTTTGAAAAGCTAATAAATCTGCTTTAGCGTATAATTGTAAGGCTTTAGGAATAGAGTCATATCCTAAATTATCTGAAATCAATAAAAATAAATCAACAGCATCATTTGCAATCAATTGGGAAGTTGAACCTTTTAATACTTTTAATTGGGTTGATGCCCATTTAAAATCACCTTTAAAATAAGAGGTTTGCGCTACTTTAAAACGGGCAGTTTGCGCTAATGTGCTATTCTTTAATTTGGTTTGAACTTGTGTGTAATGAATTAATGCTTGGTTAAATTGATTTGTATACACCAAGACATCGGCTAATTTAATTTTTACTTCACCTTTCTGAAAGTCAGATACTGTTCTAGACAAAGCACCATTTAATATTTCTATTGCTTTTTGAGGGTTATTCTTTTTGAATGTTAAAAAATCAGCATAAGCTACTTGAAGATCGATCGTATTACTATTAATACCATACTGTTGAAACAACTCATTAAATCGTTGATCTAATACATCTAATTCTTCTTTAGATGTTGCTGTTGCGATGCCAGCGTCTAACAAATACAGTTGAGCTTCTAATTGTACATTTTGATCAGGAGTATTTTCTAACACATATTGAAAAGTATTTTTTACAGTTTCAAAATCTTCATTATTAAATGCCAGGTCGCCAACTTCAATAATTCTTTCTAGACCTTCTTGATTACGTAGGTAAAGAGCCTTCTCTTGTACTAAGGCCTTGTCATAATCCTTTTGTTGCATGTATAACCAACTAAGCAACATATTCCAAGAGTTATTAGGATTACTTTGTAGTCGCTTTAACAATAACTTTCTAAAAAGTACATTATTTGCATCTTGATTATCATCTGACAAAAAACGACCTGCATAGCGCTGTACAGTAGAAAAATAACTAGGATTTTTATCAACCATGCTTAGATAAGAATCGAACATGTTTTCTATTTCTGCTTTTTCTCCATAAATAAAAGCGATATAAGCATCATAGTTAAGGTTTGAATTTAATTCCATTGCCTTTCTATAAGCTTTTAAAGCATAATCTAGTAAATGATTATCCTGAAAAGTCTTCCCGATAAGGTATCCAGAATTAGGATTCTTTTCAACCGATCGTAAAGCAGATTCATAATAGGGCAGTGCTAAATCTGGCTGATCTTGTAATTGTAAATTATAACCAATTTCGATGTCTAAATATTGTTGAGATGGAAATCTTAACTTCTGTTGATTTAATAAATCTGTGGCTTCTTTAAATTTTTCAGTTAACTGATAACAAGACAGTAACCTTTTAAAATAATCACGTCTAATAGCATTCTTTTCATGCAATTGTTCATACAGTACCGAGGCCTTTTCATACTCTCCTTTTCTAAAATAACTATAAGCTAACTGAGAGCTTTGCGAAAAGCTAAATGTTGTAAAGAATAATAATATGGCAATAAAAGTAATTCGCATAGCGTTATAACGTGAGTAAACTAAAATTTATTTGCTACTTGACCAAAGGTAGTAAAAGAAGTGTTAAAAATTTGATAAAACGTATGAGTTGAACCTTTACTTTGTAACATTTTGGCATGACATTTGTCTTATAAGTAACAACAACTAAATACTTTTACAATGATCGAATTAAAGAAACACTACACGATAGCTAAGAAAAAAGCAAATCTTTTTATGAAGTCTGGTAATATAAACGCATATGTAGATGCGCTTATAGAAATGAACAGATATAAAAAATTAATGGTAGCTGTTACCAATAATTAGTTTATGATCTTAAAACCAGTATATTTCTGTAATACATCAGGTATTACTATGCCTTCTTCTGTTTGGTAATTTTCTAAGATACCCGCTAATACTCTAGGCAATGCTAAAGAACTCCCGTTCAATGTATGCGCCAATTGACTTTTACCTTCGCTATTTTTAAAACGTAATTTTAAGCGGCTTGCTTGAAAAGTTTCAAAATTTGAAATTGAACTTATTTCTAACCATCGATCTTGAGCTGTAGAAAACACTTCGAAATCGTAAGTTAAAGCGGAAGCAAAAGTTAAATCGCCACCACATAATCGTAAAATTCTGTAAGGGAGTTTTAATTCTCTAAGAATTTCTTTTACATGATCGACCATTCCATCTAGAGCTTCGTAGGAATTATCAGGATGCTCTATTCTAACAATTTCTACTTTATCGAATTGATGTAATCTGTTTAGCCCTCTAACATGTGCACCATACGAACCTGCTTCTCGTCTAAAACAGGGAGTATAACCAGTATTCAAAATAGGAAAATCACTTTCTTTAAGTAAAGTGTCGCGATATAAGTTAGTAACTGGAACTTCAGCAGTAGGTATTAAATATAAATTATCACCAGTTACATGATACATTTGACCTTCTTTATCCGGGAGCTGACCGGTACCAAAACCAGAAGCTTCATTCACTAAATGTGGAACTTGAACTTCTTGATAACCAGCCTTAGTATTTTTATCTAAAAAATAGCTAATTAATGCACGTTGTAATTTGGCGCCTTTGCCTTTGTATACGGGAAAACCAGTTCCAGTAATTTTATTACCAAGTTCAAAATCGATAATGTCATATTTCTTAGCTAGTTCCCAATGAGGTAAAGCATTTTCGCTCAATTTAGGCACATCACCTTCACGGAAAGTTTCTTCATTATCATCTTCTGTATTGCCGAAAGGAACTAATGAATTAGGGATGTTAGGTATTTGATATAGTAACTGATTTAATTCTTCTTGAGAAGAGTTTAGTTTCTCTGTTAATAGTTTAGATTGCTCTTTTAACTGACCAGTTTTTTCTTTTAATAAGTTGGCTTTTTGAACTTCACCAGACTTGAAAAGCAAGCCAATTTCTTTAGAAATTTTATTAGATTCTGCAAGAATTGTATCTAACTCTGCTTGTATGTTTCTTCTAGTCTCATCTGTGTTCAAAACCTTTTCGATTGTGCTATCCGCATCTGCGAAATTACGAACCTCTAATCCTTTTAAAACACGTTCTTTATTCTCCCTTATAAAAGCTACCTGTAACATTGTGGTTCAATTTTAAGTGAGCAAAGATAATGATTGCCTCTAGATTTACGAATGAAGATTTATATTTTTAATCTAGAAAAAACGAGTGTGACATCGATGCGCTTTAGAGCTTTCTGTAAATCGATAGGATAGTACAAATTCATGACTACCATCATTAAATTGATTTAAACTTTTTAATGAATAATCAAACGAATAGCCAATAGTAAAAACTGAACTCAAATCGGCACTTACAACTACACTCAATGATTCACCGTTGTTATATGATAGTCCTCCTGTAAACTTTTCATCAAACATAATATTAGCTGCAACATTTAAAGATAAAGGGGCTCCGCTTACAGCTTTAGTTAAAAGAGTGGGTTTGAATTTTAACACTCTACTCAATTCAAATACATAACCACTCATTAGAAAATAGTAAGGTCTATCAGTAATTTCTCCACCAAAATGATTAGTATGCAATAGGTTTAATACTGATAAGCCTACATACCAATTGTCTCCGTACCAAAAAGCACCAGCTCCTAAAGTTGGTGAAAATTTAGATTCTATGGATTCTGCTAATAATGGATCGTTAGAGTCTTGTGGAGAACCTTTACTAAGGTCTACAGTTAAAATCTCACCGCCTATTTTTAAGCCGAATGCTAATTGTGACTTTTCTGTTGCTCTTATAATATAAGAACCATCAATATTTATGTTTTTTTGATCAACTGGGCCTAAACGATCTATTGAAAAAGAAGCACCTATACCAATAGGTCTGTTTTCTAACTTTGTTTGTGCAAAAATATTATGTGTTTGTGGTGCTCCATTTATTGGAGTCCACTGAATTCTAGAAGATAAGGTTAAGCTTAAAAATTCTTTACTACCAACATATGCTGGGTTATATAGCTGCGAGTTGAAAATGTATTGTGTATAATGTGGTGTTTGTTGAGCTTGAGTGTCTAATAATGGTATCAATAGAAAACAACTAAGAATAATATGTTTCAGATAGTTTATCATTATCTAGTTAGGTACAACCACCCAGAGAATTTTTTGTTGTCAAAGTTTAAATCGATAGTGTAGAAGTAAGTTCCAGTTGGTAATCTTTTTGATCCATTAACTGTAGCTCCGGTAGTAGCTATACCATTCCAATCGTTTTGATAACCAATCTTTTCAAAAACCAAATTTCCCCAACGATTATAAATTTGAAGTTTACTGTTTGGAAAGGCTATAATACCACTAATATTAAAAAAGTCATTAAACCCGTCATCATTAGGCGTAAAAATGGTATTCACATTTATGGCTATAAACGTAATGGTAGCCGGTCGAGAATTTTCAAAACAAGTAAGGCTTTGACCTGAGATTTGAACTCTAAATTGTGTTCTGCTAATGGATTGAGAGACATTAGTTAATGTTAATATGTTTGTATCTGTTCCTGTATAATCAAAACCGTCATCTAGATCCTCCCAATCATTTGTAGTAATATTAAACACCTGCCATTGGTAAGAAAGAGTTTCATTACTAGAGGCGTCAACACTCAAAGTAATATTATCGTTATCTAGAAAAAGTTGATTTTGCGGTTGATCATTGATAGTAATACATGCTTGGCCATATGACTTTATACTAAAAACAGAAAAGCAAACTAAAAGGAGAATTAATCTATACATTAGAAATGAGAAAACCTACAACAAAAGAACGGTTAGTAAGTAGCTATATTGTCTTAAATCTTATTAGTTTTTTCCTGAAGGTAACAACCATTTGTTATGTTTAAAATGATCCCATTTTGCTAAGGCTAAATCAATAGTATCATTAACTAAAGGTTTTCTTTCTTTACCATTAACGCTTATATTTCCTTTTACAAAAACAGCAATATCTTTTCCATTTGCAGCATATATTTTTTTAAGACGTTGAGAAAATTGCCAAATCATATCAGGTTTCGCCATTACCGACCGTAGTTGTTTATCGGTAAGGTATTGCCTTAGATTTATTATTTCCTTTTTACCGGTTTCCTTATCAACTATAGTAAAAGTTTGAAAACCTGATTTGGCTCTCAACATCATTCGCCAACTTAAACGATGCCCTTCTTCTGTCCAGAGCACATTATCTTTAATTGTCCAATGTCTTAACGGAAGTACAAATTGAATGATAAAGTAAATTCCAAAAAAAAGAATTATAGTTTTCTTGAAATTAGGTACTATTACTTCATTTTTATTATAAAATGGTTTCCTTTTAAGAAAGATTTTATGAATTGTTCTTGGCTCAAAGAAAAATAAAGCAAAAGCTAAACTTAAGAAGGGAAAAATACCAACTTGAAAAACGATGGCATTAAAAAGGTGAAAAAATATAGAAATAGCAAAAGCAAAAACTCGTGTTCTTTTGAATAATAATAAAGGAACAATCAATAAGTCAAAAAATAATCCGCCATAGCTTAAAAAATATGGAAACCAGCCGTTATTTAATAATTTACCTATTACTGGAAAATTGATTTTAGTTGATAAAAATAATTTTGCAGGAATCGCTTGTAGCCAATCTGGATATATTTTGGCAATTCCGCCATAAAAATAAACCAACCCTATCTGTAACATTAAGATTAGTGAAGTCCAAAATGGAACTGAAATTGCTTTTAGAGAAGGTTTTCTTTTTACATCAAAAGATAAGTAGTTGTTAGCTGGTAAAAAGATCATTAAAAAACTTAATAGAGCTGTTAAGTAGTAATGATTATTATACGAGGATTTTTGCATTAAGTATGTAGCAGACCACATCAAAAAAAAGGAAACTATTGCTAGCCGATATCGATACCCTATCATCACACAAAACCCAAAAACACCCATTATTAGGTAGTAATAGTACATGCCATTTCCTGGTAAGGGCTGCAAGAAATCAAATCCTATAAAATTAAAAGTGAATTTGGGTTCAACCATTGTTTTAGTAACCCATCCAGTAAGGATTGCTCCCCAAGATTCTAGAAAAAGTAATAATCCGAAGATGATTCGAAATATAATTAATGGGGAATTATCTATATGTCTAAATAGAAATTTCTCCACTCTTTATCAGCTCACGTGCTTTTTGTTCATCTTTTTTTATCTGAGCAAATAGATGCTCTACAGAAGCAAACTTTTGCTCGTCACGCAAACGCTTTAATAAACTTACTTGAATATTTTCTCCGTAAAGATTGGCGTCAAAATCAAGAAGATGTACTTCAATAGTTTTGCGTTTGCCATTTAACGTTGGCCTTTTACCAATATTCATAATACCAAAATAATGTTTGTTATTTATATTGGTTTCAACAATATAAACACCAGACTTTGGTATTAACTTGTAATCCTCTTTTATATGCATGTTTATAGTAGGATAATTAAACTGTCTACCTAAAGCTTTACCAGCAACGACCTCGCCTGTAAGTCTAAATGCGTAGCCTAAGTATTCGTTTGCTTTTTCAATGTCTCCATCTTCAAGAGCTTTTCTAATTTTGGTAGAGCTCACAGAAATATTTTCAATGTCTTGAGCTGGAATTTCTTCTACTTCAAATCCATAAATACTTCCATATTCTTGTAATTGCTCAAAATTACCTTCACGGTTTCTACCGAAACGATGATCATACCCAATAACTAATTTTTGAGCACTCAGACTTTTTTTTAATATGTCTCGCGCAAAATCTAATGCCGTAAGTCTTGAGAATTCTTTTGTGAAAGGTTCTATTATTAAATGATCAAGCCCTATTTTTTGAATTAGATCAATTCTTTCATTTATGGTATTTAATAATTTTATAGAATTACCTTTTTGTAATACCATTCTTGGGTGAGGAAAAAAAGTTAGAATCACAGATTCCCCATTATTATCTCTGGCGTTTTTTATTAGATTTTTTATAATGGCTTGATGCCCAACATGTACACCGTCAAAGGTTCCTATAGTAACTATTGAGGTATCTTTTTTATTAAAATCTTGATAGGAGTGATGTATTTTCACTGAAGAGACTTATTGGTCTAAACTTATTTTTTCGTCAATTTTATTAAGTAGCATAGGTATATTTTTGATACTTAAATCTGCGCTCAAAGTTAATTGATTTTTTTTGATATTAAGAGATAGATTGCCTTCTGTTATTTTGAAATATCCAGCAGTTCCTTTACAGTAACATAATCTATGTAAGGTGGCTGATACTTTCTGTAAATCTTTATTAGATAACACTAGATTTTTTGTTTCTTTTGGGATGGATAAATAAATAGTTTCAGAATAATGACTATCAGTGGTGTTTTTTAATTCATTACGTTTGTAAGTGTATTCTAAAAGAATAGAATCTTTATTAACTTTCTCTCCGTAATACATGCCAAATTCATCCTTTTTTAATTTCAAGGTTTTGTTCGGGATAATTTTCAAAAGACAAGTTCCATCTTTTGGACAATTAGCTATAGTAAAAGATTTACTCCTCTTTAATTCTGCTAAAAATGATACTTTTTTTTGAGCAGAGCATGACGATAAAAAAATAATCATACAGAAAGTGAAAGTAATTTTCATAACCTTCTTTTCGTAAAAATATAAAATTTAATTACCTAAATTTGTTTGAATACTTTAATTATTTATGAATTAATGAAGAAAGATATATCACTATTTTTTACAGTTATATTGTTATTATTTTGCTTAGTTTCTTTAGGGCAAGAGAAAACCCTATGGGTAAAATCTAGTACTGAAAAATCATTCTTAACAAAGAAACGAAATATTCCAAAAGCAAATAACATCTATCATTTAGATATTAGTGCTCTTAAAACTAGTTTATCAGAGGTTGCTAAGCACATAAATCCGTCTTCGGTTTTAAAAACGGTAATTCAATTTCCTAACGCTAAAGGTAAATTGATAAAATATAAGGTAGAGGAAGCGTCAATAATGCATCCTGATTTGGCAAATAAATTCTCTAACTTAAAATCTTATATAGGTAAGGGAGTTGATGATAAATCAACTTCACTAAGATTTAGTCTGACTCCTTTTGGTTTACATGCTATGATTTTCACAAATGGAAAAAGTACGTTGTATATTGATCCATTAGAATCTAAAAAGAACATATATATAGCCTACAAGCGTAAAGATATAAATGTAAAGAAAGAATTTACATGCTTTGTAGAAAACCAGTTATCGGTATCAAAAACTAAAAATTTAAACTTTAAAAACGCTAATGATGGTCTACTAAGAACTTTTGAATTAGCACTTGCTACAACCGAAGAATATTCAGATTTTCACACTTCTGGTTTACCTGCAAATAGCACAAGAACGGATTCCATAAACGCTGTTATGAGTGCTATAAATGTAACTATGACTAGAGTGAGTGCGATTTTTGAGCGTGAAGTTGCGTTAACCTTGCAATTAGTTCCAAATAATGATCAACTCATTTTTTTAAGTTCTGATCCGGGTGAAGACCCATATACAAATGGAGACGGTTCAAGCATGTTGAGTCAGAATCAGACGACTATAGATAATATTATAGGTGCCGCAAATTACGATATTGGTCATGTATTTAGTACTGGTGGAGGAGGTGTGGCTTTTTTGGGTTCACCTTGCGGAGCTTCAAAGGCAGGAGGCGTTACAGGACAGAGTGCTCCTGTTGGTGATCCATTTGATGTAGATTTTGTTGCTCACGAATTAGGTCATCAATTTGGAGCAAATCATACATTCAATGGAACTGCTCGTAGTTGCGGAGGAGGTAATAGAAATGATGCAACTGCGGTTGAACCAGGTAGTGGAACAACAATTATGGCTTATGCTGGTATTTGTGCTCCACAAAATGTGCAGTTAAATAGTGATGATTATTTTAATTTAGTGAGCATTCAAGAGATATATAACTTTATATCTTCTGGAAGCTCATTATGTGATGATGAAACGACTTTAACAGGAAATACTAATGCCCCAACAGTTAATGCCGGAGATAATTTTACAGTACCAAAATCGACACCTTTGGTATTAAGAGGTCAGGGTTCTGATATTGATGGAGACGCCATTACTTTTTGTTGGGAGCAACAAGATAATGGAGTTGTCCGTATTTCTAGTCCACCATTATCTACTCAAACACAAGGGGCGGTCTTTAGGTCATTAGACCCAACGACATCGTCAGATCGTTATTTACCTGCACTTAACACAGTCATTGCTGGTAATTTATCATCAACTTGGCAGGTATTACCTAGTGTGGGGAGAACTATGGACTTTAGTTTAACGGTGCGTGATAATGTTGCTGGCGGTGGACAAACTGCCTCGGATGATATGACCATAACAATTGATAATAATTCAGGTCCTTTTATGGTGACAAGCCAAAATACTAACGAAGTTTTTTGGGCATCTGGTACTATAGAAACCATAACTTGGGATGTAGCTGGCACAAATAATGCTCCAGTAAATGCTGCTAATATAAATATTTTATTATCTCTCGATGGTGGATTTACGTATCCAATAACTTTAGCTTCTAATACACCAAATGATGGGGCTCAAATTATCACAGTGCCATCCAATATAACCAATTCGGCAAGAATAAAAATTGAATCAGCTAACAATATTTTTTATGCGCTAAATGATACTAATATTAATATTGTTAATGATTTTGCGGCGAGTGTATCTCAAAGCACTCAAACAGTTTGCTCGCCAGATAATGCTGTCTATAATTTTAATGTAAACTTTGCAAGTGGTTTTACAGAGACTGTTAGCTTTTCGACAAACAATTTACCTTCAGGAGCAGATGCGGTTTTCAATCCAACATCAGCAAATACTAATGATAATGTTCAATTAACCATTGAGGGTATTGTTAATCTTAATCCAGGGTCATATAATTTTGAAATAGTATGTACTTCAACTTCAGTAACTAGAATATTAGATGTTGTACTAAATGTGTTTGAAAGTACTATTTTAAGTCCAACGCTAACATCACCATCTAACGGAACAACAGGAGTGTTGGCTAATGGTAGTATGTTGTTATGGGATGAAGATGTGAATGTTCAAAATTATGATATTGATATAGCTACAGATGCAGGGTTTAATACTATCATAGAAACTGCCACTATCCAAACAAATTCTTATTTGCCGCAAAATTTACAGGATGCCACAACTTATTATTGGAGGGTAAAACCTACTAATAATTGTACCTCAGGTAGTTTTTCTGCAACAAGTGTATTTATAACAAGTGAAATTGTTTGTGAAAATTATAATGCTTCAGATACTCCTTTAGGTATACCTGATGATATTCCTTTAGGTATAAATTCAGTTGTTAACGTAACAGATGATTTTATTGTGAGTGATGTTAATGTAACTATAAGTGTTAGTCATACTTGGATGAGGGATTTAATTTTTACTCTAGAAAGTCCTCAAGGTACAAGTGTTGAGTTGGTAAACCGACAATGTAGTGGAGCTGGAGGGAATGTGAATATGTCTGCAACTTTTGACGATTTGGGGGTTGATTTAGTTTGTGCTAATTCTTCTCCTGTTATAACAGGAACAATCAAATCTTTAGAAGTTTTAGCAGCATTTAATGGAGAGTCATCATCTGGTAATTGGACGCTTAATGTATCTGACAATGCCGGTGACGATATCGGTACCATTAATAGTTGGAGTTTAGAATTGTGTGAAAGTGTGGCAGTAGCTAATACAAATAATGAAGTATTTCAAGACTTATCTATCTGGCCAAACCCTACAAATGGTTTAGTAAATATTTCTTTTGTTTCTTTTAGAACTGATAACACTAGCGTTTCAATTTATGATACTTTAGGAAGAAGAATAATCTCGAAAAGATATGGCCTTGAAAGCATTGTATTCAATGAAGAGTTGGACATTAGCGTATTGTCTAAAGGTTTGTATTTTATTGAAATTAAAAAAGGGAAAGAATCGGCAGTTAAAAGATTACTAGTATTCTGATTTATTAATCCTCTAATTTATTATGCATGCATTGTAAAATGTAAAAAAAATTGTACTTTGCGACATTGTTAACCATATAATTATACATTATGAATAAACTTTTTACTCTTGTAGCTGTGCTATTAATTAGTGTTACTGCTGTTGCGCAAACCGTAGTTACAGGAACGGTTACTGATGCAGCTAATAATGATCCAATACCTGGTGTGAATATTAGACTTGAAGGTAAATTTATTGGTACGAGTACTGATTTTGATGGTAATTTCACCTTGAATGTTACTGAACCATTACCTTTTAAAGTGGTTTTTACGTCTGTAGGGTATGAGAGTCAAACAGTAGAAGTAACCGAGAATAATCAAAAACTCACAATAGCTTTAGTAGAGGGTACTCAGCTAGATGAGGTTGTTGTTTCGGCTTCGAGAACTCCAGAAAGTGTTCGCGAGTCTCCCGTTACGATTGAGAGAATGGACGCCAGAGCAATAAAAAATACTTCTACAGCAAATTTTTATCAAGGGTTAGAAAATTTGAAAGGAGTTGATGTAAACACGAGTAGTTTAACGTTTAACTCAGTTAATACAAGAGGATTTGCAACATTTGCCAATACTCGTTTTGTTCAGTTAGTTGATGGGATGGATAATTCATCACCAGCATTGAACTTTGTATTGGGTAACTTAATTGGTATAAATGAACTAGATGTGCAGAGTGTTGAACTACTTCCAGGAGCATCTTCTGCATTATATGGGGCAAATGCTTTTAATGGTATTTTATTTATGACAAGTAAAAACCCTTTTGAGCATCAAGGTATAAGTGCCTATGTTAAAACGGGGTTAACTGTACAAGATGCTGCTGGAGATAACAATTTTACTGATTTTGGTATTCGTGCAGCACATGCATTCAGCGAAAAGTTTGCAGCAAAAGCTTCTTTTTCATATATGAAAGGAACTGATTGGGTTGCAAATGATACGAATCAATATAGTGATGTTGGTGCACAGGTAGGCGATCCAGATTTTATTATTCCTGCTGACCCTTCAAGACATGCACATGATGGTTTAAATATTTATGGTGATGAAATTTCGACTGGGGCTCTTGGACTTACTTTAAGAGATGTCGGTGTGATCTTAGAAAACACACCAGGAACTGGTTTTCCTGCGGGTGCTGCTGCTTTATTACCTGCAGTAAATGTTGGTCGCACAGGTTATTTAGAGCAAGATTTGACAGATTATAACGCTGAAAGTATGAAGGCCGATTTTTCACTAAATTACAGACCCTTTGAAAATGATATAGAAGTAATCTGGAATTCACGGTTAGGATTTGGAGGAAGTATTTATCAAGGATCTAACAGATATCAATTAAAGAATTTCTTTATTCAACAACATAAACTTGAAGTAAAAGGTGATAATTTCTTTGTAAGAGGGTATACTACCTCTGAAGATGCGGGTGATTCTTACGATATGCGTTTTACAGGGATTAATATGAACAGAGTAAATGCTTTAGAATGGTTTGGTACCTATGCAGGAGGTTATCTACAAACCGTTTTAGGTGGAGGATCTGATGCACAAGCTCACGCTAATGCAAGAACTGCAGCTGATGCAGCTTATAGACCTGAACCTGGAACACCAGAATTTAGAGCTTTATTTAATCAAGTAACATCTGACCCAGATGTGGCTACTGGTTCTAAATTTTTAGATAATACAAAGTCATATCATGCTGAAGGGAATTATAATTTTTCGAAGATGCTGAATGATGCTATGGATCTTCAAGTAGGCGGGTCTTATAGACGGTATGCATTAAATTCATTTGGAACTATTTTTACAGATTACGATGGGCCTATAGAGTATAGTGAGGTAGGTGCCTACGTTCAGGCAAGTAAGAAATTTGCTGATGAACGATTAAAACTTACAGGATCGATTCGTTATGATAAAAATGAATTTTTTGATAGTAATATTTCGCCAAGAGCATCTTTAGTGTATTCTGCAGGCGAAAATAGAAATCATAATTTTAGAGCATCTTATCAAACAGGTTTTAGAAACCCAGATACACAAGCCTTATTTATTGGCTTTAATATAGGTAGAGCTATTTTAGTAGGTGGTTCACCTGATAATTTGGATAGAATATTGCCTGGTACTACGTTGACAGGTAGAGATGCTTATTTCAATTCTTATACAAGAACTTCTGTAGATGCATTTAGGGTTAGTCAAAATCCAGCTGACTTAATTCAAGCACCAGCTGATTTAGTGGCTCCTGAAAAAGTATCAGCTTATGATGTGGGATATAGAGGACGAATAGCGAAAGTTGATATGGATGTGAATTTTTATTATAATAATTACGAAGGTTTTATAAGTCAGGAAGTTGTTATTACACCTAACAATGGAAGCGTGACGGATCTAACAGGAGTCCAAGACCTTGTTGCGGGTGACGTAACAGCCTTTCAAACCTACACCAATACGTCAGCAGATGTTACTTCTTATGGGGCGAATATTGGGTTAAATACAAAGATTGCAGGTTTTGATATTGGTGCTAGCTATACCTATTCTAAACTAGATTTCGATCAAGCAGAGGACCCTGATTTCTTAGTTGGTTTTAATACTCCTGAACATAAGGCTAAGTTGTCATTAGGACATAATAACTTATTTGAGAATTTTGGTTTTAATATTAATGCCAGATGGCAAGAGGAATATTTATGGCAGGCAGGTATTGCTAATGCATTAGTTTCTGAAAGAACAGTTATTGATGCTCAGGTAAATTTAAGAGTACCTAAATTAAAATCAACTTTTAAAATAGGTGGTTCAAATCTAGGTGGTGATGAATACCGTAGTGCTGTTGGAACAGGTGCTGTTGGATCTCAGTTTTTTGTTTCTTGGGTAGTTAATAATTAAAATAAAATGAAAATGTATAAAAAATATAAATATTTACTTATAGCCGTATTTTCTCTAAGTTTTGTTGCTTGTGAAATAGACGATACTATAGAACCGAATTTACCGCCAGAAGCTGTTTACCCTGCCTTAACTACAGGAAGCGCTGATTTTTCTAATTATGTTGCCATAGGAGCTTCATTTACTGCAGGTTTTACAGACGGAGCTTTATTTGTTGCTGGACAGCAAAATTCATTTCCTAATATTATTGCTGGGCTAGCAGGAACTTCTTTAAGTCAGCCTTTAACCAATGATAATATTGGTGGTTTATTGATTAATGGAACTACAACTGATGCGGCCTTACCAAGATTATTTTTTGATGGTGCTGGACCAGTTAGGCTACCAGCTACACCAACAACAGAAGTGCTGGCCGGTACGCCTGGACCCTATAATAATATGGGTGTGCCTGGTGCAAAAAGTTTTCATTTATTATTTAACGGGTATGGTAACCCTGCCAATTTAGGCGTTAGTGCTAACCCTTATTTTGTAAGAATGGCATCTAGCCCTACTGCATCAATGTTAACTGATGCATTGGCTCAAAA
Source organism: Maritimimonas sp. 2304DJ26-3 (assembly GCF_056591635.1). Taxonomy (NCBI): domain Bacteria; kingdom Pseudomonadati; phylum Bacteroidota; class Flavobacteriia; order Flavobacteriales; family Flavobacteriaceae; genus Maritimimonas; species Maritimimonas sp. 2304DJ26-3. The sequence continues at coordinate 269,218 of NZ_JBWQOK010000004.1, forward strand.
TCCTACATTTTTTACCTTATCTGAAATTGGAGGTAATGATGTTTTAGGTTATGCGACTACAGGTGGTGATGGTACAGACCCTATCACACCTTCTGCAGGACCTGCAGGTGTTGGTTTCGATGCTACGTTTGCCACTTTAGTTGGTGCATTAACTGGCGGTGCTGCAAAAGGAGTGGTTACCAACGTACCTTATATTACAGATTTACCACACTTTACAACAGTTAATCACGACCCGCTGTTACCCTCTAATCCAGCTTATGGACCATTAATTCCTACACTGAATACAGTATATGGTGCCTTGAACGGAGTTTATGCATTTTTACAATCACAAGGTGCAATTAATGACGCTACAGAAAGAACAATTATTTTTTCTGAATCAGCGGCAAGTGCTGTAGTTATTCATGATGAGAATTTGCCGAATATCGCTGCTCAAATTGCCGGCGTATTAAGTGTTAGCCCTCAATTTGCTGGTTTATTGGCGCAATTTGGGCTGCCCACCGATCCAGGGACTATTGGTGCAGTTGCTGCTTTATTTGGAGCAACTTATGGACAAACTAGACAGGCAACGGCAGATGATCTACTTCTTTTACCTCTTGCTTCTGTGATTGGTACTGTTAATACAGATGTTGTGGCGGCTTTAATGGGGCAAGGCTTGCCTCAAGCAATAGCTGGCCAATTTGCTGTAGAAGGAGTTACATTACCTCTTGCAGATAAATGGGTTTTATTGCCTAGCGAGCAAGATGAAATTAGAGATGCTACAGATGCATATAACTTAACTATTGCAGCTGTTGCAGGTTCAAATCCTAATGTTGCCATGCTAGATTTGAATAGTATTTTAACTGAAGCATCTACAACCGGTGTAGCATTTGATGACTTTACGTTAACAACTGATTTGGTTACTGGTGGTTTAGTTAGTTTAGATGGTATTCATTTAACAGCGAAAGGATATGCTCTAATGGCTAATAAATTTTTAGATGTTATAGATGCGACGTTTGGTTCTAATTTTATAGAATCAAATACCACAGCTAAAGCAGTTGATTATCCTACTAACTATTCACCTTCTTTGCAATAAATTTCAAAAAAATATATATGTAAAGCGCTTCTAATTTAGAAGCGCTTTTTTATTCTAAAAAAAGACTAAAAAACGATTTCTATTTTAAATTAAAAATTTATCTTTGCAGCGCGAAAACCGATAGGGTTTTCTATTAAGTAAAAAGCATAATATTAAATAGATAAGTAATGTCAAAAGTTACAGGTAAGATTGCCCAAATTATTGGTCCTGTTATCGATGTAGAATTCGAATCAGGAGCTGACCTTCCAAAAATTTATGATTCGCTCGAAATAACTAAAAAAGATGGATCATTGTTGGTATTAGAAGTAGAACAACATACAGGTGAAGATACTGTTCGTTGTATTGCAATGGATTCTACTGATGGTTTAAGTAGAGGTCATGAAGTGGTTGCTACGGGTAATCCTATTCAAATGCCGGTAGGTGACGATATTTACGGTCGTTTATTTAATGTAACCGGTGATGCTATCGACGGTTTAGGTAATTTACCAAAAACTGAAAAAGATGGTTTGCCAATTCACAGAGAAGCGCCTAAGTTTGAAGAATTATCAACTTCTACTGAAGTTTTATTTACAGGTATTAAAGTAATCGATTTAATTGAGCCTTATGCAAAAGGTGGTAAAATTGGATTATTTGGTGGTGCTGGTGTAGGTAAAACTGTATTAATTCAAGAGTTGATTAACAATATCGCTAAAGGTCATGGTGGTTTATCTGTGTTTGCAGGAGTAGGAGAGAGAACTCGTGAAGGAAATGATTTACTTCGTGAAATGCTAGAATCTGGGATTATCAAATACGGTGATGACTTTATGCATTCTATGGAAGAAGGCGGATGGGATCTTCAAAAAGTTGATAAAGCTGGAATGAAAGATTCTAAAGCAACTTTCGTATTCGGTCAAATGAACGAACCTCCCGGAGCACGTGCTCGTGTGGCATTGTCTGGTTTAACAATTGCTGAGTATTTCCGTGATGGAGCAGGTGATGGTCAAGGTAAAGATGTATTATTTTTCGTAGACAATATCTTTAGATTTACACAAGCTGGTTCTGAGGTATCTGCACTTTTAGGTCGTATGCCTTCTGCTGTAGGTTATCAGCCAACACTAGCAACAGAAATGGGTGCTATGCAAGAACGTATTACTTCTACTAAAACAGGTTCTATTACATCTGTACAAGCAGTTTATGTACCTGCGGATGATTTAACAGATCCTGCACCAGCAACAACGTTTGCTCACTTAGACGCTACTACTGTATTATCTCGTAAGATTGCTGAGCTAGGTATTTACCCTGCGGTTGACCCATTAGATTCTACATCTAGAATTTTAACGGCCGATATCTTAGGTGATGAGCACTATAATACTGCACAGCGTGTAAAAGAGTTGTTACAGCGTTATAAAGAATTACAAGATATTATTGCCATCTTAGGTATGGAAGAGTTATCTGAAGAGGATAAATTAGTTGTACATAGAGCTCGTAGAGCGCAACGTTTCTTATCACAACCTTTCCACGTAGCTGAACAGTTTACAGGAATACCAGGTGTATTAGTTGATATTAAAGATACTATTAAAGGCTTTAATATGATTATGGATGGTGAATTAGATAAGTATCCAGAAGCAGCATTTAACCTAAGAGGATCTATTCAAGATGCAATTGATGCAGGTGAGAAAATGTTAGCTGAAGCTGAGGCTTAAACAATTTAAAAAGAAATTATGTTTTTAGAAATTGTAACCCCAGAAGCTGTTGTATTTAGTTCTAACGTAGATTCTGTAACTGTACCTGGTATTAATGGTGAGTTTCAAATGTTAGACAATCATGCTCCTATTGTTTCTTTATTATCTAAAGGAGATGTAAAAGTACATGTACATACTCAAGAACATTTAGAATTAGATGAGTTAAGCGGGCATTTAAAAGCTCATATTGATGATGATAAGGTGTTAGTGATGCCAATCAATTCTGGGACAATAGAGTTAAATGAAAACAAAATAATTATTCTAGCAGATTGATATAGAATAATTTTTAATTGATAAAAAAACTCGAAGCATTTGCTTCGAGTTTTTTGCTTTTAAGCTATATATTTATGTAAGGTAGAGTAGTGATTTTAGAATTGACCTGTAATCCATTTATATACATCGTTTCCGTTTGCATATAGAAGCAGTGCAATTAGAAGAATAAAACCTGTCACTTGAGCATATTCTAAAAACTTGTCACTAGGTTTTCTACCCGAGATCATTTCATACAAAGTAAATACCACATGACCGCCATCTAACGCTGGTATTGGTAATAGGTTCATAAAGGCTAACATAATTGATAAAAATGCAGTTAAACTCCAAAAGCGTTGCCAATCCCAAGTTCTAGGGAAAATACTTAAAATGGTTCCAAATCCACCAAGACTGCTTGCTCCTTTCTTCGTAAATACATATTTAAACTGACCAATGTAATCTCTCAATGTCCAATATGCTAAAGATGTGCCCTTTGGTATACTCTCTAGAAAGTTATAATCTTTATGGTCAATCTTAACTTGTTCTGAAATAGTATTTTTTGGGAATACACCAATTTTACCATCTTCTGAGCTTACTTGTAAACTATCTAAAGTACCATTTCTATCTACTATAATACTCATTTGAGTATTCTTATCATTCTTTCTAACTGTCGATGTGAATTCATCCCAAAATTGGATTGTCTTACCATTGACATTGATAACTTTATCACCTTTTTTTAAACCTGCTTTAGCCGCGGGCATACTTGGAATTAAGCTATCAATTACTGGAGAAAATCTAGGAGTAAAAGGCTCCATATTACCATTTGTCCACATTTGCAGCCCTATATCTTCAGGAAGATTTATTGATTCAATTTGTCCATCCAAATGTTTCACTTCAATATTTTCCACATTACGTAGAAATAAACTCTTATTTACATCTGTAACATCAAAAGGTGTCTCACCATTTACTTTTAGAATTTGATCACCATCTTTAAAACCTAAACTTTCAAAGCTTTCAGGAACAGAAAATCCATTTTTTACATTATCAACTGAAACATAATCTTCGCCCCAAACATTAAGTATCATGGTATATATTAGAAATCCAAGAACGAAATTAACTGTTACACCACCGAGCATTATAATTAATCGTTGCCAAGCTGGTTTTGATCTAAACTCCCAAGGTTTTGGTTCTTGTTTCATTTGCTCAGTATCCATACTTTCATCGATCATACCAGCAATCTTTACATAACCTCCTAGAGGAATCCAACCAATACCATAAACGGTTTCACCTATTTTCTTTTTAAATAATGAAAATTTATAATCAAAAAACAAATAGAATTTTTCAACTTTGGTTTTAAATAACTTTGCAGGAATAAAATGTCCTAGCTCATGTAACACAATTAAAATAGATAAGCTTAAAATAAATTGTGAAACTTTTATAAATACTTCCATTAAAATCAAATAAATTTAAAAACGCACAAATGTAGCATTTTATAGCCAATTGAAGGGCTTGGCTATAAATGAAATCGCGTTAAACTTAAGCTAAAGTTACTTTTTAAGTATGGTTTTATGTAGAGTACCTTGAGAAGTTTCAATCTTAACTAAATGCATACCCTCTGATAATGGTTTTAAGTTTATTGAAACGAGAGGATTTGATTCTTCTAAGACTAATTTACCTAGCATATTATAGATAGATACTTTCTCTACAATTGCTTCACTAGAATTTTGAATCTTTATAAGATCTATTGCCGGATTTGGATATAAAGAAATTTCTTTATTTAAAACTTCTTGATCAATACCAGCTTTTACTATGTTATTATTTGATATTAATTGAGATTCTGGATCAATCTCTATTGTTTCAATTTTAAATGGTAAAGAGGCATTGAAACTTTGACCATTCTCGCTAAGTTCAAGGCGTACTAATTGAGATTGCCCTTTTGTACCAATTAACTTGATTGGTACAGGTAGTTCAAAAAAAGAAACAGAAGTATCAGACTGTAATTGCTTTACAGTAAAACTAACTTCATTAGTGTTTTCATTTTGAAACCAACTGATTTGATAAGATGGATGCCCTTTGCTTTTAAACCAATCGTTAAAAAAATAAGTTAATTCTGTATCACTTTCATCTTCAAGGTAATATTGTAGATCTAAAAGATCGACACTTATGTTTTGTTCCTCAATATCGTTTTTATAGCCTTCTATCGCTTTGTAAAAAACAGCATCACCTAATTTATACTTAAGCATATGTAAAACCATAGCAGTTTTAAGAAAACTAGCTTCTTGAATATTGCTCTTAGAGGTTATTTTTTTTACAGTTTCTTTACGCCAATCTAGGTTATCTGTATCTATACCAACAAAAGAATTTTCTTCAAAAGAATTGATGAATTCACTTATATACATGTTTTGCATACTAAATGTTTCGTTTTCTTGAGAAGCGACGACTAGAGGAAATATGAATAAAAATAAACGTAGTATTTTATTCATATAACTTAAATTTGTGATATGTAATTCATAGCAAAGGGGGTAATAGTATAACAAACATACAAAAATTTAATGAGTTTTAGTTTTTTTAATAAGTCGTTTAAATCAATAGCCATTGTATTATCAATATTTCTTATTTCAGTAATTGTCGGCTATTTTTTATTGACTCCAAAAGAAACTTTACCAGTTTATAGTCCGTCTGATGTAAACCCAAGACTGGTTGATTATTCAATTCAGCATATTAAGAATAATCATGAGATTGCTGATTTTAGTTTGATAGATCAAAATGGTTACACAATTACCAATGATACTTATAAAGATAAAATCTATATAGCAGATTTCTTTTTTACACGTTGTGCCACAATTTGTCCGATAATGACCAATAATATGTTAGAGTTACAGAAAATTTATAAAAATGACGATGATATAAAGCTTTTATCGCATTCTGTTACTCCAATTATGGATAGTGTGCCAATTTTAAAGATGTATGCTAGTAATAAAGGGATTATTGATTCTAAATGGCATATTACAACTGGTGACAAGAAACATATTTATGATTTAGCTCGAAAATCGTACTTTGCTACATTAGAAGATGGTGATGGTGGAGATCAAGATTTTATTCATACAGAGCAATTTATTTTAGTGGATAAAAAAAGACAAATAAGGGGTTTTTACGACGGTACTGATAAAGAAGAAATAGAACGTATAAAAGCAGATATAGAAATACTAAAAAAAGAATAAAAGCCGATGAAATTTTCATCGACTTTTTTTAAAATTATATACTCTTAACTAGTACGATTTTTTCTGTCTCTTTTTTAATCTTTTGACTATAAAAATCTTTTAATGAAGGATAATACTGCGGTCCAATTATGGACATATTTATTTTAGTTGAACATAGAATTTGAATTTTATTTTGTTTTTGTGATATAATAAATTTAAAAGAACCCATGTTTTCGGGAAGACCTATTAGTAATTTTTCAGGTAATGATTCAACAGAATAACCTTCAGGTATTTCAATGCTTATTGTAGTTTTATCTTGCCATGGAGAACCGAAATCTACAGGGTAATTGCGTTCCTCTAATTTAAAAGGATTATTGTTGTTAATCATAAATAATAGTGTAGAAAAGTACATTTTATTACCTACTACCTCAACTTGGTCCTCACTTTCGAACTTAAAAAGCTCTGTTATGGGTTTGTAAATATTTTTTTTATTTGTGATTTTCAACTCTTCAATTTCTATAGCGTTATTACTATCTTCTAATTTTCTAATCATGTCATCTTCAGAAATGTTAGCCTTGTTTTTTCTATAATTTAAGGCGTTCAAATTAGTGAATGAAGTACGTTTTATACCTGAAATGATACCATCTTGATCAATTTTGGCGTTTAAAAAAGTAATTTCTTTAGCATGTTTTTTAGGGAATAAATTTATAGAAGCTGAACTACCATCATTACGAACTATTCTTCCTTGCCAGTTCAGATCTCTTAGAGGCAATACATTTGGAAAACTATACGGTTCGGTAGCATCCAAAAGAATTACACCGTTTTGAATTTCTACGCCAGCGATTACATAATTAAATCCTTCGGAGGTTGGAAACAATGGAATACCATGACTTCTTGTACTTAAGAGAATTGGATTAGATGATATGCCTACCTCTCGAAGCATTGCTACTAAAGTTAGATTTATTTCTGCGACATTACCAGTGCCTTCTTTGTATGCCTTTTTAACTCCTTTTGTTGCATATTTTCCATAATAGCCATCCCATTTTATTTTTTCTTTTACTAGTTGCAAAACTTTAAGAATTTTTTCTTCAGTTGGGGCAGAAATATTAATCAGAGTATTTAAGTCTTCTTTAAAATGTGATTTTTTTTCTAACTGAACACCGAAATTAGAACTTTTATAAATAGTTTTTGTAACGTCGCTCCAAGTATTATTAAAATATTCATGTGAACCATATTTTGGTGTATAAGCAGTAAATTCAAATGATGTTTTGCATCTGTAATTATCAATATTGTTCACAAAAGGTTCTTCCTTAAGAGCAGGAATATTTTTCTCTAAAGCAGAATATGTTGTTTCTTGTAGTTCGACTTTAGCATTATGTGAAGATGTTACTGGACTGCCACCAACTCTTCTGTCATTCTTTTCTCTATAAGTAAAATTCAATGCTCTACTTTTTTGGGCTTTATCAATTGTAACAGGGTAAAATAGATTCGGTGTATACTTAAACTTAAAATATTCAGGTATTCTAATTTGTGTGTCAATATATTTTACAGGTATTTTGTATTGAAATACCATATCATCAATATTTGAATAATATGGTGAAGTGATAGTATACTCCCATTCAACTATACTACCTATTTTTAAGTTAGGCATTGTGAATTTCTTCTGTTTCCAATACTTATTAACTTCTTCATTAAAGATTTCACTACTTTTAAGTTTTACTTTCTCTATTTTTTCATCACTTATGTTAAAAGTATAGGCCTTTATAGACACTTTTTCATCTTTACCACCCTTAGTGTAAAGCCTTATTTTTTTTGTTGCCCAATCATTTCCTTCTTTATTATAAATTTTTCTTCGCTCATGTACTTTGGTGATTAATTTCCATCCTTCATTTCCATAGTATTCATAATAGGTCCTTCTTTTTTTATAAAGTACTGCTGCATTAGCAGAAGAATCTAAAGGGTAGAATTTTTCTTCTAGCTCTTCTTTGGTTACTTTACCGAACTTTATTTTTTGTGCATTATTTATTTGTATGATGAATAATAGTAGTACTAGTGTAATTAAACTTTTTTTCATTGATCAATTTTTGGTTAATATAATTTTGGCGTTATCTAGTTTGGCAATCGATTTTCTAAATTTTCTATAAGCTTTATAATCGTCTTTAGGATATAATCCTTTTTTAATTAGTAGTTTTCTTTTGTACTTAATTTGATTTTCAGCTATTTTTTCGATAGAAATTTCATAACTCCCAAATTTTGTATCTAACTTTTCATGATTTGGTATGGCATCTATTACAAACTTATCAGGTAGGTCAATTAAAAACTCATCTTCATCTAATAACCCACGTGAGATATGCACAGGAAATTTTCTGTTTCTATATCTTTTTGGAATAGATATATATTTATTAAATGCGTTTAATGCAATCAACATATTGCTCCCACTGGTAGAAGCGTAATTCTTGGAAGATAGTGTAAGAGATTCTTTAAAGGAAATATTTTTTCTATCGTTTTTAAATTTTACATCGTCTAAAAATAAATCATTCAGATAAGGCCAGTAATCACTTTTGTAGTAATTATCAATATCTTTTTTCGATTTCTTTTCTAGTACATAATGATTTTTATATTGGGTGCCTTTACTAGTAATAGTTACTCTACCAGATAAATTTCCTAATGAGTCAATTGCATATTTAGCATCGGTCTTTTGATAATTATTTTCTACAGGCAAAGCCGTCGTTTTTTTGATTTTGCCACCATCAGCAGAAAGAACTAATACATTTCTATCATCCGTAAATGTGCCTTGATATCCAAATGGCGTTGTTTGACTTGTACATTCTAACCAATAGTCCTTTTCAGGTGAAGGAACATATAGAAAAGCATGATTCCCTTGTACAGAAACTACATCATCTTCCATACTTCTTTTATCACTTCCAGCATAAACAGCTGTGTAATATGATTCTACCCCTACTGCATCTAATAAAGATTTAGTATAATTTGTTAAAGCTTTGCAATCTCCATAACTTAATCTATCAACTTCTTCTGCTAGCATAGGCATCCATCCCCCAATACCAACTTGCACACTTATATAACGTGTCTTTTTTTGAACAAAATCATAAATTAGTCGTGCTTTTTCAATAGGGTCATCAACACCTTTAACTAAAGTTTGAGCCTTTACTTTTGTCTCTTCAGAAATAGATTCTCTATTCTTTATCAAGTTATTATACATCCACGCTCCAAATTCACTCCATGAATTCGCAACTCCATCATAACCTTCGAGATGAAACTTGTTAGAGGCTAATTTTACTGATGGAAATAATTCAATAAATGTAGGGCTATAGTCTTCTGGTTTTGTGGCTATACAATCTTTAATACTATATTCTAACTTATTTTCTTGTATATCACTAATTATTTTAAAGTTCTTGAAATTGCGTTCACTTTTTTGAATGCTCAAACTTATAGGATAAGAAATACTAAAAGAAGCTTTTTCTACACTTTGTAAATAAGAATCTATAGGCATCCATCTTGGTATAAATGCGGTGTTTGAAGTTTCTATTTCTTGTTCATAAAATATGGTATATGGATAAGATATGGGTATATATCTATAATATTTTAATCTATTATCATTAAAAAGTGAAATACCATCTGCAGCTGCATAATCTTCAAACTTATTTTTAGTCACTTTTTTTATTTCTTTTCCCATAGCATCATATGCCACTGCTTTTAAAGATTTAATATTGGTGTTTTTATCATAATACACCATAATCTTCGACTCATGATCGCCTAATTTATTTAAAACTGTTATTGCTTTTTTACGCTTAATGATCATTTTTTTGTGCGATATTAATTCAATATTAGTATCAAAAAAACGAACTATAGAATTTGCATTTTTAGTTAAACTATCAGGTATGGTTAAAATGCTTAGATCTAAATTTTGAGAAAAAGTTGTATGAATTGAAAAAAAAACAAATAGGAGAATACTAATTTTTGTTTTCATGCAATTTTGTTTAGCGATTTTACTAATATAAAAAAATTATTCTTTTAAGCAAGAGTCAATAATTATGGTTACAGGTCCGTCATTTATTAATTCAACTTTCATATCTGCGCCAAAGACACCTGTGCCGACTTTTTTAACGAGCTCATTCTCCATTTGTTGTATAAACTCCTCATAAAGCGGAATGGCTAATTCAGGCGTCGCTGCGTTAATATAAGATGGGCGATTTCCTTTTTTTGTTGATGCGTATAGCGTAAATTGACTGACCACAATGACATTACCCTTGATGTCTAAAATAGATTTGTTCATTACGCCATTTTCATCATTAAAAATTCGAAGATTGGCTATTTTTTTGCATAACCAATCAATGTCTTTTTGAGTGTCATTTTTTGTGATGCCCAGTAGAATCAACAATCCCTTGTCAATAGAGCTAATAACTTTATTATCTACTGTTACTGATGCTTTTAAAACTCTTTGAACTACTACGCGCATACACTAAATATAATTATCAACTCTATAGTTTTCATCTTCACCAGCAAGTAATTGCAAATAGCTTCTGTATCTTGAAAAAGCAATATCATTATTTTCTACAGCTTTTTTTACTGCGCATTTTGGTTCATTGGTATGTAAGCAATTGTTGAATTTACATTCTTGTTTTAGAGCGAAGATTTCTGGAAAAAAATCACCAATTTCTTCTTCTTGAAAATCGACTACTCCAAAACCCTTAATTCCTGGTGTATCTATAATACTTCCACCAAAAGGTAAGTCAAACATTTCAGCAAAAGTAGTTGTATGCTGCCCTTGTTTATGTTGTGTTGAAATTTCTGCTGTTTTTAAATTTAAGCTTGGTGCAATTTTATTAATTAGAGTAGATTTTCCAATACCGGAATGTCCTGAAAACATATTCACCTTTCCTTTCATTAATTCTATCAATTTTTCGATATTAATGTTTTCTTGTGCAGATACATTAATAGATTGATAACCAATATTATTGTAAATAGATTCTAGAGCACTCTTATCTTTTAATTCTTCTTTATTGTAAATGTCAATTTTATTAAAAAGTACTATTACTGGAATAGAATAAGCTTCTGCAGTAGCTAAAAAACGATCAATGAAACTAGTAAATGTTTGAGGCTCTTTAAGTGTAACTAATAGAAATACCTGATCAATATTAGCAGCAATTATATGTGTTTGTTTTGATAAGTTTACCGATTTACGGATGATATAATTCTTGCGATCGTGAATATTGGTGATAATTCCTTTTTTGGATTCTTCTAACTCTAGGTCCACTATATCACCAACGGTAACAGGATTGGTACTTTTAATTCCTTTTAATCTAAATTTTCCTCGTATTCGACAATCAATCAACTGATGATCTTCGGTTTTAACAATGTACCAGCTACCTGTAGATTTTGTAACGACGCCTGTCATTCAATTAAATTTGAACAATAATAACACTATTTCGCTTTTTTGACATTATATTAGTGTCTAAATTTAATAACTATTAAAAACCAATCAATGAAAAAAATCTTTTTAGTAGCAATTTTATTAATTGCCACAGAATTCACTGTTAACGCTCAGTCTGTAGAATATAAAATAGTGACTAGTGTAGAATCTATTGTGCCTAGTGGCTTAGGTAGATCTAGAATCATCTCTTCTAATGATGCAAGAGATTATAAAGCATATACTTCAACTCAAACCGAAGATGATAATACGAGGAATAAATCTGATCGAAAAGAAATGAGGGTAAAAGGGTTCGATGAAACTAAACTTTTGAATTTTTTTAATCTTGGTGGAATTAGATTTCAGAATATAGCAACTAATGATGCAATTGTTTCTTCAAAAATAAATACTATGATCGCTGAAGGTTGGGAGTTAGCTTTTGTAACTAGTGGTGTAGAAAGTGTTGGGGGTAAAGGAGATAATCAAGGTATTTTTATTACTAGATATATATTTAAGAGAAGTAAGTAATAAACGAATGTTAAAATAAAAGCCGTTTCATTTTTTGAAACGGCTTTTTATTTTACTGGTTAATTTTCTGAAGGTAAATTACTATACTTCTTAGCATAATCTAACATTTGTTCCTCAAATGAATTTGGTTGTATAACCTTAATAGCTGTAATTTCTCCGTCATCATTTGTTTCTGGCGTTAAAACTGGGTTTACAAATCCGCTATATGGAGCTGACTTAAATTTGCTATTGCGTTCTAATACCTCTTTATGAAGATCTTGGTCAACTTTTACACCATAACCTTCTACTAAAGCTTCTACCGCAGCAAAATCTCCTTCAGATTTTATGCGCTGTGTTTCACGCAATAACTGCCCGAAAAGGTCATGTAATTTATCATAATCTTTAATGTTGAAATAGGTTTTGCCGTCTCGTGTTACTTTTTCAATTACTCCGTTTGCTAATCCTTTTTCAAATGCCCAAGCAGAGACCCATTGTCTATTACGCATATGTGACTCCTCAACATCATCACCTAATTTTAAACGAATTAGTTGTGTCATTAATCCATTTCGAATGTAACCATCATACGCTGCCATCCCAATTTTCTTCCAATCATCTACTAATCCTAATTCTTGTAATTTAGGGTCATATAAATAATAGAGTCCAACTAAATCGGCACGCCCTTCTTCAAGAGTTGAAGCATAGTTTTTTAATGTCTCTTTAGTTTCACCTACTCCAGGATTTAATTGTCCTGAAGCATGACCAATTACTTCGTGTAAAGCGGTATGTAATTTGTCAGCTTGCTGTCCATATTTCTTTTCTAATTCTAACTCTTCGGCGTCATTTACAAATTCTTCTAAACGACCAGAACTACCGGCATTATTATATGCATTAATAATGTTTCCTAACGAAACTGATTTACTACCAACAGCGGCACGAATCCAATTTGCATTTGGTAAGTTAACGCCAATAGGTGTGCTTGGCGATGCATCTCCAGCTTCGCCAGCAACAGTTACAACTTTATAAGTAACGCCAACCACACTATCTTTTTTATGTTCATCCATTAATGGAGAGTTATCTTCAAACCATTGTGCATTTTCAGATAAAACAGCCATTTTTTTAGACATATCAAAATCTTTTACCTGGACGATGTTTTCATATGAACCTCTATAGCCTAGAGGATCATTATATACTTCTATAAAACTATTAATGTAATCTATATTACCATCAGTTGCAGCTGTCCAAGCTACATTGTAATCATCCCAAGTTTGTAAATCACCAGTTTTATAATATTTGATTAATAAACCAATAGCATCTCCTTGTGCTTTATTTTCTGCAACACCTTGAGCTTTTTCTAACCAGTAAATAATTTTGTCAATAGCCGCACCATATAAACCGCCAGATTTATATATACGTTCTTTTAAAACACCATCTTCTTTTACTAGTTGAGAGTTTAGCCCATAAGATAATGGTCTGTTAGGATTTGGCGATTTTTTATTTTTATAAAAAGACTCAACATCGGCATTAGTTACATTTGGTCCATAGAAATTTACTGCGGAAAGTAATACATTATCAACACCTTTAGCTTGATTCACTTTTTTAATATCCTTATCATTAAAGATAACATCTAATGCTTCTCCTGTTAAAGTGGTATTAGTGTCTTTTAATAATTGTTCTAAATATTCTTTTGAAAACTCTGGCTTTATTTTATCATTTGAATAATGGTGATGAATTCCGTTTGAAAACCACACACGTTTCAGGTAAGTGTCAAAAGATGTCCAGTCATCAGTTGTTTTATCACCTTTATAATTGGTATAGATATTTTCTAAAGCTTTTCTAATTTTTAAGTTGTGACGATAGTTTTGATCCCACATTATATCACGTCCCTCTAAACCTGCTTGCGTTAGATAATAAACTAATTTTTGCTCTTTTAAAGTTAACTCATCGAACCCAGGAATTTGATAACGTAGTATTTTTAAATCAGCAAACTGATCAACCGCATACTCGAATTTTTTTTCTTCTTTTGCTTCAGTTTCAACGGGCTCTTTATCTTTACAAGACCATAAAACGCTCAAAATAAGAACGCTATAAAAAAAATATTTAATTTTCATTTGTTAAATTTTAATTTAATGAGTGCCAAATTTAATTAAAAATTGACTTAATTCTTTATATTTGTGATAATTACTATAACTCTAAATTCTCTAAAATGAAAATTCTAAAATATTTATTGCTATTGGTATTAATAGTAGTTATTGGTGCGGCTATTTATTTGGCTACCCTTGATGGCAACTATGATGTACAACGTTCTAAAGTGATTAAAGCTCCCATAGAGGTAGTATTTAATAAAGTAAACGATTATAAAACATGGCAAAGTTGGTCTCCTTGGTTATGGAAAGACCCTAATACAAAATTAATATTTGGAGATGTTACATCTGGTAATGGTGCCAATTATTCTTGGGAAAGTGAAAATGACGAGGTAGGCGCTGGTAGTATAGAAACAGTTGAAAGTAAGGCTAATGAATCTATTGATCAAAAAATTAAGTTTACTAAACCATGGGAATCTGAATCAGATATTTACTGGGCATTTAAACCTGCTGAAGGCGGTGGAACAGAAGTAACTTGGGGCATGAAGGGCGAAATGCCTTTTATGATGCGATATATGGCTTCTAAAATGGATGATTATGTTGGCAAAGATTATGAATCTGGTTTGGCAAAACTTGATAGTGTAATTCAGTTAGATTTAAAAAAATATAGTGTAAATGTAAATGGTGAGACAACACACGGTGGAGGTTATTATTTATATAATACCACTGCGTGTAAAATAGATGAATTGCCCATAAAAATGAGTGAAATGATGCCTATAGTTGGGGCATATGCTCAGAAAAATAATATTAAAATGGCAGGGTCACCATTTACTTTATATCATAAATATGACCCAGAAAATAATGCTGTTATCTTTTCTTGTGCAGTTCCGGTTGCCGATAGAGTGATTACAGATGCGGCTAGTGGTCTGCAGACAGGAATGCTAAAATCTTTTAAGGCAATTAAAACTACCTTAAAAGGAGATTATGCTAACCTTAAAGAAGCTTGGGAAACAGCGACTAAATATATAACTGATAACAATCTTGAAGAAGTTCACGGTCAACCAGCTTTAGAAGTTTATAAGAATGACCCGATGACAAAACCGAACCCAGCAGATTGGGAAACAGAAATTTACATTCCAGTAAAATAATTAAAAAACCCGAATTTAAAATTCGGGTTTTTATATTTCATTATATCGAAAGCAATCAGTTGTATGGTCATTCACCATACCCGTAGCCTGTATATGTGCATAAATAACTGTTGACCCAACAAATTTAAAACCTCGCTTTTTTAAATCTTTTGATAATTGATCGGATAGTTCAGTGGTAGCAGGAACTTCTTTCATTGATTTGAATTTGTTTTTTATAGGTTTTCCATTAGTAAAACCCCAAATGTATTTTGAGAACGAACCAAATTCTTCTTGAACTTTCATAAACATTTGAGCATTACTTATTGTTGCTTTTATTTTTAGTTTATTTCTAATAATACCTGCATCTTGTAATAGTTCCTCATATTTTTCTTCACCGTATTGAGCAATCTTTTTATAATCAAAATTATCAAATGCTTTTCGGAAGTTTTCTCGCTTTCTAAGTATGGTAATCCAACTTAAACCTGCTTGAAAAGTCTCTAAAATCAAAAATTCAAATAAGGTATCATCGTCATATACAGGAACACCCCATTCTTTGTCATGATATTCAATATATAATGGATCTTCACCACACCAAGTACATCGATTTTTATTCATTAGAAATAATTTTGCTCTAAAATAACATTTTTGCGGCTAAAAAATCAGTTATCTTTAAAACATGAATTTGAGTTATTGGGAACAAAAATCTTGGTTTTCAAATGTTGATTTCACTATCGTTGGCAGTGGTATAGTGGGTTTAAATTGTGCTTTATATTTAAAAGAGATGCACCCTAAAGCAACTATTCTAATCTTAGAGAAGGGCACGCTACCTCAAGGAGCTAGTACTAAAAATGCTGGCTTTGCCTGTTTTGGTAGTTTATCTGAAATTATTGACGATCTTAAATCACATTCAGAACAAGAGGCTTTTGAATTGGTTCAAAAACGTTGGAACGGATTACAGCTTTTACGTAGAAATTTGGGAGATATTATTATTGATTATCAGCAGCTAGGAGGTTATGAATTGTTTTCTGATCAGTACTTATTTGAAGAGTGTAATTCAAAACAAAATGATATAAATCAATTGCTAAAACCAATTTTTAAAAAGGATGTTTTTTCATTCAAAAAAAATATTTTCAAATTCCAAAATATTTTCAATGAGTTGTCTTACAATACTTTTGAAGGTCAGTTAGACACTGGCAAAATGATGGAAGCTTTACTAAAAAAAGTACAGGTACAAGGTGTAAAAATTTTAAATAATATAACTGTAAAGTCGTTTGAAGATACAGCGAATGGAGTTAATATAAAAACAAATGAACTTGAGTTTAAAACAAGCAAGCTTTTTATAACAACTAACGGATTTGCAAAACAATTGATCAATGAAGATGCGCAACCAGCAAGGGCACAAGTTCTAATTACCAAACCGATAAAAAATTTACATATAAAAGGTACATTCCATTTGGATAAAGGCTATTATTATTTCAGAAATATTGATGAAAGAATTCTATTTGGTGGAGGTAGAAACCTTGACTTTAAGACAGAAGAAACAACTGAACTTGGACAAACTAAGTTGGTTCAAGATAAATTAGAAAAGTTCCTAAAGACAACAATATTACCTTCGGTTGATTTTGAAATAGATACTTCTTGGAGCGGTATTATGGGAATTGGTAATCAAAAGAAAGCAATTATAAAACAACTACAAAATAATGTTTTTTGTGGTGTTCGCTTAGGTGGAATGGGTGTGGCAATTGGCAGTACTATTGGTAAAGAATTAGCTGAACTTTTATAAGAAATGTAACCATCTTAATTTTTAATAATCAAAAAAGATAAATCCGTAACTGAAATGAATACTAATACAAAACGTCAAAACTGAAAAACTAGAATTCATGCGATCTGCTTTCTTCATTTATTTTATCTTAATTTCTACCTCTTTGTTTGCACAACAAAAAAATATAGAGCATGGTACTGTAAATTTTAAGATCAAAAATATAGGCACGTATGCTAAAGGCACTTTTTCTGAAAACTCAATAACCGGAAATTTTAAACCTAACGACCTTGAAAATAGTTTTATTAAGGTTTTAATACAAGTTAATTCTGTTGATACAGGAATTAAGAAAAGGGACAAGCACTTACTTGAAGATGATTATTTTGATACAGCAAATTATCCAGTTATCGAGTTCTCATCCACTAAAATTGAAAAGAAATCGGAATTTAATTATGTCCTTCATGGGAAGCTCAAGATTAAAAAAACCAGCGAAACAATACAAATTCCCTTGATGGTTAACAATAAGGGAGAAAATATAGAAGTGACCTCAAATTTTACTTTAAGTAGAAAAACCTATGGTGTAGGAGGAAGGAGTTGGATTTTATCTGATAAAGTAAAAGCCCAAGTACAATTTACAGTAAATAAAATATGAGTAGAGACATCGTAATTATTGGTGCCGGTTTAGCAGGACTATGTTTAGCAATAGCTCTTTCCAAAAAAGGATTAAATGTGCTTCTTATAGAGAAAAATAATTTTCCAAAGCATAAGGTATGTGGTGAGTATGTGTCTAACGAAGTGCTGCCTTTTTTAGATACTTTAGATCTTAACCCTTATGATTATGACGCAAAAAGAATCAATAAGCTTTTGTTAAGTACCCAACAGGGAAAAAGCATAGAATGTGATTTAACCTTAGGCGGATTTAGTCTTAGCCGATACACTTTTGACAATGCTCTAGTGAAAAAGTCAAAAGAAAATGGCACTTTAGTTATAAATGATACTGTTTTAGATATACAGTTTTATAATGATGCCTTTGAAGTGACAACTAAAAGTGGAAAGATTCACAAGGCTAAAATAGTAGTTGGAGCATATGGAAAACGGACAAATATTGACAAAAAATTAAGTAGAGCATTTATTAACAAAAATTCACCTTATTTGGCAGTAAAAGCTCATTACAAAGCTAATTTCGATGAAAATCTGGTGGCATTACATAACTTCAAAGGAGGTTATTGTGGGCTTTCAAAGGTGGAAAATGATCATGTAAATGTTTGTTATATAGCTGATTATAATTCGTTTAAGAAGTACAAGAATATAGACGAATTTCAAAAAGAAGTATTATGTCAAAATCCATACTTACTAGAGTTTTTTGAAAATTCAAGTTCAGTTTTTGAGCAACCTTTAACAATTAGCCAGGTAAACTTTTCTAATAAAAAACTAATTGAAAATCACATCTTAATGTGTGGCGACAGTGCCGGTATGATTCATCCGCTTTGTGGTAATGGTATGAGTATGGCTATTCAAAGTTCGCAATTACTTTCTAAACTTGTTTTTGATTTCTTTTCAAGAAAAATTACATCGAGAAAAGAGTTAGAAACTAGGTATCAAAAGGCATGGGAAAAGGAGTTTAAATCAAGACTGAGAACAGGTAGAGTGTTGGCTAGTCTGTTTCGATGGAATTCTTTTTCAAAAATTATATTATCTGGTATAAGTTTGACACCAACAATTTTACCCAAAATAATAGCGAGAACACATGGTAAACCTTTAGCCTTTGTATGAGTTTATTTGTAGACACAACCTATAGAAGTAATCAGGTGGAACTAATGGATGACCTGAAAATGCAAGGTGATTTATTACGAGATACTCTTGATAAAATTGCACTTATCAATAAACGATTAGGGGGAAATAACGTAACTTTAAGTGGATTCAAAAAGCTTATTAAATCCCAATCGAAAGACAAAGAATTGATCATTGTTGATTTAGGGTGCGGTAACGGAGATATGTTACGAGAAATTGCCAATTATGGAAGAAAAACGAATTGTAAGTTTAATTTAATAGGGGTTGATGCTAATCAATTCACAATAGATTATGCAAGAGAGCAGTCGCAGAGCTATGAAAATATACGCTATGAACAGTTTGATGTTTTCAGTAAAGAATTTGAAAAATTAGAATATGATGTAGCTTTAGCCACATTATTTGTACACCATTTTAAAGAAGAAGAAATTATTAGTCTCGTGCAAAGAATAAAGAACAAGGCAAGTATAGGTGTGATTATAAACGACCTCCATCGCCATAAACTTGCTTACAATCTTTTTAAGATAGTGAGTTTTTTTATTAATAATTCGATGGTTCAACATGATGGATTGGTGTCTATTTTAAGAGGGTTTAAAAGAAAAGAATTAGAATATTTAGCAAAAAAAATAAATTGTAAAAGTAGTATTCGTTGGAAATGGGCTTTTCGTTATCAATGGATCATTGAGAAGTAATATGAGCGTAAAAATACTTTCCGTAGCCAAACAATTACCTCAATACAACAAAAGTACTGGAGAGATATTACCCTATGTGAAAGTTTGGTTATCCGGTCAGGAAGAGCGCTTTCAGCGTAAAGCACTGAAGATATTTGAAAATGCAGGTGTTGATAGACGCTATTCAATGTTGGACGCCGAAGATGTTTTTCTAAACAGTTCTTTTGCCGAAAAGAATGCTATTTATAAAAGAGAATCAATAAAATTGGCTGAGTCTTCTTTAAAAAAAGCACTCGAAAAAGCAGAGTTATTAGCAACGGATATAGATTATATTATTACCGTGAGCTGTACTGGTATCATGATTCCTTCGTTAGATGCTTATTTAATAAATAAGTTAAAAATGAAACAAGATATTATTCGATTGCCAGTAACGGAAATGGGATGTGCTGCAGGGATTTCAGGTATGATTTATGCTAAAAATTTTTTAAAAGCAAACCCTAGTAAAAGGGCTGTAGTGGTAGCTATTGAATCACCAATGGCAACGTTTCAGGTTGAAGATTTTTCAATGGTCAATATTGTGAGCGCAGCTATTTTTGGTGATGGAGCAGCGAGTGTGATTTTATCTTCATGCGATGATGATGAAGGTCCGGAGCTAATAAATGAAGCAATGTATCATTTTTATGATGCGGAGCATATGATGGGGTTTGATTTAGTAGATTCGGGATTGCAAATGATACTCGATCAGTCAGTACCAGAAACGATTGCAGAACATTTTCCTAAGATTGTGCATCCATTTTTAGAACAAAACAATTGCACTATTGAGGATGTAGATCATCTAATTTTTCACCCAGGAGGAAAAAAAATTGTGCAAACTGTTGATGATCTTTTTGGTTCTTTAGGAAAAAGTATTGAAGATACTAAAGAAGTGTTACGTTTGTACGGAAACATGTCTAGTGCTACAATTTTATATGTCTTAGAACGATTTTTAGATAAGAATTTGCCTAAAGGTGATAAAGGCTTAATGTTGAGTTTTGGGCCAGGCTTCTCAGCACAAAGAATATTAATAGAATGGTAAAAGAATTTCAAGATAAAAATTATTGGACTATTATTCTAGGAGGCTCAAGTGGACTAGGTTTAGCTACTGCCAAAAAATTGGCAAGGCATGGTATGAACATCTGTGTAATTCATCGTGATCGAAGGTCACAATTATCACAAATTGAAAATGAATTTTCTAAAATTAAAAAAGAAGGTGTTGAGTTATTGTCTTTTAATGAAGATGCATTTAAACAAGAAACAAGAGATAAGATTATTGATCAATTAAGTACTAAACTTGGTAATCAAGGTAGAATTCGAATGTTGGTGCATAGTGTGGCTAAAGGAAATTTAAAGCCTATGATTTCCAGCACAAAACCGAATCTAAAAAATGATGATTTTCACCTGACCTTAGAAACAATGGCAATTAGCTTATACGATTGGACTAAGACATTATTCGATCAAAATATATTTGCGCCAGATGCTAGAATTGTCAGTTTTACAAGTGAGGGCAATTCTAAAGCCTGGCCTAATTATGCGGCGATCTCAGCAGCTAAAACAGCACTGGAAGCTATTACAAGAAACATCGCTTTAGAGTTTGCGGCTTACGGAATTAGAGCAAATTGTATTCAAGCAGGAGTAACTGATACTTCTTCATTAAGAGCTATTCCAGGAAATGATCAAATAAAAAAACATTCATTGTTGCGTAATCCGTTTAAGCGATTGACTCAGCCTGAAGATGTTGCAAACGCTGTATACTTATTATGTAAAGATGAGGCATCTTGGATTAATGGAAGTATAATTCCTGTAGATGGAGGGGAACACATAAGCTAATATGAAAAAAGAAGAAATCATAGCAGTATTACCATATCAAGAACCCTTTTTGTTTGTAGATAAATTGCAAGAGGTTTCAGAAGAAGGTGTAAAAGGAAACTATACTTTTAAAGAAGATGCTTATTTCTTTGAGGGTCATTTTAAAAATAATCCAATAACGCCTGGTGTGATTTTAACAGAAACGATGGCTCAGATAGGTGTGGTTTGTTTAGGTATATATTTACTAAGAGATTATATAGTTGAATCAGGTTTTCCTAAAATTGCTTTAACATCGAATACAGTTGATTTTTATTTGCCCGTATATCCTAATGAAAGAGTTTATGTGGTTTCCGAAAAAGAATATTTCAGGTTCAATAAGTTAAAATGCAAAGTGCAACTTTTTAATGAAAAAGAAGAATTAGTTTGTAGAGGGATTATAGCAGGAATGATCAAATTTTAATATGAACAGAGTTGTAATTACAGGGTTAGGTGTTGTAGCTCCAAACGGAGTTGGTAAAGAGGTTTTTACTAAAGCTATCAAAGAAGGGAGGTCGGGAATTCAATTTTATCAAAACCTTAAAGCCCTTAATTTTTCTTGTTGCATAGGTGGTATTCCGGAAGTTTCAGAAGATTTAAAACGATGCTATTTTTCAGAATTACAACTACGTAATTTTAATGCTCCAGATATACTTTATGGGTGCATAGCAGGAATAGATGCTTGGAAAGATGCCGGTTTAACTATTAATGAGGATGTAGATTTTGATAGCGGAATGGTCTTTGGTGCTGGAACATCTGGTGTCGATAAATTTAGAGAATCTGTTTATAAATTGGATGCTGGAAAAGTAAAGCGATTGGGTAGTACTACTGTCGCGCAAACTATGGCTAGTGGTGTTAGTGCATATTTAGGTGGAATCTTAGGTCTAGGGAATCAAGTCACTACAAATTCTTCGGCTTGTGCTACAGGTACTGAAGCTATATTAATGGGTTTTGAGCGTATTCAATCTGGTAAAGCAAATCGAATGCTTGTGGGCAGTTGTAATGGAGGTGGACCTTATGTTTGGGGTGCTTTTGATGCTATGCGAGTAATGAATTATAAACATAATAATGAGCCAGAAAAAGGCTCAAGACCTATGAGTGCATCGGCATCTGGATTTGTACCTGGCAGTGGAGCTGGAGCATTAGTACTAGAATCTTTAGATAGTGCTCAAGAAAGAGGTGCAATTATTTATGCTGAGGTTTTAGGTGGTGCGGCAAATTCTGGTGGGCAAAGAAATGGAGGTACAATGACAGCACCAAATACCGTTGCAGTACAACGTTGCTTAAAAGATGCCATAATAAACTCTAATATACATACAAATGATATTGACCTTATCAATGGTCATTTAACAGCTACCTCGAAAGACCCTGAAGAAATTAAAAACTGGGCTGTAGTGTTAGGGCGAGAAGGGAAAAATTTTCCACATATTCAATCTTTAAAATCAATGATAGGGCATTGCTTGGCTGCTGCAGGATCAATAGAAAGTGTGGCAGCTATTATTCAATTGAAAGAAGGATTTATATTTCCGTCTATTAATTGTGAAGATATTCACCCTAAAATAGAACAGCTAATCGATACAGATAAAATTTTTAATGAAGCTATTGATAAAGAGTTAAACATCATTGCGAAGGCTAGTTTTGGGTTTGGTGATGTAAATACCTGTGTTATATATAAAAAATATACTCCTGCTTAGAAGGAGCCTCAAAATTAAATACTAATAAATGACAAAAGAAGAACTAATTACCTCGTTAAGAAAGATTGTAAAACCTTACATACAAAATGAAGAAGCTTTTGAAAATTTAACCGAAGAAACAGATTTTATAAATGATTTAAAAATTAACTCTGCAAATTTAGTAGATGTAGTTTTAGATGTTGAAGATGAGTTTGATATAGAGATTGATAATGAATCTATGGAGCAAATGCTAAATGTAAAATCAGCTATGGATATCATTACAGCAAAATTAAATGCAAAATGATAGGCAATGATATTGTAGATCTTAAAATTGCAGCTACCGAAAGCAATTGGCAACGAAAAGGTTTTTTGGATAAGATTTTTTTAAATTCCGAGAAGAAGTATATCTTAAATTCAAGAAATCCTTTTCAAGCGGTATGGCTTTTATGGAGCATGAAAGAGAGTGCCTATAAGGCATATCTTCAAAAGAATTCAAAACGTTTTTTTAATCCAAAGAAAATAGTCTGTTTATTAAAGAGTGATAAACAAGGAATGGTTAAAATAAAAGATCAAGAGTTTAGTACAAAATCTGAGGTTTCTGAAAGTTATATTCACACAGTAGCAGTTTCAATTAGAAATGACACTTTTTTTGCCAATCACTTTGGTTTAGCCAGTGAATTTAAAACACAAAAGACCAATATTTATAAGGAAGCACTTAAGAAAATTTCAAAGATTAAACATATGTCGCTAAATATTTTAGAGATTAAAAAGAACACAATTGGCATACCTAAAGTTTATAAAAATAATGTTGATTTAGATATGTCATTATCTCTATCACATCATGGCAATTATGGCGCTTATGCTATCTTAAATTAAGATTTTATGCAAGATTTTTTCACCTATGTTAGGAATAAATTAAACGTTGATAAGAAGCTTATTCTAACGTATATCATAATTTATATTTGTGCAGGGTTTATAATGGACAAAGTAGGTGCTAGTGCCCAAATTGCTCGATTTACTCATTGGTGGCAAGTGTTTACTGTTTATGGATTGTATATGATTCCAATATCCTTACTATTAAAGGGGTTGCCGTTTCATATGCAATATGCTTATGGATTGATTGCTATGGGATTGTTAGAATTCGGAGGTTATGCTTTGCAAAGTTCTTATGCCTACCCTAATAATATTTTAGATCAATTGTTTAATGTAAGGAACTTTAGTTTAGGAATGGCTTTATTCTTTGCATTGTATTTTCCCTTAGGTAATGCCCTTGTAGGAAAAATTTATGCTTCATTATTTAAAGGGTAGTTCATGAAAACATCTTTAAAAGAACAATTATATCAGAGGTGTATGGCTTTTGTTAAGGACAAAGAGGATAGTATTAATAAAACTATAAAATCACATCAAGAAGCTTTAAATTCTGAGACAAAAAGTAGTGTAGGTGATAAGCATGAAACTGGTAGGGCGATGTTACAATTAGAAATGGAAAAAGCTGGTCAGCAGATAGAGGTGGTTCATAAAATGAGAGCTATTCTACAACGATTAGATATTCTAAAAACTTCTGAAATTATCACTATCGGAAGTCTTATTATAACAGATAGTGCTAATTATTTCTTGTCAATTAGTGCAGGTGAGATAAGAATAAGCGACATAAGTTATTATGCAGTTTCTGCTAGTTCTCCTATTGGCAAACAGTTATTAGGAAAAAGTGTAGGTGATACAATAACTTTTAATAAGAAAATTGAGATTAAAGAAATTCTTTAACTCTAAGATCTATTAGCTCTTCTGAAATTTTAAAGGATATTTCTCTATCTAACTTAACAAGGCTTTTTATAAAAATAGTGGTACCTTTAAAATTGGCTTCAACTAAAAAATAACTCCCTTGAAAATAATTTTTTACAATAGAAGCATTAAATGAAGATGAATCCACTATTTCAATTTCATGAGGGTATATTAAAATAGTTTTTTCATTTTTGGTGTTACTTATATCTGAAAGTTGAAACTCATTAAACTCATCAAAGAAAGAAGCAATTAGTTTGTTCTTAGGATTGTTATAAAGCTCTTGTGGTGAGCTGTGTGCAATGGTTTTTCCTTTATCTAAAACTATCATCGAGTCAGCAAAACTGAGTACATCATTTTTATCATGAGTAGCAACAATGCAAGTAATATTCTTTTCTTTAAGAAATTTAAATAGACTACGTCGTAACGATTGCCTTTTTAAATTATCAATATGGCTAAAAGGTTCATCCAATAGTAATATCTCTGGCTCTTTGGCTAATGCTTTAGCAATCGCAACACGTTGTTTTTGTCCACCACTTAAATATCGAACATGTGTTTTAGCTACTTCCTGTAATTCAACTGTCTCTATAAGTTCATCTACTCTTTGTTGCTTTTTTTCAGGATATAGATTTGAAAGAAAATCGCCGATATTGGTTTCTACAGAAGTGTAGGGCATTAGGTCAAACTCCTGGGCTACATGCTTCATAAAATCGGGACCCGTGATGAGGTTGAATTTTGGGCCTAATATTTTTTTACCATTCCAATTAATAAAACCATTATCTAGATTATATTCTCCATAAAGTAACTTAAGCAACGTAGTTTTACCGGAACCACTTTCACCTACAATAGCAAGATTTTCACCTTTCTTAATTGAAAAAGAAATATCATCAATTACTTTCTGTTGTAGATAGCCAAAAGATATGTTTTGAACCTTGAGCATAAGCGGCAAAAATAACACAAAAAAACCGCTTGAATTTCAAGCGGTTTTTTTAAAAAGTTTACGGTCTTAATTAATCCTTATACTTAGATTTTAATTCTTTAACTCCCATATTGTAAAGTGTAAAACCAAAGACATCAGCAGCTTGTTCGATAGTTTTACTAATAGGTGTTCCAGCGCCATGACCAGCGTTCGTTTCAATACGAATTAAAGTTGGGTTACCGCCAGATTGTTTATCTTGTAATTCAGCAGCGAATTTAAAACTGTGTGCTGGTACTACACGATCATCATGATCACCTGTAGTAACCAATGTAGCCGGGTATTGTACACCTTCTTTAACGTTATGTACAGGTGAGTAGCCTTTAATATACTCAAACATCTCTTTACTTTGTTCAGACGTTCCATAGTCATATGCCCATCCTGCACCAGCAGTAAATGTGTGATAGCGCAACATATCTAATACACCCACAGCAGGCAATGCCACCTTGATTAATTCTGGTCGTTGTGTCATAGTAGCGCCTACAAGCAATCCTCCATTTGAACCACCGCTAATTGCCAAATAATCTGAAGATGTATAATTTTCGGCTATTAAGTATTCTGCTGCCGCTATAAAATCATCGAATACATTTTGCTTTTGTAGTTGCGTACCGGCTTTGTGCCATGCTTTGCCATACTCACCTCCTCCTCTTAAATTAGCAACTGCATATATACCACCTTGCTCCATCCAAACAACACTTGTTGTTCTAAATCTTGGGGTTAGGCTAATATTAAACCCTCCATAACCATATAAAATAGTTGGGTTTTTACCATTTAATTCTAAACCTTTTTTATAGGTAATTACCATCGGCACTTTAGTCCCGTCTTTAGAAGTATAGAATACTTGTTTAGACTCGAAGTCATCACTATTAAAGTCCATCACGGGTTTTTTAAATACTGTAGAGCTTCCATCTTTAGGGTTTAAATTGTAAATAGTAGAAGGGGTTGTATAATTACTAAAATTAAAGTATACCTCTTTAGCATCTTTTTTAGCATTAAACCCACCAGCTGTACCGATACCAGGTAATTCAACTTCTCTGATTAGTTTACCATTATAGTCGTATTGTAATACTTTAGAAACAGCATCTTTCATATATCTTGCAAAAAGAAATCCGCTGCCAGTACTTATATTAAGTACATTTTCGGTTTCAGGTATTAAATCTTTCCAGTTATCAGAAGCTGGATTATTAACGTCTACTTTAATTAATCGTTGATTAGGGGCATTTAAATTGGTTAATATAAATAAAGTGCTACCATCATTATCAACAACTGTATAGTCACTATCAAAGTTGTCAACAAGAGTTATTAATTTACTATCCGGTTTCGATAAATCTTTAATATAAAGATCATTACCTGATGTAGAATTTGCTCCACTAATAATTAAATAGCGATCGTCTTCTGTAACACCTCCAAAAATATACCTGTGTTTTTCTTGTGGAATTCCACCAAAAATTAATTGATCATCTTTTTGTTTGGTACCTAGTTTGTGGTAATATAATTTATGTTGATCTGTTTTTGCGGATAATTCACTTCCTTTTGGTTTATCATAACTAGAATAAAAGAAACCATCATTACCTTTCCAAGAGATGCCACTAAATTTAACATCTATAATAGTATCTTCTTTAATTTCTTTATTTAAAGCATTCATTACTATTATTTTTCTCCAATCGCTACCTCCTTCCGAAATAGAATAAGCAGCAATACTTCCATCTTTAGAAAAAGATAATGTACCTAAAGAAGTAGTGCCATCTTCAGAAAACGTATTTGGATCTAAGAAAACCTCAGGATCTTCACCGTCTTTTTGTCTATAAACTACTGATTGATTTTGTAATCCATCGTTTTTTCTAAAATAAGTGTAATCACCTTCTTTTACAGGAGCGGTATATCTTTCGTAATTAATTAATTTTTCAAGACGATTTTTTAGCTCTTCGCGATAAGGAATCTTATCTAAATAACCGAAGGTAGCCTTATTTTGCTCTTGTACCCATTCTGCAGTTTCATCAGACATGTCATCTTCTAACCAACGGTAAGGGTCTTTTACATTTGTTCCAAAGTAAGTATCTATAGTATCAACTTTTTTAGTTTCTGGATAAGTCATTGCAACTTGTTCTTCAGTTTTTTGTTCTGTTTTACAGGAAATTATAATTAGTGTAGTAATTAATAAAAAAAGAATTTTTTTCATGAGTAAGCTAGTTTTGTTTTGAAGTTGCACAAAACTACTAAAAAAGAAACTTCAAATTACCTTATTATAAATGAATAACTGAATTTTAACTATTATATGTGATAATCAGGTTTTGTAATTTTTAAGCATATCTTCGTACCAATAGGAACAAAAGAAAAATTTATATGACTGAATTATTGACCAAAGAAACTTTTTTAGAAAAAGTTTTTAATTATAATGAGAGTAAAGAGTGGAAGTTTGAAGGGGATATTCCATGTATTGTTGATTTTTATGCTGATTGGTGTGGGCCTTGTAAAATGATCGCTCCAGTTTTAGAGCAATTGAGTGAAGAATACGAAGGTAAAATCAATATTTATAAAGTTGATACAGAAGTAGAGCAGGAGTTGTCGGCTGCATTTGCGATTAGAAGTATACCTTCTATGTTATTTTGTCAAGCAGGAGAACAACCACAAATGGCTAATGGAGCTTTGCCCAAACAAGAGTTAGAAAGAATAATTGAAGAAGTATTAAAAGTAAAAAAGCCTGAATTATAATTCATACTTTCTTATATTCTTAATTATTTTTAGGAAACAACTTTATTTGAGATTAGGTTATTTTCTACTAAATATTCTGCAATTTGTATCGCGTTAGTAGCAGCTCCCTTACGTAGATTGTCTGAAACAATCCACATATTCAACGTTTTAGGTTGAGATAAATCTCTACGAATTCTACCCACAAAAACATCATCTTTTCCTTCTGCATAGATTGGCATAGGATATGTATTAGTATCAATATTATCTTGAACAGTTATACCGTCAGTTTCACTTAATATTTGGCGTATTTCTGATTCGTCGAAATCATTTTCAAATTCAATGTTCACACTTTCACTATGTCCGCCAACTACAGGAATCCTAACAGCCGTGGCTGTTATA
This sequence comes from Maritimimonas sp. 2304DJ26-3, assembly GCF_056591635.1. Lineage (NCBI taxonomy): Bacteria > Pseudomonadati > Bacteroidota > Flavobacteriia > Flavobacteriales > Flavobacteriaceae > Maritimimonas > Maritimimonas sp. 2304DJ26-3. The sequence continues at coordinate 298,220 of NZ_JBWQOK010000004.1, forward strand.
GCAATGGATCTATCATCTAAGATTTTTTGAGTTTCTCTAACAAGTTTTAATTCTTCTTTTGTATAACCGTTGCTTTCAAAAACATCACAATGTGGAATGGCATTTCTATGTATTGGATAATGATAAGCCATATCACCTTTTTCACCATTATATTCATTTTCTAATTGTTGAACAGCTTTTACACCAGTTCCAGTAATAGATTGATAAGTAGAAATTACAAGGCGTTTAATGCCATATTTTTTATGCAAAGGTGCTAACGCAACAACCATTTGTATTGTAGAACAATTTGGATTTGCAATAATTAAATCATCCTCGGTTAGCTGGGAAGCATTAATTTCAGGAACCACTAATTTTTTAGAGGTATCCATTCTCCATGCCGAAGAATTATCAATTACTATGGTGCCGACTTCTGCGAATTTTGGTGCCCACTCTAAAGAAGTATTTCCTCCTGCAGAGAACAATGCGATATCTGGTTGCATCTCTACAGCAGTTTTTAAGCCCACAACTGAATATTCAGAATTTTTATAAGTCACCTTTTTCCCAACAGATCTTTCCGATGCAACGGGAATTAACTCGGTTACAGGGAAATTACGCCCCTGTAATGTTTTTAACATTACATTACCTACCATTCCGGTAGCACCAACTACAGCTACTCTCATAATTTATAGTTTACTAATTTCAATACAAAGGTCATAAAAAAGGCTAAGATTACATATGTACAAACGCCTAAAAAATGGCTTAAGTTTAATTTGAATCAAAATTATTATTTTTGCCGCAAATTATAACATTCTTTTAATCTTAAAATTAGTATAGCATGCAACTGTACAATACACTAAGTGCGAAAGAAAGAGCTGCGTTAATCAAAGAAGCTGGTCAGCAACGATTAACCTTATCTTTCTATCAATATGCCAAAATTGGCAACCCTCAATTATTTAGAAATCATTTATTTGTTACTTGGAATGAGTTAGATGTTCTTGGTAGAATTTATGTTGCCCATGAAGGAATTAATGGACAATTATCTGTACCAGCAGAAAATTTTAAATTATTTAAAGAACATTTAGATAGTATTCCATTTTTAAAGGACATTCGTTTGAATATTGCAATTGAACAAGATAACATGTCTTTCTTAAAACTAAAAGTGAAGGTACGGCATAAAATTGTAGCCGATGGTTTAAACGATAAAACTTTTGATGTAACAAATAAAGGGGTTCATTTAAAGGCGAAGGAATTTAATCAACTACTAGAAGACCCAAATACTATTTGTGTTGATATGCGCAATCATTATGAAAGTGAAATAGGTCATTTTAAAGGGGCAATTACTCCAGATGTAGATACTTTTCGTGATTCGTTAGATATAATAGAAGAAGATTTAAAAGATAGTAAAGAAGATAAAAATCTATTGATGTATTGTACTGGCGGTATACGTTGTGAAAAGGCGAGTGCTTACTACAAACATAAAGGATTTAAGAATGTTTATCAGTTAGAAGGAGGTATTATAGAATACGTTCGACAAGTTAAAACTGAAGATTTAGAAAATAAATTTGTAGGTAAAAACTTTGTATTTGATCATAGAAGAGGTGAACGAATTTCGGCTGACGTGATTGCTAATTGTCATCAATGTGGTGAAAAATGTGACACTCATGTAAATTGCGAAAACGAAGCATGTCACTTATTATTCATTCAATGTGATTCTTGTAAAGAAAAAATGCAAGGATGTTGCTCGCCAGATTGTCAAGAAGTTTATAATCTTCCTTTTGAAGAACAAAAAGCACTTCGTAAAGGAAAACATAACAGTAACAAAATCTTTAAAAAAGGGCGCTCAGAAGTTCTTAAGTTTAAGAAATAGCTATTCGTGTAAATAGTAAGCTAGATATTTAAAAGCTAATATTGTTAGGATAATACCTAAAGCAACCAGCCATACTTTTTTATAATATGTTTTATGAAGTTTGATGTCTTTTCGATAACTCCAAACAATACCTACTGCAAAAGCTATAATAAATAAAAGTGCAAAAATTTTCTGTCCTGTACTAAATTGCATTGAGATTCTTTTATGTCGACAAAAATACGTTTTTTTGTGTATTAAATATTCCATATGAATAAGAATGCAATTGTCTTTGGAGCTACTTCAGGTATCGGTAAAGAGCTGTCAAAATTATTAGTAAATGATGGTTATAATGTTTTGATTACTGGCAGAAGATTAGAACGATTAGAAGAAATTAAGGCTGAAAATCCGAATCAATATAAAGTTCGACAACACGATGTGACCGATGTGAATGATACCAACACATTTTTTGAAGAGCTTCCTTCTTTTTTTGATAAAGTAGACCTTATAGTTCATAACTCAGGAATTATGCAGCCAAATTTCAATCTTGATTGGAGTCGCGATTTGCCTACTTTAGAAACAAATGTTCTTGGAGCAACAAAAATATATCAACAGTCATACAATTATTTTGCAGCACAAGGTTACGGACATTTAGTTGGTATTACCTCTGTAGCGTCATTAAGAGGGAATAGACAAGTAGCTGCTTATCATGCATCAAAAGCATTTCAGTCTAGCTATATGGAGTCTTTATATATGAAAGCTAAGAGAACCAAAAAGGCAAAGATTGATGTTACTAATATTTTACCAGGTTATGTAGATACTGATATCATTAAAGGAGAAACTTTTTGGATGGCTCCTTTAGATAAAGCCACAAATCAGATTTATACTGCAATAAAAAAGAAAAAGAAAAAAGCGTATATAACAAAACGTTGGGCATTTGTTGCTTTTATGCTCAAATTTGTTCCAACAAAATTATTAATGAAATATTTTTAAGTTAAAGAATGAAAGATAAAATTAATGCAGTAAAAGAGTTTCATAAAGCCTACAATATAGGGTATCAAACAGAACCTGTGGCCAGACTCTCTAACCAGAAAATGCAACTACGATTCGATTTAATGGACGAAGAAAATAGAGAATATTTAGAAGCGGCTAAAAATAATGACTTGGTTGAGGTTGCCGATGCTCTAGGTGATATGTTGTATATATTGTGTGGAACAATTATAGAACACGGTATGCAAGATAAGATCGAAGAGGTTTTTAATGAAATTCAACGTAGTAATATGAGTAAATTAGGCGCCGATGGCAAACCAATTTATAGGGAAGATGGTAAGGTTATGAAGGGACCTAATTACTTTAAGCCAAATATTGCTGAAATTCTAGAATAAAAAAAGGAACTCATCGAGTTCCTTTTTTTATTCTTGTTTTATACTTTATACCTCCACCCGTAAGGATCATCAGAAGCATTGTATTGAATGTTCATCAGTTTTTCTTTAAAGCTAACTGCATAAGAATCTTCTTGGGTATTTATTTCATACTCTTCATCATCATGGCTAAAAGCTGATATTTGCGTAATTACTGCTGCCGTACCTGCTCCAAACATTTCTTTTAAAGTACCTTTTTTTGCTGCTTCTTTAATTTCTGCTACTGCTACTGGTCTAACTTCTACATCTATATTATGATCTTGTGCTAATTGTATTATACTTTTACGTGTAATACCATCTAATATTCTGTCATTAGTCGGTGCCGTTAATAGCTTGTCTCCAATTCTAAAAAAGACATTCATTGTTCCAGCTTCTTCTAAATATTCATGAGTATTTGCATCCGTCCATACTACTTGTTGAAACCCTTTTTCTTGGGCTAATTTAGTTGGGTAAAATTGTGCAGCATAATTTCCAGCAGCTTTTGCATAGCCAACACCTCCATCAGCAGCTCTACTATATTTTTGTGCAAATAGTACTTTGACAGGTTTATCATAATAAGCCTGTACTGGCGAACAAATGATCATAAATTTATATTCTTCAGATCTAGAAGCTGCAACAGCATGCTCAGAAGCAATAACAAAAGGGCGTACATATAACGCATTACCTATTCCTTTCTTTACCCAATCTTTATCTAATTGTAATAAGGTTGTTAATCCTTCGAAGAAATATTCTTTTGGAAATTCAGGAATAGCCATTCTTTCAGAAGACTTGTTAATCCTGTTAAAGTTATCTTCTGGTCTAAAAAGCCATATTTCATCATTATCATCCTTATAAGCTTTCATGCCTTCAAAAACTGCTTGTCCGTAATGGAAAACACGAGCTGAGGGCTCAATGCTTAAAGGTCCATAAGGCATAACTTTTGGGCGTTGCCATTTTCCATCTTTATAATCACAAACAAACATATGGTCGGTAAAGATTCTACCGAATTGTAAATTATTAAAATCTACTTGAGAGATTTTAGAATTTATAACTTTTTGAATATCAACATTTGATGAAATTTGTACACTCATTAGGGTAAATTTTTACGGTGCAAAAGTACAAAATTTAAGACCTTATTCAAGGGTTAACTAGTTTTAGTTACTAATTATAACTAAAAAGCCTTTTTTGTGTAAAATAGTTTTGAATTACAATTAAGTAAACGTTAAAAAGTAAAAAAACTTACTTATAAAGTGTTTTTTAGTTGAGGTATAATGCTCATTATTAGTATTTTTGTAATATAAAAAATGATTATGAGATACTTTTTATTATTAACCTGTCTGACTTTTTTAATTGTAGGGTGTAAAGAAAATAAAGAAGCAAAAATAAACGAAGCTTCTTATATATCATTCGGAGATAAAATTGATAAAGAAGATGTGCTCACCAAAGCAGAAATGGTAGAAAAATTTGATACTCTTAGCGAAGGAGATACACTTAATTTAAAATTTGCTTCTACTGTTAATGAGGTTTGCGTTAAAAAAGGATGCTGGATGAAGCTTAATCTAGGTAATGAAAAAGAATCTATGGTTCGTTTTAAAGACTATGGTTTTTTTGTTCCTAAAAATATTAATAGTAGAGATGTAATTGTTGAAGGTAAAGCTTACATAACAAAGATTTCTGTAGATCAGCTAAGGCATTATGCCAAAGATGGTGGAAAGTCAGATGAAGAAATTGCAGCCATAATAGAGCCAGAATTTACATATGCTTTTGAAGCAAACGGAGTTCTCCTTAAAGAATAATGTCTCTTGAAACGCGAAATATTAATCACTGCTGACGGTTCAACTACAATTCACTTACCAGAGTGGGATGAGCAATATCATTCTAAACATGGCGCTATTCAAGAAGCCTATCATGTGTTTATTAAGAATGGATTTCAGCAATTTATAAATAGAGATTGCATAGCAATTTTAGAGATTGGTTTTGGTACAGGATTAAACAGTTTTATTACTTATTTAGAGGCCAAAAAGCATAAGATAGAAATTAATTATTGTGGTGTTGAAGCCTATCCAGTTAAGGATGGAGAAATAAATAAACTAAACTATACTTCTAAATTAGATGCTTTTAATGAAGCCGAAATTTTCAGTAAAATACATAGACTTTCGTGGAATAAATCACATCAACTTTCTGAGAAATTTTCCTTAACAAAGAGGCGGCAGTTCTTTAATGATATTGAGGATGAAAATGTGTTTGATTTGATCTACTTTGATGCTTTTGGAGCCCGTGTTCAACCTGAATTGTGGACAGAAGAAATTTTTAAAAAAATGTTTAAGTCATTAAAGATTAACGGAGTTCTGGTTACATATTCTGCCAAGGGAAGTGTTCGTAGAACTATGCGAAAAGTTGGGTTTTTAGTAGAAAGACTGCCTGGACCTCCTGGTAAAAGAGAAATGCTTCGTGCAACTAAACATTCAATTTAATGTTTGAACTACTATTTTATAAAATAGTTTTAATAAACTGTAACCACTTTCTCCTAGAAGTAGTCTTATCTATTAAATGAAACCAACCGACGACCAAATTTATATTGATAAAGTATTATCTGGCGATACTTCATCGTTTAGCTATCTTGTTGAAAAATATAAAGATATGTCCTATACTGTAGCAATAAAAATAGTACGAAGTGCTGAAGATGCAGAAGAGGTTGCTCAAGACAGTTTTATAAAAGCATTTCAACAATTGGGAACGTTTCAAGGGAAATCTAAGTTTTCTACTTGGTTATATACTATAGTTTACAGAACAGCCATTTCTAAAACTAGAAAAAAGAAATTAGAGGTAACCGATATAGATGAATATGTAACGGATAATTATACAACGGGTAATTCTAATTCTCAAATTGATGATTTAAGGTATGAAGAGCAAGAGCATTATGTAAAAGCTGCAATTGATAAATTGTCAGAATTAGATGCATTATTGATAACTTTGTTTTATATCAACGGCAATACATTAGATGAAATAAAAGATATTACTGGTTATTCAAAAACAAATGTAAAGGTTCGATTATTTAGAGCAAGAAAAAAATTATATAAAGAATTAGAAACTGTATTGCAAGGTGAATTGAAAACACTTTTATAATGAAAAAAAAGGATCAACATATCGATAGACTATTAAGAAAATTACCTGTAGAAAATGCGCCTGCAAATTTTACAGATGCTATTATGAAAGATATTTCGATTCTTACCAATGAAGAATTATTAGAAGATATTAATCTTAGTACTGTTTTAAAAAATAATGCTATAGAGCAACCCTCGGTAGATTTTGTTTCTAATATATTGTCTGGTATAGAGAGCAATTCCGAAAAGGTATATCAACCTTTAATTAGTAAGAAATCTTGGTTTATCATTGGTCTTATATCTGCTATTGTTGTTATGTATATATCTTATAACACTACTCCTACTTCAACTCCTTCAATTCTAGATAAAACGACTCCTTATGTAGATCGTCTACAGGCGTTATTCACTAATTTTAAAATTAGTTTAAATTTATCAATGATATTTGTTATTAGTTTACTGTCTATCTGCTCTTTAATATTTATCGATTTTTTCTCTAAAAACAGAATTTCTCTTTAATTTATCAAATAATGCTTTATTAATTTGGTCTTTATAATTTATTTGTAAATTTGTCGACTATTTTAAAAAAGTGCCCCTTTTTAGAGCTTTAGCTTTAAAGAAGAAAATAATTTGATAAAATAATTAGTAAAATCAGTGACTCAGTTGTTATATAGTGTGTCATAGATATAAATTGTGAACGAAAGAAAATATGATAAAAAACTACACTCCTCTTAAAAATCATATGAGCTTTTTAACTAAACAACTTACAATATTTATTGTGCTGTTTGGTTTAACGAGTTTGTCTCTCAGTGCTCAAGCTGATTTAAGTATAACAAAAACTGTAAGTGATTCAGCTCCAAATGTTGGTGATGAAATTACCTTTACAATTACAATTCATAATGAAGGCCCTAATATTGCGACAGGCGTAACTGTAAGAGATGTTATACCGAATGGTTATGGTAATTTGACAAACATTAGTAATGGTCAATCTGCATCTGGAAATACTGTTTTATGGCCTAATTTGACAATTCCAGTTGGAGTAAACCCTTCAGATGATATTGTATTAACAGTGAATGCTACAGTATTAGCTTCTGGCGATTATAATAACAGAGCAGAAATAATAGCTTCAGATCAAGTAGACCCAGATAGTGATCCGTCTTTAAGCTTTGATACAGATGATGGTTTAGATGGTACACCAGACGGTATAGATGATGACGAAACTAACCTTGTTATTGTTGTACCGATGAGAGCTGATCTAAGCTTAACAAAAACTGTAGACAATTCAACACCAAATATTGGAGACGTTGTAGTTTTTACATTAACATTAACAAATGACGGACCAGATACAGCTACAGGCGTATCTGTTCAAGATGTTGTTCCAAATGGATATGGAAACATCACAAATGTAAGTAATGGTGGTTCGCCCAATGGAAGCGTTATTAATTGGGTTGGACTAACTGTTAATTCAGGTCAGTCAGTTCCGTTAACAATAACAGCAACTGTGTTACCTACTGGTGAATATAATAATAGAGCAGAAATTACTGCTTCAGATGTTCATGATTTAGATAGTGACCCTTCATCTAGTTTTGATGATGACGATTATTTAGATGGTATAGCTGATGATGATGAAACAGGTTTTGTAATTGTAACACCAACTGTGTCGGATTTGAGTCTTTCGAAAGAAGTTGAAATTTTAGATAATAACCCTGTAGGGGGAAGACCACATAGAGGTACAAATGTGGTTTTTACAATAACTGTGACAAATGATGGTCCTGAGGATGCTTCTAATGTAACTGTTAGAGATATTTTACCGCAAGGATATATTTATCTTTCCGACGATGGTGACTATGATTCTACGACCGGTATTTGGAGTATTGGAGATATTGCCAATGGTGATTCTGTTTTTTTAAACATAACGGCTGTTATTGGATTAATTGAAGACTATGTAAATACAGCAGAAATTGTTACATCTAATTTTGATCCTGATTCAACCCCAGATAATAATGATCCTACTGAAGATGATCAAGATAGCGCTTCTGTAGATCCAATTGATATTTTCATCCCAGAAGGATTCTCTCCGAATGGAGATAATATCAATGAAACATTTGTAATACCTGGTTTAGGGTTTTTATACCCTGACTTTAAAATGGAAATTTATAATCGTTGGGGTAATAAAGTGTTTGACTATACCAATCAAGGTAGAACTAATCCGCAGTGGTGGGATGGTTTCTCAAACGGAAACTTAAACTTTAACGGTAGTGAACAAGTACCAACCGGAACCTACTATTACATTATATATTTCAATCAAGATAATTTAGATCCGATTTCTAATTGGGTATACTTAAATAGATAAAAAAAGTTAGATGAAGAAGATTATTCTATATATAACAATTGTATTTTGTTTATTGACTGTTATTGATGGTTCTGCACAGCAAGACCCTCAATATACCCAATACATGTATAATATGAATGTTGTGAATCCGGCTTATGCAGGTTCACGAGAAACATTAAGTATTGGTTTGTTAGGAAGAAAACAGTGGACAGGTTTAAACGGTGCTCCAGAAACATTTACAGCTTCGTTACATGCGCCAATTGCTAAGAGTGTAGGTTTAGGTTTATCTGTTATTGCAGATCAACACGGTCCTATAAAAGAACATAATATCTATGGTGATTTTTCATATACATTACAAACATCAGAAGAAGGTAGATTGGCACTTGGTTTAAAAGCGGGTGTTACATTATTTAATGCAGACTTGTTATTAGAAACTGTAGACCCAGACCCTGTGTTTGATAATGTCGATTCATCGTCAGATTTAAATTTTGGTGTTGGAGCATTCTATTATACTGATCATTTTTATATTGGTTTGTCTATGCCGAATATGTTAAAAGCATCTCATATTAGAACTTCCAATGGCGAAATAACAGCGATCTCAGATAACATGCACTACTTCTTAACCTCTGGTTATGTGTTTGATTTAAATAAAAATGTTAAATTTAAGCCATCGGTAATGCTTAAAGCAACTTCTGGCGCCCCCTTATCAGCAGATATATCAACTAATTTTTTGTTTAACGAGCGCTTCGAAGTTGGAGCCAGCTATCGTTTAGACGATTCTGTTAATGGTTTAATTAACTTTGCAATCACGCCAACATTTAGATTAGGTTTTGCTTATGATTATACCTTATCTAATTTGGGTGACTTTAATAATGGGTCTTTTGAAGGTATTTTAATATGGGATATTAGATCGGCAGAGAAGAAAATTAAATCACCGAGATTTTTCTAATAAAGAAAACAACATTGTCATGAAAAAAATATTAACCACACTATTATTGTTGAGCTCATTTTTTATAGTGGCTCAAACAACCCCTGGAAAACATTTAGTAAAGCTTCAAGATATAAATACTAAGCTAGCCGATTTTGGAGTTGCTTTTTTTGGAGATGGAAAAGTAGTTTTTGCTTCACCAAGTGAAAAGGTAACAATTGTAAAAAGAGTATGGCGTGAAAATGGCCAACCTTATTTAGATCTATATGTAGGTGACATAGATAGTACTGGAGCTGTAGTAAACAAGCGTAAGTTTGAAGGAGAAGTAAATAGAAAGCTACATGAAGGTTCAGTAGCATTTACTAAAGATTTAAAGACGGTATATTTTAGTGCTAATAATTACAACGAAAAAGAAAAATCTATTCGAGGCACTAAAGGATACGATAATATACAGATGTATAAAGCAACGGTAAATGATGCTGGCGAATGGTCTAATGTTGAAAAATTACCTTTTAACAGTGACGATTTTCAGACTGGGTTACCAACTTTAAACAGTGATAATTCTAAACTATATTTTGTTTCAGATAGAGAAGGTGGTCTAGGTAAAACAGATATTTATGTAGTAGATATTAAATCTGACGGTACTTATAGTGAACCAAGAAACTTAGGGCCAAAAATTAATACAGAAGAAAGAGAAATGTTTCCTTTTATGGCAGAAGACAATATTTTATATTTCTCTTCTAATGGTCATCCTGGACACGGTAATCTAGATGTATTTGCAAGTAAAATATTCGATAATACAGTTTCTACAGCTTTAAACTTAGAACAACCAATAAATAGTGCTAAAGACGATTTTGCGTATATCATAAATGAATCAGCTCAAAAGGGTTTTTTCTCTTCTAATAGAGCTGAAGGTAAGGGTGATGATGATATCTATTCTTTTATAGAAGATGAAGAATTATTTATAGAATGCCTACAAGAAATTAAAGGTGTTGTTAGAGATATTGATACTAAAGAATTAATACCTGGAGCACTTGTTCAGGTTTTAGACGCTGATGGTAATCAGATCCAAATTACTGCTGCTCATGAAGATGATGCAACTTTTAGTTTTAAAGTTCCTTGTGATAGTGACTACAAATTGGTAGGTACAAATGATGGATACTTAAGAGAAGAACGCTCTGTTAAGACGGTAAATGATCTGGATGCCGATGCCATAGAAGAAAACCTAGAATTGACGCCAGACTTTAAAATGGTTGGTGATGAATTGTTGATTAATATCAATGTAATCTATTTCGATTTTGATAAACACAATATAAGACCTGATGCTGCCGAGGAATTAGATAAAGTTGTTGAAGTAATGAAAAAGTATCCGGAGTTAGATATTCATGCTACTTCACATACAGATTCTAGAGGTCCAGATTCTTATAACATGAAATTATCAGATAAGAGAGCAAAAGCTACTGTAGATTATATAATTTCTAAAGGTATTGATGCAGAAAGAATTTCTAGTGAAGGTAAAGGTGAGACACAGCTAGTGAATGATTGTGTAAATGGACAAAAATGTACCGAAGATCAACACCAATTAAATAGAAGAACAAACTTTAAAGTTCAAGAGCAAATAAGAGTTAAAAGAGACGATAATTAAGTCTTCTTAAAAAAATAAAAAAAGCCGTGATTATCACGGCTTTTTTTATTTTAAATATTTTAATAAAGACTCTAGAACAGGATTTCTATTGTTTTTATTCCAAACTACGGACAATACTGTCCTATGTTTTATTTTACTTAATTCTATAAATTTCACACCCATATTATAGCCTAGTTGCAACGATCTGGGTACAATAGATATTCCTAAACCATTTTCTACAAGTCTATAAATCGAACTTGCATGAATCGTGTTATGAGAAATAATAGGTGAGAAACCACCATCATCGAAAAGTTGCATTACTTTTTCATAATAAGATGGACTATAAGAAGGATCAAACATGATGAAGGATTCATTTTTTAATTGATCTAAACTTCTGAATGTTTTGGTATCTAAAGGATGATCTTTTGGCAGTACCAAGCAAAAAGGTTCCTTAAGAATGGGTCGAATATTTAAGGTTCTAGGTACGCGTTCTAATCGTACAAAACCAATATCAATATCCTTAGATAGTAAGTTTTTTATTTGCCGCTGATTATCCATTTCTTTCAAATTGAAAATAACATTTGGATATTCTTTTTTGAATTTTAATAATAAATCTGGAATCAATTTATGCATAGCAGAACCAACATAGCCAAAACTCAAATTTCCTTTTACCCCATCGTTCAATAGTTTTGTATGTAATAATATATCATTGAGCTCTTTTAAGTTACGTGTAACTTCTGATTTAAGATATAAGCCAGCTTCTGTAAGTTCTACTTTTCTATTATGACGCTCAAATAGTTTTACTCCTAAAGCATCTTCCATTTGTTTTATTTGTCGACTTAATCCTGGTTGAGATATATACAAGCGTTCAGCTGCTTTTCTAAAATGAAGGTCCTCTGATACCGCTAAAAAATAACGCAAATGACGATATTCAATTTGATTACTCATAATTATCAATAATTATCAATAATAGTATTAAAAAGCATCAAAAATAAGAATAACTTTGATAAAATTTATAAAATTAGAATGTTTAAGTACGGAATTGATCATTTAACAGTAGATACGGTAATAGAAATTGCTAATGGTAACTTAAAAACCAAACTTTCTGAAGACGCTATTGCTCAAATTATTGCTTGTAGAAAGAAGGTTGAAGTCATGGCAAATGGTAATAAAGCGGTGTATGGTATTAATACAGGTTTTGGGCCTTTGTGTGATACACGAATAACACCAGAAGAAACTAGTAAACTACAAGAAAACCTCCTAATTACTCATGCTGTTGGTGTAGGAAATCCAATAGAAAAAAAGTTATCGAAAATAATGATGATTTGCAAGGTTCATGCACTTTGCCAAGGATTTTCAGGTGTACGTTTAGAATTAATAGAACGTATTATTTATTTTATTGAAAACGATTTATTACCAATAGTTCCCGAACAAGGTTCGGTGGGAGCATCAGGAGATTTAGCCCCGTTATCACACCTGTTTCTACCACTTTTAGGGGAAGGTGAATTTTGGGTTGAAGATGAAATAGTTTCTGCTAAAGAAGTGTTAAAGTCTGAAGGATTAAAACCTTTGCAATTAGAATCTAAAGAAGGGTTAGGGCTTATAAACGGCACCCAATTTATTTTAGCTCATGCTATTGTAGGTTTAAAAAAGATGGAATATCTATTAGATTTAGCAGATATTTCTGGAGCTATGAGTTTAGAAGGTTTTCAGGGAAGTGCTTCTCCTTTTAAAGATGAATTACATCAAATACGCCCATTTAGAGGTAATTTAAAAGTTGCTGAACGCATTCGGATGCTATTAAAAGATTCCCAAAATGTAGAGAATCATTTAGAATGTGAACGTGTTCAAGACCCATATTCAATTCGTTGCATGCCTCAAGTGCACGGTGCATCTAGAAATGCGTTTTATCATTTAAATGAATTGGCAGAAATTGAAATGAATGCCGTTACAGATAATCCCATTGTTTTGAGTGAAACAGAAGCGATTTCTGGTGGTAATTTTCATGGACAGCCTTTAGCAATGGTGTTAGACTATGCCTCTATAGCAGCTTCTGAAATTGGTAATATTTCTGATAGACGATGCTATTTATTGCTTGAAGGTAAATATGGCTTACCAAGATTATTGACAAAAAGCGGAGGTTTAAATTCAGGATTTATGATCCCTCAATATACAACGGCAGCACTCGTTACAGAAAATAAATCATTATGTTTTCCACCATCAGCAGATAGTATTCCAACTTCTTTAGGGCAAGAAGATCATGTATCTATGGGAAGTATTTCAGGACGTAAATTCAATCAAATTTTAGGAAACCTTGAAAAAATATTGGCTATTGAATTAATGTATGCCGCTCAAGCCATGGAATTTAGACGGCCAAATACGTTCTCTAAAATTTTGGAGGAGACTTTTAAATTAATAAGAAGTAAGGTTGCTATGTTAGAAGATGATCGTGTATTAAAAGATGATATTAATAATATGATAGACTTAGTAAAAAATCAATCCTTTATAGTAAAATAATTGCTATGACATTTAGAGATCAAATACAGCAAGGTATACCGACGGAGCTTCCTGCTAAGAGAATATATCCAAAAGGTGTAAATAGAGCACCAAAGCGAAAAGATATTTTATCTAAAGAAGAAAAACAATTGGCAATTCGTAATGCTTTACGCTACTTTCCTAAAGCTTGGCATCAAGAACTGGCAAAAGAATTTGCAGAAGAGTTACAAGATTATGGTCGCATTTATATGTATCGGTTTAAGCCAGAGTATAAAATGTATGCAAGGCCAATAGGAGAATATCCAGCAGCGTCAAAACAAGCAGCATCTATTATGTTGATGATTCATAATAATTTAGATCCCGTCGTTGCACAACATCCAGAAGAATTAATCACCTATGGCGGTAATGGTGCTGTATTTCAAAATTGGGCACAGTATTTAATTACAATGCAGTATTTATCTCTAATGACAGATGAACAAACGTTGCATATGTATTCAGGTCATCCAATGGGTTTGTTTCCATCCTCTAAAAATGCACCACGGGTTGTTGTAACTAACGGTATGATGATTCCTAATTATTCAAAACCAGACGATTGGGAAAAATTCAATGCACTTGGAGTTACACAGTATGGTCAAATGACAGCAGGTTCATTCATGTATATAGGTCCACAAGGAATTGTACATGGAACAACAATTACTGTAATGAACGCTTTTAGAAAAGTATTAAAAAAAGGAGAAACACCAGCAGGTAAAATATTTCTAACTGCAGGTTTAGGGGGTATGAGTGGCGCGCAACCAAAAGCAGGAAATATTGCAGGTTGTATTACCATTGCTGCAGAAGTAAATTCAAAAGCTGCTACAAAAAGGCATGAACAAGGGTGGGTAGACGTACTTATTGATAATATTGATGACCTAGTTATTCGTGTGCAAGAAGCACAAGCTAAAGATGAGGTAGTTTCTATTGCTTTTATTGGTAATGTTGTCGATGTTTGGGAAAGATTTGATAAAGAAAATATTTTTATTCATTTAGGGTCAGATCAAACTTCGTTACATATTCCTTGGACAGGAGGTTACTATCCGGTTGGTATTTCTTATGACGAGTCAAATAGATTGATTCGAAAAGAACCAGAAGTATTTAGAGATAAAGTGCAAGAAACTTTACGTAGACATGCTGCGTCTATAAATAAGCATACATCAAAAGGAACATACTTTTTTGATTATGGCAATGCTTTCTTATTGGAAGCTTCACGTGCTGGAGCAGATGTAATGGCAGAAAATCAAATTGATTTTAAATATCCTTCTTATGTGCAAGATATTTTAGGTCCTATGTGTTTCGATTATGGATTTGGTCCTTTTCGCTGGGTATGCACTTCAGGAAAGCCAGAAGATTTAGATAGTACAGATCAAATTGCTGCAGAAGTTTTACAAGATATTATGGAAAAATCTCCAGAAGAAATTCAATTGCAAATGCAGGATAATATAACCTGGATTAAAGACGCCAAGAAAAATAAAATGGTAGTGGGCTCTCAAGCACGGATTTTGTATGCTGATGCTGAAGGGCGTGCTAAAATAGCAAGAGCTTTCAATGACGCTGTTGCTGAAGGCAAAATAGGGCCAGTTGTTTTAGGTAGAGACCATCACGATGTGAGCGGAACAGACTCACCTTATAGAGAAACATCTAATATTTATGATGGGAGTAAATTTACAACAGATATGGCAATTCACAATGTAATTGGAGATAGCTTTAGAGGTGCTACTTGGGTATCAATTCACAATGGTGGTGGAGTAGGATGGGGAGAAGTTATAAATGGAGGTTTTGGTATGTTGTTAGATGGAACTCCAGAAGCAGAAGAGCGTTTAAAATCTATGTTGTTTTATGATGTAAATAATGGAATTGCACGTAGAAGTTGGGCAAGAAACGATGAAGCTCTTTTTGCAATTAAAAGAGAAATGGAGCGTACTCCAAATTTAAAAGTTACAATCCCTAATTTAGTGGAAGATAATTTATTAAAAGATTTGTTTTAATGGTTACGTTATTTAAAAATATAAAAGAGCTTATACAAGTCAGAACAGAACCAATTTCATTTGTTTCCGGGAAAGATATGAATGAATTACCAACTATTAAAAACGCTTTTTTGGTAATAGAGAATGATTTAATCTCTGATTTTGGAAGTATGGAAAATTGTCCAGCTTCTAAGTTTGATTTAATAGTTGATGTAACTGGTAAAATGATTCTACCCTCTTGGTGTGATTCACATACACATATTGTATATGCTGGTAATCGCGAAGGTGAATTTGTAGATAGAATTAATGGATTATCATATGAAGAAATTGCAAAAAATGGGGGAGGAATTTTAAACTCTGCAAAGAAACTTCAAGAAACATCCGAAGAAGATTTATATCAACAAAGTAAAGCACGTTTAGAAGAAGTGATGCGATTGGGTACTGGCGCTGTAGAGATTAAGTCAGGTTATGGTCTGAGCAAAGATGCTGAGCTTAAAATGCTTCGTGTGATTCGACGCTTAAAAGAAAACTACTCTATAGAAATAAAGGCAACTTTTTTAGGAGCGCATGCTGTTCCTAAAGAATATAAAAATGATAAGAAGGGATATTTAAAAATGCTTGTAAATGATATAATGCCTGTTATCGCCAAAGAAAATTTAGCAGAATACGTAGACATTTTTTGTGAGACAGGTTATTTCTCTGTAGCCGATACTGAATTTATTCTTCAATCTGGTAAAGAATACGGACTAATACCTAAAATACATGTGAATCAATTTACAGCTATAGGTGGTGTGCAGGCTGGAGTAAAATACAAAGCACTTTCAGTTGATCATTTAGAAGAAATGCGTGATGAAGATATTGATGCTTTAAAAGATACTTCTACGATGCCTGTTGCATTGCCAAGTTGTTCTTATTTTTTGAGTATTCCTTATACTCCCGCTCGTAAAATGATCGATGCGGGTTTGCCATTAGCTTTGGCTACAGACTATAATCCAGGATCAACCCCTTCTGGAAATATGAATTTTGTAGTTGCCACTGCATGTATTAAGATGAAAATGACACCAGAAGAAGCGATCAATGCAGCAACTATTAATGGGGCGTATGCTATAGGTTTAGAAAATAAAGTAGGTTCTATTACTAGAGGTAAACAAGCAAATTTAATAGTGACTAAACCAATCAATTCTTATGGGTTTATTCCTTATTCTTTTGGGAATGATCAAATCGAAAAAGTTTATTTAAAAGGAAAAGAAGTTGTCTAAAAGCAAATTAAATGTTGATTATCAGCCGGCTCAACGTTTGTATTGGACGGGAAGAAAATCAAATCCAGATATAGGTAAACAATATTGGTATCAAGAAATAGATTTATTAGATATTGCAGAGTTTGAAGCAGAATCGATAAAGAATAAAATTGATATAGCTTTAGTTGGTTATGTGTGTGATGAGGGTGTACGTAGAAACTTGGGTAGAGTTGGTGCTCAACAAGGTCCAAGAGTTCTTAGAGAAAGATTAGCAAAGTTACCCATTCATTTTGATGGAAAAAGAGTTGTTGATTTTGGAGATATTATTTGTCTTGAAGAAAGTATGGAAGATTGTCAAAAAGAGTTTTCTAATTTGATAGAGCTTCTTGTAAAGAAAGACACATTCCCAATTGCTATAGGAGGAGGCCACGATCTGGCTTATGGACATTTTATGGGTTTGAGAGACGCTATAAAGAATACTGCAAAAAGTAAAATAGGAATTATAAATTTTGATGCGCATTTTGATCTGCGCCCTATTGAAGGTAAACCAAATTCTGGCACTCCGTTTAACCAGATAATTTCTGAGCTCAAAAAGACAGATGAAAGAGTTGATTATTTTGCAATTGGTATTCAACGTCAATCAAATATAAAACAGCTTTTCGATATAGCAGAACAAGAGAATGTTCAATTTGCTGTTAATTATGACTGTGAATCTTCTAGTACTGAACTACAAGCTTTAAAAGATAAATTAGACCCTTTTATTGATAGGAATGATCATTTATACATTACAATAGATATGGATGGATTTTCTTCCGCTTATGCGCCAGGGGTGAGCGCTCCATCACCTCTCGGTTTTACACCATATTTTGTGTTTAAAATGCTAAAGTATCTATTTGGAACAAGTAAAGTAATATCATGTGATATTGCAGAACTCAACCCTACATTAGATCGTGATAATCTTACAGCAAACTTGGCAGCAAAGATTATTGACTTTATAGTTATGAATAAATAACTTCAAGTTAATAGATTATTTGTGTTTATATTGTAATGCAATTCATTATGTATGGATACAGAATTTCTAAGAGGTGCAGTAAAGTATAGTGAATTAATAGCAGCTATATTCGCCACTGTTTACTATTATAAGTTTAGATCAAAGCATATTAAATATTTTGTAATTATGCTTTGGTATATAGTCATAATTGAGTGGGGTATACATTTTTTAAAGATGTTTAAAATAAGAACATTGTTTTTTTATAAAGATAATCCTGATGAAGCTTATAATTTATGGCTTTACAACCAGCTAATATTTGTCATGACTATCACCTTTTATTATTTGTATTATAAAGTGATTAACTCAATTTTGTTTAAGAGAATAATAAAACTGTTTAGCTCAATTTATGTTATTAGCTTTATAATAAATTATTTGTTTTTTCAGAGTTTTATTTGGGAATCTACAACTATACCTAAAGTAATAGGCTATGCTTTTATTATAGTCTGTTGTATAT
Organism: Maritimimonas sp. 2304DJ26-3; assembly: GCF_056591635.1. Taxonomy (NCBI): domain Bacteria; kingdom Pseudomonadati; phylum Bacteroidota; class Flavobacteriia; order Flavobacteriales; family Flavobacteriaceae; genus Maritimimonas; species Maritimimonas sp. 2304DJ26-3. Next base: position 316,669 of record NZ_JBWQOK010000004.1, read on the forward strand.
TTTATTTAATGGAAATTTTAAGGTCAGAAAAAATACTGTCTTACAAGAGGTCATTAATGTTTTGGATTACTAGTGGAGCCATTTTATATTTTTCTGGAGTAACTCCATTTATTCTTAAAAAAAATACATACATGCTGATAGATGGAGTGCACTGGCTATATAATATAAATACCTTTTTAGCAGTGTTAATGTATTTATTAATTGCCTTTGGGTTTTACTATAGTAGGCGAGAATAAGAAAACGAAAAGAGCTACACTTTCGTACAGCTCTTTTAATTTTTGCTCCCCCTCTTGGGCTCGAACCAAGGACCCTCTGATTAACAGTCAGATGCTCTAACCAACTGAGCTAAGGAGGAAGTTAGCAAAACCATTTTTCGTTTTGCGTGTGCAAATATAAATGTTTTTAAACTTTTCACAAGCTTAAAGAATCTTTTTTTAATATTTTTTTGATAAACATTTTACGCTTATTTAGAGAGAGATATTATTCCAAATAATTGTACTTTTGTTATAATTAAATAACCAGAATTGTTTCAATGGATAGGTTTTCATTTTTAAATGCTGCTCATACAGGTTTTATATCAGATTTATACGATAAATATTTGACCAATCCTGATTCGGTTGAACCTAGTTGGCGTAGTTTTTTTCAAGGATATGATTTAGCTAATTCTAATTATTCCCTTAACGGTGAAGACTCGATTGATGTTGAAGTTCCTGAGCATGTTCATAAAGAGTTTAAAGTTATTGAGCTTATCAATGGATATAGATCTAGAGGACACTTGTTTACTAGAACAAATCCAGTTCGTGAACGTAGAAAATATGAACCAACACTGGCAATTGAAAACTTCGGACTAACCTCTGATGATTTAGATATTGTATTTGGCGCTGGTGATGTTTTAGGTATTGGCAGTGCTACACTTACAGAAATTGTAAAACATTTAGAAGCTGTTTATTGTGACTCTATAGGTATAGAGTACATGTATATTCGTAAGCCCGAAGAAATTAAATGGTGGCAGAATGCATTACATAAAAATAATAATCATCCTGATTTTGATACCGAAAAGAAAAAGTATATCCTGTCAAAGTTAAATCAAGCGGTAACATTCGAACAGTTTTTACAAACGAAGTTTGTAGGGCAAAAGCGTTTTTCACTTGAAGGTGGCGAGGCGTTAATTCCTGCCATTAGTAATGTGCTTTATAAAGCTGTGAATGACTTTCAGCTTGAAGAGTGTGTGTTAGGTATGGCACATAGAGGTCGTTTAAGTACATTGATCAATGTATTTAGAAAACCCGTACGCGACCTATTCAGCGAGTTTGAAGGAAAAGATTTTGAAGATGATAGTATCGATGGCGATGTAAAATACCATTTAGGTTTAACATTAAATAAGACTTACCAGAATGGTAAACAAATAAAAATGAATTTATGCCCGAATCCTTCTCATTTAGAAACAGTTGATGCTGTTGTAGAAGGAATCACAAGGGCAAAGATTGATAGAAAATATGAGGGAGATTCATCTAAAATATTACCAATATTAGTTCACGGCGATGCTGCAATTGCTGGTCAAGGTATTGTTTATGAGGTGATTCAGATGGCACAGTTAAATGGTTATAAAACTGGTGGTACTGTACATATAGTTGTAAATAATCAGATAGGTTTTACCACTAATTACTTAGATGCAAGATCAAGTACCTATTGCACAGATGTAGCCAAGGTAACCTTATCTCCGGTGTTACACGTAAATGCGGATGATGCTGAGTCAGTGGTGCATGCTATAGAAATGGCTTTGGAGTTTAGAATGCGATTTAAACGTGATGTTTTTATCGATTTACTCGGATACCGTAAATATGGTCATAACGAAGGTGATGAGCCTCGTTTTACACAGCCAAATTTATATAAAGCAATTGCAAAGCATAAGAACCCAAGAGATATTTATGCAGAGCAGTTGATTCAACAAGGTATTATTGACGAGGATTATAAAAAGAAAATCATTGCCGATTTTAAAGCAATGCTCGAAGCGGAATATGAAAAATCTAAAGAAGATCAAACTTCTAAAGTTGTTCCGTTTATGGAAAGTACTTGGAAAGGATACTCTCGCCAAGGAGTAGAAGCTATGCTTTCTAAAACTGACACGAAATATTCTGATAAGAAATTAAAAGATATTGCAAAAGTTGTTTCAACTGTTCCAGACGGGGTTAAATTTTTACGTAAAGCCGAACGTATTTTGGCTGATAGAGCTAAAATGATTGAAAATAATGTGATAGATTGGGGAATGGGAGAAACTATGGCTTATGGTAGTTTACTAGAAGAAGGTTACAACATTCGTATTTCCGGTCAAGATGTTGAGCGTGGCACATTTAGTCATCGTCATGCTATCTTAAGAGATGAAATATCAGAAGAACGCATTAATTTATTAAATACAAACCCTGCTAATAAAGGAGAGATGTATATCTATAATTCTTTATTGTCAGAATATGGTGTCTTAGGATTTGATTATGGATACGCTATGGCTAATCCTGATACATTAACAATTTGGGAAGCGCAATTCGGAGATTTTTCTAATGGGGCTCAAATAATGTTCGATCAATATATTTCTGCGGCCGAAGATAAATGGAAAATGCAAAATGGTATTGTTATTTTGCTTCCACATGGTTACGAAGGACAAGGTTCAGAACATTCTTCTGCACGTATGGAACGTTATTTACAATTATGCGCTATAGATAATATGACAGTTGCAGATTGTACAACACCAGCAAATTTTTATCATTTGTTACGTCGTCAAATGAAACGAAAATTTAGAAAACCATTAATTGTTTTTACACCTAAAAGTTTGCTAAGACATCCTAAGGCTGTATCTACTATGAATGATTTTTCTAAAGGAGAATTTCAAGAAGTGATAGATGATACTGTTAATCCTGATAAAGTAAAAAAACTGGTATTCTGTACAGGTAAATTTTATTATGATTTATTAGCTGAACGCGAAAAGTTAAATAGAGAAGATATTGCATTGGTACGTATTGAGCAGTTATTTCCGTTACATACAGAGAAATTACGGCAGATTATAGATAAGTATAAGAATGTGAAAGATTACGTTTGGGCGCAAGAAGAGCCACAAAATATGGGTGCCTGGAGCTATATGTTACAACGATTTAATTTAGTTAAATTGAACGTAGCTTCTAGACCATTTTATGCTGTGCCAGCTGCTGGTTCTAGCGCTAGATTTAAGAGAAGACACCAACGAGTGATAGATCAAGTTTTTGAATAAAAGAATAAAATAATAAACGATGGTTTTAGAAATGAAAGTCCCTTCACCAGGGGAATCAATTACCGAAGTAGAAATAGCAACATGGCTGGTTGAAGATGGCGATTATGTTGAAAAAGATCAGGCTATTGCCGAAGTAGATTCAGACAAAGCTACTTTAGAATTACCAGCAGAAGAAAGCGGAATAATTACGCTGAAGGCGGAAGAAGGAGATGCTGTTGAAGTAGGCGCTGTAGTGTGTCTTATCGATACATCTGCTACTAAACCATCATCGAACGGTGCTCCTGCAAAAGAAGAGAAAAAAGAGGAAGCAACGAAAAAAGAAACTGCCCCAGCTGAGTCTAAAGCAACTACATATGCTACAGGAACTGCTTCACCAGCAGCAAAAAAGATTTTAGATGAAAAAGGGATAACTGCTAGCGGTGTAAAAGGAACAGGCAGAGATGGTAGAATTACTAAAGATGATGCTGTAAAAGCAACACCAAGTATGGGTACTCCAACTTCTGGTGGAGCTCGTGGCACTGAACGTAAAAAACTATCGATGTTACGTCGTAAAGTAGCTGAACGATTGGTGGCAGTAAAAAATGAAACTGCTATGTTAACTACATTTAACGAGGTTAACATGCAGCCGATATTTGATCTACGGAAAGAGTACAAAGAAGATTTTAAAGCAAGGCATGGTGTTAGCTTAGGCTTTATGAGTTTCTTTACAAAGGCTGTTGTAAGAGCCTTGCAATTGTATCCTGATGTGAATTCTATGATTGATGGGGATTTTAAAGTATCATATGATTTTCAAGATATATCAATTGCTGTTTCGGGCCCAAAAGGGTTAATGGTACCTGTAATTAGGAATGCTGAGAATTTAACCTTTAGAGGTGTTGAATCTGAGGTAAAGCGTTTAGCTATTAGAGCTCGTGAAGGCGAAATTACCATAGATGAGATGACAGGAGGTACATTTACAATTACAAATGGAGGCGTATTTGGTTCTATGTTATCTACACCAATTATCAATCCGCCTCAAAGTGCGATTTTAGGAATGCATAATATTGTAAATAGACCAATGGCTGTTGATGGACAAGTAGTGATTCAACCAGTAATGTATGTAGCATTGTCTTATGACCATAGAATTATAGATGGTCGAGAATCCGTAGGTTTCTTAGTTGCGGTTAAAGAAGCATTAGAAAACCCAGTTGAATTATTAATGAATAACGACCCTAAAAAGGCATTGGAAATGTAAAATAATGTCGCTTAGCACCGCCGTAGAGTAAATTATATCGAGAAGTTTAAATAATTTTAAAGCCGGTTTTTAAGCCATAGGTTTTTAATTAAACTTTAATTCGTCTAGCGAGTGAAAAGTAAAACATATTTATCGGGAGCTGTACCAGTTGAGGTAATAGTCTGATCGATTGTCAGACGCGTCGAAGATAATGAAAGTGCACCATATTCCTCATTATCTATTATTAAAAAATGCTCATTTCCAGAGCGCTCAACTCTATAATTATATTGCCCATCTTCAATACCTGTGGGGATACCCCCAACATTATTGGTAACAAAAAGCTCACTAGTTAGTTCATTAAATACCCAAGTAATTTGCCCGGAATCAATATCTGTATTTGATCCATTAATACCTCCTTGAATATTAATCAAATTCCAGGGCCCAACTTCTTGAGAGAGGTCTCCACCATTACTTTCAGTATCGCAGCTTAGCACAAATAAAATGGCAATAACTAATAAGGATTTTTTCATTATAAATATTTTTAATCAGATAAGATATTGTGGTAAAGGTTGCGTAATATATGCAATTAATCTAAAAAGGCAACTTCTTTACATCAACATTACCACCTGTTAAAATCAATCCAATCTTTTTACCTTTAAATTGAGTTTTGTTTTTTAAGATAGCTGCCAGTGTTACTGCAGAAGAGGGTTCTACAATTATTTTCATACGCTCCCAAATCAACTTCATAGCTTCAATGATTTCTTCTTCTGTTACACGAATAATTTCAGATACATAATTTTGAATAATTGCAAATGTAATATCACCTAAGTTGGTTTTTAATCCATCTGCTATGGTATTAATAGTCATATTTGATTCTATGCCACCACTTTCTAAAGAGCGATAGGCATCATCAACTTCAAATGGCTCAGCGCCAATAACTTTACAATTATTAGAGAATACTAATGTGCTTAAAGCGGTACCAGAAATTAAACCACCTCCGCCAACAGGAGCAATAATAATATCTAAATCAGGTTGCTCCTCTAATAATTCTTTTGCAGAAGAAGCATTACCTAAAATCACATTAAAATCATTAAATGGATGTACAAAAGTTGCACCAGTTTCATCTTGTATTTTTTGAGCGGTAGCTTTTCGAGATGTTATATTAGGTTCACATTCGGTAATAATTCCGCCATAACCTTTAACAGCTTCCTTTTTTACTTGCGGTGCATCACTTGGCATCACTATATAAGCTTTTATACTTAAATTTTTTGCTGCTAGCGATAACGCTTGAGCAAAATTACCAGAAGAATGTGTTACTACACCTTTTCTTTTTTGTTCTTTAGATAATTGTAAAACAATATTAGTTGCACCACGCATTTTAAAAGCACCCATTTTCTGAAAATTTTCGCATTTAAAAAAGAGCTCAGCTCCAGATAAAGTATTCAACTGTTGCGAAGTTAATATTGGAGTCTTATGTATGTAAGGTGCTAAACGATCAGCCGCAGCTAGAATATCATTTTTTATTTCCACTGGTTTCGTAATTTTTAATGCCAGCTTTTATGGCGATTGGTAATCGATTTTCTTTAGGTGGTATTGGGCAAGAGTATTTTGAATTATACACACAGTATGGGTTATAACTTAAATTAAAATCTATAGTTATTTTTCCATCCTTAGGTAAGTCAGGTTCTATATACCGACCGCCTCCATATGTTTCATCACCACTTGTTGCATCAGTAAATGGAATAAACAAAACATCGTAGAAGTTAGGTGAATCTTTATCTTTACTTTGGTAGATGTGTATTTTTACTTCTTTCCCACTAAGGGTAAAAGTTGCAGTACCATATGTAGTATATAAGGGTGTTCTATCGGTTGTAGTTTGCATTTCAAAAAGCCTAGGATTTTCATCCTTCTTAAAATTAGCTTCAACTTTATAAGACTTATCTATTTTAAAAAAATCAAGGCTTCTAAAGTCTTTAAAATTTTCTTCATTAAAAGGTGTTGTCTCCTTGTCAGAAAATCGCTTGTTCATATTATACTGATACTCTTTAACCATACCTTCATAAGCAGTTCCGCTATTCTTTTGGGCGCAAGACATTAAAGAAATGAATACCAGAAATAACATTAATTTTTTCATTCTTTAAAAATAGCAATTAATAAATAATGATTTCTAAAATTATTTTGTAGTTTTGAACCATCAAATAAGAAAAATGAAATTATATACAACAAATATCAATGTAAGATCACAGAAGTGTGTAAACGCACTCTGCTGGTGTTTTAATTTGTTGTAACTATAAAGAAATAAATAATAACAATACAAATTTAACCCAGCACTAAGCTGGGTTTTTTAGTTTTATATAACCAAACTTTATATCAATTAACTATGCAATTGATCAACTTTTTTAACGGAAAAATTATACAACCTTACCTAAATACGTTTAAGGGGTTGTCTAAAGAGGTATGGTGGTTAGCTTTAATAACATTAATTAATAGGGCCGGTACCATGGTCATTCCATTCCTGTCATTATACCTTACCAAAGATTTAGGTTTTAGTTTAGGGAAAGTTGGGTGGATAATGTCTGCTTTCGGTTTAGGGTCGGTAATAGGGTCTTGGGTTGGAGGTAAGTTGACAGACAAAATAGGATACTATAAGATAATGGTATTTAGCTTGCTTTCAACAGGATTTTTGTTTGTAGGCTTACAGTACTTAAAAACATTTGAATCTATTCTTTTAGGAATTTTCTTGGTTATGCTTGTAGCAGATATGTTTCGCCCGGCAATGTTTGTGGCTATGAGTGCTTATAGTAAGCCAGAAAATAAAACACGTTCGGTTACTTTAATACGTTTAGCAATAAACCTTGGGTTTTCTGCTGGACCTGCGGTTGGCGGATTGATTATTACATCTATAGGATATGATGGATTGTTTTGGATAGATGGGGTAACTTGTTTTCTGGCGGGGATTTTATTGTTGAATGTATTGAACCCTAAAAAGGCTAAAATACAGGATGAAATTAAAGTAGATAATCCAGTATCAGCATATAGTGATAAAGCATTTATATTGTTTTTAGTAGCGATGACATTGTTTGGTTTTATTTTCTTACAATATTTTTCGACTATGCCATTGTATTATAAAGATCAGTCAATGACGGAGTTCGAAATAGGACTGTTAATGGGTATGAACGGATTTATAATATTTCTCTTAGAAATGCCCTTTATTAAAAAATTAGAAGATGGTAAAAAATCTAAAGCTAATTTAATGATAGTTGGCGCAGTTTTAACAGGTGCAAGTTTTCTAATTCTAAACCTAAGTGGATGGGTTGGAGTATTAATTATTGGTATGCTATTAATGACCGTTGGAGAAATGATATTATTTCCATTTTCGAATTCTTTTGTAATGGATAGAGCAAAGATTGGTAATCAAGGAGAGTTTATGGCGCTGTATACCATATCATTTTCTATTTCACATGTATTTGCTCACAATGCAGGGATGCAATTGGTTGATAAAATTGGGTATGAATTTACTTGGTACTTAATGACGTTTCTTTCAATACTTTGTATTCTTACTTTATTGCGATTGAATAGTATTACTAAAAAGGAGGTGACAGTTAAATAGTTAACTTCTTATAAGTTTTTTAAACCTTTCATTGTTTTTTAACGATTGAAAGGTTTTTTGCTTCTTGATAATATCTATATTAGAATAACCTGTTTCGAGTAATTTTTCTAGATAATCTAAGGCTTTCGATTGATCGTTTATAGAAAGGTAATTTTCTATTTGTCTAAAATATGGGAAATGGTATTTTGGGTAGACTAAAATGCAAATATCAAAACAAAAAATTGCATCATCTTTACTTAGAGATTGATTATCTAAAGTAACTCTTTCTATTGCCATTGCAAAAATGTTGTAAAGCAACCGGGAGAGCATTTTGTTTTTATAATAATTAGCATTTCTTTGCTCTTTTTTGAACTTGTCAAGTTCAGCAACCCACCATTTTAAATTCTTTTTCTTCTTATCTAAATCATTTTCGAAACGTTCAGAGAAAAAATTCCTTAGTTTGATTTCTCTTTCGAAAATAGGTTTTAATTGTCTTTTGGTTTTTTGGAGGTTTTTATTGTTATTCAAAGAAATTAAACGATTTGAAACACTGTCTAAGTTATAGTAGCTATTAAAAGTTCTAATAATTCTTTCATATTCTTCTTTTGCATAAAGTAACTTATCATTATGTTCTAACTTCTTAGCTTTTTGATAATATTTATTAAATATTTTTTTTATTTGTATTTCATTCTTGTGACTTACACCATTTTTAATTGCTTCTATTCTTAACCAATCAAAAGCTTCCAAAATTTGATCTTGTGAAGGCCATCGATGATTCATTTCATAAACAAATAGTTCGTTAGGGGTTTTAAGTTTTGTAATATAATCTTTGGTTTTATAAAGCTCAAGTAGATTCATATCTTCATCCCCAATAATGGCAGCATACGAAAAATTTGGTGGACTTTGCATTAAATTAATATATGATGAGAACCCACCACCACATGCTATGACACCAGCAAATTGATTAGACACTGTAGCTATAGTCGAAGCTAAACGAGCACCACCGGAAAATCCTGCTGTATACATCAATTTTGAATTTATGTTAAATAAGGAGAATATTTTCACAAATAATCTATCGGCAATTTCAAAATTTTTATCCATAAGCCCATTTCTCGAGTTATTGGAGCAAACGAGAATATGACCGTACTTTTCCGAAGCTTTTATAAAAGGATTAATTCCTACTTTTCCTCGTGCCATTGGCTCATAAATAAAAACTATTGGTGAAGGCTCATTTTGATCAAAAGATTTCGGAAGATAAAGAGCAAATGTTTCTTTAGATGTAGTACTAACTTTTACTGAATCAATCAATACACCTTTCTGAAATATTTTATACTGAGCAATCGAGCTATTTAGAAAGCATAAGAGTATTATGAGTACTATTCTTTTCAAAAAAGAAGATAATAAAAAATACAATATATTAAATATTGATTTTCAACAGGGTACAGCAATGTTAAATCTATCTTAAAACTGAGAACAAAAGTAATTAGAAACTTAAAGGTTTAATTTCTTTTTGATGTATTACTTGAGATAACACAATTTGAGTTTTTGTTTCTCCATAAGAAATAAGTTGATCTATAAACGACTCTAAATGTTGCTGATCTTTTAAAACTACTTCCATAACAATATTTTCGTTACCAGTTACACGATAGCAGTTTACAACTTCATCATAAGATTTTACTTTTTTCAGAAATGGTTTTAGTTTGCCCATAAAAGCTTTTAATGTAATAATAGCTTTAAACTGATACCCTAATTCTTTCGGTGATACAATAGTTTTATAGCTTTCAATAATGCCTGTATCTTCTAGTTTCTTTATACGTTCTGATATAGCTGGTGAACTAATACCAATTTTTTTACTGATGGCAGTATTTGTTTGCTTTGCATCTTCTTGCAATAGTACAAGTATTTGTCGATTTATTTTGTCTAAAATCATTTTGAATTTACATGTGTAATCTTTAATAATTAAAGTAAAAATATACTTTTTATTTAATAGTAAAAGTATTATCTATTTGTTAGTATGTAATTTTGCTATGAAATAATGATTTAAATTAATATGTCGTCTCAATTCTTTGATTTGCCTATTTATAGAAAAGCTCTCGAAATTAGAACACTTTCGTTGAGTATATCTCATTATTTACAGGACGATTTAAGTAGATTAAAAGAGGATGGTTCTGAAGATGAAGATATTTATTTTTCTGGTGATATTGTGCAACAGTCTAGTGCATTAGGTCCAGAAATTTTAAATGCAGAAAAGAATAGATACCACTTTTATAGAAAAGATAAACATATCGATTCATTATATAGGTTAACTAATCTTTTATACAAAAACAGCAAGCGATTAGAGCGCTCAAGTAGTAATGCTAGAGATTATTTAAAGCTATTGCAACGAGAAATAAAAATCTTTAGCAGATTACAACGAAATTGGAGATTAACTCTTTAGCTTAAATTCAATAACCATCTACATATTTCTACGATACTGCCCACCTACTTCAAATAAAGCAGAAGTTATTTGACCCAATGAACAATATTTAGTTGCCTCCATTAATTCTTCAAAGATATTATTATTGTTAATAGCAGCTTGCTGAATGGTAACTAGCTGTTCTTTTACTTTACTTTCATCTCTTTGATGAAGATTCTCAAGAGTGATTATCTGAAACTGTTTTTCTTCTTCAGTTGCCCGGATAACTTCTTTTGGTTGAATAGTTGGTGAACCTTTAGAACTCAAAAAGGTATTTACACCTATTATTGGAAACTTTCCATTATGTTTTAAGGTTTCGTAATACAAACTTTCTTCTTGAATTTTAGAACGCTGATACATGGTTTCCATAGCGCCCAAAACACCGCCACGTTCTGTAATTCTATCGAACTCTAGCAAGACTGCTTCTTCAACCAAATCAGTCAATTCTTCGATAATGAATGCACCTTGAATTGGGTTTTCATTTTTTGCTAATCCTAATTCTTTATTGATAATTAACTGAATTGCCATTGCTCTACGAACAGATTCTTCTGTTGGGGTTGTAATAGCTTCATCATATGCGTTAGTATGTAATGAATTACAATTGTCGTAAATAGCATATAAGGCCTGTAAAGTTGTTCGGATATCGTTGAAATCAATTTCCTGAGCATGTAAAGAACGTCCAGAAGTTTGAATATGATATTTCAACATCTGGGCTCGAGCATTTGCTCCATATTTATGCTTTAAAGCTTTTGACCAAATTCTACGTGCTACACGACCAATAACGGCGTATTCAGGATCAATACCGTTTGAGAAAAAGAACGATAAATTAGGTCCAAACTTATTAATGTCCATTCCGCGAGAAAGATAATATTCGACGTAAGTGAAACCATTTGCCAATGTAAATGCTAATTGTGAGATTGGGTTCGCACCTGCTTCTGCAATATGATAACCTGAAATAGATACCGAGTAAAAATTACGAACCTGATTCTCAATAAAATATTCTTGTACATCCCCCATCAAACGAAGTGCAAATTCAGTTGAAAAAATACAAGTATTTTGCGCTTGATCCTCTTTTAAAATGTCAGCTTGTACCGTACCACGAACCTGAGCAATAGTTTTAGTTTTTATGTCATTATAAACATCGGCTGGCAAAACTTGATCACCAGTAACACCCAAGAGCATAAGACCTAAACCGTCATTTCCTTCAGGAATATCTCCATTGTATTTTGGACGATCTTTTCCTTTGTAGATGCTAGCAATTTTATTTTCTACTTCTTTTTTTAGTCCATTTTCTTTAATGTATAATTCACATTGCTGATCAATGGCAGCGTTCATAAAGAAACCAAGTAGCATAGGGGCAGGTCCATTAATTGTCATTGAAACTGAAGTCATGGCATCAGCTAGGTTGAACCCTGAATATAATTTTTTTGCATCATCTAAGCAGCAGATAGAAACTCCAGCATTACCAATTTTACCATAAATATCTGGTCTGTGATCAGGATCATTTCCGTAAAGGGTTACTGAATCGAAGGCAGTTGATAATCGTTTTGCAGGTAAACCTAAACTCACATAATGAAAGCGCCTGTTAGTACGTTCTGGTCCACCCTCGCCAGCAAACATACGTGTTGGATCTTCTCCAGTTCGTTTAAAAGGGTACAATCCTGAAGTATATGGAAATTCACCTGGTACATTTTCTTGCAAACTCCATCTTAAAATATCGCCCCAAGCGTGATATTTTGGTAAAGCTACTTTTGGTATTTGAGTATGCGATAGTGATTCGGTATGAGTTTTAATTTTAATTTCCTTATTTCGAACTTTGAATGAATAAATGGGTGCTTTATAACGATTTATTTTCTCATTCCAATTAGTTATAATTTCCCAATTGTAAGGATCTAAATTCATTTTTACCCGATCAAACTCCGCTACCAATAACTTTACAAAGCCTTTATTATCTTCATTTACAGAACCAATATCTATTCCAGATTTATCAAGACTTGGTGTTGAGCCTATTACAGATTCGATAGTCTTATATATTCCATATAATTTTTGAGCTACTTCAACTTGGTCATTAGCTTTTTTGTCATAAGCTCTGTTATTTTCCGAAATTTCAGATAAATACCGTGTACGAGCAGGAGGAATCACAAAAATCTTTTCGCTCATTTCTTTAGAAATCTCAAAAGTAGATTTGAGTTCAGCCTCAGTTTTCTCAATAATTTTGTCCATGATTGCTTTGTAAAGCGTATTCATTCCAGGATCGTTAAATTGAGAAGCAATTGTTCCAAAAACAGGCATTTCATCTTGTGGTGTATCCCAAAGATTGTGATTACGCATGTATTGCTTTTTCACATCACGTAAAGCATCCTTTGCACCTCTTTTATCAAATTTATTGATAGCCACCAGATCTGCAAAATCTAACATATCAATTTTTTCTAACTGGGTGGCTGCACCAAATTCAGGTGTCATTACATACAACGAAACATCACTATGTTCTAAAATTTCTGTATCAGACTGTCCAATTCCTGAAGTTTCTAAAATGATTAAATCATACTCTGCAGCTTTAAGCACTTCTACGGCCTCATTTACATATTTTGACAAGGCTAAATTTGATTGACGTGTAGCCAAACTACGCATGTACACTCTTGGTGAGTTGATTGCATTCATGCGGATTCTATCGCCTAAGAGTGCTCCGCCAGTCTTTCTTTTCGAAGGGTCAACAGAAATAATTCCAATTGCTTTTTTAGGAAAGTCAATTAAAAATCGTCTTACAAGTTCATCCACTAAAGAGGACTTTCCAGCTCCTCCCGTTCCAGTGATTCCGAGAACAGGTGTTTTAGAAGTTTTGTTTTTCATATGGATAGTCACTAAAGCATCCTTGGCAACCTCAGGAAAGTTTTCAGCTGAAGAAATAACTCTAGCTATAGATCTTGGATTCTTTTTTGGTAGCACTTCAGCTTCCCCGTTAAGGATATCACCAATTGCAAAATCTGATTGTTGTACTAAATCGTTAATCATTCCTTGCAAACCTAGCTCACGACCATCATCGGGCGAATAGATACGAGTAATTCCGTATTCCATTAATTCTTTGATTTCTTCTGGTAAAATTACGCCGCCTCCGCCACCAAAAATCTTTATATGCTCCGCACCTTTTTCTTTTAGTAGATCATGCATATATTTAAAATACTCGTTATGACCTCCTTGATAAGAAGTCATGGCAATAGCGTTTGCATCTTCTTGAATGGCAGTATTTACAACTTCTTCTACACTGCGATCATGCCCAAGATGAATAACTTCGACTCCAGTTGATTGAATAATGCGACGCATAATATTAATAGCGGCATCGTGCCCATCAAATAAGGAAGCTGCTGTTACAATTCGTACTTTATGTTTTGGTTTATAAGGTGCAATTTGCTCCATCAAAGAATAGTTTTTTGTGGTGCAAATTTACGTAAATATTGCAGATTATTTTAGATACTTAAGAAATGCCCAAAATTTACGATCTAGCAAATAGTTCGGATTTCCTTCGTGATGGTATGCTTCTTTTTCAAAACTAATACTATGGTAAGCTCTACTCCAATTACCAAACCTAATAAGGTGAAAAAGAAACTCGACAAAATACCAAATAAAGAAAAAAATTATTAATAGTTCAATTTGCTGTCGTAAGTGAATTTTCTCATGATTTATGAGAATATCATTATTTGATAGTGACCTGTTCTTTAAAAAAATAAAAGGATAAATAGCTAAACCGCTATAATTTTTAGGAATTAAAAATTTAGAAAATAATATCATAGCTTGTGGGTTGGTCATAAATTTACAATTTATTTTTTTTAAGTATTTATTATCTAATTTGTACACCTCGTATGGTTTAAATTCAACAGTAAGATATTATCGGGTTGTACTTTGTAAAAGCGTTTTAACAAATAGTTAACTTATTTATTGATTAATTTTAAAATGTAATTCAAATAATCTACCTTTTACAATGAAGTCTGAAAGAGTAATATTTTTACTATTATTTCTAATGTGTACTAATATATATGCATCTAATGGTACAAATACTCTTGCGGAAATTTTGAGCCAAAAAAAAGTGTTAGATAGCCTGTATTTCCCAAGGTCAGCTTCTGCATTTACCAAAAAATCTGCACAAGAAGTAATTAGCACTTATTTAGAATTAAAAGTTAAAGACATAAGCTTATCAAATGATGATCTTAAAAGATTGACAATAAGCTATGCAGTATTAAATGATACCTTAAAAACAAGTCAATATCTTACACAATTTATCAAAAATTCTCACAATATAGATATTTTAAATAGAGATGAATTAAAAAAATTCGAAGGATCTTATGTTTACCAACAAGTTATAGATAAATATAAGCCAACATTAAACGGCTGGATTATATTTTTCTTTGCTACTGGTTTATTGGGTATATATATAGCTGTTATTTTAAATTTAAGAAAGAAAGGTGATGTTATTGCCAATTTATTGATTAGCGGTTTTTTATTGATACACTCATTGTTTATGATTCATTTGAGTTTGTTTTTGTCAAAATATAACTTTAATGTCCCCCATACACTGTATGCATCCACTTCTTTTTCATTTTTATATGGACCTTTAATTTATTTTTATTTTAAGAGAATTTCTGAAGAGTACAAGTTTAAAATAATAGATATATTACATTTAGTACCAACTCTATTATTATTTTTATTCTTTGTTCCTATTTATCTAAAAACCGCGGATGAAAAATTACATCTTCTTTACAATAGAGATGAAATTTTGCATTCTATTTTGACTACACTAGTTATTCTAAAGGGTATTTCTTTAGTTGTCTATGGTTACCTAATATTTCGAGTTTTTTTTAAGTCGGTTAATAGCAAACATTTACAGATTCAGAAATGGAAGAGAAATATCTTAATTTTAAATTCTTCTTATGTTATAACATATGTAGTATACGGTATAGCACTTATTAATATTGTTATGATACAAAATTTAATATATCCACAAATATTTGTAATGTGCCTTATCGTACTTTATGTGGGTTATATTGCTTATGTACAACCTAAAGTTTTTAGTAAAAAGTATTTATTTGATATAGCTCAGCAGTTTAAATATCAAAAGTCAGGGTTAACAGAAGGTTTTTCAATGGACCTTAAAGAGCAATTATTGACATTATTAAATGATGATAAGGTTTATAGAATAAATGATCTTAATCTTGAAAAACTGTCTGAAATTTTAGGAACAACAAGACATAATATTTCTCAGGTTATAAACGAACATTTTAATATGAACTTTTTTAACTTGATAAATAAATATAGAATTGAAGAAGCAAAAAGAATATTTGAAAATGATTACCATAAAAATCTAAATATCATTGATGTCGCATATGATGTTGGATTTAATAATAAAGTAACATTTAACAAAGCTTTTAAAGAAGAAACCCAGACGACTCCTTCTCAATTTTTAAAACAGATACAACATTCTTCATTTGGCGTAAATCTGAGGTAAATCTTTTTCGGATAGGTTAATTATTATAAGATTTACCTACATTTTTCTAATTAGACATTTTATTTGATCTGTATTTGAATTAATTGGCAGGTTATTGTGAAACTGTATTTTTAAATTTCCACTAAACTTTGACTTCATTTAAAGGTATATTCATAGACCTGCCATTTTTTTTGAATTACACTAATTCAAATGTTTAATTTAAAAATTAATTTATGAAAGTTAAAAAACTTTTATTGTTGATGTTATATGTCTTTAGTATAACTTCAATAATTGCACAACAAAAAACTGTTTCAGGTACTGTTACTGATGGTGATAGCCCATTACCTGGTGTAAGTGTTGTTATTAAAGGAACACTCACTGGTACAGAAACAGATTTTGATGGAAAATATTCAATTAGTGCAAATGTAGGCGACATTCTACAGTTTAGTTTTGTTGGAATGACTACGCAAGAACGAACAGTTGGTGCGTCAGACACAATAGATATTGTGTTGCAAAGTGATAATTTGCTCGATGAAGTAGTCGTTGTTGGATATGGTCAACAAACTGAGAAAAAGATCATTCAAAATGTAGCCGTAATAAAAGAATCTGCTATTGAAAATTTAAGTGTCATTTCTCCTGATCAATTATTACAAGGACAAAGTTCTGGTACTCAGGTAGTAAATGCTTCAGGTGTTCTGGGATCGGCTGCTGTTATTAGAGTAAGAGGTGTAAATTCAATTAATGCTGGTAGTCAGCCACTAATAGTTATCGATGGTGTTCCATTAACGGATACTGACAACACGCTATTAAGAGGTGGAAATACAGGAATAAATCCTTTATCATATGTTAACGCGAATGATATTGCATCCTTAACAGTATTAAAAGACGCCGGAGCAACATCAATATACGGATCTAGAGGTGCTAATGGTGTAATTTTAATAACTACTAAAAAAGGTAAGAGAAATTCAAAAACGACCGTTACGCTTGATGTAAATACACAGTTCAATGAATCTACTGATGTTCCAGATATATTAACTGCAGATCAGTTTAGAGCATTTAAAGCTGAAGTTGCTTCCATTCAACAAGGAACTAATGTTACGCCAGAAAGTTTAGGTCTTGGGTCCATTGGTACTCCAGGGACTGATTGGCTGGGCGGTGTGCAAAGAACAGGAGTTGCTCAGAATTATAATCTTGGAATTAGAGGAGGTAGCGAAAATACTTCTTTTTACTTTGGAGCAGATTATCAAAATATAGAAGGTTTTATAATTGGGAATGATTTAGAAAAGGTATCCGCTAGAATTAATATTGATACACAGGCAACGGAGTGGTTAAAAGTTGGAATGAATTTAAGTGCTACAAATTCTACCTTAAATAGGGTAGGAATAGAGAATAATATTAATGCGCCTTTCACCACGGCTTTTTTACAAAGCCCTATTGTACCTGCTTTTGATGCTGATGGAAATTTTGTACAATCAGGCTCATTCATTCCAAATATTTTTGCCAGAGTGGCGCTAAATTCTGATGAATTAAAAACATTTAGATTGATTGGTAATGCCTTTGCAGAGTTTAAATTATATGAGGGTTTAACTTTTAAATCGGAAGTAGGCGTTGATAAATTAGAATTAGAAGAATTTGTAAGAAATGCAGAATTTAATACACCTGGTGGCTTAGCTCAACAGATTTTTATTTCTGAGGATAGATGGTTAACAAATCAAGTACTTAAATATAATACTGTAATAGCTGATCATCATAGTGTTTCACTTACGGCTGGTTTGAATTATGAAGAAACGCTGCGTACGAGATCTAATGTTCAAGGAACAGGTTTTTTAACAGATGACCTTCGGAATTTAGGTTCTGCTAATACGGTAACCGTACTTAATGGTGATCGTTTTCCAACAAGATTGTTTGGTTTATTTTCAAGATTATCTTATGACTATCAAGGGAAATATATACTCGAAGGCTCATTCAGACGCGATGGATCTTCTAGATTTGGTAAAAACAATAGATTTGGTAATTTTTGGTCGGTAGCTGCGGGTTGGGTTTTATCAGAAGAATCTTTTATTCAAAATTTAAATTTCTTTGACTACTTATCCTTAAGAGGAAGTTTAGGTACTGTTGGTAATGACAGAATAGGTACATTTCCATCTTTAGGATTATTTTCTGCAGGTGGTATTGGTGATTTTGGAGGGCAATCAGGCTTAATACCTAATCAACCAGAGAATCCTGATTTAAAATGGGAAGAAAGTGAGACTTTTGATATTGGTATTAAATCTACTTTTTTAAATGGAAGAATTGGTTTAAATATTAATTACTTTAAAAAAGTTACTAGTGATTTGTTATTAAATCAATTATTACCTCCTCAAACAGGTTTTGCAAGTATCAGAAGAAATATTGGTGAGATGCAAAATACAGGATGGGAGTTTGACCTAAATACAGTTAATGTTCGTACAGATGATTTCGAATGGAATACTAGCTTTAATATTTCCTTTATTGATAATAGAGTAAATAAATTGAATGCAGATGCAGCGACAGATGCACAAGGAAGAAGAATTATCGACGGAGCCATTCAAAGAGCGATTGAAGGAGAATCATTAAATAATTTCTTTTTGATAAGGTATGTTGGTGTAAATTCTCAAACTGGTGATGCAGAATGGTTAGATGTCAATGGAAATATTACTTTGAACCCAGGAAGTGGCGACAGAGTTGTTGTAGGAAGTCCTTTACCAGAATTTTCTGGAGGTATTACAAACACATTTAAGTATAAGAACTTTGATTTATCAGCCTTAATGAATTATTCTTATGGGAACGATATTGTCGTTGATGGCTTACGATTTGCAGATGGTAATGATGCGATTGGAGGTATTGTAAATATCAGAACTCAAAATCTGAATTTTTGGAGACAACCTGGTGATAATGCATTTTTACCAAATCCAACAAGCGTAACATTTAACAGATATAATCAACGATCGTCTGTGCAAATGCTTGATGGGTCTTATTTACGATTGAAAAATGTAACATTAGGGTATAATGTTCCGAAAAGTATTCTAGATAAAATAGGTGTTATATCGGGTATAAGATTCTACGCCTCTGCCACAAACCTGTTTACAATTAAAGGAGATGATCTTGATGGAATAGACCCAGAGGTAACGGATGATATTGACCCTTTATTTCAAGGTGAAACGTTTTTTACAGCACCTCAATCGAAATCATATTTAATAGGTGCAAGGTTAACTTTTTAAAATGAAAAAAATGAAAAAAATTCAAATAATAATATTATTCAGTATTCTAATTTTTTCTTCTTGTGAAGACCGATTAGATGTTTTACCTGAGGATAATGTGGCTTCTAGTACCGTATTTAATAGTAGAGCTACAATAGAAGGTGCCGTAGTAGGTATGTATAGTAAATTACAAAGTGGTGACTTAAACGGAATGTCACAGTTGATATCAGATTATATGTCTGATAATGTAAATTTTGTAGGTAGTTTTCCTGCACTGCAAGAAATTGATCAATTTGAAACATTAGCAACAAATGGATCTCTAGATAATATTTGGTTAGATGGTTACGAAGCCATTGCTGCCGCTAACAATATTATAATAAACTTACCAGCTGTTGATTTAGTATCGGTATCTGATGCCGAAAAAGCACAATTTATAGCGGAAGCTAAATTTGTTAGAGCATGGACGCACTTTCATTTAGTAAACTTATTTGCGCAACCCTATCAATTTTCTAATGGAAGTAATTTAGGAGTTCCATTAGTGCTTGATTTTTTTACTGGTGATATTGGAGGTTTTCAATTGGAAAGATCTACTGTGAATGAAGTTCATGCTCAGGTGGAACAAGATTTAACCGAAGCAATAGCTGATTTACCAACTACTAATGGTGTAAGAGCTAGAAAATCATCTGCTGAAGCCTTGCTGGCACGTTTGTATCTTTATAGAGAAGATTGGGCAAATGCCGCTAATTTTGCTAACACAGCTATAGCAGGAGGTAGTTTAGCATCAGCTTATGATTTTTATGATGATAATCCTTCATCACCTGAACATTTATTTGTAATCGTAAACACACCAACGGATGGGCCGCAAGAACCAACTGCGTCTGATGAAGTTTATGTTAATTTTTACAATGCTTCACCAGGAGGAAGGGGAGACGCTCCTTTTAGTCAAGATTTAATAGACTTATTTGCCTTAACACCTACTGATAAAAGATTTACTGATTTATCTGTAGCAGCTACCGATGCTGGAGGGAATAATACATTTTTCACTACTAAATATCCAGATATTGTTAATAATGCCTCAGATGGAATGGCTTTGAGAGTTACAGAAATGTATTTGATTAGAGCTGAAGCCAATTTAATAGGAGGTACCTCTGTCGGAGATACGCCTTTAAATGATATAAATGCCTTAAGAAATAGAGCAGGTTTAGCCAACTTAGGTTCGGTAGATTTAGCAGCGATATCATTAGAGAGAAGAAAAGAGTTATGTTTTGAAGGTCATAGAAGGATGGACTTATTAAGAAATAATTTGAATCTTAAACCTGGTGGTGGTGCTCAATCTGCACCCGGTGCTAATAAGGTAATATTTCCGATTCCAGATGATGAACTAACAAATAATCCTAATATTACACAGAATCCCGGTAATTTTTAAGAAATGATAAAAACCCTCTAAAACTTTGGAGGGTTTTTTTCAAGAATAAAGAAATCTCAAATGAGCAAAAGTATAATTATAATGTTCTTATTTATAGCATTCGGAGGAACCGTTGGGTATTCACAAAATGTCAATTCTTCTGGAGATAATGACGTAAATATCTATACCAATGGTGATAATCAATTAACTAGGATTGCCTTTAAAAGAGAAAATACCCGGATTGAGGGAAATATTTACTTGTTTCCAAAATGGATCGAAAGTGGGAAATTGTTAACAAAAACAGAAAAAGAATATACCTTATTAAATTTAAATTATAATGTTTTAAGTGATAATTTTGAGCTTAAGGCATCAAAAGACTCTCTATTTATATTAGATTCAAATTATATCCGTCAAGTAAGTGTTTCAGGAACAATTTTTAGAAATTATAATGTAAAATTTCTTAAAAACCACTTTGTTGAAGTGCTTTTTGAGAATAATAATGTTTTATTACTCAAGAAATATAACATAAGAACATTAAGAGGAAGTTTGGATCCTTTAAATGGAGAGGTAACACCTGAAAAATATCATATTTATAGCGAATATTATTTTCTTCAAGATAAAATTCCAACTAAAATAAGTTTAAGTAAAAAGGATATAATTTCTTTATTTAAAGAAAATTCTAAACTAATAAAAAGTTATGTCAAGAAGAATAAACTATCATATAAAAAAGAAAAAAACATAGTTAAAATTCTTCATTATGGCATATCGTTATAATGTCATTTCATTAAGAATAGCACAATGTAAATGGTTTTTATGGTAAACTCTTGAAATAATCAAGTGCCAATAATAACCGAGAACCATGCCAACTAAAATATTCACCATCTACAAATACTACTTTAGCATTCGTAAAGCATTTTATTTCTTCGATATGTTTTTCTCTGAAAGGATATGGCTCAGACGAGAGTAGAAGCAAATCTATGTTTAAATCATTTAAAGATTCAAGGTCAATTTCAGGATATCGGTCATAATCTTCGAATGCATTTATAAATTTATTTAATTTTAGAAGTTCATTTATAAAAGTATTACTTCCAACAACCATCCATGGATCTTTCCAGATAAAATAGGCAACTTTTCTAATAGATTTTGTATTAATAAATGATTTAAATTCATCAAACTCTGCTTGAATATTTTTTACTAATTGCTGAGCCTTTGATTCGATATTAAAAATGTTTCCGATACCTGAAATAAATTGAAGATTGTCTTCAATAGTTATAATATCAGAAACGTAAACAAGAGAGGTTTTTTCTAGTTCATTTACTATTTGTTCTGTGTTTTCTTCTTTATTACAGATAATAATATCAGGTTTTAACTCTTTTATCTTATCGTAATTCACATTCTTTGTGCCTCCAACAACAGTTTTAGAGCTTTGTATATGTTTTGGATGCACACAAAATTTTGTAATTCCAACTAGAGATTTTTCAAGACCTAAATAAACAAGTAACTCAGTTTGACTTGGTACCAAAGAGATAATTCGTTTTGGGATATTCTCAAAAATCAAAACTCTATTTAGCTGATCTTTAATTTTCAAGGATTAATTATTTTTCCAGAAGTAAGGAGTGAACAAGATTAATACTGTAAACAGTTCTAATCTACCTAAAAGCATTAAAAAGGCTGACCACCATTTACCTAAATTTGGTAAGCTGCTAAAATTATTTACAGGACTTAATTGACCAAATGCAGGCCCCACATTACCTAAAGATGATGCGGATCCGCCTAAAGCCGATTGATAGTCTAACCCTAGTAAACTAAAAACCAAAGCTCCTAAAGCAAAGACTATTAAGTATAGAATAAAAAATGCAATAATATTAAATACTATATTCTGAGATATTGATTTACCATTATAACGCACTGGAATGATAGCATTTGGATGCATCGTTCTCTTAAATTCTAAAAAACCATTTTTTATCATAATTATATGACGTACAATTTTTACACCTCCAGCAGTAGACCCTGCTGAAGCTCCAAAAAACATTAAGAGAAAAAATAGAACTGTTAAAAATGGAGTCCAAATCGTGAAATCTGCAGTTACAAAACCAGTAGTAGTAATAATTGCAGTTACCTGAAATAACCCATGCCTTATGGCACTTTCTAATTCGCCTAAAACCATTGGATGTGCAAAAGCTTGAAATTCGGTTGGTGCTTTAGAAATATCTGCTATAAAATAAATAACTGAGGTAACTACGATAGTTATGCCAATAATATTTAAAAAGTATGTTTTAAACTCTTCATCTTTTAAAACTTTTTGAATTTTACCTTTAAAAGCAAAATAGCTTAAGACAAAATTTGTGCCCGCAAGGAACATAAAGACTATTATGATATACTGAATTATTGGCCGGTCGTTCCAATGTGCTATACTGCTATTTTTTGTTGAGAATCCTCCAGTTGAAAGTGTACTCATTGCATGATTTATGGCATCGAACATTCCCATACCTGCAAATTTTAATAATAATGCTTCAGCAAGAGTTAACCCTAAATAGATATACCACAAACGTTTAGCCGTATCTGTAATTCTAGGGTGTAATTTATCTGCTGAAGGTCCTGGTGCTTCAGCCGCAAACAACTGCATACCACCAATACCAAGTAATGGTAGAATTGCTATTGTTAAAACAATAATACCCATACCACCAATCCAATGTGTAGTACTTCGCCAGAAGAGAATACCTTTGGGTAAACTTTCAATATCATTTAAAATCGATGCACCAGTAGTTGTATAACCTGAAATTGTCTCAAAAAATGCATTGGTAAACTGAGGAATGGCGTTAGAGAACATATAGGGTAACGAACCCGAAAGTGACATAAAGATCCAACCTAATGTTACTATTAAATACCCTTCTCGTTTTTTTACTTCTTTACTAAATCCTTTTGTTGCAAAACGAAATAGTAAACCTATAATAATGGTAATAACTCCAGAAAAAAAGATTTCTTTAGTAGCACCGTCTTTATAAAAAAAGCTTATCCCACTAGATATAAACATAAAAATTCCATTAAAAATGAGTAAAAAACCCATCATCTGGAAAATTATCTTTATGTTAAGTTTTTGCATATTTAAGATTAGAAGTTAATCAAATAACTTTTCTACTTTAGTAATATCTTCATTAAAGCAACACACAACAACTTTATCATTGGCTTTAATTTTGAAATCACCTAAGGCAATAATTCCTTTACCATTTCTAACAACACCACCAATAGTTGCTGTCCGCGGGAAATTTAATTCTCTAATAATATTCTTTGTTATTAAAGAATTTTTTCGAACATTAAACTCTAATATTTCAACACCAAAATTATCTAGAGTAGTAATATCTATTACATCTCCTTTTCTAATGTATTTAAAAATATTATTGGCAGCCAAAAGTTTTTTATTAACCACGGTATCTATACCAATAGATTGAGAAAGGTTCGAATAATCAACATTATCTGCTAATGCTATTGTTTTTTTAACTCCTTTAGATTTCGCAGCTAAACAAGACATAATATTAATATCAGCGCTACCAGTAGCACCTAAAAAAGCATCCATTGAGTTAACACTTTCTTCGTCTAATAATTCACCATCTCTACCGTCACCTAAAACAACAAGAGCATTGGGTAATCGATCGGCTAACTCAAAAGCCCTTTCTTTATTTTTTTCAATAATTTTTATATTCAACTTGCTGTCACATAATTCTTTAGCTACTCTTTCGCCAATGCGACTGCCACCTAAGATCATCACATTTTTTATTGTTTCTTTATGTTTTCCAGTAAGCTTATAAAGCTCATTGACTCCTTGTTTTAAAGTTACAAAGTATGCTAAATCATTTTCTTTAAAAACAGTATCTCCACGAGGAATGGCAGTTTGATTACTATTCAAATTTTGAATAGCAATTGGCATAAAATTGATGTTGGAAAAAGTCGTAGCAGCTTCTTTTACTGACATACCTACAAAAGGAGCCGATTTAGATAGAACTGTGCCTATCATAGATAGCTCTCCACCCTCAAATTCATGCATATCATTAAAAGCAGCTTCACTTAATAAAGATTTTATTTCGTTTGTTGCCAGTAATTCGGTTGAAATCAATTCATCAATCCCTAATTCATCAAAATCAATTTCATCTTTAAAATCAATAAATTCTGTATTGTTAATTCTAGCTATAGTTTTTTTAGCTCCAAGCCTTTTAGATAATGTAGAAATAGTAATATTTATTGCTTCGTTAGATGAAACCGAAATGACCAGATCAGCTTCATTTACCTTACCCTCTTTTAGAATAGAAATTGAGGTTGCATCACCAGTTACGGTTCGTATATCTAATTTACTTTCAATATAACTTAATCTATCTTTTTTTAAATCTATTAGAGTAATATCATGGTACTCATACGATAGTAATTTAGCTAAATGAAAACCAACTTCACCAGCACCAGCAATGACTATTTTCATGCGTTTCTTAGTTAAGAAAATATAGTATTGGCAAAAGTATTACTTTTTTCTTTTATATCTTTAAAGACCAATTTTTAATTAATGAAAGAAAAGAAAAAGTCTTTTTCTATAAAGTATTGGAATGAAGATGATAGACCTCGTGAGAAATTAATTATAAAAGGGAAAAATGCCTTATCAGATGCCGAATTAATTGCTATTTTATTAGGATCAGGTAGTAGAGAAGAAACTGCTGTAGATCTTGCAAAAAGAATGCTAAGTTTTACCGATAATAATCTAAATGCATTTAGCAAGCTTACTATAAATGATTTGACACAGTTTAAAGGGATAGGCGAGGCAAAAGCAATTACCATTATTACGGCATTAGAACTAGCTAGAAGATGTAGATTAGAAGATGCTCTAACACAGCCAAAAATTACTTCAAGTAAATATGCTTTTAATATTATGCAACCTATTATAGGGGAATTAAAACACGAAGAATTTTGGGTATTGTTTTTGAACAATGCTAATAAAGTGTTGTTTAAAATGCAGTTAAGCAAGGGAGGGTTAACGGGAACATTAGTAGATAGTAGAATAATTTTTAAAAAGGCTTTAGAGTTATTAGCAACAGGTATCATTTTATGTCATAATCATCCTTCAGGAAAATTAAAAGCTAGTGAGTCTGATAAAAAATTAACACAGAAAGTAAGACAGGTGGGAGAAGCATTAGATATAAAAGTATTAGATCATTTGATAATTACCGAAAAAGACTATTTTAGCTTTGCTGATAGTAATCTACTTTAATGCTTCTAGTTTATACACATAAGATAACGCCCCGGCTTAACTATACTTTTAAACATTTTTTTACAAGAATTTTACAGATTCCTGTTGAATTTACCACTAAAGTCGAAAGATTTGTAGCTCATAATGGCTCAAAATTGACTTATGCAAAACAGCCACTAGGAAAAGAAGTTTTTGTTAGAAGTTCTGATTTATTATTTGAACAAGGCATCAATCATATAGAAATTAGTATAAGTAATTGGCAAGACGTCCCTTGTTTCTTTCAATACAGAACGGAAGCGACTGTTCCATTCGATATTTTTGCTGCAACTTTTTATCTATTAAGCAGGTACGAAGAATATTTACCACATTTAAAAGATCAATTTGAGCGTTTTCCTGCGGAGGAAAGTTTGGCCTATAAAAATCATTTTTTAGATATACCTCTAATAGATATCTGGGCATATAAGTTTAAAGAAATTTTACTAGAGAGATTTAAAGACCTTGAATATAAAGAGCGCTCATTCGAATATATTTCAACTATAGATGTTGATATAGCATATTGTTTTAAGCATAAGGGAGTAGTTAGAACATTGGGCGGATATATTACCGATTTATTCGCGTTAAAACTAGGTGATATTTGGACTAGAACTATGGTTGTTTTAGGTTTCCGAAAAGACCCTTTTGATACTTTTGATACCTTAATAAATCTTCAAAAAGAATACAATATTAAGACCGTTTTTTTCTTTTTAGTAAGTGAGTATACCACTTATGACAAGAATACCTCTTCAAGAAATAATCATTATAGATCATTAATAAAGTCTGTGGCCGACTACTGTAAAGTTGGCCTACACCCTTCCTACTTTACGATGAATAATGAATTCAAACTAAAAAAAGAAAAAAAGAGATTAGACGAGATTACCAATATGCCTGTGGCTAGATCTAGACAGCATTATTTAAGATTAACAATGCCAGATACCTATCATAATTTGATCAACTTAGAAATCAATGAAGACTATACTATGGGATATGCGAAGCATTATGGTTTTAGGGCAAGCACTTGTACACCATTTTATTTTTACGATTTAGATTTCGAAATTCAAACCCCATTAAAGATTTTTCCTTTTGCTGTAATGGATGGTACTTTGAGAGATTATCAAAGTTTATCAAGTAAAAGAGCTTTTGAAATTATCATGAAACTAGCATATGAGGTAAAAAAAGTAGAAGGTACTTTTATCACACTTTTTCATAATGAAACATTGAGTAATAAAGGAAGGTGGCGTAGATGGAAGAAAGTTTATATAGATATTTTAAAGAAACTTTCCAAAATTAAATGATACATTATCTTACCCGTAATGAATTAGAAGTGCATAAATATGATGCATGTATTTCTAATGCTGTCAACTCTAGAATTTATGCTTACAGCTGGTATTTAGATATTGTATCTGATAATTGGGGTGTTTTAATTTTAGACGATTACAAAGCAGTAATGCCATTGCCTTGGCGCAAAAAATATTTTACAAAATATATTTATTTACTACCTTGGGTACAACAGTTAGGAGTGTTTTTTCGAAATGAGCACGATCATAAATATGTAAATGATTTTATAATTGCTATACCAAAAAAGTTCAAGTTTATTGAGTTATTTCTAAATTCTCAAAATTTTATAGAAAATAAAAATTTAAATAGAAGAACAAACTATATTCTTAGTTTAAATAAATCATACGAAAGTATTTTCAAAAACTATAGAAAAGGTAGAAGGAGTGATGTTAAAGCTACATACAATTCCAATCAAAGAATTGAAGAAACTAATAGTCCTGCAAAAATTTTAGAGTTGTTCAAAGAGGTTAAATCGAACGAAGTAAATCGTGATCACAATGATTATCAGATTTTAAATAATCTTGTCGAAAAACTTAAATCTTTAAATATGATTAAGATATGTGAATCATATAATCAGAAAAAAGAATTTTTAGGAGGAGCTATTTTTTTAATTGATACAAATAGAATTACCTATTTGTTTTCAGCAACCAATGAAAAAGGGCGTAAAGAAAAAACGATCTCGTTTATTATAGATTCTGTTATTAAAGAATTTGCAGATTCAAACATTACGTTTGATTTTGAAGGTTCAATGATTGATAATTTGGCTTCTTTCTTTAAAAGTTTTGGTGCTGAATTAGAGGAGTATTATATATATAAGAAATATGTGATGTGGAGGTAATCAAAAAGAAAATAAGAATATGTTTTTTAGCTGATAAGCATGGATTATATGATGATAGAATCTATTGGAAAATGGCAGTGCCTCTTATTAATAGAGAATATGAAGTTCATTATTTATTAATAGGAGACAGGAATGAAATAGGAATCACTAACGAGGGCATTACTTTTGAAATAATAAAAGTTAAGGCATTTTCCTCAAATAGATATTTAAATTTTTTATTAAAAAACTTAAATCCTAATAGCAACTATAAATTACTTTTAAAAAAGTCAAAAAAAATAGAGGCAGACATTTATCATTTTCATGATTTATGGATTAATAAAATTGGAAAAAAATTAAAAAGTCTAAATCATAAACCAGTTGTGTTTTATGATGCAAGAGAACCTTATGCTGAAGATTATATTTCTTATGTTAATTCTAAAGGGTTGTTTAAAATATGTATTAATGTTTTTGCCAAATTTGTAGATATCTGGGAGAAAAAATCCGCAAGAAACTACGATTTAGTCATATCAAATGAAGATATAGTTAGAGATAAATTTAGGCAAATTTTGGGTGAAGAAAAAGCTGAAACCCTTTATAATTTTACAGATATATATAAGACCTATAATGAAACTCAATTTGAAAATAAAAAATTCGATATTATTTATTGCGGTGGGGTATCAGTTTTAAGAGGGGCATTTAAAATAGTAGAAGCAACATTAAAAGCTAAACAGAAATTACCTAATATAAAAGTTGCTATAGTGGGTAAATATTCTCCAAGTAATTTAAAAGAAGACCTTCAGAGTTTTAT
Source organism: Maritimimonas sp. 2304DJ26-3 (assembly GCF_056591635.1). Lineage (NCBI taxonomy): Bacteria > Pseudomonadati > Bacteroidota > Flavobacteriia > Flavobacteriales > Flavobacteriaceae > Maritimimonas > Maritimimonas sp. 2304DJ26-3. The sequence continues at coordinate 345,510 of NZ_JBWQOK010000004.1, forward strand.
TAATAATAAAAAACTAAACGAGAACATTATATTATTTTCGGCAGTGAATTATTCTGAGGTTAGTAGATTCTATAACAATAGTAAAATAGGATTAGTTACATTATTTCCAGTGCCGACCTTCAAGATTAGTATGCCAATAAAAATCTTTGAATATATGGCATTCGGTATACCAATAATAGGGAGTGATTTCGGGCACATAAAAGAATTTATAGAGAATGAAAATTGTGGAATTACAGTTGACCCTAAAAATTCAGATCAAATAGCCGAGGCTATGGTAGAGATTTTATCGGATGAAGAAAAATATAAATTTTTTAGTAATAATGGTAGAAAAGCTACTCTTGAAAAATTTAGATGGGAATTTGAGTTTGAACGATTGTTGAGTTTTTACAATAGATCATTAAATGAAAGAAATAAGCTCAAATAATAACACAAAGAAATCTTTTATGAAAGATTTTTCTTGGTACTTTTTAGGGTCATTTTTACCGTTGGCAATAGGTTTTGTAAAGACTCCAATTTTTACTAGACATTTTGATAAGGAATCTTTTGGTTATTTAGGGTTGGTGACTATTACATTTTCATATTTTGGAATGCTTTTATTTTCATGGATTGCCTCTTGTATATGGAGGTATTATCATCATTACAAAGATCAAAAAAATCTTAATAAATTATATTCTAATTTGTTCTTTTTATTTTTAATTTCTTTGTTTTTATTAACTGTAGTTTCGATATTTTGGTATAGTTTATCAGTACATCCTTTGACGAGAAAATTAATTTTTTACTCTTTTTTTCAACTAATATTCAATCAACTATTTTTATATTACATGGTAATTATTAGGTTAGATGGAAATGTTAGTTTTTACACCATTGTCCACTCATTACGCTCAGTTATATCATTAGTTATAGCTCTAGTATTAGTTTTTTTTTATAAAGTTGATATTGTCGCTTTAGTGATGAGTTTAGTTATAATTGATGTTTTTATAATCTTATTATTGATCTTTATAAATCCGGCTAATGTAAAACTGATATTCAGTATTTTAAACAAGAAAACACTAAGAGAACTTTTCAGTTATGGGTTTGCTGGTTTAATAATAAATATAGGATTCCTTGTTATCGCAACTAGCGATAGGTATATTATCGTTTGGTTAACTAATATAGAGAATATGGGTGTATATGATCAAGTATATAAAATAGGCCAGCTTTCTATACTTGCCCTGGTTACAATATATTTTAATACAATTAACCCAACATTATTAAATAAACTAGAACTTAATTTTAACAATTCAATAAAACTTATTAGATCATATATTAAAGCCATGTTTTTATATGGATTACCAGTTGTTATTTATTTAAGTCTTTTTTCAAAAGAAATCTCTCACATTCTTTTAGGTGAAGAGTTTAGATCAGGCTATACAATAATGCCCTATGTTTTCTTTGGTGCTTATTTATATGGAATATCTAATTTTTACGAATTAAGATTAAAGTTTTCCAATAAGATGAAAAGATTAGGGATGATTGTGATTTTGATATCATTGTTAAATGTGATATTGACATTTGTTTTTGTGAACTTATATGGATATAAATTTGCTGCTATAACAACTATGTTTGTGTATTTTGTTTTAATAATGACGTTTCATTTTTATGATAAGAGTGTATTAAGAACCAATAATAAACAAAGAATGATTATAGTGAAGGTATTATTTGTGCTTGGAACGCAAATTTTAGTATTTATAGCTGTAAATCAAGAATTTAATTTTCCGTTATTTTATAGTCTACTTTTGGGTTTATGCTTTGCAATAGTCTACTTTATAACATTTAGAAAAGAACTCTTAGCAATTAAAATCCCAACAAATATATGATTAAGCATATTTTCTTCGATTTAGATCACACTTTATGGGATTTTGAAACCAATTCTGGAAAAACATTTGAATTTATTTTAGAAAAGAACAATGTTGATGTCAATATTATAAATTTTTTAAGCGCATATAAGCCTATAAATCAATATTATTGGAAATTATATAGAGAAGAAAAAATTGCTAAACCAGACCTAAGATATGCCAGGTTAAGAGATGCTTTCGATGCTATAAATTATAGTATTGATGACGATATGATTAATCTTTTAGCTAAAGAATATATTGACCACTTATCAAATTATAACGAATTATTTGAAGGAACTTTTGAAGTTTTAGATTACTTAAAACAAAAATATTCTCTGCACATTATTACCAATGGGTTTAATGAAGTACAAATGTTAAAGCTTAAAAATTCTGGCATAAAAACATATTTTGATAAAATAATTACCTCAGAAAGTGTTGGTGTAAAGAAACCAAATTCTAAAATATTTTATCATGCCTTGAGTATTTCTAATGCTAAAGCAGAAGATAGTATTATGATTGGCGATAATTTAGAAGCTGATGTTTTTGGTGCTATAAATGCAGGCCTTAAAGCTATACATTGTAATTTTGATAAATCCACTTCTGATAATAGTATTATAGCTATAAGTAAATTAGAACAACTTAAATTATATCTTTAGTTTTGATTAAATTTGTTATAAATCTATATCTAATGAAAAGAATTGTCCTTTTAATACTATTAATTGGCTTTGTGAACCTGTTGCCAGCTCAAGGTGATTTAAACGCTTATAAGTATGTAGTCATCCCTAAAAAATTTGATTTTCTGAAATCTGAAGATCAATATCAACTTAATTCGTTAGCAAAATTTTTATTCGATAAACAAGGTTTTAAAACTGTTTTTGAAGGAGATACTTCACCAAATGATTTATATAGTAATCCTTGTTTAGGATTAAAAACTAGGGTTGTAGAAACATCTAATATGTTCACAACAAAACTAAAGATTGAGTTACTAAACTGTAGAGGTGAGGTTGTCTTTTCTAGTGCTGAAGGAAAAAGTAAAATAAAAGAATTCAAAAAAGGGCATCATGATGCATTACGAAAGGCGTTCGAATCTATAAAAGCTGAAAACTATGCTTATAACCCTAAATTATCTGAATCAATTAAAAGAGAAACAGTAGTGGTTGAGTCTGTTAAAGTAAGTGAACCTGCGGCTGAAGAAAAAGTAAAAGAAGTAATAGAAGATAAACCAATTGAAGTAGTTGAGAAAGTTGAAACTTCTTCAACAGAAGTTTCGTCTGAACTCCTTGAAAAACCAGCTAAAATTAATACTGTAAAAGATGATATAGAAGGACCTGCAGTTATTGCAGAAAATAAAGTTCTTTACGCGCAAGGAATTGAAAACGGGTTTCAATTAGTAGATAGTACTCCAAAGAAGGTTTTTGTTGCATTAAAATCTCTAACGGAAGGTTTATATTACCTCAAAAATAAAGCTGGTATTTTATACAAGGAAGGTGAAAAATGGTATGCAGAGTATTATAAAGGTAACCAGCTGGTAAAAAAGCAGTTAAGCATTAAGTTTTAATACTCATATTTATCATTCCACCTTTTTTTAAGAAAGGTTCTAAAATTATTTTCTCTGGTATTTTCTCCAGGTTCATAAAATTTATGTCCTGAAATGGCATCAGGTAGAAATTCTTGATCTATAAAACTATCTTCATGCTCATGAGAATACAGGTAATTTTTTCCATAGCCAATGTCTTTCATTAATTTAGTTGGTGCATTCCTTAAATGTAATGGTACTGAAAGGTCACCGGTTTCTCTTACTAATCCTTGCGCTTCTTTAATAGCTAAATAAGAAGCATTACTTTTAGGAGAATTGGCTAAATAAACAGCACATTGGCTTAAAATAATTCGAGATTCAGGATTACCTATCATAGAAACCGCTTGAAATGTATTTGTAGCTAATATCAGTGCCGTTGGGTTTGCGTTTCCTATGTCCTCTGAGGCAGATATAACTAATCTTCGCGCAATAAATTTTACATCTTCCCCCCCTTCGATCATTCTTGCTAACCAATATACAGCTGCGTTAGGGTCACTACCACGTATAGATTTAATAAATGCAGATATAATATCGTAATGTTGTTCACCTGTCTTATCATAACGAACAACATTTTTCTGAACTTTTGTTAAAACCAATTCATTTGTAATTGTAATAGGTTCGTCTTCAGAGTTTACTAATAGCTCAAATATATTGAGTAATTTTCTGGCATCACCGCTTGATAGTTGTAATAATGCATCTGTTTCTTTGAGTTCAATATCTTTTTTAGTAATATGTACATCACTTTCCATTGCTCTATTCAATAAGGCAATTAAATCATCTTTATTAAAAGCGTTTAATATATATACTTGACAACGAGAGAGTAAGGCTGGGATAACTTCAAAACTAGGATTTTCAGTAGTAGCACCAATCAATGTTACCCATCCTTTTTCTACAGCACCTAGCAACGAATCTTGCTGAGATTTACTAAATCTATGTATTTCATCAATAAATAAAATAGGGTTTTTAGTTGTGAATAACCCTCCACTTTGCTTAGCTTTATCAATGACTTCACGCACATCTTTGACTCCAGAATTGATAGCACTTAAGGTATAGAAAGGTCGTTCAGATTCATTAGCAATAATATTGGCGAGTGTTGTTTTACCAATTCCAGGAGGCCCCCAAAGAATTAAAGAAGGGATAACTCCACGCTTAATATGCTCAGTTAATGCACCATTTTTACCAATTAAATGCTGTTGACTGATATATTCATTTAAAGTTTTTGGCCGTATGCGTTCTGCTAAAGGGGTAGTCATATAACAAATGTAATGACAATTTGTCTAAACTGATTGATTGGATGCAATTTTGCTATCTTTAAATTGATGTTAGTATCAGAAGAACAACAACAATTCAAATTCACACCATTTATGCTAGCTATTTCGCTGTATAGTGTATTATTTCTATGGATAGTTTATTGGATTGAAGTAAAATTCGGTTATAATTTCACAAAGTATGGCGTGTATCCCAGAACCTTAAAAGGATTAAGGGGAATCTTCTTTTCACCATTGATCCATAGCGGAGTGAGGCATTTATTTAATAATTCTGTGCCTCTTTTTGTCTTATTAATGGCTTTATTTTATTTCTATAGAAAAATTGCGTTTAAAATATTATTCTTTGGAGTAATCTTGAGTGGATTGTTGACTTGGTTAATAGCTAGGCCATCTTATCATATAGGAGCTAGTGGCGTAGTTTATTTACTCTTTAGTTTTATCCTATTTAGTGGAATTATTAGAAGATATAGTCGGTTAATAGCAGTTTCTCTAATAGTAGTTTTTTTATATGGAAGTATGATTTGGTATATCTTTCCCATAGAGGAACGGATTTCTTGGGAAGGACACTTATCAGGATTTTTAATAGGATTACTTTTTGCTTTTTTCTTCAGGAAATATGGACCTCAAAAAGTTAAATATCAATGGGAAGATGACGGATATTTTGAAGAGGAAAATACATTAGAAACCAGTTATGAAGAAGAGTAAATTAGCTTAAACGCTGTCTTACAACTTCATATAATGCAACACCACAAGCGACCGAAACATTCAAAGATTCGATTTCACCTAATATTGGTAGTTTACCTTTCTCATCAGAAATTTTTAAAACACTCGGAGAAATTCCTTTATGTTCAGAACCCATTATTAGTGCTGTAGGTTTCTGAAAATCCACATTATAAATTGTATTATCCGTTTTTTCAGTGATAGATACAATTTGAATTCCTTCTGCTTGCAATAGATAGATGGCATCCAATAAGTGATTTACTTTGCATATAGGTATATTAAAAGCAGCGCCGGCAGAAGTTTTTATGGCATCAGCATTTAAAGGAGCGCTACCTTGTGAGGGAATTACAATTGCATCTACTCCAGTACACTCAGCAGTCCTTAAAATAGCTCCAAAATTTCTAACATCAGTAAGTTGGTCTAATAATAATAGCAAGGGTGTTTTAGTTAGTGTGCTTTCTAAAATAGTATGAAGATCATGAAATGAAATTTGAGAAATTTTAGCAACCACCCCTTGATGATTTTGATTTTTCGATAGTTTATTTAACTTCTCTATTGGTACGTAACTAGTAGAAATATTATGTTTCTTAATTAATGACATTAACTCAGAAAATAAATTACCTCTTAGATCTTTTTGTAAATAGACTTTTTCTAGAGTCCTTCCGGAGGATATAGCTTCAATGGCTGTTCTAATACCAAATATAATTTCATTTTGTTGCATGACGCAAATGTAGGTCAATTAGATAGTAAAAAAAAACCACCTCAATAGAGGTGGTTTTTTATCTAAAATTAAGCTTTTAATTATGGAGCAATGGTATAAGTTGTAACACCACGCTCGCCATAAGCAGTAGCTGTCCAGTAAATAGTAATTACGCCTGTAGCAGCATTATAATTACTTGCAGTTGCAGAAGCAGCATCTTCTATAACTGTACCACCAAACTGATCTGAAACACCACTCCAAGTAACTGGTCCGTCAGTAGTTGGGTCAAATTCAATTACAGCAGCAGCAGGAGCAACGCCATATGCAGTTGCATAATCATTAGTATATAATCCTCCTGTGATATCTGAGATACTATATTCTCCTTCTACAGAACAATCTGCTAATGCAATTCTATCATCATAGGCATATGGTCCAGAACCAAAGTCATCTACTAAGATTGTACCAGTAACATTATAAAGTCCTGCTACGTCTCCACAGTCAATATCAGAAATGTTTACAGTCTGAGTTCTTAATAAATCAGTTCCACCACGACCAACATTTACAGCACCTTGACCATTAGAAGCACTTACAAGAGTTACAGTTAATGTTTTATTACCATCTTGATTCTGATCTGTTAATAAATCAATAAGTATGTCAACATTATCTATTACGTTAGCCGTACCACCACCGTCATCCGGTGTAAGTACAACACTACCACCAGCGCTAGTACATCCAGCACAAGTGAAATCTGTACCAAAAATAGCTGTACCCCCAAACTCAAAGTTAATTGTAACATCTGATTCTGTACCTGTAGGTATCTCAACATTTAATGCAACACCAGTATCTCCCTCCTTAGCATCTATTGCAGGAGTAGTAGTATTGGCTCCATTAGCACTATACGCTACATAGTCGCCATCTAATAATGCAACGTTTAAACCTTGATCATTATCGTTTAATACAAAATCTTCTGAACAACCGGTTAAGAAAATAACCGATGCTATTAAAATATATGTTATTTTTTTCATCTTAAAATACGTTTTTAATTTTCAAACCACATTGGTTCAAAAGTTGGTTTATCAGCTGGAGTGTTAGGATTCGCTGCTATCTCATCTGGAGGATATACAAATCTTCTTAATACAGTTCCTATCGACGAATTTGGTGGAGGAGCTAAAACAGGGACTTTATTAATTCTCCATACATTCCATGCCATAACTGGTTGTAAGAATGTAGCCAAATATTGTTGATTATATACATCATTCATAGTTGGAGCAGCTAAACCATTTACATATGCGTCAATATCACCAGTAGCTACAGTAGCTAATACTCCAGGAATATCTTGTCCCCACCATTTAATAGCATTGCTAACACCATTTCTATAGTTAGTTTCAGCATCACCAGCGGCAGCAAAACCTTCTAAAGCTAATTGCGCTTTATATAAATCTATTTCTGCTGGCATTATTAACATGTCAGGTAGATCGGCTCTAATGATATTATTGCTCAATACTGAAGTTTCAGGATCTGGGAAAAGATCATTTCCAGGTGCAGGTAGATCGTTTCTAGCTACCCAAAGATCCCAACGTGGATCTCCAGAACCATTTAATAAAGCATCAATTGGGTCACCAGGACCAAATACATCTTGACTCTCATTGTCTGGGCCAAAGAATGCTGTAATAATGGTTAACATACCATTTTGAGCACCAGCTTGACCTGAGTAACGTAAAACGGCTGATTCATCATTACTTGTCATTAATGGTTGCCCTAAAGCAGTGTTAATTTGTGCATCAACGCTAGCACCACCACTTTTTAACATCATTAGTGTACGTAATTTTAATGAATTTGCAAGTACTCTCCAAGCTGCCATATCACCACCATAGTACATATCACTAGCAGGAGTTATTGTAAAGTTACCAGTTGCAGGCATAGCATCAATCAATGCAATAGCTTCGTCATACATGGCTACAATTCCATTCAATACAGTTTCTTGACTATCAAATTGAGGATTAGGGAAATCAGTACCATTTAGTGCCTCTGTAAAAGGAACAGCCTCCCAAAGACTTGTTGCCTCATAAAATGTACGAGCCATTAAAATGGTTGCAATTGCATTCACATTATTACTGGTTGGTCCAGCAGCAGCAGCATCAGCTTTTACTAATGATAAGTTACCCATTACCTGAACATAAAACATTGCCCATGTATTACCAGTTAAGAAACTACTTACAGTACCTCTATTTGGGCTATTAAATGTGTTTGAAATGTACTGAGATACATCACAAATTCTCGTTCCTAATTCGGTTACTTTTCTCGATGAGTGTTGCACAAAAACAAATGGCAAGACCGCATTCGGATCGGCTGAAGAAGCAGCCAAAGGATCTGTATTGATGTCTAAAGTCTTATCACAAGACTGTAATGTGCCAAACATCAAAGCAGATACCAAAATTATAAATTTTAATTTTTTCATCTTTTCTTAATTTTTAAATTTAAAATGTTAGTCTTACATTAAAACCAATACTTCTTGTAGAAGGCACATTCGATCTTTCTATACCAAAACCATCAGCACCAGAACCAAATAAACTAGCCTCTGGATCAATATGAGGAACTTTAGAATATAATAAAGCTAAATTTCTACCCTCAACACCGAAGGTCGCACCTTTGATAAACGTTTTTTCTAACATTTTAGAAGGTAAAGTATACGATAAACCTACTTCTCTTAACTTCACAAACGTTGCGTCATACACCCAAGGAGTTGCAACACTACCAACACCTAAAGAAGCTGTCCAGTAGTCTTCAGCATTTAATAATGGTACATTGTTATCAACAAATCCACCGTTTCCATCAGGAATAACACCATCAGTATCTATAAAAGCTCCATCTCTACCATATAAGGTTTCAGTTACTAGCCCACCTTGTTGTAAGTTTTCAACAGTAGACGATTTCATAACACCACCCCATCTAACATCAACAGTAGCTGTTAAGTTAAATCCTTTATAAGAGAAGTTATTTACCCATCCACCAGTCCAATCAGGTAAAACTGAACCTAAAATTTCAGCTTGCCCGTTTTGTATTCTTCTACCTGTAGTAGGATCAATAACTGGTCTGCCAGAAGCGGGGTCTCTTAAGAAATCAAATCCAAATAATTGAAATTCTTCACCTGGAACAGCCATTACTTGTACACTGTTAAAAGCAGAAGCAATTTGGAATTGTTGCAATTCTGGAGTTAATTCTACAACCTCAGATTCTACTTGAGAGAAGTTAATTGCTGTATTCCATGTAAAATCTCCAATTTTAACAGGTGTTGCATCGATAGCAACTTCAAAACCTTCTTGATCTACCTGACCTACGTTTAATACTTTGAATCCAAAACCTGTTGTTTCTGGAATAGCTACTTGTAATATCTGATCTTTATTTTGGTTTTTAAAGTAGGCAAAATCAATCCCTATTCTTCCTTTAAATAATTTCATATCTAAACCAAATTCATACGAAGTTTGCTCTTCAGGAACTAAGTCAGCAGGAGGTATTGTCGGATTAGCACGATAAGCTAAAGCACCATTGAATGGGAAGTTAACATTTAAACCGTATTGACCAGTAGCCGTTGTAACAGGCAAAAAGTTAAAATCCAATTGATAAGCACCAGTATCATTACCAACTTGCGCCCAACTTGCTCTAAATTTACCATAAGAAATCCAATCGCTATCAATACCAAGTGCATCTGTAAATACAAAAGCTAAACTTGCTGATGGATAGAAATATGAGTTATTATCTTTTGGCAACGTTGATGACCAGTCATTTCTAGCTGTCAATGTTAAGGTTGCCCAATTTTTATAACCAAACTCGGCTGATCCGTATAAACCAACTAATCTCGCTTCAGAAAAATCTCTAATTGCAACTGTTTGCTCAGCGTTTGCAGGGCTAAACAATTCAGGGATTAATAAATTCGTACCTTGAATTTGTTGTCTTCTTACCAATCTAGAATTGTACTGAAAACCTCCTAATACATTTAATGAAAGATCTTCTGTTAAATCTCTTGTATATGAAGCAATGATATCAGAAGTGATCTCTTGTCTGTATAAATTATCAGAGTCAAAATCTCCCAATAATCTCTGAATAGTACCTTTACTATTTTCGATAAATCGTTTATCATCATTTAAATCTATACCTATTCTACCAGTTAAAGCGAAGCCATCAAAAGGTTTGAATGTTATAGAAGCATTTGCAATTACACGATCATCATTACGATCATTTGAATTTTCATGACGTAACCAAAATGGGTTATTTGCCAAGTTGCCTTGATCACTAACTACATGATTTATTTGGTTTCCACTTTCATCTTTCCAAGGAATAAATAAATTTTGATCTAGCGTACTACTAAATGAACTTAGACCAATAATATTAGGATCGTTTGCCCCTGTTGCACCAGTTCCAAAAGTTTTAGACTTAATATACTGAACACCAAATCTTGATTCTAATTTATCATTATGTCTAATACCTGCATTTAAACTAGCAGTATATCTATTCAATTTAGATCCTGGTAAAATACCAGTTTGATTTAAAGAGGTTAAACTTAATCTATAATCCATTTTATCGTTAGCATCAGCAACAGCAAAGTTGTTGATAAAAGTATAACCTGTATCAAAGAAATCTCTAATACCATTATCTTCAACAGCTCTTAAAACACCTGGTTGATTAGTAACAGGAGCGTTAGGTACTGTTTGACCAACAATACGTGGACCCCAGTCAAAACCAGTAGAGCCTGCACTATAGGTGCCATTGGTACCCATAGCATATTCTTGTTGGTAATCAGGAATTCTAAATAGGTCATCCATTCTAACAGTTGAATTAATCGTAACTCTTGCATTTCCGTCAGCACTTGATTTACCTTTCTTAGTAGTTACAATAATGGCACCACCTGCAGCTCTAGAACCATAAAGTGCAGTTGCAGCAGCACCTTTTAATACATTCATAGACTCAACATCATCAGGATTGATGACAGCAGCACCATTGGCAAAATCTCTGTTACCTGATATTCTACTGTTACCTGCAGTTTGAGAGTTGTTAATAATAATACCATCAACTATCCATATAGGACTGTTTCTACCAGATAAAGAAGATACCCCTCTAATAATAATTTTAGAAGAACCACCTACGTTACCACTAGAATTAGTAATTTGAACACCAGTAACTTTACCTTGTAAAGCGTTTACAATGTTAGATTCTCTAGCTTTTACTAAGTCTTCACCTTTCACTACATCTGTACCGTATCCTAGCGCACGAGCTTGCCTTTGAATACCTAAAGCAGTTACAACCACTTCTTCAAGTACATTATCAGCAACTAGTACTACATCAATGACACTTGCAGAGCCTACTGTTTTTTCTTGAGTACTCATCCCAACAAAGCTAAACACAAGCACATCACCTACATTAGCATTGATTGAATATTTACCATCAAAATCAGTTTCGGTACCTGTAGATGTACCTTTAATAACAATACTAACTCCCGGTAAAGGACCAGTTTCATCCGAAACCGTACCAGTGATAGTTTTTTCTTGTGCAAATGTAATCTGCACAACAAACGCCAGTAATAGCGTTAAAATTCCACTAAACTTTGTTCTCATTATATGATTATTTGAATTAATTGCGCCAAAAATCATAATAATAAGTTAAATAAGCAAGTTTTTTAAGTTAAAATGTTAAACTTAAGTTAACAATGTTAAATTATATTAAAATCTATATGCAGTGTGTGAAATATAATTAGTAGTTATTAATTGATATCTAATTAGAAGTAATTTTATTGTAAATTTTTCTATAAAAGTTTAATTTTGCCTCTCAAATTTAAAGAAAGTTTTATGAGAGACCTGCTAAAAATAGTCATTCTTTGTTTTGCAATTGTTTTAATAGTATCATGTAAAGATGATGATACTCTAGATAATATAGAACAGCCACCGATAGCGCCAGTTATAGATAATAGTTTAGTTTTAGCTGTTAGAAATGGAAGTGATGAGGCATTTTTATTGAACAAAGACGGCGAAAAAGTTTTTGAATGGACATTTGATGAAAACCTTGGTAATGATCTTGAGCTACTTCCAAATGGTGGACTTATTGGAATGTTTAAGAAATCAAATAACTCCTTTGCATTTGGTGGTTTTGGAGGATTGATAAAAATATTAAATGTTAATGGCTCAACAGATTGGGAATTTGAATATTCAAACCCTAATTACTTAGCTCACCATGATGTGGAAATGTTGCCAAATGGCAATGTGCTTTTTTTGGCTTGGGAACGAATTACAGCTACAGATGCTAAACTTGTTGGTGTAGATACTGAGTTTGATATTTTTCCAGAAGTATTAATTGAAGTTAACCCGAATACTGATGAAATAGTTTGGGAGTGGCATAGTTTTGATCATATAATTCAGAATAGATTTCCGAATATATCGTCTTTTGGTAGTATTAGTGATAATCCTCAGCTAATTAATATTAATTATGCTTTAAGAGATAATGGTGATATTATGCATGCAAATGGAATTGATTATGACAGAACAAAAGATGTAATTTATATGAGTGTGAATTTTTATAGCGAAGTATGGGTTATAGACCATAGTACTACTAAAGAAGAAGCTAGTACTAATGTTGGAGGAAATTACGGAAAAGGAGGTAACTTACTATATAGATTTGGGAATCCAGAAGCTTATAATAATGCACAAGGTGAACGACTGTTTTATAATAATCATTTTCCCAATTTTCTAGAAGATAATGAACCTGGTGCTGGTAATATTTTGATATTTGTTAATAAAGATAATAACATTGATCAATCTGCTGTCTATGAACTTAAAATACCAGACACATTTAGTTTATTTCCAAATATGAATAATGAACCCGAAGTTGAATGGAGTTTTACTGATCCTGAATTGTTTTATCAAAGGATATCTGGAGCAGTTCGTTTAAAAAATGGTAATACTTTAATATGTGAAGGAGATTTTGGTTTTTGGGAAGTGGCACCAAATGAAGAAGTCCTTTGGAAATATGATGGAAGCGACGAGGGAGATTTTTGGAGATGTTATGGATATGACCTAGAATCAACAGAAGTTGAAAGTCTAGGGCTTTAAGTGTTTAGTAACTTTATAAACCTTTTTTAATAATATAGTTTCCAATTTTTTTCCCCTGATTAAGACCAATTTCTACTGCAGCACGATAATGAATACCTCCATAAAGTCTGCTGATAGCAGCTTCGGTAGCGGCTTCTTCAAAAGAAGAGAACTTTCTAATTGGTAACCCATATGGAATTTCTGTAGTATCCTCAAAATTAAAATTTTCACCAAAAATTGAGGTTAAAACTACCGAGGCAGAACCTGAAACTACAGAATGACCACTAGTATATTCAGGAAAAGGGGGAGTTTGTAATATAGGTTCCCAAGAATCATCTAAATATTGATTTATTAAAGTCTCTGGCCTAATTAAATTACTTCTATATTTTTCATCCCAACAATTAATAAATGCATCTGCTATTGCAATAGAAGTTTTAGTATATGCATATACAGTTTCCTCAAAACTTGATTTTGTTTTTTTGCATGCTATTTTACAAATACCAATCCAATGTGCACCAGGAGTTATTTTTTTAGATGCGAACATAAAGTGTCCTTTGGTTACTGAAACATATGGATTACAATCCCAAAATTGAGCTATAGCTACTTCTTCCGAATCATCACCTTTTTGAATAACTTCCTGACTAATATTATAAACTTCCTTTAGTTCAGAATAAAAAAGTGAATTTTTGTTTAACGAAAATTTGGGAGGAGGTGATGGTTTAAATTGAGACGCTGAATCTAAAACAAAAGGTCTAATTTTATTCCAATGAGGTTCTATACCATCCATGTAAGATGGTGGAGTTGGTTGCCATCTAGATGGATTGTCACTTATAACTGTAAACTTAGGCATAGACCTGGTTTCCTTATAATTATCTTTATTCATCCAACTTCTTATACTTTCAGCAATCGTTAGACCATACTTTTTAGAAGTATTAAAAACTTCTTTATTAGTTTTTAGCCATTTCTGATATAGACTATCTCTGAAATGAACAATCTTATTTTCAGAGAAAACTAAATCTTTACTAATATCAATAAAAGCAACTAATGAAGCTAAATTATAGTTTAAATTTGAAGTATCTATTTTAATCTCAGGCATGGAGTTAAGGCCAGTTAATTTTCCAACTAAAGAATGTTTTTTCGATTTTTTATTTCTAACAAGTGTTTGATAAGCAGCAATGTTTGGATAAGCATAAATCCTACTTGCTACTGGAGGAGAAAAAATATCATGAACCATAACCGATGTTAATTTATCAACGACGGCATGATAGTCATTTGTATTTATTTCAATAGAGGCCTTTTCTTTTTTGCACGAAATTAAAAGTGGAAAAATTGCAAAAAAGAGAATTAATTTTTTGTACATATTATTTATAACTAAATACTTTTAAACTATCATTATTTGATAAATTAAGCAGCAATTTAGAATTTTCCATTTTAACCGATAACATCTTTCTTATTTGGTGTTTATATAAATCTAGCCCAAATTTGTCAATAGAGTTAAATGTAAAAGGCTTTCCTTTTTTTAATAAAAAACCACTAAAAGAATTAAAAATACCATGATAGGTATTTAAATCATGAAAATTTCCCGCAATTAATAATTCATCAACTCCATCGGCATCAAAATCATTACTTAAAAAAGACATTATCGGCGATAGTTGAAAATCATTTGGCAGTTTTATGAATCTTTCAAACTTTCCATTTTCATTTAACAAATAACCACTTGCTATTGTAGATACACTATACTTAACTGCTTTTTCAACAGAGGGTTTTGTTAAAATTTTTTCTATTGGTTGATTGGCAAAATCATTATATTTCACAAAACGTTTACTAATTATATTCATTTGTGAAGCAAGTTCATCTTTAGAATTTACAGAATAATAATCATCAATTAATTTATATGACAAAACTGTTTCTTTTTTTCCATTATTATCAAAGTCGGAATAATACATCAATAATGGAGCATCATTATTTGGCTGAAACTTGGTATTTAATCCCCAATTCCCTAGTATAATATCTTGGTCACCATCAAAGTCAATATCATAAGTTGTTACAGTTTGCCATAAACCATTAAGTTTTTTATCTAAAACAAGTTCTTCTAAAATTCCTTTTGTATTTATATATATTTTTGGGGTGTCCCATTCAGTTGAGACCAATAAATCTTTAAATCCATCATTATTTATGTCGCTCCAAGTAGCATCTGTTACTTTCGATTCTAAAACAAATACTTTATCTTTTGTGAAATTTCCTTTACCATCATTATTTAAAATATAAGAAGCAACATTTTGTCCAAAATCATTAGGATTTGACCGATTACCAACAAATAGGTCTATATCACCATCATTATCATAATCATTAGGTTTAACAACAGAAGAATTTAAAATATTTCTAGGAATGTTATTTTTAGTTTTGTAGAAATGACCATTTCCGCTATTTAAATATAATCTATCTAGTTCAAAAGTCGTATCTCTAGATTTATTAATGCCAGATGAGATATAAAGATCTAGGTCATTATCTCCGTCAGCATCAAAAAAAGTTGCGTCTACGTCCTCAAATAAAGAATCTTTCTCAATTTCCAAGTTGATTTTTTCAACTAGATTATGACCATTATTTAAATAAAATTTTCCTTTTTTACCTGAAGAGTTCCCAATATACACATCTTCAAATCCGTTACCATCAATATCTCCGGCTGCAATGGCTGGGCCAGCTGTTGAAACTTTGTAAGGAATTAATTTTTCGAAATTAAAGTCATTATATTCATCTTCTTTATGTAAAAAGTTTATTAAGTCAATTTTACTAAATAACTTCTGGTCATTATTTAGCTTTTGATAATTGTATTTTAATTTGTTATTTTCATCATAGTCAACAATAATTTCTTTATTTTTTTTAAGATTTGAAATTTTCTGAAAAGTATTATCGGGCCATATAATTATTAAAGAATCCACTTTCTCCCTATTTTTTATTCCAAAATGTATTTTTGAATCAACCGAAGAAATAAAACCTCTAGATAGAAATAATTGTTTCGTCTGTTTTTTGTTTTGACTATAGAGTATAACTTTTGATCCTATACCATCAATATTATTTTTTTTATAATTCAGTTTGATTTTTATATACGCATTTGTAGAGTTTGAAGTATTTTCAACTATTTGGGCATAATCATTTAAATTATTAAGTACTAAATCTAAATCACCATCATTATCCAAATCACTATAGGCGGCTCCATTGGTTAGCGTAGGAATGTCTTTAATCCAACTTCCATTCTTATTTTCAAATTTTTTAGAATTACCAAAAAATATTTGATTCGGAAATTTGCCTTGCGGCATTTCTTTAAGAGAATTTATCAACCATTGATTTTTGCTTTGAGAAGAAGACTTATTTTTAAAAGAACTTGCAATATATCGCATAAAGTCTAAATTATTTGGTCTCTTATATATTCCATTGCTAATAAAAATATCCTGAAAACCATCTTGATTAAAATCTGCAATAAGAGGAGCCCAGCTCCAATCGGTACCGGCAACATTATTAAATAACCCTGCTTCAATAAAATAGTCTCCTTCATTATTTATTTGAAGCATATTTCTTGAATATTGTTTTTGATAACCTAGTTTAGCTAAAAAATCTTGAATGTTGTAAGACACATCTCCTTCAGAAGCTTTTAATACTTTTTCATCTCTAGGCAACATATCGAGTGTGATTAGATCTTGAAAACCATCATTATTAATATCTGCTGCATCACTCCCCATTGAAAATCTACTTATTGTTGAAAAAGTACCAGCTAAACTTTCTTTAAATGTTCCATCTCCATTATTTAAATAATAATAATCGTCTTCATGAAAATCATTACAAACGTATATATCATCCCAGCCATCATTATTGAAATCAGCAATTGATGCACTTAAACCATAACCATTTACGCCACCAAAAATATTTGCTTCTTTACTAACGTCTAAGAACTTTTTATTTTCATTTTTTAATAATACGTCACCTACTAATCCAGATCTTTTTTCTCTAATTAATGCTGGACCATGAGAAGTTTTAGAATGTACAGCATGATTAACGATATAAACATCTAAATCATCGTCCTTGTCATAGTCAAAGAAATAAGCTTGGGTGGAATACCCTTTGTAATCCAACCCATATTCTTTAGCTTTTTCAGTAAAAGTTCCGTCACCATTATTAATAAATAATTCATTTTTTCCTTTAAAGTCTAGGAAACCAGAAACAGCACAAACATAGATATCTAAAAAACCATCATTGTTTATATCAACCATGGTCACGCCAGTATTCCAATCTGAATTCCCAGTAATATTAGCTTCTTCAGAAATGTCTAAAAATTTCAAATTTCCTTTATTTAAGAATAGTTTATTTTTACCTTTATTAGAAACAAAATAGATGTCTGTTAAATTATCATTGTTAATGTCACCTATAGCCACACCACCGCCGTTATAATAATATAAATAATTTACTATGTTATGATTGGCATCATCCTCAATTATATTTTGAAAATTTACACCAGATTCTTTTGTACTTAAAGGTGTAAGTAAATAATCTTTTGCTATATCTTTTTTAGCACAATTAGTTAAAGTTAATAGCAATATTAAAAGAAGAATGTTTTTCATAAAATCTTAAATAAAGAAAAGAGGTTGCAAATATAGCAACCTCTTTTTTATAAAAATAATATTGTATTTGTTAATATTATTGTTGAGTTGGAGAAACAGAATTGAAATCTGATTCAAATGCTGGTACTGGCCAGTATTCTAAATAGCCATAATTAATTGTTGCATTTGTATTTACAACTCCATTTTCATCTAATACTCTGGCTCCAGTTCTAGATCCAGATGCTATTCCATATCTTCTAGCGTCATAAAATGAAACTGCTCTCATTAGTAAAGCTAACCTACGTTCTTTTCTTATCTCTTCTAAAGCTTCTACATCAGACAACCCAGTACCTACTGTAGCAGGTAACCCAGAATTTTGAAAAGTTCTAACCGCATCTAAATGTGCTAAACCACCTTCAACATCTCCTGTTCTAGCTTTAGCTTCCGCTAAGAACAATTGATTTTCCTCGAAAGAACTCGCATAATACATTTTCACAGCTAAAGGAGTAGAAGAAACTATAGGGGTTTCGTCATTCCAGAATCTAGAAGCACCATACTGTATCCCTCTTCCTCTTGGGTTTGGAAAATCAAAATCTGGCTCAAAGTATAAATCTAATCTAGCATCACCTGGATTGATATCTTGAATCAATCGATCACTTGGGAAATACCAGAAACCTGTTACTTGACCAGGTAACCAGTTATTATCGATAAATGAAGTCTCAGATTCCATAATGAAAGCATTTCCATTTGATGAAACACCACTATTGGCTAAAGAAATAACTTCATTCCAGTCGCCATCAGACATATCAGTCACTTTGGTATTGTACACCTTATTTCTAACCCTTAAAGAATTTACATTTTCAGTCAAACCGGTTTTATTAACTTTAGAAGTTAAATAACCTACTTGTAAAGCATTAAATCTAGTATTAAATCCAGCGTCATCACTTACTCCGCTTAATACAGTAGCTAATTGATCTAATAAAGCATTTGATTTGTCAATTAAAGCTGTTCTAGACACAAAATTAGTTTCAGGTTCAGAAGTAGGGTTTGATAATAGACCTCTGTCATTAATCAATCCTTGATCATATAAAGAACCTAACCTACTATAGGCATAAGCCTTCCACCATAATGCCCAAGATTCAAATGCTTGCTTATTTGCATCGCTAGCAGTAAGATCTGGTAGTGCTTCAAGAATTGTATTAGCTTGAATGATCAGACTGTACATATCTCTCCATTCATACTGTAAAGCATTGTCTGAACCAGCTGCACGTGTATTCCGAATAGCTATTTCACCTGGTTGAGGACCTCCTGCAGGTGGGGTTACTACTGTACCATCGTCTAAAATAATAGATTCGGTCTGATTTATCCATCTTCCACCGAAGTTACCCCATGGCATAGCCATGACATCACCCATTGTTTCGTGATAACCATAGGAAAAGAATAACAAAGGGCTTTCTTTTTCAGTCCCTACACTTTCAAATACATCTTCACTCGATAAGAAGTCATATGCTCCTTTTGCAAAGGTTGTCAATCCATCTACATTCGTTAAAGATGATGTAGAAGGTAAATTATTATCAGCTGGATCAATATTTGTATCAAGAATGTTGTCTTGACAAGCAACTAATGTCACCAATAAAGCACAAATTGTTAAGTTTAATATTTTTTTCATTTTTTATATAATTTAAAATGTAACGTTCAATCCTATATTCACACTTTTTGTGTTAGGATGTGTAAATTCATCGAAACCTCTTTGAAAAGTATTTCCAAAATTTCTGGCTGCCTCAGGATCCATACCTGTAAAATCGGTTATAGTGATTAAATTTCTTCCAGACACTGTTAAGTTCAATTGATCAAAGAAATCAGCATCTTTAAACAATTTCTTTAACTTAAATCGTAAACTAATATCTCTGAATCTAAGGAAAGATGCATCTTCAACAAAATGTGAAGTAGGAACATTAGTATTGTATAATGATGTATAGTATGATACAAAAGCACCTGTTTGTTGTGTTCCAGTTGGATCTTCTAAAGTAATTGGTACAGCTGTATCTGCATGTAATCCGTTATTATATAACCATTGCGCCGCTCTATTATATACATCCATACCTTGGAACCAATCTATCTGTACAGATAATGATACAAAATCATTAAATGAAAAATCGTTTAAGAAAGTCATTACAAAATCTGGTTGTGAACTACCAGCAACTACTTTGTCTGGGCCAATAACTACATTACCTGTATTCTTATTTACCACATAACCTGAGCTTGCTACAGTGAAATTACCCTCAGTACCTGCAGGAATAATTCTATTACCACTATTATCTACAGCATCTAAGCTAGTAATTACCGGAAAAACTGAAAATGTACCAATTTCTTGCCCTTCTTCAAGTGTAAAGAAATCTTGAATTACTAATGGCAGACCACTTGCAATATTGTCTAAAGTTGCTTGAGATTTTGTAAAACGTAGTCCAAAATCCCAGTTAAACTTATCAGACTTAAACATACCAATGTCCAATGAAGCTTCAACACCATCACTACTTAAGTCGTATGCATTTGCAGAAGCACCTGAAGCACCAGTACTTGTTGCGCTTTCAGAATCAAAAATAGCTCCATCAGTTGTGCGATCGAAATAGTTAATCGAACCACTAAATCTATGCAACCAGTTTTCTGATTGTGGTGTGAAATTATAATCTAAACCAATCTCAAATTCTTTTGAAACCTCAACCTCAAGATTGGGGTTTGCAATAATTGATGGGATACTAGCAATTACCTCACTACCAACAGTTGTTGCTTGGAATGTGAATATATTTTGACTAAATAATGGTTGAATACCAGCTTCACCATAGGCTGCTCTTAACTTCAAAGTATTAGTAACATCAGATTCAAATAAATCAGCAATATTAAAATAAGCATCTGCTCTTGGGAAAGTAAAATCTAATCCAGATCCAAATCTATTCGAAAAATCCTTTCTAAAACCAACTGAAAAACCAGCTAAACTTTCATAATCAAATTTTTGATTTACTAAGAAACCATAGGTTCTAAATGGTGCTTCTAAGAAACTATTAAATGTTTTTACAATCGCCTGATTTATATTAAAACTTCCAAATCCACCAGCTGGTAAATTCGAACCAGAAATTACAGATTGTCTTAATTCACGGTCTCTCCAGTCAAAATTAAACGTAGTTGTTGAAGTTACAGGTATATCCAATTTTAAATCTTCTTCGAAATCTAAAGATAGGTTCGCCGAAAGAATTAAGTTTTGGAAATATTCTTGATTATCTACATTTTGTATTATTCCTGATACATTTGGGTTAATTGATGACGCCTGTCTATGCCCAGTTTGATTTTCTTGAAAAAAAGTGAAATTCTGGGTATACGTATCATAACCATATTTAGCATTTAAAGACAATACTTTAAATGGGTTATAGGTTACATCTAAATTTACTAAATATCTTGTTACGTCATCTACTCGTTCTTGAATATCTCTGTAAAAGAATGGGTTGGATGAGTTAGGATCAGTTGCGTCTGGAGATACTGTTAAAGCACCATCTGCATTTCTATTAAAGAAATCAACATGAGGTAAATTCTGAAATACGTTATTTATCAAATTACTTCCATTTGCATTATCCGTATTTGTACCTGTGTTATTCGAACTGTTTATAACATCAAAACGAGTGTTAATCTTTAACTTATCAGTTACATCAAATCTTAATCCTAAACGAGCATCATACTTAACATATTTACCATCTACTAAAACACTTTCTTGTTCTGTTCTATTACCGGATAATAGATATTGAATTTTTTCTGAACCACCAGATACTGTAATTCCATATCTTGTATTAACAGCTTCGCTAAATAAAACATCAGTAGCATCAAAAGTTGGTTCTGCATAAGGAGTATCATTAATACCTTGAGCTCCTAAAGCAGTAGTACCTACGGTTCTTTCGTTCACATCAACAGCTAAATATTGAGCATCACCATTTAATTGTGTAACAGGTGTACCGTTAAGATCAATCATTTGTCCTGATGCATTCGTTGTATATCTGTGCAAAGTAGCTCTTCTCATAGCGTCATCAGCAATAACATTAGAAAAACCAACATTGGTGTTTATTGATATAACTGGCGCGCCAGCTCTACCCTTTTTAGTAATAATATTAATTACACCATTTGCTCCCTGGGCACCATAAATTGTACCTGCAGCTGCACCAGAAATTGTTTCAACTCTTTCTACATTACTAAAATCAATGTCAGAAAGACGTGAACTTAAATTTGAAGCACCTCCAATACTACTTGATGAAGAAGATACCTCTACACCATCAATTAAAATCATAGGTTGAGAAGAATTTAAACTACCAATAGATCTTAATACTATATTTTGCTGTTGGCCAGGTTGACCAGATGTAGATTGAATAACTGTACCAGCAATCTTACCTTGCAAAGCTTGATCAATCGATTGAGCACCAGCCTCTTGTAAGTCTTCTGCCTTTACAGAATTTACAGCTACACCTACT
The DNA here is from genome assembly GCF_056591635.1 of Maritimimonas sp. 2304DJ26-3. Lineage (NCBI taxonomy): Bacteria > Pseudomonadati > Bacteroidota > Flavobacteriia > Flavobacteriales > Flavobacteriaceae > Maritimimonas > Maritimimonas sp. 2304DJ26-3. The sequence goes on from NZ_JBWQOK010000004.1 coordinate 367,824, forward strand.
TTTTTTCTTGAAGTACCAGATGCCACACCTGTCACTATCACTTCTTCAAGTACATTGTCAGCTACTAAAACAACATCAATTGTGTTAGATGCACCAACAGTTTTTTCTTGAGTAGCCATTCCAACAAAACTAAACTGTAGAACATCTCCTACATTAGCTGTGATAGAATACTTACCATCAAAATCAGTTTCAGTACCTGTAGATGTGCCTTTAATAACAACACTTACGCCAGGTAATGCTCCTGAACCATCAGTAACTGTACCAGAAATAGTTTTTTCTTGCGCAAAAGAAAATTGCACAATTAACGCTAGGAATAGCGTCAAAATTCCACTAAACTTTGTCTTCATTTTATAATTATTTGAATTAATTGTTTCCAAAAGTCCTAATAAATAGTTAAAAAACAAACTTTTTAACAGAAAAAATAATTTAACAAAATATTAAGAACCCTTGTTTAAAGTCGATAATTAGATGTAATTCCTAGAAAATGGTTGCGCTCTTGTTAAAAGAAACTAATAATTTTTAAATGAAACCTGGAGTCATTAAAATCAAAGGGTAGACTTTCAAATTTGCCTATTGCGTAGCTAAAGTTTATTAACCCTAATTTTGTCGTAAAGGCGTACCCTAGACCTAAACTAAAAACTTGGTCGGATAAATTGTTTAATTGATTTTTGATAAGAGCTGCATCAGAAATAGTATATAAATAAGATGCACTATTTGTGCTATAGCGATATTCTAAATTTACAATGCTATAGAGCGAAGCGAAAATACTTTCCTCATTAAACCCTCGTATGCTATTTACACCTCCAATCCTAAATAGTTCGTTTGTTAGATAACCATCAGAATTTAATATACTGGTTTTGTTTTGTATGAATAAATGATTCCTAAAATTAAAACTCCATAGATAATTTGTTATAAGTCTTAGTTCCGATTGATTCGTTTTTATCCCTAAAGCCTTTCTGTTTCCTAAGGAAGCTTTTAAGTTAAATTTAAACTTGGTGGTAAATAAAATATTGTCATTTAAGATTTGATATTTGTAGTTTACTCCAAATCGAGTTGATTTAAAATCAATAACGTCGCTTATAGGAATATCTAGTAGGTCGTCGGAATTCTTAGAACCATAAATTAAACTAACTTTATTTCTATAATTAATTAGATATTTTAACCCTATGTTCAAATTAGTATTTATAAACGTAGAATCTTGTTTGTAGATGTCTAATTCAAATTTTGGGCTGATGGGGGAGTTAAATAAATAAGGTAACTCAAACCCAAGGTTAAAGAATTGCTGATCATTTCCGTTACTTTTCCAGTTTAATCTTATGGATTCACCACTATTAAATATGTTATTCAATTCTAAATCTAAATAACCATTAAATGTTAAATTGCTAGAACTTTCATTAGAGGTAAAACCAATAAGACCATCAAATTTATTTGCTTTTTGTTTTTTTATATAAAAATAAAGGTACGTGGAGTCGTTAGTAAATAGCACTTCTGGAGATTTTGTTTCCGAGACAAAAGGTAGGGCTTTAATTCTCTTCGAAATATTTTCAATTTTTTGAGTATTGAAAATTGAGTTTGTATTAAGGTTGAAATAATGTTTTAAAAATGTTTTAGGAAAATTTTCATATCCTCTAATTACTACTTTATCAATTGTTCTTTCCTTAGAAATATTTATATCTAGCTTGGAGGTTATATAATCTTTATTGATAGAAATATCTTTTAGCCGAACTTCAGTAAATGATTTTCCTTGTGATTCAAATAGCTCAACAAGTTGATTTAAAACAATTGAAACATTTTCGATATCTATCTCGAAATATTCGTAGGTAACATTTTTTGTAAGTCTAAATATTTGCTTTTTGGTTAAAACTCTATTGTTATAATATATTTTAATACGTTTCTTTGATTTTCCTAAAAAGAAATAAGCAGTATATGTAGAGTCTTTTTTAGTAATAGAATCTAATCGATTATTAAAATAACCAATCCTTTCAAATCGATATTTTATTGAATCTAACTCTGAAAAAACACTTTCAATAGTTTGATGCTTTTTTCTAAAGCTTAATTGTTTCATAATTGAATTATGAATGCTGTCTTTTATTGAAATTTTTAAGTTGAAATTTTGAGAATGAAGCTGTTGAAAGCTCCCAAGAAAAAAAAGTATATATATATATGGTGTAAATAAATATTTCAAAACGGAGTAAAAATAGCCGAAAAACTTCTTAAAAAAAGTAATATCTAGACTATTTTTTAAATGTAAATAAAATTTAATGCAAGGGGGTTTGATTAACGAGAAATAATTTATACATTTGCACCCTCTAAAAATAGAGATTTTTTAAAAACAAAAAATAATAATTAATTAGTATGCCAACTATATCACAGTTAGTACGTAAGGGAAGAACCCAAATAACTAAGAAGAACAAATCGGCTGCTTTAAATTCGTGTCCTCAAAGAAGAGGTGTATGTACACGTGTTTACACTACTACTCCAAAGAAACCAAATTCTGCTATGCGCAAAGTAGCAAGGGTAAGGTTGACTAACGGAAATGAAGTAAACGCTTACATACCTGGAGAAGGTCATAATTTACAAGAGCACTCGATAGTATTAGTTAGAGGTGGAAGAGTAAAAGATTTACCTGGTGTAAAATATCACATTGTTCGTGGTGCGTTAGATACAGCAGGTGTTGAGGGTAGAACTCAGCGTCGTTCAAAATACGGAGCTAAACGCCCAAAAAAATAATTAAATCACTTTAATGTAAAGAGACATGAGAAAAAGAGTCGCGAAAAAAAGAATTCTTTTACCAGATCCAAAATTTAATGATCAGTTAGTTACGCGTTTTGTAAATAACTTGATGAAAGATGGTAAAAAGTCTACAGCTTTTAAGGTGTTTTATGATGCTTTAGATATTGTAGAGGAAAGAAAACAAGACGAAGAAAAAACTTCACTAGAAATATGGAAAGATGCTTTATCTAACGTTATGCCTCACGTAGAAGTACGTAGTCGTAGAGTTGGTGGAGCTACATTTCAAATTCCAATGCAAATTAGACCAGATAGAAAAGTGTCTATGGCAATCAAATGGATGATCTTATTTGCTAGAAAGCGTAATGAAAAATCTATGGCTCAGCGTTTAGCTGGCGAGGTATTAGCTGCAGCTAAAGAAGAAGGAGCTGCTGTTAAGAAAAGAACTGATGTTCATAAAATGGCTGAAGCTAACAAAGCATTCTCACACTTTAGATTTTAATTAGAAATGGCAAGAGATTTAAAATATACAAGAAATATAGGTATTGCTGCGCATATTGATGCTGGTAAAACCACTACTACAGAGCGTATACTTTATTATACAGGTGTTTCTCATAAAATTGGTGAAGTACATGATGGTGCTGCAACAATGGATTGGATGGAGCAAGAGCAAGAAAGAGGTATTACTATTACTTCTGCTGCAACAACTTGTACATGGCAATTTCCAACTGAGCAAGGAAAGCCAACTGCAGATGCTAAAGGATATCACTTTAATATAATTGATACTCCGGGTCACGTTGATTTTACTGTAGAGGTAAATCGTTCTTTACGTGTATTAGACGGATTAGTATTCTTATTTAGTGCGGTTGATGGTGTTGAGCCTCAATCAGAGACTAACTGGAGATTAGCTGATAATTACAAAGTTCCAAGAATGGGCTTTGTAAACAAAATGGACCGTCAAGGTTCGAACTTTTTGGCAGTCTGTCAACAAGTTAAGGATATGTTAGGTTCAAACGCTGTTCCTATCGTATTAAACATTGGTGAAGAAGATAACTTTAGAGGAGTAGTTGATTTAGTTAAGAATCGTGCGATTGTATGGCATGATGAAACTCAAGGGGCTACTTTTGATGTTGTTGATATTCCAGAAGAATTAAAAGAAGAAGCAAAAGAATTAAGAGGTAAGCTTATTGAAGAGGTTGCTGCTTATGACGAAAATTTGCTTGAAAAATATATGGAAGATGAGGATTCTATTACTGAAGATGAAGTGCATGCCGCGCTTCGTGCTGCTGTAATGGATATGTCTATTATTCCGATGGTATGTGGTTCTGCATTTAAAAATAAAGGTGTACAATTTTTGTTAGATGCTGTATGTCGTTATTTACCTTCTCCTTTAGATAAAGAGGCGATTGTAGGTACAGATCCAGATACTGGTAATGAAATTTCTCGTAAACCAGATGTAAAAGAGCCATTTTCTGCTTTAGCATTTAAAATTGCTACTGACCCTTTTGTAGGTCGTTTAGCATTCTTTAGAGCGTATTCAGGTAGATTAGATGCTGGTTCTTATGTGTTAAACAATCGTTCTGGTAAAAAAGAAAGAATTTCTCGTATCTATCAAATGCACTCTAATAAACAAAATGCTATCGATCATATCGAAGCTGGTGATATAGGTGCTGCTGTTGGATTTAAAGATATAAAAACGGGTGATACATTGTCTGCTGAAAAATCTCCAATCGTATTAGAATCGATGGATTTTCCAGATCCAGTAATTGGTATCGCTGTTGAGCCAAAAACAAAGGCTGATGTAGATAAATTGGGTATGGCTTTAGGTAAATTAGCTGAAGAAGATCCAACATTTACAGTAAAAACTGATGAAGCTTCAGGCCAGACTATTATTTCTGGTATGGGTGAACTTCACTTAGATATTATTGTTGACCGTTTAAGACGTGAGTTTAAAGTTGAGGTTAATCAAGGTCAACCACAAGTTGAATATAAAGAGGCAATTACACAAGCTGCTGATCATAGAGAAACTTATAAAAAGCAATCTGGTGGTCGTGGTAAATTTGCTGATATCGTATTTACGATGGAGCCTGCAGAAGAAGGTAAATCAGGTTTAGAGTTTATAAACATGATTAAAGGGGGTAATATTCCTAAAGAATATATCCCTTCAGTAGAGAAAGGTTTCAAAATGGCAATGGTAAATGGTCCTTTAGCAGGATTTGAAATGGATAGTATGAAAGTGACTCTTAAGGATGGATCTTTCCACGCTGTCGATTCAGATTCGTTATCATTCGAATTAGCTGCTAAATTAGGATACAAAGCTGCTGCAAAAGCTGCACGTGCTGTATTAATGGAGCCTATCATGAAGTTAGAGGTGTTAACACCAGAAGAGAATATGGGTGATATCGTTGGTGACTTAAACAGACGTAGAGGTCAGGTTAATGATATGTCAGATAGAGCTGGTTCTAAAGTTGTAAGAGCAGAAGTACCATTATCAGAAATGTTTGGTTATGTAACATCATTAAGAACATTGTCATCTGGTAGAGCAACTTCTACTATGGAATTCTCTCATTATGCGGAGACTCCTAACAATATAGCAGAAGAAGTAATTAAAAACGTTCAAGGATAATTTATCTACAAAATAGTTTAAGCGATGAGTCAAAAAATTAGAATAAAATTAAAGTCTTACGATCATAACTTAGTAGATAAATCTGCTGAGAAGATTGTAAAAACAGTAAAAAGTACAGGTGCAGTTATTAATGGACCAATTCCATTACCAACACACAAAAAGATATTTACTGTACTACGTTCGCCACACGTAAACAAAAAATCTAGAGAGCAATTTCAATTAAGTTCTTATAAAAGATTATTAGATATCTATTCTTCATCATCAAAAACAATTGATGCATTAATGAAGTTAGAGTTACCAAGTGGTGTAGAAGTAGAGATTAAGGTGTGATAAACACTTTCTGAGACAAAGAGTTTCAGATTGACATGTCCCGAGCAGTTGTCGAGGGAAAAACGGTTAGAAAATATAATTCAGGGTTGAATTTATTTTCTTCCCTGATTTTTTTTGAATAAATAAATTAAGTATAACAATAGATTTGAATTTTTCAAATCGTAAATTAAATTAAATGTCTGGGTTAATAGGAAAAAAGATTGGCATGACTAGCATTTTTGACGAGACTGGAAAGAATATTCCATGTACCGTTATTGAAGCAGGGCCATGCGTAGTTACCCAAGTCAGAACCACAGCAGTTGATGGGTATGATGCTCTTCAATTAGGTTTCGATGACAAAAAGGCAAAAAGCTCTAATAAAGCTTTAGATGGTCACTTTAAAAAAGCTGGTACATCTGCCAAGAAAAGAGTCGCGGAATTTCAAGGTTTTGATAAGGAGTACAAGTTAGGTGATTCAATAACAGTTGAACACTTCGAAGAAGGTGAATTTGTTGATGTAGCTGGTACATCAAAAGGTAAAGGTTTCCAAGGTGTTGTAAAACGTCATGGGTTTGCCGGTGTTGGTCAAGCAACACACGGTCAACATAACCGTTTAAGAGCTCCTGGTTCTATTGGTGCGGCGTCATATCCTGCAAGAGTATTTAAAGGTATGCGTATGGCAGGTAGAATGGGTGGCGAGAAAGTGAAAGTTCAAAATTTAAGAGTTTTAAAAGTGGTTCCAGAAAAGAATCTTTTAGTAGTAAAAGGTGCTGTTCCTGGTCATAAAAATTCTTATGTAATCATTCAGAAATAATGAAAGTAGCAGTAGTAGATATCAACGGAAAAAGTACTGGAAGAAAAGTTGAGCTTTCAGATGCTATTTTTGCTATAGAGCCAAATAAACATGCAGTTTATTTAGATGTGAAACAATACTTGGCGAATCAACGTCAAGGTACACATAAAGCAAAAGAAAGAGCCGAAATTACAGGTAGTACCCGTAAGATTAAAAAACAGAAAGGAACTGGTACAGCTCGTGCGGGTAGTATCAAGTCTGGTGTGTTTAGAGGTGGTGGACGTATGTTCGGACCGAGACCAAGAAATTATGGTTTTAAATTGAACAAAAACTTAAAGCGTTTAGCACGTCAATCTGCACTTTCTATCAAAGCAAAAGAAGAAAATATTGTAGTTGTTGAAGACTTTAATTTTGATGCTCCAAAGACTAAAAATTTCACTAACATTTTGAAAGCTTTAGAGTTAGAAAACAAAAAGTCTTTGTTTGTGTTGGATGGGTCAAATAAAAACGTATATTTGTCATCGCGCAATTTAAAAAGAGCAAACGTTATAACTGCTTCAAAATTAAACACTTACAACGTTTTAAATGCAAATAAAATTGTATTGTCTGAGGCTTGCGTAGAAGAAATTGAATCTAATTTTAGCAAATAATAGAAGCGATGAGTATTTTAATTAAACCTATTATTACAGAAAAAGCAACCGACCATAGCGAGTTATTTAACCGTTACGGATTTGTGGTTGATATGAGAGCTAACAAGATTGAGATTAAAGAAGCTATTGAACAAGCTTATGGAGTTTCTGTTAATAAAGTGAGAACTATGAACTATCCTGTTCAGCGTACTACTAAGTACACTAAAAAAGGATTGGTTTCTGGTATGAAAGGAGCTTACAAAAAAGCTGTTGTTGAGTTAGCAGAAGGAAATAACATTGATTTTTATAGCAATATCTAAATAAGTAGAGATGGCATTAAGAAAATTAAAACCGATAACACCAGGTCAACGTTTTAGAGTTGTCAATGACTTTGACGTTGTAACTACTTCTACTCCGGAGAAAAGTTTACTTGCTCCAAAGAAGAGATCTGGCGGACGAAATAGTGAAGGTAAAATGACAATGCGTTACTTAGGTGGTGGTCATAAAAAAAGATACCGTATTGTTGACTTTAAAAGAAACAAAGATGGTATTCCTGCAATTGTAAAAACTATTGAATACGATCCAAATAGAACTGCATTTATTGCTTTATTGAATTATGCAGATGGTGAGAAAAGATATGTAATTGCTCAAAGTGGATTAAAAGTAGGACAGACTATAGTTTCTGGAGAAAAAGTTGCTCCAGAAGTAGGTAATGCGATGCCTTTAAGTGAAATCCCTTTAGGTACCGTGATTTCTTGTATAGAATTACGCCCAGGACAAGGTGCGGTTATGGCACGTTCGGCTGGTTCTTTTGCTCAGTTAATGGCAAGAGAAGGTAGATATGCAACAGTTAAATTACCTTCTGGTGAAACAAGAATGATCTTAGTTACTTGTAAAGCGACTATAGGTACAGTTTCTAATTCTGATCATCAACTATTAGTATCTGGTAAAGCGGGTAGAAATAGATGGTTAGGTAGAAGACCTCGTACAAACCCTGTAAGAATGAATCCTGTAGATCATCCAATGGGTGGTGGTGAAGGTAGAGCTTCAGGTGGTCATCCACGTTCTAGAAATGGTATTCCTGCTAAAGGATATAAGACCCGTTCTAAAACGAAGGCAAGTAATAAATATATTATAGAACGTAGAAAAAAATAAGAAACTATGGCACGTTCATTAAAAAAAGGACCTTATGTTTTCCATAAATTGGAAAAGAAAGTACAAGCAAATGTTGAGTCTAATAAAAAATCGGTAATCAAGACTTGGTCTAGAGCCTCTATGATTACTCCTGATTTTGTTGGCCAAACAATTGGCGTACACAACGGTCGTCAATTTGTACCTGTATATGTTACTGAAAACATGGTAGGTCATAAGTTAGGAGAATTTTCACCAACACGTTCTTTTAGAGGACATGCGGGTGCTAAAAATAAAGGTAAAAAATAGTAGGAATCATGGGAGTTCGTAAAAGATTAAAAGCCGAGCAACGTAAAGAAGAGCGCAAGAATCAATTCTTGGCTAAGCTTAATGGTTGCCCTACATCACCGAGAAAAATGCGTTTAGTTGCAGATCAAATTAGAGGTGTTGAAATTGAAAAAGCATTAGCTATTTTAAAATTCAGCCCAAAAGAAGCAGCACGTAATTTAGAGAAATTAACATTATCAGCCATAAACAACTGGCAGCAAAAAAATGAGGATGCAGATATCGAAGATGCAGGTTTATTTGTTAAAGAAATTTATGTTGATAGTGCTTCAATGTTAAAAAGATTAAGACCAGCACCACAAGGTAGAGCGCATAGAATTAGAAAACGTTCTAATCATGTAACTATGGTACTGGGAACTAAAACTCAAAGCAATTCGTAATTAGTATGGGACAGAAAACTAATCCAATAGGAAATCGTTTAGGAATCATCAGAGGATGGGAATCTAACTGGTATGGTGGAAAGAACTATGGCGACAAAATTGCTGAAGATAGTAAAATTAGAGACTATGTGCGTGCCAGATTAGCAAAGGCAAGTGTTTCTAGAGTAATTATTGAGCGTACTTTAAAACTTATAACCGTTACTATCACTACTGCTAGACCTGGTATTATTATCGGTAAAGGTGGTCAAGAGGTAGATAAGTTAAAAGAAGAGCTTAAGAAAATTACTGGTAAAGAAGTTCAGATCAATATTTTTGAAATTAAACGTCCTGAGCTTGATGCATATTTGGTAGCATCTAGTATTGCTCGTCAAATAGAGAATAGAATATCTTACAGACGTGCTATCAAAATGGCTATTGCCGCTTCTATGCGTATGAATGCAGAAGGTATTAAGGTTCAAATTTCTGGTCGTTTGAATGGAGCTGAAATGGCACGTTCAGAAGGTTATAAAGAAGGTAGAATCCCTCTATCTACTTTTAGAGCAGATATTGATTATGCACTTGTAGAATCTCATACTACTTATGGCCGTATCGGGGTAAAAGTATGGATTATGAAAGGCGAGGTATATGGTAAAAGAGAATTGTCTCCGTTAGTTGGTTTATCTAAAAAACAAGGTGGTAAATCATCAGGCAATAAAGGTGGAAGAAGACCTCAAAGAAGAAAATAAATTTTTTAAAAATTTAGAAGATGTTACAACCAAAGAGAGTAAAATATCGTAAGGTTCAGAAGGCAAAAGGGAACATGAAAGGTAATTCTCAAAGAGGGCACAGACTTTCTAACGGAATGTTTGGTATCAAGGCTCTAGAGCAAGACCTATTAACTTCTCGCCAAATTGAAGCTGCACGTATTGCTGCAACTCGATATATGAAAAGACAAGGTTCGTTATGGATCAAAATTTTTCCAGACAAACCTATTACCAAAAAGCCATTAGAAGTACGTATGGGTAAAGGTAAAGGTGCTCCAGAATATTTCGTTGCTGTGGTAAAACCTGGAAGAATAATGTTTGAAGTTGGTGGTGTACCAATGGATGTTGCAAAAGAAGCATTACGCTTAGCAGCTCAAAAACTACCAGTTAAAACAAAGTTTATAGTAGCAAGAGATTACGATAACGCTAATAATTAAGAAGATGAAACAATCAGAAATTAAAGAATTATCTGTAGCTGAATTAGAAGAGAAGTTAGGTGCGTTAAAGAAGAATTATACAGATCTTAAAATGGCTCACGCTATTTCGCCATTGGAAACTCCAATGCAATTAAGAGAGCTAAGAAGAACTGTTGCAAGAGTTGCTACAGAATTAACAAAAAGAGAATTACAATAATTCTATTCTATTACAAGATGGAAAAAAGAAATCTTAGAAAAGAACGTATAGGTGTTGTTTCAAGTAACAAAATGGATAAGTCTATTATTGTTGCAGATACTACTAGAGTAAAACACCCTATGTATGGTAAGTTCGTGTTAAAAACAAAGAAATATGTTGCGCACGATGAGAAAAATGACTGTAACGAAGGTGATACCGTAAAGATCATGGAAACAAGACCTATGAGTAAAACCAAACGTTGGAGATTAGTAGAAATCTTAGAAAGAGCTAAATAATATGTTACAACAAGAATCAAGATTAAAGGTTGCTGATAACACAGGTGCTAAAGAAGTACTAGTTATTCGCGTGCTTGGCGGAACTAAAAAACGTTATGCATCTATCGGTGATAAGATTGTAGTTACTGTAAAGGATGCTACACCTAATGGAACCGTGAAAAAAGGACAAGTATCTAGAGCTGTTGTAGTGCGTACTAAGAAAGAAGTACGTCGTAAAGATGGTTCTTATATAAGATTTGATGATAATGCATGTGTATTATTAAATCCTACTGAAGAAATGCGCGGTACTCGTGTATTCGGTCCTGTAGCTAGAGAACTTCGTGAAAAACAATTCATGAAAATTGTATCATTAGCACCAGAAGTGCTTTAATTTATATTGAAGATGACAAAGCTAAAGATTAAAACAGGAGATACAGTTAGAGTAACTGCTGGAGATAATAAAGGACAAGAAGGGAAGATTGTAAAAGTTCTTAGAGATACGAACAAAGCAATTGTAGAAGGTGTAAACATGGTGTCTAAGCACACTAAACCTAGCGCTCAAAATCCTCAAGGTGGTATTTCAAAATTTGAAGCTCCTATTCACATTTCTAACTTAATGTTAGTAGAAGGTGGAGAAACTACTAGAGTAGGATATAGAACTGAAGATGGTAAGAAAGTTAGGTTTTCTAAAAAAACTGATAAAGTAATTTAGTTATGGCATACGTACCAAGACTTAAAGAAGATTACAAGAGCAGAGTAAAAGCTGCGTTAACCGAAGAGTTCGGTTATAAAAATGTAATGCAAGTTCCTAAGTTACAGAAAATTGTAATTAGTAAAGGAGTTGGAGCAGCAGTGGCTGACAAGAAATTAATAGACTATGCAGTAGAAGAGTTAGGGAAAATTTCTGGGCAAAAAGCTATAGCTACGTTATCTAAAAAAGACGTTGCATCATTTAAATTACGTAAAGGTATGCCAATTGGCGCTAAAGTAACTTTACGTGGTAATAAGATGTATGAGTTCTTAGATAGATTGGTAACCGCTTCTTTACCTCGAGTAAGAGACTTTAGAGGTGTAAAAGCTAATGGTTTTGATGGTAGAGGAAATTACAACTTAGGTGTTACTGAGCAAATTATTTTTCCTGAAATCGATATTGACAAAGTAAACAAAATTAGTGGTATGGATATCACATTTGTTACTTCTGCTAATACAGATAAAGAGGCAAAATCATTATTAAACGAATTAGGTTTACCATTTAAAAAGAATTAAGAGATGGCTAAAGAATCAATGAAAGCCCGTGAGGTTAAAAGAGCAAAAACAGTAGCTAAATATGCTGAGAAACGCAAAGCTTTAAAAGAAGCTGGCGATTACGAAGCATTACAAAAGTTACCTAAAAATGCTTCTCCAATTCGTATGCACAATCGTTGTAAATTAACAGGGAGACCTAAAGGGTATATGCGCCAGTTTGGTATTTCGCGTGTAACATTTCGCGAAATGGCTAACCAAGGTTTAATACCAGGCGTTAAAAAAGCTAGTTGGTAAGAATTTATTAATTGGTTTCAGGTTTAGTGGTCACGGAATAACATCCGTAAAATAAACAAGACTGCTAAAAACCAAAACCGCAAATTATTATATATGTATACAGATCCTATAGCAGATTATCTAACAAGAATTAGAAATGCTGCAAGTGCAGGACATAGGGTGGTTGAAATACCAGCTTCTAACTTAAAGAAAGAGATGACTAAGATCTTATTTGATCAAGGTTATATCTTAAGCTATAAGTTCGAAGAGAACAAAGTTCAAGACTCTATTAAAATTGCTTTGAAATACGATAAAGTAACAAAGCAACCTATTATGAGAAAAATCGAACGTATTAGTAAACCAGGTTTACGTAAGTACGTAAATTCTTCAGACATGCCTAGAGTATTAAATGGTCTTGGTATCGCTATTGTTTCTACATCTAAAGGTGTAATGACTAACAAAAAAGCACGTCAGGAAAACGTTGGTGGTGAAGTTTTATGTTACGTTTATTAAAAAGTAGAAAGAGATGTCAAGAATAGGAAAAGCTCCAATTTCAATTCCAGAAGGTGTAACTGTTGATTTTAACAATGGTGTATTAACTGTAAAAGGAAAATTAGGAGAATTATCTCAAGAGATAAAAGATATTAACGTAAAGATTGAAGATGGTACTCTTACTGTAGAGCGTCCATCAGAAAGTAAAGATCATAAAGCAAAGCATGGTTTATACAGAGCTTTGATCAATAATATGATTGAAGGTGTTTCTAAAGGATGGACTAAAGAACTTGAACTAGTTGGTGTAGGTTACAGAGCTAGCAATCAAGGTCAAAAGTTAGATTTAGCTTTAGGTTTCTCTCACAATATTGTGTTAGACTTAGCTCCAGAAGTTAAGGTAGAAACAATTTCAGAAAAAGGTAAAAACCCTATAGTAAAACTTACTTCTTACGATAAGCAATTGGTTGGACAGGTAGCGGCCAAAATCCGTGGCTTTAGAAAACCAGAACCTTATAAAGGAAAAGGAATCAAGTTTGTAGGAGAAGAAATTAGAAGAAAAGCAGGTAAATCTGCATAATAAATAGATATTATGGCATTATCAAAGCTTGAAAGAAGACAACGTATAAAACTCAGAATAAGAAAAATTGTATCTGGTACTGAAGCTAGACCAAGATTATCTGTATTCAGAAGTAATAAAGGAATCGATGCACAGTTAATCGACGATATAACAGGTAAAACATTAGTTGCTGTTTCGTCTAGAGAAAAAGGAATCGATACTAAGGGAACGAAAATAGAAGTTGCTGCAAATGTTGGTAAAGCATTAGCTGAAAAAGCATCTAAAGCTGGTATAGAATCTGTTGCTTTCGATAGAAACGGATACTTATATCACGGTAGAGTAAAGGCTTTAGCTGACGGAGCAAGAGAAGCAGGTTTAAAATTTTAATCAAAGATTATGTATCAAAAATACGGAAACGTTGAAAGAGTAAAACCAAGCGGTTTAGAATTAAAAGACCATTTGGTAGGCGTACAAAGAGTTACTAAAGTAACAAAAGGTGGTAGAGCATTTGGTTTTTCTGCTATTGTTGTTGTAGGTAACGAAAATGGCGTAGTAGGTCATGGTCTTGGTAAATCTAAAGATGTTGCTTCTGCAATTGCAAAAGCTATTGAAGACGCAAAGAAGAACTTGATAAGAATTCCAATTATCAATAAAACATTACCACACGAACAAAAAGGTAAGTTTGGTGGTGCTAAAGTATTCTTAAAGCCTGCATCAAATGGTACCGGAGTTATTGCTGGTGGCGCTGTACGTGCGGTATTAGAGTCTGTTGGTGTACACGATGTATTATCAAAATCTCAAGGTTCATCAAATCCTCATAACGTAGTAAAAGCAACATTTGACGCTTTATTACAATTACGTGACGCAAATACAATTGCGCAACAAAGGGGAATTTCTTTACAAAAAGTATTTAACGGCTAAAACGAGAGATTACGATGAAAAAAATTAAAGTAACACAAGTACGTAGCAAGATCAATCGTCCTCAAGATCAAAAGAGAACATTGGCTGCTCTAGGTTTACGCAAGTTAAATCAAACAGTAGAGCACGATGCTACACCTACTATTGTAGGAATGGTAAATAAAGTTAAACACTTAGTTTCTGTAGAGGAAGCTTAATAATATAGAGTTATGGAATTAAATAACTTAAAACCTGCTGAAGGTTCAACAAAGGCTGGAAAGCGAATCGGTAGAGGTCAAGGATCAGGTAAAGGTGGTACTGCCGCTAGAGGTCATAAAGGTGCTAAATCTCGTTCAGGTTATTCTAAGAAGATCGGTTTCGAAGGTGGTCAAATGCCTTTGCAACGCCGTGTACCTAAGTTTGGTTTTACGAATATTAATCGAAAAGAATATCTAGGTATTAATTTAGATAAACTACAAGAAATGGTAGACAATGGTAGAATTAAAGATACTGTTACTATGGATGTTCTTGTTGAGAATAGATTAGCTCGTAAAAACGATTTAGTTAAGATCTTAGGTAGAGGTGAACTAAAAGCAAAATTAAATATTACAGTACATAAATTTACTGCTACGGCTAAAGCTGCTATTGAAAAAGCTGGTGGTGAAGCTGTTGCACTTTAATACTTTTATTAGTAAATGAAAAATTTTTTTAGTGCCATACAGGATATCTGGAAGATTGAAGAGCTTAGAAATAAGATCATCTTTACCTTAGGATTAATGGTTGTGTATCGTTTAGCTGCACAAGTACCATTACCAGGTATTGATCCTACTCAACTTGCAGATCTTCAGAAAAATGTTCAAGACAATAACATTTTAGCTATGTTAGCTATGTTTACAGGAGGAGCATTTTCACAGGCCTCTATAATGGCATTGGGCATCATGCCTTATATCTCAGCTTCTATTGTAGTTCAATTAATGGGAATAGCAGTTCCTTATTTACAAAAACTACAAAAAGAAGGAGCTAGTGGTCAAAAGAAGATTACACAAATAACACGTTGGCTTACAGTAGGTATTTTATTAATACAAGCACCTACTTATATAATTAGTTTGCCATCATTAGGTATTCCGCCAAGTGCATTTTTACTAGGTAACGGACCAATGTTTTGGTTCTCATCGATACTTTTATTAACAACTGGCTCAATTTTTGCCATGTGGTTAGGTGAAAAAATTACGGACAAAGGAATTGGTAATGGTATTTCATTATTAATTATGATCGGAATTATTGCTTCTTTTCCTTCTACTTTTATGCAAGAACTTACTTCTCGTGTAACTCAAGGTAATGGAGGTATTCTAATGGTGTTCATAGAAGTGGTTGTTTGGTTAGTGGTTATTTTAGCATGTGTATTATTAGTAACAGCAGTTCGTAGAATCGCTGTTCAATATGCAAGAAGAACAGTTGCTGGTAATGTACAAAATGTTGCTGGGGCTAGACAATACATTCCTTTAAAGGTAAACTCATCTGGTGTAATGCCAATTATCTTCGCACAAGCATTAATGTTTGTACCTAGTTTATTAGCAAATACTGAAAATGAAACCTTGAAAGCAATTGGTACAGAATTCACAGACATGTTTGGCTTATGGTATAATGTATTATTTGCGGTATTGATAATAATTTTTAGTTATTTCTATACGGCTATTACAATACCTACCAACAAAATGGCTGATGATTTAAAACGTAGTGGAGGCTTTTTACCGGGTATTCGCCCAGGTAAAGAAACAGCCGACTATTTAGATACAATTTTATCACGTATAACATTACCCGGTTCTATATTCTTAGCATTGTTAGCTATTTTACCAGCTATTATTGTTAAAGCAGGTGTACAACCAGGTTGGGCTATGTTTTATGGCGGAACGTCACTGTTGATTATGGTTGGAGTTGCAATCGATACCATTCAGCAAATAAATTCATATTTATTAAATCGTCACTACGATGGTTTAATGAAAACCGGAACAAAAAGAAAATCAGTAGCGTAATTATGGCAAAGCAACAAGCGATAGAACAAGACGGAACAATTAGTGAAGCATTATCTAATGCTATGTTTCGTGTAGAACTAGAAAATGGTCATATAGTTACAGCACATATCTCTGGTAAAATGCGTATGCACTATATTAAATTATTACCAGGCGATAAAGTAAAATTAGAAATGAGCCCATACGATTTAACAAAGGCTCGCATAACTTATAGATACTAAAACGATGAAAGTTAGAGCATCAGTAAAAAAGAGAAGTGCCGAGTGCAAAATTGTACGTAGAAAAGGCAGATTATATGTAATCAACAAAAAGAATCCTAGATTTAAACAAAGACAAGGATAATTATGGCAAGAATAGCAGGAATTGACATACCAAAACAAAAGAGAGGAGTTATATCATTAACTTACATTTACGGAATTGGTAGAAGCAGAGCAAAAGAGATTTTAGAATCTGCTAAAGTTGATGAGAGTACAAAAGTTCAAGATTGGTCTGATGATGAGATCGGAAGAATCCGTGAGCAAGTAGGTTCTTATACTATAGAAGGTGAACTTCGTTCAGAGACTCAATTAAACATTAAACGTTTAATGGATATCGGTTGTTATAGAGGAATCCGTCATAGAGTAGGCCTACCTTTAAGAGGTCAGCGTACAAAGAACAACTCAAGAACTAGAAAAGGTAAAAGAAAAACCGTTGCTAACAAGAAAAAAGCAACTAAATAATTAAGACATTAGTCATTAGTGTTTAGACGTTAGATGAATCTGTTTGAAATAGCAATGTTTAGGATTCTAACAACTAAAAACTAACAACTAGAAACTAGAAAACATATGGCAAAGTCAAGTTCAAAGAAACGTAAAGTAATTGTTGATGCAATTGGTGAAGCACATATTACAGCTTCATTTAATAACATCATTATTTCTTTAACAAATAAAAAAGGAGACGTAATTTCTTGGTCATCTGCAGGTAAACAAGGTTTTAGAGGTTCTAAAAAGAACACACCTTATGCTGCTCAAATGGCTGCCGAAGACTGTGCTACTGTAGCGCACGAAGCAGGTTTACGTAAAGTAAAAGTTTATGTAAAAGGACCAGGTAATGGTAGAGAATCTGCGATCAGAACTATCCACAATGCTGGTATAGAAGTAACAGAAATTATTGATGTTACGCCAATGCCACATAACGGATGTCGTCCTCCAAAAAGAAGAAGAGTATAATTAATTAATTTTTAAAGAAAGGAATTTTAGATTATCGAAGGATTAAGCCTTAATTCATAATCCCTTTCAATTAAACAAATAGAAATGGCAAGATATACAGGACCAAAAACTAAGATTGCTCGTAAATTTGGCGAGGCAATTTTCGGAGATGATAAGTCTTTTGAAAAAAGAAATTATCCTCCAGGACAACATGGTAATAACAGACGTAGAGGTAAAAAGTCTGAATATGCTGTCCAATTAATGGAAAAACAAAAAGCTAAATATACGTACGGTATTTTAGAGCGTCAATTTAGAAACTTATTTGACAAAGCTTCTCGTAGTAAAGGTATTACAGGTGAGATCTTATTACAATTATGTGAATCTCGTTTAGACAATGTTGCATTTAGAATGGGTATTTCTCCTTCTAGAAGAGGTGCGCGTCAGTTAGTATCTCATAGACATATTACTGTAAACGGTGAGATCGTAAATATACCTTCTTACCAATTAAAAGCTGGTGATGTAGTTGGTGTTAGAGAAAAATCTAAATCATTAACTGCTGTAGAAAGTTCTTTAGCTAATAATAGTAATGTTTATGAATGGTTGAATTGGAATGGTGATAAAATGGAAGGAACATTTGTAGCTGTACCAGAAAGAATTCAGATACCAGAAAACATTAATGAGCAGTTCATCGTAGAATTGTACTCAAAATAATAAGTTAATCATATTGGTATTTAGCCAAAGGGTTTATTGGTACTTCTTCATACTTATAAACCGCGCAACTAAGTAGCAATTAAAACGAAGAAACAATTATGGCAATATTAAATTTTCAAAAACCAGATAAGGTAATAATGATTGAATCTACTGATTTCGAGGGTAGATTTGAGTTCAGACCTTTAGAACCAGGTTATGGTTTAACAGTAGGTAATGCATTACGTAGAGTATTATTATCTTCTTTAGAAGGTTATGCAATTACATCTTTAAGAATTGAAGGCGTAGAGCACGAATTCTCTACAATTAAAGGTATTGTTGAAGATGTTACCGAGATTATCTTAAACTTAAAACAAGTTCGTTTTAAGCAACAAATAGAAGAAACAGAAAACGAAACTGTAGCTATTTCTATCAACGGTCAAGAGCAATTAACTGCTGGTGATTTTCAAAATTTTATTTCAGGTTTCCAAGTATTAAATCCAGAATTAGTGATTTGCAATATGGAGAAATCTGTAAAATTAGATTTGGAAATTACAATAGAAAAGGGTAGAGGTTTTGTTTTATCTGAAGATAATAAAAAATCAAATGCTCCTTTAGGAACAATTTTTACTGATGCTATTTACACTCCGATAAAGAATGTAAAATATGCAGTAGAGAATTACCGTGTAGAACAAAAAACAGATTACGAAAAATTAGTTTTCGATATCATTACTGATGGTTCTATCAACCCTAAAGATGCTTTAACTGAAGCTGCAAAAATTTTAATCCACCACTTTATGTTATTCTCAGATGAGCGTATAACATTAGAAGCTGATGAGATTGCACAAACAGAGTCTTATGATGAAGAATCATTGCACATGAGACAGTTGCTAAAAACTAGATTGATCGATATGGATCTTTCTGTTAGAGCATTAAACTGTTTAAAAGCTGCTGAAGTAGATACGTTAGGTGACTTAGTTTCATTTAACAAGAATGACTTAATGAAGTTCAGAAACTTTGGTAAAAAATCATTAACTGAGTTAGATGAGTTAGTGGCAAACAAAGGATTAACTTTTGGAATGGATTTAGGTAAGTATAAATTAGATAAAGAATAGATCCTAAGATAAAGAACGATGAGACACGGAAAGAAATTTAATCATTTAGGAAGAAAGACCGCGCATAGAAAAGCAATGTTGGCTAATATGGCATGTTCTTTAATTGAGCATAAGCGTATTAACACAACTGTGGCTAAAGCAAAAGCTGTGCGTCAGTTTGTAGAGCCTTTGATCACAAAATCTAAAGAAGATACTACTCACAATAGAAGAATCGTTTTTAGTTATTTAAGACAAAAAGATGCTGTTACTGAATTATTCAGAGAAGTAGCTACTAAAGTTGCAGATAGACCAGGAGGATATATACGTATTATCAAATTAGGTAATAGACTAGGTGATAATGCTGATATGGCAATGGTAGAACTAGTAGATTATAATGAAATCTATAACCCTAAAGGGAAAAAGAAAAAATCTACTCGTAGAAGAAGAGGTGGTAAGAAGGAAGCAGTTGCTACTCCACCTGTTGAAACTAAAGCATCTCAAGAAGAAGAATAAATGTTAATAAACATTAAATATAAAGGATAAACTTAATTTTAGTTTATCCTTTTTTTTATGTTATTTTTGTCAAACTTTTTTAATAATGCACTACCAATCAAGAAAAAAAGCAATTATTTTATTAGCGGATGGAGCCATCTTTGAAGGTAAATCCATCGGAATTGAAGGAACTACTACTGGAGAAATCTGTTTTAATACCGGTATGACCGGATATCAAGAAATTTTTACCGATCCATCATATTTTGGCCAGATCATGATAGCTACTAATGCACATATTGGTAACTATGGTGTTAATGATGAGGAAGTGGAGTCGGATGGGATTAAAATTTCTGGATTAATCGTTCGTAATTTTAGCTTTACGCATTCAAGACCAGATTCTAGTGGTTCATTAAAAGAATGGCTACAAGAGCATAATTTGATAGCGGTTTCAGACGTAGATACACGAGCTTTGGTGAGTTACATTCGAGAAAATGGAGCTATGAATGCCATTATCTCCACAGAAACTGAAGATATAGAAACTTTAAAGACTCAATTGGATAAGGTACCAAACATGAATGGACTTGAATTAGCATCTAAAGTGTCTACCAAAGAACCTTATTTTGTTGGCGATGAGAAAGCTTCAATAAAAATTGCTGCATTAGACCTAGGTATAAAAAAGAATATCCTGAGAAATCTTGCTAAACGAGGTACTTATATTAAAGTTTATCCATATGATTCTAGTTTTGTAGAAATGGAATCTTGGAATCCTGATGGTTATTTTTTATCAAATGGGCCTGGTGACCCAGAGCCATTAGAAAGTGCACAGCAAGTTGCAAAAGAAATTATTGATAGAGATTTACCGTTATTTGGTATTTGTCTAGGGCATCAAGTAATTGCTTTATCACAAGGTATATCTACTTATAAAATGCATAATGGTCATAGAGGTATTAATCATCCGGTAAAAAATTTAATTACTGGTAAAGGTGAAATTACTTCTCAAAATCATGGATTTGCTATCAACAGAGAAGAAACTGAGGCAAATTCTAATGTAGAAATTACGCATGTACATCTAAATGATAATACGGTTGCGGGCATTCGAATTAAAGATAAAAATTGTTTTTCGGTGCAATACCATCCAGAAGCAAGTCCTGGTCCTCATGATGCTGAATATCTATTTGATCAGTTTGTTGAAAATATTAAAAAAGCTAAGCTAGCGACTACTTAATTTATCGAAAACGATATAGCAAAAAAGATGTTCGGTACATTCATTTTTAATACTATATATTTAAATTTACAGAATAAATTAAAATTAAAATGAGCATTATAATAGATATTCACGCCAGACAAATTTTTGATTCTAGAGGTAACCCTACGGTTGAGGTAGATGTTGTTACCGAAAATGGTGTTTCTGGGAGAGCTGCTGTACCTTCAGGAGCATCAACTGGTGAGCATGAAGCGGTTGAGCTAAGAGATGGCGGAAAGAATTATATGGGCAAAGGAGTACTAAAAGCAGTAGATAATGTGAACTCTATTATTGCTCAAGAATTATTGGGTACTTCTGTTTTTGAACAAAACGCTATTGATCAACTAATGATCGACTTAGATGGAACTTCTAATAAATCAAAACTTGGTGCTAATGCTATCTTAGGTGTTTCATTAGCATGTGCAAAAGCTGCTGCCAATGAATTAGGCATGCCTTTATACCGTTATGTAGGTGGTGTCTCGGCAAATACTCTACCCGTACCTATGATGAATATAATAAATGGAGGTTCACATTCAGATGCACCAATTGCCTTTCAAGAATTTATGGTGATGCCAGTAAAAGCATCTAATTTTTCGCAGGCAATGCAAATGGGATCTGAAATTTTTCACCATCTTAAGAAAGTATTGCATGATAGAAATCTGTCAACTGCTGTAGGAGATGAAGGTGGATTTGCTCCAACATTAGATGGTACAGAAGATGCTTTAGATACTATAGCTAAAGCGGTTGCAAATGCCGGTTATAAATTAGGTGACGAAGTTATGATTGCTTTGGATTGCGCTGCTGCGGAATTTTATGTTGACGGAAAATATGATTACACCAAGTTTGAAGGCGCTAAAGGAAAAATACGTACTAGTGAAGAACAAGCCCAATACTTAGCTGATCTTTCAAAAAAATATCCTATCATATCGATAGAAGATGGTATGGATGAAAATGATTGGGACGGATGGAAATCTTTAACAGAAAAAGTAGGTAATAAAGTTCAATTGGTTGGCGATGACCTTTTTGTTACCAATGTAGAGCGATTATCAAAAGGTATAGAAAATAACATAGCAAATTCAATCTTGATTAAAGTGAATCAGATTGGTACATTAACCGAAACTATTGCAGCTGTAAACATGGCACACAATGCTGGATATACGTCGGTGATGAGTCATCGTTCTGGAGAAACCGAAGACAATACCATTGCTGATTTGGCTGTAGCTTTAAATACTGGTCAGATTAAAACCGGTTCCGCTTCACGCTCAGATCGAATGGCAAAATACAATCAACTACTTCGTATAGAAGAAGAATTGGCTGATGTAGCATATTATCCTCAAGAAAATGCATTTAAAGTAAAATAATATTGTAAACTTTTCTATTAAGAGCGACTATTATATTTGTAATAATCGCTCTTTTTTTATGCGAAAAAATTGAGTGAAAATTTGTAAATTCGCATACTTTCAATTTTATAAAATCTAATCTTAATTAATATGTCAGATAAAGCGACTCTAGAAATCAACGGCTCTAAATATGAATTTCCGGTAATAAAAGGAACAGAAAATGAATTGGCCATTGACGTGAAAACGCTTCGAGGAGGAACTGGTGGAGTGATTACTATAGATCCAGGTTTTAAGAACACAGGTTCTTGTGAAAGTGGTATTACATTTTTAGATGGCGAAAAAGGAATTTTACGTTATAGAGGGTATGCTATTGAAGAATTGGCTGAAAAAGCAGATTTTTTAGAAGTTGCTTATGCTTTGATTTTTGGCGAATTACCAACTAAGGAGGAGCTAGAAAAGTTTCATTCAGATATTAAATCAAAATCTGTATTAGATGAAGATTTAAAAAAGATTTTAGAAAGTTTTCCTAAATCTGCTCACCCAATGGGAGTTCTTTCTTCACTAACTAGTGCCTTAACAGCTTTTAATCCTTCTTCTGTAGATGTATCATCACCAGAAGCCATGTACAATGCAATTGTTAAAATATTAGGTAAAATGCCAATTATGGTGGCTTGGACAATGCGTCGTCGAATGGGATTACCTTTAAAATATGGAGATAGTTCACTTGGTTATGTTGAAAATTTATTAAAAATGATGTTTCAACAGCCAAATGAAGAGTACGTTCAGAATCCTATTTTAGTCAATGCTCTTGATCAGTTATTAATATTACATGCAGATCATGAACAAAATTGTTCTACATCTACGGTAAGAATTGTTGGTTCATCTCATGCTGGATTATTTGCTTCTATCTCTGGTGGTATTTCTGCACTTTGGGGGCCATTACATGGTGGCGCAAATCAAGCGGTATTAGAAATGTTAGAAGCTATTAAAGAAGATGGAGGCGATACTAAAAAGTATATGGCAAAAGCCAAAGACAAAGAAGATCCTTTCCGATTGATGGGCTTTGGTCATAGAGTTTATAAGAATTTTGATCCAAGAGCTCGAATTATCAAGAAGGCAGCAGATGAGGTGTTAGGAGACCTAGGTATAGAAGATCCAATTTTAGATATTGCTAAAGGTTTAGAAAAAGAAGCCTTAGAAGATCAATATTTTGTTGATCGCAAGTTATATCCTAATGTAGATTTCTACTCAGGTATTATCTATAGAGCAATGGGTATACCGGTAGAGATGTTTACTGTTATGTTTGCTTTAGGTCGTTTACCAGGTTGGATTGCTCAATGGCGTGAAATGCGTTTACGCAAAGAACCAATTGGTCGCCCTAGACAAGTTTATATAGGCGAAAATTACAGGCCATTTGTAAAGCTAAATAAAAGATAATTAATAAACTTATTTTATAAACCTCATAGTTGTACTGTGAGGTTTTTTTAATGTATATAAAATGAAATCAATAAAGATTATAAAGAATAGATCAGATATTGGTGCTGGTACTCGCGGTGCAGATATGGGTATAGATGCTATAGAAATTGCTGCTATTAATGCGGGTAATAATTACTTTACTCAGTTTGATTTTGAAGATGTAGAAACCGAGAATGAATCTATTTACGATATGGTAAGAAACTCATTCGCTAAACGAATTGAGCATGTATACTATCAATGCACACGCGTTTCTAACGCTGTACAAGAGACGTTAAATAATGATGAATTTCCGTTGGTAATTTCTGGTGACCATTCTTCAGCTTTAGGTACGATAAGTGGTGTAAAATCAGCTTTGTCGGATAAGCGTGTTGGTGTAGTTTGGATTGACGCTCATGCCGATTTACATTCACCATATACATCGCCTTCTGGTAACGTGCATGGTATGCCATTGGCGGCCGCTATAGCTGATGATAATGTTGAATCTTCAATTAATGAGGTGACAGATCAAACTAAGAAATATTGGGATGCCATGAAAACTATTGGTATTTCTGATGTAAAAATAAAACCTGAAGACATTATCTTTTTTGGTGTGCGTGATACCGAAGAACCTGAAGAGCATTTAATGGAAAAACATAGCATTAAAAACTACATGGTTGATGAAGTTCGCTTTCGTGGATTAGAAACCTGTGTAAACGAAGCTATAGAAAAACTTTCTGATTGCGACGTGATCTATGTATCTTTTGATGTTGATTCTATGGACTGTGATTTAATCTCTTATGGTACAGGAACACCAGTGCCTAAAGGTTTTGATCAACATGAAGTAATAGAAATTATTAACAGATTATTGCAAACTAAAAAAGTGACTTGTTTAGAATTGGTAGAAGTAAACCCACTATTAGATTTTAAAGGAAATAAAATGGCTGAAACGGCTTTTGAAGTGTTAGATGAGGTTACTAAAACCTTAAATGAGAATTTGTAACTCTAAAATTTAATAATATTCGATTTTTCTTTCGGTAATAGATTTTGGAACGGCCTTGGATTTAGGACTTTTTTGTTTGTATTCAAGACGCTTTATCCAATTACCTTGATTGTCCAATTCATACTTATAAATAGACTTATAATTTAAACTCCCATCAGAATTATAAGTGTATTTTTCTATATCATTCCGTCTATCATCAGGTATGTAGGTTGATTTAAACCTTAAAATTCCATCTGAAGTGTAATTAGAAACCCCTATAGTGTTTCCTTTACTATCATATTTGAAAGTTAATTTAAGTCTTAAAACCCCATCGGAACCAATCATTACCGATTCTATATAATTCCCTTTTTTATCATATTTTCTAAGTTGTTTTTTATTTAAACTTCCATCAGAATTATAAATGGATTCTTCTATATTATTACCTTTATCATCATATTTAGAGATGGTTTTATATCTAATACTTCCATCAGAGTTGTAAGTATAACTTCCAGTTCGGTTCCCTTTATCATCATATTCAAAAACAGATTTAAACTCTAAACTACCATCTGATTTATATCGATTCAACTCAACAAAATTACCGTCTTTATTAAAGACAGTATAGTCATTATGCCAGTAAGAGTTCCATATTTTTCCTTTTGATACTTTCCCAAACTTTTCTACAACATCATATTTTACCTTCTTCATATTTTTAACTTTTCCATAAAGATTACCTCTATTCAGATCATTATTTAATTTTTTTTTTAATGAATTGCATCCAATTAAAAACATAAAGAATAACATTAATAGAAGAAAGGAGTAGACGGGAGTTATTTTCATCATTATTTTTTTAAGCTAATAAATGTAAATATTTTTATTTCAATTCTTTAAGGCAATAGCCAATATGGTTTTTCATTACCAATATCTTTCAAAACTAATCTCAAAGATTGAATATGTCTTCTAAGCTAAGTTCACTTTTTTAATTGAGAAAATCAATTTCTTTTTACGAATACGCTAAATTTGTTTTCAACAATTTGTCAATTACTAATGCAACAAATTACTAATACTATTTTATTGGTTCAGCCACAGAATGTGAGATCCAATGAGCAAACGGCCACCAATAACTATTATCAAAAAGCTATTAATGGTATATTGCCCGCTACATTACAAGAAAAGGCTACACAAGAATTCAATGCTTTTGTAGAAAAGCTTAAAAATGTTGGACTAAATGTTTTGGTGTTTAAGCCAAAGGATGGCTTAGAGACACCAGATGCTCATTTTCCAAATAATTGGATATCCTTTCATCAAAATGGTGATGTTGCTTTGTATCCAATGTTTGCAGAAAATAGAAGAAAAGAACGCAGAGAAGAAGTATTAGATTTTATAGAGAAGCAAGGCTTTAGTATAGAAAATATCATAGATTATACTTCTGCCGAAGAAGAAGGTTATTTTTTAGAAAGTACAGGAGTTTTATTATTAGATAGACAAAACAGTATAGCATATTGCGCAATATCTACTCGCGCAGACGAAGAGCTATTTATAGAATTCTGTGAAGACTTTGAATATACACCAGTACCATTTATTGCGAATCAAACAGTGGATAATCGGCGTAAAGCCATTTATCATACCAATGTAATGATGTGTTTAGCTGAAACTTTTGCCGTGATCTGTTTAGAAAGTATAGATGATAAAAAAGAGCGTAAAAATGTTATTAAACATTTAAAAGAATCAGGAAAAGAAATCATTACAATTACTGAAGAGCAAGTAGCACAGTTTGCAGGAAATATGTTACAAGTTAAAGACTCAGATGATAAACGATATTTGATTATGAGTGAATCGGCTCACAAGTCTCTTACTAGAGCTCAATTGCAAAAAATTGAAAAGCATTGCGAAATAATATATTCGCCATTAGACACTATAGAAGCTTGTGGTGGTGGTAGTGCTCGATGTATGATGGCAGAGGTATTCTTACCTAGAAAATAAAAAACCGCACTATCGTTGATAGAACGGTTTCTCGGTTGGTAGTTAATAGTTAATTATTCGGTTACAATAGTTTCAGTTACTGTAACTTGGGTTAGGGTAGGGTTAGTAATGTCTTTTTCTATAGAAGTACAACTATGTGCTGTTGCTCCACAAGATATAAATAATAGGGCCATAGCAATTACAAAAATTACAAATGATAAATTTCGTTTCATGACTCTTTTGTTTGGTTTAACGATTAGAACACCTTTTTAATCAATTGTTTATGGTGTGCTTGTTGGTCAATAACGTTGAACTTTACCAATTTATTTTGAATGTCTTTAATTAATTTTTTTGAGATGGTTTTCTTTCTGCTCCATTTTGTAATCGAAAGCCACTCTCTAATATCTTCTATTTTTTGATTGTAACGCTCTGCAAAAAGTAAATCTAATCCATCAACATCTAAGGCATTCTTAAATTCTTTTAGTTGTTTATTGATTACTTTAATAATAGTTTGAATTACTTCTTTGTCTTTTTCTAAAACTTCATTTCTTACTGCTATTACAAAACAGGGCCACGGAGTAGTAATACTTTCTATTCTTCTAAAAATACCTTGGTCAACATAAGGCTTGGTGGTAAAGTGTTCCCACATAAAATAATCTGCAGATCCATTTGTTAAGGCAGCAATGCCACCATCTAAATTCTTTACAATTTCATAATCTAGTTTATCAATATCGAAACCTTGATTATAAGCATTTACCAATGCCATTAATTGCGACCCTGACCCATAGCGACTAATAGCAATTCTTGTACCTTCTAAGTCATTAATGGTTTTAAAATTTGATTTAGCGGCAACATGAATTCCCCATAACAACGGAGATTCTACATATACTTTTACAATTTTACTAGGATTACCGTTTATAATATCTTTTACAATGCCTTCGGTGAGAATAATAGCCATGTCTATAGAGCCTTCACGTAAAGCGCTACACATAGCGCCAGTACCACCATGAAAGTCTTGCCATTCTACCTTTATTTTTTTTTTCTCAAATTTTTTACCTTCTATTGCTAAATGCCACGGTAAATTGAAGTGCTCGGGTACACCGCCAATCTTTATCTGTTTCATTTTTAAGCGGCTAATTTATCTAAAGTATAGCGAATTAATTTTTCTACGGTTGCTGAAGGATTCTCGCTAAAAGTCCCTAAAGCTCTATTTGCAATAATAGCATTTG
Source organism: Maritimimonas sp. 2304DJ26-3 (assembly GCF_056591635.1). Taxonomy (NCBI): domain Bacteria; kingdom Pseudomonadati; phylum Bacteroidota; class Flavobacteriia; order Flavobacteriales; family Flavobacteriaceae; genus Maritimimonas; species Maritimimonas sp. 2304DJ26-3. The sequence continues at coordinate 395,555 of NZ_JBWQOK010000004.1, forward strand.
TAGATAACGCATTATGTCCTAATAATTTTGAAAGACCATATATACCAGCAGTTTCCATTTCTAAATTGGTAATGTTGATATTATTAAAATTAAAATCACTCATTTTTTCGTTTAAGTTGGTATCCTTAACGGGAAGTCTAAGTACTCTACTTTGTGGTCCGTAAAAACCATTCATTGTAGCGGTACAACCAATTACCGTTTCAGAACTTTTTAACTTGCTTAATAGAGACGAATTACATTTAACCATATAAGGGATACCACGTCGATGATTCCAACCAATTTGTTCAATAAAGGCAGTTTCTAAATCTTTTTCTAAGATATGATCGCAGTCATAAGCCTGTAACATGCAATCTAAACCCATACCATATTCTGAAATTAAAAGACTGTCTACAGGTATATCTTTTTGAATACTCCCAGAAGTACCTATACGAACAATATCTAAAGCTGTTAATGTTTCTTTTACAGTACGAGTCTTAAAATCTACATTTACCAAAGCATCCAATTCGTTCAAAACAATGTCGATATTATCAGTGCCAATACCAGTAGAGATTACACTAATTCTTTTGCCTTTATAAACCCCGGTTTCAGTTTTAAATTCTCTACAACTTACAGTGTGTTCTATTTTATTAAAATGTTTTGTTACTTTAGAAACGCGATCTGGGTCACCAACTGTAATAACGGTATTTGCTAATTGTTCTGGTCTTAGATTTAAATGATATATACTTCCGTCTGGATTTAAAATCAATTCAGATTCTGCTATTCTCCTCATATTAAATGTTATATGCTACTTTAATTTGTTCTATAATATTCTGTTCAGTAGCACTTTTAAAAACAGGTTTTTGATTTTGCTTGCAAAGAATAATACCATAAAGGTCTTTTGAAGTATCTAAATATAAAGTTTCAATTGATTGACCAATTGCTATAAACGGTTTTTCGCAAATAGATAGTTTTACTTTTTTATTTCCTTTAAAAGTGTCAATAATTTCTAGGGTGAGCTCTTCAAACTCTCCATCGAGATTTAATAAATTTTCAGACTGAGTTTCCTCTACTAACTTGCCAAAGTTAAATTCTGTTGGTCGAAATATAATGACCTCATTGCCTTTAGAAGTGTATATACTATCGATGCTAGGAATCGTAATTTCATCCTTTGTAAAGAAAAATTTCTTTTCCTTTTTTTCTTCACTCTTAGTTGAAGGTTTTTCTATTTTATTAGGATCCATAGGTTCATTTTTTTTCTGCCCAGGTTTACATCCAACAATAAAAATGATAATAATTAAGATTAAGAAATTCTTCATATTAACCACCTACGCGTTTTACTTTGAAGCCTTTTTGCTTTAGAATTTTCATAATTTGATCGCGATAATCACCTTGAATAATTATTTTATCATCTTTAAAACTACCGCCAACACTTAATTTAGTTTTTAATTCTTTAGCAAGTTTTTTAAAATCATTGTTGGCTCCAGTATAGCCTTCTAAAATAGTTATTGGCTTACCTTTACGCTTTTCGTATTTGCAAATTATTGGATCATCTTGTAACCAGACATCGCTTTTTTCCTCTTTAATTTCTTCAGTTTCAGGAATGTGATCTGGGAACAGATTTTTTAACTGATCTTGTAAGTCCATTACTTTTTAATAAGACCTAACTCAACTAAACGTTCATTTAAGAAATCGCCAGCAGTAATATCTTCGTATAGTTTTGGGTTTTCATCATCAATACAATTCTCTAAGCAATCTAGCGGCATTTCACTAATAGGATGCATAAAAAACGGAATTGAATAACGCGAAGTACCCCACATTTCTCTAGGCGGATTTACAACTCTATGAATGGTAGACTTTAAACGATTGTTGGAATGACGAGATAACATATCACCAACATTTATTACCAATTCATCTGGTTCTGCTATAGCATCTAGCCATTCACCTTTATGATTTTGAACTTGCAAACCTTTACCATGAGACCCCATTAATAAGGTAATCAAGTTAATATCACCATGAGCAGCAGCTCTAACGGCATTTTTAGGTTCAGATTTGATAGGAGGGTAATGTATTGGTCTTAAAATACTGTTACCATTTTTAATATAATTATCGAAATAATTTTCATCTAAATCTAAAAATAAAGCCAAAGCACGCAGTACATAAACACCTGTTTTTTCAAGCATTTGATATGTTTCTTTACCTACAGCATTAAATTGAGGTAATTCAGTAACTGTAACATTATCTGGATATTCTGCCTCTAATTTTGGATTGTTCTCTACATACTGACCAAAATGCCAGAACTCTTTTAGATCACCTTCTTTTTTGCCTTTAGCACTTTCTTTACCAAACGAAACATATCCTCTTTGACCTCCAATTCCTTCTATTTCATAAGAACGTTTTGTTTCAACTGGTAAACCGAAGAATTTTTTTATTTCGGCATACAAATTATCTACTAATTCATCACTTAAAAAATGTCCTTTTAAAGCTACAAATCCAATATCTTCGTAAGCCTTACCAATCTCATTTACAAATTTTTGCTTTCTATTTGGATCACCAGAAATAAAATCTGATAAATCTACACTAGGTATATTTTTCATGTTTCATTAAAATTTAAGGAAAGATAAATTTACGAAAAAATCTTATTTCGACTTCTTATATAGTGGAATTAAATACGAAATGGTATAATTAAATCCAAAACCAGAATCATTTAAAAATACTCGATTGAATCCTGGAACAAATAGATTTTTAAAATTAGCAGGTTCTTTGGTAGATATCATTTTCTTTCCGCTAAAGCTAAAACCTAAGAATAAATTATTAAAAATTTCTGCCTTTACACCAACTACTATTTCTCCCCAATGAGCATTTAGACCATCAAATTCTTGAGGAGCTGTTACCGGTTGATCGTCTAATAAAGGGTTGCTGCTTAAAATTGTGCCGCTATTTAAAGTTTGTGAGAATGTACTAAATCCATATCGAAAACCTATGTAGACAATATTTTCCATATCGAGCCAATTTTCATAAGCATTATAATCTACGCCTAATTTTATATATTGACCATCAGTTATAAAATTGATAAAATCTAAATCTGTAGTGTTTTTTATAGTGCCCAACTCACCCGCAACATACCATTTTCTACTAATTCTATAATCTGCTACGAGTTCTAAACCTTTTCTATCGTCGTTAATTATTGTAGCAGTTGGGTTGTATAGATCGATACCGATTCTAAGGCCATATTTGTTTTGAATAGTGTCTTTAGCTGTGTCATCTTGAGCATTTAGAACAAAACAACTTAACAATAAAATGCTAATGAAATATTTTAACATGTGCTGCTGTTTCATTGTTAATGGTATCATTTACTATTTCAAAATTTTCAATCCAATTAGACGTTGGGTCTGTAATGCTAAGGTCATTAAATATCATTTTAAATCCACATGATCTACCTACAAATACTTCTTCTCGGATATAATTTAAAGTAAAAGAATCTTCAATAGCGGTATCTTCATCATTGCTATCTATTATGAATTTAAAATTTACCATATCGCTATTAATATCAAGAGGAATTGCTATTGAATCAGTCCCAGAAACTAATGTGTCCTTATCTAAATCTACATACTCAATCAATAATTGATTAACATTTTTAGATTCCGTTTGATTAGTATTGTCATAAAACCTTATAATGAAATTTGGAGTAGTTTCATCAATACATATATCATCACGTTCACACCCAGTAATCGCTGTTATTAATATGATAATTATTAAAAAGTATTTTTTCATTGCTACAAATTAACGCAATTCTAATAAAACAACATTTTCTACATGGTGTGTTTGTGGAAACATATCTACAGCTTGCGTTTTTACAACTATATATTTTGTATCTAAAATAGCCAAGTCTCTGGCTTGAGTTGCTGAATTACAACTAACATATACAATTTTAGGAGCTTGTAGATTTAATAATTGTTCAACTACTTTTTTATGCATTCCATCTCGAGGTGGATCTGTAATTACAATATCTGGTTTACCATGTTTGGTAATAAAAGCTTCATCAAATACTTTAGCCATATCACCCACATAAAATTCAGTATTGTCAATTCCGTTTCTATCTGCATTTTCTTTGGCTGCTGAAATAGCATCTGGCACAGCCTCAACACCAATTACTTTCTTTGCTTTCTTTGCAACAAATTGTGCTATTGTTCCGGTACCAGTGTATAGGTCATACACGGTTTCATTCCCTGTAAGAGAAGCAAAATCTCTAGTTACCTTATACAATTCATAGGCTTGATTAGAATTGGTTTGGTAAAAAGATTTGGCATTGATCTTAAACTGCAAACCTTCCATTTCTTCAAAAATATGATCTCTACCACTATAGCAAATTACTTCTTGATCATAAATGGTATCATTACCTTTTGAGTTAATAACGTATAATAGTGATGTAATTTCAGGAAATTCAGTTTTTAAATAGTCTAAAAGTAGCTCACGTTTGACCTTCTCTTTTTTAAAGAATTGTAGTAGGACCATCAATTCGCCAGTTGTTGAAGTACGAATCATTAAGGTTCTTAAAAGCCCAGTTTGATTTCTGGTATTAAAGAATTCTAGATTGTTCTTTAAAGCAAATTCTTTAATAGCTAAACGGATAGTATTGCTCGGATCTGCTTGTAGATGACACTTTTTTATATCTAGAATTTTATCCCACATACCAGGAATATGAAAGCCCAACGCATTTTTATCGCCAAGGTCTTTTTCAGATTGAATTTCTTCTAATGTCAACCAACGGCTGTCGCTAAAAGAAAATTCCATTTTATTACGATAAAAATATTGCTCTTTTGAACCTAGAATAGGTGAAATTTCAGGTAATTCTATATGCCCTATCCTTGTAAGGTTATTGGTAATTTCTTTTTGTTTGTAATGCAGCTGATGTTCATATTTCATATGTTGCCATTTGCATCCACCGCATGTCCCAAAATGCGCGCATTTAGGCTCTGTACGTTTATCGGATAAGGTATGAAATGATACCGCTTTACCTTCGTAATAAGCTTTTCGTTTCTTAAAGGTCTGTATGTCTACCACATCACCAGGTACGGCGTTGGGTAAAAAAATCACTTTTCCATCTGGTGCTTTGGCAACTGCTTTTCCTTTAGCACCAGCATCAATGACTTCTATATTTTCAAAAAGTTGTTTTCGTTTCTTTCTAGACATGCGGCAAAAATAGCAATCATAGTAAATATAAGTATGATTTATTTGGGTTATATTTAAATCACTACTAAAAATTTTAAATGAATTTGAACCTAATCAAATTTTTATCGTCAATTAAGTGAATAGAAGATGAAAACATCTGATAAAATACTTGACGGACAACTTGTATCTCGATGTAAGAAGGGTGATAAAAAAGCATTTACGCAACTTGTAAAGCGTTGGCATTTAAGATTTTGCAAACAAGCTTTTTGGTATATAAAAGATAGAGATCTAGCAAAAGATATAGCTCAAGAGAGTTGGACCATAATTTTTGAAAAGTTAGACACTTTACATGATCCGAATAGTTTTGGAAGCTGGTCATTGAGTATAGTAAATAGAAAAGCAATAGACGCTTTAAGAAAAGAAAAAAGAATTGACAAGAAGTTACACAGCTATTATGATAATGAACAATTAAATTATGATGAACAAAATGATAAAAGTATTGATTGCAATTATAATTCTAATGCTAATAGCAATTCAAAAGCTCTTATAAAAGCAATTTATCAGTTACCAGAAAATCAGCAAACAGTTTTGCGATTGTTTTACTTAGAAGAGTATTCGGTATTTGAGATAAGCAATTTGTTAGAAGTGTCAAAAGGAACAATAAAATCTAGACTTTTTTATGCTAGAGAGAAATTAAAAACAATTTTAAAACATAAAGATTATGAAAAATCATAACGAAGAAATAGATCAAATAATAAAAGATACTTTAACTCAAGAAGAGGCGAGGTTCTACGATCAACTAGATGAACAAAATGTTTTCAAAAAAATCTTAGGAGTTTTTGAAGGAAAGAATGGTTGGTTGTTAATTATTATGAATATAGTGACACTTGTTTTTTTAGGAATATTTGTTTACTGTATAGTGCAATTTTTTAATACTGATGTTACCAATGAACTTATATTATGGACGGCAGGTGGTCTTTTTAGTGCCTTATTTATTAGTATGATAAAAGTATATGTGTGGCAATTGATGCATAAGAATGACACATTACGTGAACTCAAACGTATTGAGTTACAAATAGCTGCTTTATCAGGAAAAATAAAACAATAAAATGAAGGTATTAAATATACATTCGAGACTTGTAAATCAACCGAAGAGTGAGATTTCAAAATTATTTGAAACTTTGGCTACAAAAGATGATAAAATGCTGGCTATAGATAAATGGTCACCAATGCGATTAGATAAAGGATTAAAAGTTGGTTCAAAAGGAGGGCATGGACCAATAGGCTACTTTGTAACTAAATATGAAAAAGGAGAGTTTATTCAGTTTCAATTTACAAAACCTAAAGGCTTTAGTGGTGTTCATGAATTTAAAATAAATCAAATAGAAGAGTATAAAACTGAATTAGTTCACAGATTGAAAATGGATATTAAGAATCAGGCATTATTGACCTGGCCATTAGCCATTCGTTGGTTACATGATGCTTATATTGAAGACGCTTTTGATACGGTAGAAAATCACTTTTTAACAGATAAAAAAAGATCAGAATGGAGTTCTTGGGTTAGGTTTTTAAGAAAGGTTTTAAAAACAAGGAAAAATAAAAAAGCATCCTAAATTTTAGGATGCTTTTTTTATATCGTTTTAAGAAATTACTTTACAATAAACTTACCTCGCATTATAGCAAAATGTGCAGGAAATGTACATAGAAAATCGTATGTGCCAGCTTCTGGAGCATCAAACTCAATTGTAGTTTCTTCACCACCACCGATCATTTTGGTATGAGCGATAACAGCATCCTTCATGTCTGCTGGTATATAGTCCGTATCTTTAGCGGTATTCGCCTTTTGACCGAACTCATTCATATTTGTTCCTTTTTTAAGGATAACAAGATTATGTCCCATTAAGTCTTTTGACATCTTTCCAGTATGCTTTAGCGTAATTTTTACTTTTTGTCCACCATTAACGGTAATTTCTTTGAGACTAAAACGCATATTATCATCACCTTCAATAACAATATCATTACTTATAGGTTCGTCTTTTTTTACTTCAGTAGTTTTAACTACTTCAACAGGGGCTTCAACTGATTTGTTTTCTTCTTTTTTATTATCGCCACAGCTCCAGATCAGAATTAAGCTAAAGCATAAGGCATACATTAATTTTTTCATTTTATGAGTTATTTAGATTCTTACAAATTTACATCTAAATACACCTCTTGCCAAAAAATAATTATGGTTTTTAAACTACTTTTAATTCATTAAATTTGCAGTCCTTAAAAAGTTAACATGTTAGAGAGATTACGTATAGTAAAGCAACGATTTGATGAAGTTTCAGACCTAATTATTCAGCCAGATATTATTTCTGATCAGAAACGATATGTAAAGTTGAATAAAGAGTATAAAGACTTAAAAACAATTGTTGATAAAGGTGAAATTTACGAACGTTTGATCAATAATATAAACGAGGCTAAAGAAATTATCGAGGATGGTTCTGATTCTGAAATGGTAGAAATGGCCCAGCTTGAATTAGAAGAAGCTAACGAGAAATTACCTCAGTTAGAAGATGAGATCAAATACATGTTAATTCCAAAAGACCCTGAGGATGCTAAGAATGTAATGATGGAAATTCGTGCAGGTACTGGCGGTGATGAAGCTAGTATTTTTGCTGGTGATCTATATAGAATGTATGCTAAATTCTGTTCTGATAAAGGATGGAAAACAGAAGTGGTGGATTTAAATGAGGGGACTTCGGGCGGGTTTAAAGAAATTATTTTTAGTGTTTCAGGTGAAGATGTTTATGGAGATTTAAAGTTTGAAGCGGGTGTGCATCGTGTACAACGCGTGCCACAAACAGAAACACAAGGTAGAGTACATACATCAGCCGCTACAGTAATGGTGTTGCCTGAAGCTGAGGAGTTCGATGTAGAACTAGATATGAAAGATGTAAAGATTATTAGAACCACATCTACTGGACCTGGTGGGCAGAGTGTAAATACTACGTATTCTGCGATACAGTTAAAGCATATTCCAACGGGTATAGAAGCTAAGTGTCAAGACCAAAAATCACAACATAAGAATTTAGAAAAAGCGATTAAAGTATTACGTTCTCGTTTGTACGAAGCAGAGTTGGCTAAAAAACAAGCTGAAGATTCTGCTCGTAGAAAAAGTATGGTTTCTAGCGGTGATCGTTCTGCCAAAATTAGAACATATAATTATCCTCAAGGCCGTGTAACTGAACATAGAATTGGTTTAACTTTATATGATTTGAGTAATATTATAAATGGTGATATTCATAAGATTATAGAAGAGTTAAAACTTGCCGAAAACGCTGAAAAATTAAAAGAGTCTGGAGAAGTTTTATAGATTGTTTTCGATTCTATAAGCCACGCAATTTCTTAAATCGCTATCCTTATCAAGCATAGGATGCTCAAAATAAGTATATACTTTCATTCCTAGTTTTTGCATTACGTTTTGCGATTTGATATTTAAAACGGGTGTAACAGAATATATTTCATTAAGCTTTAATTCCTTGAAGGCGAAATTTAAACAAGCTTTAGCGCCTTCGGTAGCAAAACCATTTCCCCATTGACTTTGTAGTAGGCGCCAGCCAATTTCAATTGATGGTGTAAAATCACTTTCAAAAGTTTGTGTATTTAATCCTATAAAGCCAATAAATTTGTAGGTATCTAATCGATCTGCCGCAAAAAAGCAAAAGCCATGCTCATTAAAGTGATGGTGCATGCGTTCTATGAATTCTATAGTTTCTTTTTTTGTTAAAGTGTTAGGGAAAAACTCTCGCACCTTAGGGTCAGCGTTCATAACTGTAGCTGGTTCTATATCTTTCTCATTCCAATTTCTTAAACCTAACCTTTCGGTTTTTATAATGTAATCCATTCTAATCTAAATAATGAAGCATTTCTATTAAATTCTTTTTGAAGCCCACTTTTTCATAAGCTTTAATAGCGCTTGGGTTTTCTTGATATACTTGTAGTCGTGTTTCTTTAATCCCTCTACTTTTAAACCAATCAAAAATTGTATCTAGAATCAACTTACTAATTCCTTTACCACGATGCTCATCTTTAACGAACATAAAACCAACATAGCCATGTTCTTTATATGCAAAATGATTCTTATTTTGCTTTATTAAACCATAGCCAGAGCCCACAACTTCATCATTAATTGTAGCAACAAATAATTCTGCATTATCAGATTTAATAAATGCTGATATATCGTAATAGGTTATGTACTTTTTTTGCTCTAAAGATTCATCCATTGGACGCTCAACTTCAATCAAACGTTGTAGAAAATCATTTAAAATTTCTAAATCAGACAGCTCAGCCTTTCTAATTTTTACTTCCATATTTTGTGAACAATTATTAAGCTAATTTATAAACTAAAAATCATTTGATGTTAAAATACTAACGTAGTGTTTTAATTCGTTTATTTTTTGAATTGTTGCTAAACCAATCCAACCATTTTAATTAATTTTACATCAATAGAAAACATTAATGAATTTTAAAGGGCTAAAGAAAAATACTGCTAATATGTTTTTTGAAAAAGAATTCAAAAAACTAAAAAAAACATCTAAAAAACAACCTGAAAGTATTGAAACTATAGGTGTTTTGGCTGATTCTCGATTGTTTGGTAGTTATGATATTTCTCGAAATTTAAGTCAGAAATTGGGCAAACCACACAAAAATTTTGAGATTATAATTTTCGAAAACCTTAAAGATGATTTTGTAACACAACATTACAATACGTTTACCGAAAAAGATTTTGGTATGTATGGTAAAGTAAAAGCACCGAATCTTAAAGATTTTGTTGAAAGTAAGTATGATTTATTGATTAATTATTGCAACCCAGAAAGTGTTTATGGTAATTTAGTTACTGTACGATCGAATGCTAAATTTAAAGTAAGTTTCGCCACTGAAGAATTAGGCGATCTTTATGATTTTACCATTTCAGTTGATACAAATAAGATTGATGTTTTTAACGACGAGCTTGCAAAATATTTACAAATATTTGAATTAATTTAATGAAACAATTTATTGGTACTGGTGTTGCTCTAGTAACTCCTTTTAAAGAAGATAGAAGTGTAGATTATGACGCTTTAGAAAGATTAATTAATTTTCAAATTGAGGGCGGAATTGACTATTTAGTAGTTTTTGGAACCACAGGAGAGTCGGTTACTGTCACACCAGAAGAGAAAGAAAAAGTCAAACAAAAAATAATAGAAGTTAATAATGGTAGATTATCATTAGTATTAGGTGTAGGAGGCAATAATACTCAAGTGGTTATTAATGAAATTGAGAACACAGATCTTTCTAATTTTGATGCTATTTTATCCGTTGCTCCCTATTATAGTAAACCAACTCAAGAAGGATTCTATCAGCATTTTAAAGCTATAGCAGATGTTAGCCCTAAACCAATAATACTCTATAATGTGCCTGGTCGTACTTCTAAAAATATGGAACCAGAAACTGTTATTAGATTAGCCAGTGACTTCGACAATATTATAGCTGTAAAAGAAGCGGGAAATAATGTGCAACAGTATTTAGAATTGATAAAAAATAAACCAGATGATTTTTTAATAATTTCGGGGGATGATGACCTTGTATTAGGAATTACATTAGCTGGTGGAGCTGGAGTTATTTCTGTGATTGGGCAAGCCTTTCCAAAGGAATTTTCTAAAATGATTCAGTTAGGTATTGAAGGAAATGCTAAAGAAGCCTATAAAATCCATTACAAATTGATGGATATGATTGGTTATATCTTTGAAGAGAATAATCCAGCAGGCATAAAAGCTCTATTAAAAAAGCGAAATGTTTGCGAAAACTATGTGCGTCTTCCATTGGTTGAAGCTACTAAAGAATTACAAGAAAAAATTAATACTTTTATAGACAATTACTAACCTTTAAAACAAAATAAAATGCTCAAAGAAAAAATTGAGAAAGCATTAAACGAACAAATTACAATTGAAGCCGAGTCATCACAAGTATATTTAGCAATGGCTTCTTGGGCAGAAACACAAGGTTTTGAAGGTGTTGCAGAATTTATGTATGCGCATTCTGATGAAGAAAGAATGCATATGCTTAAGGTTGTAAAATACATTAATGAACGCGGAGGTCATGCAAAAATATCTACATTAAAAGCGCCACCGGTATCATTTGGATCGTTTAAAGAAATGTTTCAAACATTATTCGATCATGAAGTAATGGTTTCTGAAAGTATTAATGAATTGGTTCATATTTCATTACAAGAGAAAGATTATGCTACACATAATTTCTTACAATGGTATGTGGCTGAGCAAATTGAAGAAGAGGCCCTTGCAAGAACCATTCTAGATAAAATTAATTTAATTGGTGACGATAAAGGTGGATTGTATCTGTTTGATAATGATGTAAAACAATTAACTGTAACATCATCAGCAGCTCCAGAAAATAATGCCTAACTAATTAACAAAGTTTTAGCATAACTTACTTACACTTAGCTAAAAACTCAGCTATTTTTGTACCCAAACTATTGCGAAAAATAGTTTTATTAATCCATAATAAATAAGTAATTTTGCAAAATGCTAAAAATTGAAAGGATATTAATAATGGTTATGACAGTAGTAATGCTGTCTTCTTGTGGCGAATATCAAAAGGTTTTGAATAAGGGTAAAGCCGAAGATCAATACAAAATGGCCACTAGCTTATTTGAAGAAGGAAAATATAATAAAGCAATAACCTTATTCGAAAAAGTAATTCCAGCATATACCCGTAAGCCTCAGCTTGAACGTATACAGTATATGGTGGCTATGGCAAATTATAATACTAAGAATTATGATTTAGCATCTTATTACTTTAACCGTTTTATGTCTAACTATCCTAACAGTTCTAAAATAGAAGAGGCTGCCTTTTTAACTGCTCATAGTTATTTTTTATCTACTCCTAAATATAGTAGAGATCAAAAAGATACTCAAAAAGCATTACAGGCACTTCAAAATTTTATTGATAAGTATCCAACTAGTGATAAAGTTGAACAAGCCAATAAACATTTTGAAGATCTTACTTTTAGATTAGAAAAGAAATCATTTGAGATTGCTAAGCAATATTACCACATAGAAGATTATAAAGCCGCAATTATGGCTTTTGATAACTTTATCTTAGATCATATAGGTTCTTCTTATAAAGAAGATGCTTTGTATTATAAATTTAAGGCTTCTAATGATTTAGCTGTAAAAAGTGTCTTGATTAAAAAAGAGCAACGTTTAGAAGACGCAATTGCGGCTTATGCAAAATTTAAAAAGAGTTTTCCTGAGTCAGATAAAATGAAAGAGGTAGATAAACTGAATGCTAATTTGAATAAGGAATTGACCGAAACAAAAGAATTGATACAAAAACTAAAGAATAATACAGTTACAAGTAATGGATTATAAAAACACAGAAGCGGCTTTAACTACAATTACGTACGATAAGTCTAAGATCGAAGAGCCTACAGACAATATTTATGAGTCTATTGCTATTATGGCAAAACGAGCTACTCAAATCAATGAAGATCTTAAAAAAGAATTGATTGATAAATTAGAAGAGTTTGCTACTCATAATGATAGTTTAGAAGAAATCTTTGAAAATAAAGAACAAATAGAGGTTTCACGTTTTTATGAAAAATTACCTAAACCAACTGCAATTGCAGTACAAGAATGGTTAGAAGGTAAGATTTACCATAGAAACCCAGAAGAAGAAACCGATACCATATAATAAATGTCTGTTTTAAGCGGTAAAAATGTATTACTAGGCGTTACCGCCGGCATCGCCGCTTATAAAACGGCACATCTGGTTAGACTTTTTATAAAAGCAGGAGCTAATGTTCAAGTCGTTCTGACTCCTGCTTCTAAAGATTTTATCACTCCACTCACACTTTCTACACTTTCTAAGAACCCTGTTCATTCTACTTTTTATGACAAAGAAGAAGAAAATGAATTATGGAATAATCATGTAGATCTTGGACTTTGGGCAGATTTTATGCTTATTGCACCTGCAACTGCAAATACCTTATCTAAAATGGCGAATGGTACTTGTGATAATTTATTGTTAGCAACCTATCTTTCTGCTAAATGTGATGTGTATTTTGCACCAGCGATGGATTTGGATATGTACAAGCATCCTACAACTAAAACAAGCTTAGATAAGTTGAATAGTTTTGGTAATATGATGATTCCTGCTGAAAGCGGTGAATTAGCAAGTGGTTTGGTTGGTGAAGGTAGAATGGCAGAACCAGAAAACATTGTTCAGTTTATTGAAAACCATATTTTGTCAGGTCTTCCGTTAAACGGAAAGAAGGTTTTGATAACAGCTGGGCCAACTTACGAAGCCATAGATCCTGTTCGATTTATAGGAAATCATTCATCTGGTAAAATGGGTTTTGAGTTGGCAAAATGTGCTGCCAATCTTGGAGCAGAAGTTTTTTTAATTACGGGTCCATCTCACGAAAGTGAAAATCATTCTCTAATTAAAAGAATAAATGTAGTTAGTGCTCAAGATATGTATGATGCTGTGCATGAGCATTATAATAAAGTAGATATAGCTATTTGTTCTGCTGCTGTTGCCGATTATAAACCAGCAACTGTATCTGATAAGAAAATAAAAAAGAAAGATGCATCGTTACATATAGACTTGGTTAAAACAAAGGATATATTAGCTTCTCTTGGAGAACAAAAGAAGAGTCAGTTTTTAGTAGGTTTTGCACTTGAGACTAATAACGAATTAGAGAATGCCAAAAGCAAGTTGAATCGTAAAAATTTAGATTTAATTGTTCTAAATTCGTTACAAGATAAAGGTGCTGGGTTTAAAAAATCGACCAATAAAGTAACACTGATTGATAGCGCTGAGGTTATAAAAGAATTTGAATTAAAGTCTAAAACCGAAGTAGCTTCAGATATTTTTAATGAAATCATTGCTAAGATAAATGCGTAATTGTTTATTGTTTTTTGTTTTGCTTTTTGTGCTTGTAACTAAAGCGCAAGAGCTGAATTGTTTAGTTGTTGTGAACGATGATCAGATTCAAAGTTCCAATACTCAAGTTTATAATACAATGCAAACGGCAATTTCAGAATATTTGAACAATACCAAATGGACAAATAAAAATTATAAATCTCAAGAAAAAATTCAGTGTGCAGTTACTTTGAATATTTTAGAACAGCCTTCATCGAATGAATTTAGAGGAAATATTCAAGTGCAGGTTTCACGTCCAGTATTTAATTCTACATACAAAACAGCTACATTTAATTTTAAAGACGATGATCTAGCTTTTAGCTACAATGAGTTTCAACCTTTATTTTATAATGAGAATAGTTTTGATTCAAACCTGGTATCTATTTTAACATTCTATGCATATACAATTCTAGGTATTGATGCAGATACTTTTACCTTAAATGGTGGTCAGGAATTTCATGAAAAAGCTGAAAATGTTGTAAACCAGGCACAACAAGGCGGGTTTTCTGGATGGAATCGTATAGATGGAAATACGACAAGATATCAATTAAACGAAAATATATTATCCCCAGCTTTTCAAGGATTTAGAACGGCATTATATGAATATCATTTAAATGGATTGGATAAAATGGCTGATAGTAAGAAAGATGCAAAAAACACAATAAGTGAAGCTGTACTTAAAATGCAAGATTTATATAATAGGAGAGCTAATGCTTTTTTACTACGTGTTTTTATGGATACCAAATCAGATGAAATTGTAGATATTTTTTCTGGAGGCCCTAGAACCAATACTACAAGTTTAAAAGAGGCTTTGCTGAGAATTTATCCATCGTATACTTCTAAGTGGGAAAAAATTAAGATCTAATTCTATAAAAATTAGTACAATTTAAGTAAGTTTGAAGAGTGTATGCTGCACTCTTTTTAATTTTATAAAAACTTCACTCACAGTAATGTTACAACAGTTAACTATTAAAAATTTTGCTTTAATTGACAATCTTAAAGTTGATTTTAAAGAGGGGTTTTCAATTATTACTGGAGAGACGGGTGCAGGAAAGTCTATCATTTTGGGTGGATTAGGTTTAATTTTAGGTAATCGAGCTGATCTATCTCTACTTAAAAATACAGACAAGAAATGTATCATAGAAGGTGAATTTAATGTTGACAAATACAATCTGAAAACTTTTTTTAATGAGAATGATATTGATTTTGAGTCACCAACTATTATTAGGAGAGAGATTGCACCTGGTGGGAAGTCTAGAGCTTTTATAAATGATACACCAGTAAGATTAACTGTACTAAATGGATTGAGTGAAAGGTTAATAGATATTCATTCTCAGTATGAGACATTAGAATTGGCCGATACTATGTTTCAGTTTAAAGTTATAGATGCGCTAGCTTCTAATACTAAATTTTTAGAATCTTATAAAAATGAATTTGAACATTATAAGCAACTAAATCAAGAGCTTGAAGAGTTGTTAAAAGAGCAACAGGAAGCTAAATTGCAATACGATTATAATCAATTCTTATTAACCGAATTAGTCGAAGCCGATTTAAAACCTGATGAGCAGGTTTTTTTAGAAAATACTTTAGAAAAACTAAATAATGTTGAAGCCATAAAACTAGAGTTTACGGAAGCTATAAATATAGCTAATAATGAAGAATTAGGTATCAAATCATTACTTAATAAATTTAAAAGTAATATATCAAAACTAGTATCTTATAGTTCAGATTATGATAGCTTATCTGAGAGAATTGATAGTACAGAAATAGAATTTAACGATATTGTTGATGAATTAGAAAGAGCAAATGAGACGGTTGCCGTTAGCCCTCAAGAAATTGAAAATTATAATGATAGATTACAACTTATTTATAATCTACAAAAAAAGCATTCTGTAAGTTCAATAGAAGAACTTTTGACAATACAAGAAAAGTTATCTTCTAAAGTAGATCAAGTTGAGAATGCTGACGAAATATTGAATGCTAAAAGAATAAAACTTTCTGAAGTTGAAGTTCAGCTAAATAGAATAGCTGAGACAATTCATAATAATAGAGGTAAGGTTATTCCCGATTTTATTGAAAAATTAGAAGAAATCCTTTCAAATCTATCCATGCCTAATACACGATTCAAAATAAATTTGAGAGCATTGGATTCATTCCTGAAAAATGGAAAAGATGAATTGCAATTTTTGTTTTCCGCGAATAAAGGTTCAGATTTTGATCAACTAAAAAAAGTGGCTAGTGGAGGCGAAATGTCTCGAATAATGTTGGCTGTAAAAGCGTTGTTGTCAGAATACACTCAATTGCCAACCATACTTTTTGATGAGATAGATACTGGTGTTTCTGGTGAAGTTTCAAATAAGATTGCTGCCATAATGAAAAAAATGAGTGAAAACATGCAAGTTATTTCAATAACACATTTACCTCAAATTGCAGCGAAAGGAGAACATCATTATAAAGTTTACAAAGAAGAAATAGAAGAACAAACTATTACAAATATTAAAGAATTATATAACAATGATCGTATAATTGAGCTTGCCGAAATGCTCAGCGGTAAAGATATTTCACATAGCGCCATTACACATGCAAAGCAATTATTAAACTAATATATTTTTTAAAAATATTGAAGTAACTTTGCTTAACAAAAATAAGATCAAACTATAATATATATACAATGTATAATTTACTTAAAGGAAAAAGAGGAATCATTTTTGGAGCTTTAGATCAAAATTCAATAGCTTGGAAAACTGCTGAGCGTGCACATGAAGAAGGTGCGCAATTTGTCTTAACAAATGCACCGATTGCTATGAGAATGGGTGCTATTAAAGAATTGGCAGAAAAGACAGGTTCAGAAATTGTTCCAGCTGATGCTACATCTCTTGAAGATTTGAATAATTTAGTTGAAAAATCTATGGAAATTCTTGGAGGTAAGTTAGATTTTGTGCTGCATTCTATAGGTATGTCTGTAAATGTTCGTAAAGGCAAGCACTATACAGATCAGAATTATGATTTCACAACCAAAGGTTGGGATGTTTCTGCTGTTTCCTTTCACAAAGTTATGAATGTGCTTTACAAACAAGATGCCATGAATGAATGGGGCTCTATTGTTGCTTTAACATATATGGCAGCTCAAAGAGTTTTTCCAGATTATAATGATATGGCAGATAATAAGGCATATTTAGAATCAATTGCTAGGAGTTTTGGCTATTTCTTTGGAGCAGATAAAAAAGTGAGAGTAAATACTATTTCTCAATCACCAACACCAACTACAGCTGGCCAAGGGGTTAAAGGCTTTGACGGATTTATAGCATATGCTGATAAGATGTCTCCTTTAGGGAACGCTACAGCTCAAGATTGTGCGGATTATACTATTTCATTGTTTTCAGATTTGACTCGAAAAGTTACACTACAAAACTTATTTCATGATGGAGGATTCTCCAATATGGGTGTTAGTCAATCTGTTATGGATTTTTTCATGAATGAAGATAGCTTTAAAAATTGTTAATTAACGGTTCATAATTTACCATATAACTACTTAAAAAATATACTTTTTAAAGTAACTTTACGTTATTAACAGAGGGGTCAGTTAATTTTTGTTAGAAAAGTTAAAAATAAGCTCATGGAGAAAAAAATTACTATGCTGTTTTTAGTATTTGTAGTAATAGTCGGTACTACAAATATATATGCGAATGATTTGCTTGGATATATGGCTAAAATCATCGTTCCCCCGGCTAACGACGAATGTTCATCGGCAATAGAACTAACGGTAAATCAAGATAATTTATGTACAAATACAGAATCTGGAACCGTATCCGAAGCAACGGCTTCTAGTGAGATGGTTGTTTGTACAAATAAAGAGAATGAAGCTAATGATGATGTTTGGTTTAGATTTGTAGCAACTTCTACATCACATAAAATAGACTTATTAAATATAAGTGGAAGCTCAACTAATTTATACCATGCAACTTATGATGCTGGAGTATCTGGTGATTGCAATGCATTGAATTTAATATTGTGTAGTGATCCAAACTCTAGTATACCATCTGGTCTAACTATAGGAAATACTTATTATGTTCGTGTATTTACAAATAGCACTGGAATACACAATACTACTTTTGACATTTGCATAGGTGCCGATCCAACACCTCCAGTAAATGATGATTGTGCTAACGCTGAAACAATTGCAGCTTTTCCTTTTTCTGAAATGGTCGATGCATCTACTGCAACAAATGGTGCTGGATTTATTGATGTTTCAGGTTGCGGTATTATGAATGATGGTGTATGGTATACATTGACAGGAAATGGAGCAGAATTAACAGTTACTATTCAACCTACTGCATGGGATGTTGAGATTGGTGTTTATACTGGGTCATGTGCAAGCTATACTTGTGTTGGAAGTGCTAATCTTGGTATATCTGGTACTGCAGAAGCTGTAATTTTTAATTCAACTTTAGGAACTACTTATTATATAAATGTTGGTCACCAAAATGATTCTGTTGATGAGCCTGAAGGTATTTTTAATATCAGTGTAACCTCTGGAGTATTATCAATTGATGATTTAGTCGAAAAAGGATTTTCTTATTATCCAAACCCTGTTAAAGATGAGTTGAAATTAAGTTCTAAAGAAATGATAGAAAGCTTAACTATTTATAATCAAATGGGGCAACGTCTTAAAAGTGTATCTCCATCTTCAATTAAAACATCATTAGATTTTTCTGAAATGCCTACTGGTACTTATTTTGTTAGAGCCAAAGTAGGTAATAGTACTGGGTCTTTTAAAATTATAAAAGAATAAAGAAGGTTGTAAACTATATAAAAGATAGAAAGTCTGTTAATTATATTAACAGACTTTTTTATTTATTAAGAGATCTTATTAAATCATAAAAAACCCGAGCGTTAACTCGGGATTTTCAATAAGTAAGAAGTTTTAATTTATTTTACTTTTTCAACGATTGCTTTAAAAGCCTCAGGATTGTTCATTGCAAGGTCAGCCAGAACTTTTCTATTTAACTCTATATTATTGGCTTTTACCTTACCCATAAATTGAGAATAAGACATACCATGCATACGAGCTCCAGCATTAATACGCTGAATCCATAAACTTCTAAAATTACGTTTGTTGTTTTTTCTATCGCGATAAGCATAAGACATTGCTTTTTCTACCGCGTTTTTAGCTACTGTATAAACGTTTTTTCTACGTCCGAAATAACCTTTTGCTTGTTTTAATATTTTTTTTCTACGAGCTCTTTTAGCTACTGAATTTACCGATCTAGGCATAATTTTTATTTTTTTGAGTTAGGCAGATTTGTTTCAATCGTTTACTTGCTCTAACACAGGGTTAATAATGTACCAAAATAAGCTTGGCTTATTTTAATGTTAATTGTTTTAAAATGTTCATCTCATCAGACTTGTGTACCAAACCATCATGAGTTAAACGCAGCTTTCTTTTTTTTGACTTCTTAGTCAAAATATGACTTTTGAAAGCATGCTTTCTTTTGATCTTACCAGTACCCGTCATCTTAAAACGTTTCTTGGCACTAGATTTTGTCTTCATTTTAGGCATCTTCTCCTACTTTATAATTATTCTTACTTATTCTATTATTTCTTTTTTGGAGCTATAAACATCGTCATACGCTTACCTTCTAATCTTGGCATTTGCTCTACCTTACCATATTCTTCAAGCTCTTGAGCTAATCTTAATAATAAGATTTCTCCTTGATCTTTATAAACTATAGAACGACCTTTAAAGAAAACATACGCTTTAAGTTTTGCTCCATCACTTAAAAACTTTATTGCATGTTTCTTTTTAAATTCATAGTCATGGTCATCAGTTTGAGGGCCAAAACGTATCTCTTTAATTGTAACTTTAGTAGCCTTCGACTTTAAAGCCTTCTCTCTTTTTTTCTGTTCGTAAAGAAATTTCTTATAATCAATTATTTTACAAACTGGTGGATCGGCTTTTGGAGATATTTCAACAAGATCTAACTCAAGTTCTTCTGCCATCTTTCTTGCTTGCGAAATAGGATAAACACCTACTTCAACATTATCGCCTACTAATCTAACTTCGCGTGCAAGAATCTTTTCATTGATTTTGTGCGGATCTTCCTTTATTATTCTCCAGGGTCTTCTATTCCCTCGTCTTCTTATTGCTATGGCTTTTAAATTTTTTAAGCTGTTTACTACAGCGGTTAAACTAAAATTGTTGTAATGTACTACTTATTTCTTTATTAATTAAAGAAGAAAATTCTTCAACAGTAAATGTTCCTAAATCTCCTTCACCATGGCGTCTTACTGAAATCAATTCTTCATTTTCCTCTTTCTCTCCGATAATAATCATGTAAGGAATCTTATTTACTTCAGCATCCCGTATCTTTCTACCCGTCTTTTCATTCCTGTTATCAACGAGGGCGCGAATTTCGTAATTTTCTAACAAATTTAAAACTTTTTGAGTATATTTTTCATATTTCTCACTGATAGGCAGTAAAATAGCCTGTTCTGGTGTTAACCAAAGCGGAAAATTACCTCCCGTATGCTCTAATAATAAAGCAATGAAACGCTCCATAGAACCAAAAGGCGCGCGGTGAATCATTACTGGTCTATGTAATTGATTGTCTGCTCCTTTATAATTCAGATCAAAACGTTCGGGTAAGTTATAATCTACTTGTATAGTTCCTAATTGCCATTGTCTACCCAATGCATCCTTAACCATAAAGTCAAGTTTGGGTCCATAAAAGGCAGCTTCTCCTTCTTCAATTATATAATCTAAACCTTTATCTTCGGCAGCATTGATAATTGCGCGTTCTGCTTTTTCCCAATTCTCCACATCACCTATGTATTTATCAGGATTTTCAAGGTCACGTACTGATACTTGCGCAGTAAAATTCTCTAAACCTAACGATCTTAATACATATAAAGAAAGATCAATTACATTTTTAAACTCATCATCTAATTGATCTGGAGTGCAAAATAAATGTGCATCATCTTGTGTGAACCCTCTTACACGTGTTAAACCATGTAATTCGCCACTCTGCTCATATCTATAAACTGTACCAAATTCTGCAAAACGTTTTGGTAAGTCTTTATAGGAATATGGTTTACTATTATAAATTTCACAATGATGAGGGCAGTTCATAGGTTTTAATAAGAACTCTTCTTCATCCTTTGGGGTATGAATTGGTTGAAAACTATCTTCACCATATTTTGCATAATGACCAGAAGTTACATACAATTCTTTCTGACCAATATGAGGGGAAATTACCATTTCGTAACCAGCTTTCTTCTGAGCTTTTTTTAAGAAGTTTTCTAAACGTTCTCGTAAAGCCGCTCCTTTTGGTAGCCATAAAGGTAAACCTTGACCAACTTTTTGAGAAAAAGTGAACAATTCTAATTCCTTTCCAAGTTTTCTATGGTCACGTTTTTTGGCCTCTTCTAAAAGTTCTAAATATTCTTTTAACTCTTTTTGTTTAGGGAATGATATACCATATATACGTGTAAGCTGTTGATTATTTTCATCGCCCCGCCAATAGGCACCAGCAACATTCATGATTTTTACAGCCTTTATAATACCTGTATTAGGTATGTGTCCTCCTCGGCACAGATCGGTAAAATCGGCATGATCACAAAAAGTAATATCACCATCTTCTAAATTCTCAATAAGCTCAACTTTAAACGCATTATTTCTTTCCTTATAATAAGATAGAGCATCTGCCTTAGAAACAGAACGTATTTTAAACTCAAATTTCTGACGGGCAAATTCTAATATTTTATCCTCAATTTTCTTAAAATCACTCTCAGATAAAGAGCCTTCCCCAAAATCTACGTCATAATAAAATCCATTTTCAATCGCTGGGCCGATAGTTAGCTTGGCATTTGGGTATAGATCTAAAATAGCCTGGGCCAAAACATGTGCAGAAGAGTGCCAAAAAGCTTTTTTACCTTGAGTGTCTTTCCAAGTATATAATATTAATGTACCGTCTTGGGTTAATTCGGTTGTAGTCTCTACAGTTTCCTCATTAAACTTAGCTGAAATAACATTTCTTGCAAGCCCTTCACTAATACTTCTGGCTACATCCATAGGAGTACTATGTTGTGCCATTTCTTTAACCGATCCGTCTGGTAATGTAATTTTAATCATTCTTTCTTTAAAAGGAGTGGCAAAGATATTTCAAAAGAGAGTTATGTACAATATATATGGGTGATTATTTTGGCGTTACCTCTAATTAAATTGTTGATCGGACTATACATTCTTTCTTTTTGTAAACTTCTTGTAGGTTTCTCATCTATATTTTCAATATATATCATATAACTATGCTCTTGTATTCTTGCAAACAAGGACATGATTATCACTTCAGGCATACTGAAATAATAAATATTTATTTATTAATAATCTACATATTAGGTGTTTATAAAAAAGATTTTTTTTGATTAAAAAAACAAAAGAAAATGTTTGCAATATTTAAATAATACTTTCTATATTTGCACCCGCTTTCAAGTATGTGGGTTTAGATAGATTAAGGAAGCAAAAGTTCACTTTTATTTACTGTAT
>NZ_JBWQOK010000005.1:2500-5560 GCF_056591635.1 Maritimimonas sp. 2304DJ26-3
GGGAAGTGCACATAACTTTTGATCCGTAGATATCCGAATGGGGCAACCCAGCATGTTGAAGACATGTTACCTCGTAAGAGGAGTGAACCCGGTGAACTGAAACATCTAAGTAACCGGAGGAAGAGAAAACAATAGTGATTCCGTTAGTAGTGGCGAGCGAACGCGGATTAGCCCAAACCAATGTTGTTACGGCAATATTGGGGTTGTAGGACTACGATATTCGATGCTTAATGAATTAGAACTGTTTGGAAAGACAGGCCAAAGAAGGTGATAGCCCTGTATAAGTAAAGAGAGTTATTGATAGTAGTATCCTGAGTAGTGCGGGGCACGTGAAACCCTGTATGAATCCACCGGGACCATCCGGTAAGGCTAAATACTCCTGAGAGACCGATAGTGAACTAGTACCGTGAGGGAAAGGTGAAAAGAACCCTAAGTAAGGGAGTGAAAGAGATCCTGAAACCGTACGCCTACAAGCGGTCGGAGCCAATTTATTGGTGACGGCGTGCCTTTTGCATAATGAGCCTACGAGTTACTGTTTCTAGCAAGGTTAAATGTTTAAGACATGGAGCCGTAGCGAAAGCGAGTCTGAATAGGGCGTACAGTTAGTAGTAGTAGACGCGAAACCGAGTGATCTACCCATGGGCAGGTTGAAGCTGTGGTAACACACAGTGGAGGACCGAACCAGTTGACGTTGAAAAGTCTTTGGATGACCTGTGGGTAGGGGTGAAAGGCCAATCAAACTCGGAAATAGCTCGTACTCCCCGAAATGCATTTAGGTGCAGCGTTGTGGTAGAGTTTTATAGAGGTAGAGCTACTGATTGGATGCGGGGGCTTCACCGCCTACCAATTCCTGACAAACTCCGAATGCTATAAAATATACACAGCAGTGAGGGCATGGGTGCTAAGGTCCATGTCCGAGAGGGAAAGAACCCAGACCATCAGCTAAGGTCCCCAAATATATACTAAGTTGAATAAACGAGGTTTGATTGCCTAGACAGCTAGGATGTTGGCTTGGAAGCAGCCATTCATTTAAAGAGTGCGTAACAGCTCACTAGTCGAGCGATCGAGCATGGATAATAATCGGGCATAAGTATATTACCGAAGCTATGGCAGTAATTTATTACTGGGTAGGGGAGCATTGTAATCTGCGTTGAAGGTGTACTGCGAGGTATGCTGGAGTGATTACAAAAGAAAATGTAGGCATAAGTAACGATAATGCGGGTGAGAAACCCGCACACCGAAAGACTAAGGTTTCCTCAGCGATGCTAATCAGCTGAGGGTTAGTCGGGACCTAAGGCGAACCCGAAAGGGGTAGTCGATGGACAACTGGTTAATATTCCAGTACTACTTTATATTGCGATGGGGTGACGGAGTAATGAAAGCACCGCGAACTGACGGAATAGTTCGTTGAACTGTGTAGGTATAAGTTGTGTAGTTAAATGCGCATGACTTGCTAAAACAGGATAGTACCACAAAGCCTCGGCGGCGTGGATAGTGTGCCTAAGCGCTTCCAAGAAAATCCTCTAAGCTTCAGATATAAAGTACCCGTACCGTAAACCGACACAGGTAGTTGGGATGAGAATTCTAAGGTGCTCGAGAGATTCATGGCTAAGGAACTAGGCAAAATAGACTCGTAACTTCGGGAGAAGAGTCGCCCACCTCTGGTGGGCCGCAGTGAAAAGATCCAGGCGACTGTTTATCAAAAACACAGGGCTATGCTAAATTGAAAGATGATGTATATGGCCTGACACCTGCCCGGTGCTGGAAGGTTAAGTGGAGTTGTTAGCTTCGGCGAAGCAATGAAATGAAGCCCCAGTAAACGGCGGCCGTAACTATAACGGTCCTAAGGTAGCGAAATTCCTTGTCGGGTAAGTTCCGACCTGCACGAATGGTGCAACGATCTGGATACTGTCTCAGCCATGAGCTCGGTGAAATTGTAGTATCGGTGAAGATGCCGATTACCCGCTACGGGACGAAAAGACCCCGTGAACCTTTACTATAGCTTAGTATTGACTTTGGATAAGTAATGTGTAGGATAGGTGGGAGACTTTGAAGCGGCGTCGCTAGGCGTTGTGGAGTCATTGTTGAAATACCACCCTTTGCTTATCTGAAGCCTAACCCAGAAATGGGGACAGTGCTTGGTGGGTAGTTTGACTGGGGTGGTCGCCTCCAAAAGAGTAACGGAGGCTTCTAAAGGTACCCTCAGCACGCTTGGTAACCGTGCGTAGAGTGCAATGGCATAAGGGTGCTTGACTGAGAGACATACACGTCGATCAGGTTGGAAACAAGAGCATAGTGATCCGGTGGTTCCGCATGGAAGGGCCATCGCTCAAAGGATAAAAGGTACTCCGGGGATAACAGGCTGATCTCCCCCAAGAGCTCATATCGACGGGGGGGTTTGGCACCTCGATGTCGGCTCGTCACATCCTGGGGCTGGAGAAGGTCCCAAGGGTTGGGCTGTTCGCCCATTAAAGTGGCACGCGAGCTGGGTTCAGAACGTCGTGAGACAGTTCGGTCTCTATCTGTAGCGGGCGTTAGAAATTTGCGTGGATCTGATTCTAGTACGAGAGGACCGAATTGGACTGACCTCTAGTGTACCAGTTGTTCCGCCAGGAGCACTGCTGGGTAGCTACGTCGGGAAGGGATAAGCGCTGAAAGCATATAAGCGCGAAACCCACCACAAGATGAGATTTCTTTAAAGGGTCGTGGGAGACTACCACGTTGATAGGCTATAGGTGTAAAGGCAGTAATGTCATAGCCAAGTAGTACTAATAACCCATAGGCTTATGTACGCAATCTTTCCCTCCGAAAGGAGGGAAGGACCACTCTTTTTTACTTAAAAAAGCAATTATTTACAATATTATTATTTTAATATGTCAACTTATACGGTTAAAGCAACCGAAACAGCTTAAGGTGATTATAGCGATAGGGCTCACCTCTTCCCATTCCGAACAGAGAAGTTAAGCCTATCAGCGCCGATGGTACTGCCACTGGTGGAAGAGTAGGTCATCGCCTTTCTTTTTAAAAAACCCCTCATTATTTTTTAATGAGGGGTTTTTT
>NZ_JBWQOK010000006.1:0-4270 GCF_056591635.1 Maritimimonas sp. 2304DJ26-3
TATAAATACAGAGTTTGAAGGTCCAAATCCAGATGGCGACGGTGATCCAAGTACAGGAGCTACACAAGATACAGATGGTGATGGTACAAATGATTATTTAGATGTAGATGATGATGGTGATGGTATAGATACCGCTGATGAAAACGATAATACAGATGGCGATGGAAATCCAAATACAAATCCTTTTGACTCAGATGGCGATGGAATCTTAAATTTCTTTGACTTAGACTCAGATAATGATGGTATTCCAGATAATGTTGAATTAATAGGAGATCCGGATGGTGATTTAGTTCCAAATTATATAGACCTTGACTCAGATAACGATGGAATTTATGATGTTACTGAAGCTGGTCAAGGAACATTTGATAGTGACGATGACGGAATAATTGATACGTTGATTAGTGTTGGTATAAATGGATTATTCGACGGATTAGAAACATTTCCAGATAGCGGAATTAGAGATTTGATTAATTTCCCAATATCTGACTCAGACACCGATACTATTATAGATGCATATGAGCTAGATGCAGATAATGATTTATGTAATGATGTTAGTGAGGCTGGATTTACTGATGGTGATACTGATGGTATTTTAGGTACATCTCCTGCTGCGACCGATGCACAAGGTAGAGTAACTAGTGGTGTAGATGGTTATACTACACCAAATGATATTGATACAAACGGCACATTCGATTTCCAAGAGTTTGATGTTACAACTGCAATATCAGTTCAACCTGCGACTCCACCAGCAACTTTGGTTGGAGGAACTGTTAATATAGATGTAACAGCTACAGGTAATACTTATCAGTGGCAGGTTAGCACAACTGGGATAGGTGGACCATATTCTAATATTTCTGATGCAAACCCTAATTATAGCGGTACACAAACAGCAAATTTAATTATTAGTAATGTTCCATTATCTTTTGATGGTAATTTTTATCAAGTGATAGTAAGTACAAATAATTTTGCATGTGATGTTCCAATTACCTCTGATGCAGTGCAAATAACAATACAATTAGATTCTGATGGTGATTTAATTCCAGATGTAACCGATCTTGACGATGATAATGATGGTATTCCAGATGTAGACGAGAATGCAGGAGGTGTTGCTGCCGATTTTGATGGCGATGGAATCATTAATAGCCTAGATTTAGATTCTGATAATGATGGTATTTATGATATTGTTGAATCGGGACAATTAAATGGAGTCGATGTTTTAGACGCAGATAATGATGGTAGAATCGATGGTGCAGATTCGACAACTGTAGGCGCAAATGGATTATTTGATCTCATTGAAACTGACGATACAAATGCTGCAACTGTTACACAACCCACGGCAGATTCAGATACTGACGGAATTGCCGACTCTAATGAGTTAGATGCAGATAATGATACTTGCTTTGATTTAGTTGAGTCTGGCTTTGGTGCTGAAGATTCTGATACAAACGGAAGATTAGGTGCAGATGTGAGCTTAACAGTAGACACTAATGGAGTAGTAAATACTGCCGGACTCACTTTAGGATATACAACGCCAAATGATATAGGTAACAATGGAATATTCGATTTCCAAGAATTTGGTATTGGTGTACAACCTATAACTACACAACCAGTAGATCAGGTAATTGTAATAAATGCTAATGCTAATTTTAACACCGACTTACAGAATACTATAACCTATCAGTGGCAAGAAAGCACAGATGGCGGTTTAAATTGGAATAATATTACTAATGGGGGCGCAAACCCAGTTTATAGTGGCGCTACTACAGAGTCTTTAACTTTAACAATGGTGCCTGGAACTTATGATGGATATCAATATAGAGTAATATTATCTTCTCCAGCTTTTGCCTGTGATGTAAACCAGATTTCAAATGCTGTTTTATTAACTGTTGATACTGATTTTGACGGTGATGGTATTGGTGATAATTTAGATTTAGATGATGATAATGATGGTATTCCGGATTTACAAGAATATAGTTCTGATCCTTTTGCAGATGTAGATGGTGATGGAGTACCAGCTTATTTAGATGATAATGATAATAATATTTCTATAGGAGATGATAATAATGCAGTAGAAGCTGCTTTTGATCTTGATAGCGATGGTGATGCCAATCATTTAGACTTAGATGCCGACGGTGACGGATTGTTTGATGTTAATGAAGCAGGACATCCATTTTTAGATACTGATGGTGATGGATTTATTGATGGAGCTACTACAGGTTCAGGACCAAATGGATTATTCGATGGTGTCGAAATTACTCCAGAGGTAGATCCAACAATTAATTATACAATCACAGATTTTGACGGAGATGGTAATAATAACTTTTTAGATGCAGATGATGATGGGGATGGTGTTCCTACTGCGAGTGAAAATGCAGATCCAAATGGTGATGGAAACCCTTCTGATGCTGTGAATACAGATGGAGATGGCCAACCTAACTACTTAGATATAGATGACGATGGAGATGGTATTTTAACAAGTTCAGAAGGTACCAGTAACCCAGATGGAGATGGTCGACCTAATTATCTAGATCTGGATTCAGATAATGATGGTATAACTGATAATGTTGAAGGACAGACAACGGATGGATATACAATTCCAGAAGGGTTGGATGATGACAATGACGGTTTAGATAATGCATATGAAGCTACTGATGGTATTCAAGCATCCGGAGTAAATACCGATGGTGGGTCTCCTTTTGGTGATGCTACACCAGATTATTTAGATACAGATAGTGATGGAGATACAGTTCCAGACAGTATAGAAGGTCATGATATTAATCAAGATGGATTGCCCGATGCTACACCAATTGGTGATACTGATAATGATGGTTTAGACGATGCTTATGATGGTTCTATTGGCGACTATGCTGATCCTAATGGTTCAATCGTTGCAACGGATCCAGCAACAGATTTACCAGATACAGATGGAACGGAAGATGTAAATTATAGAGATTTAGATGATGATGGAGATGGTGTTCATACCCGTTATGAAGAACCTGACCCAAATGGAGACGGAGACTTTTCTGACTCGCAAAATACTGATGCAAGTACTGGTGACACAACTCCAGATTATTTAGATAATGATGATGATGGAGATGGGATTCTTACATCTGATGAAAATCCAGATCCAAACGGAGATGGTAACCCTGCTGATGCACAAGATACTGACGCTGACGGGACACCAGATTATTTAGATGATGATGATGATAATGATGGAATTTCTACCTTAGAAGAAGGGAATGGAGATACGGATGGTGACGGTAGAGCAGACTATTTAGATATAGATGATGATGGAGATGGGATCATGACAATTGCTGAAGGAGATTTCAGTACAGATGAAGATTCAGATGGACGTCCAAATCATTTAGATTTAGATTCAGATGACGATGGTATACCAGATAATGTAGAGGGACAAACCACAGCAGATTATGAACTCCCTTCAGGTTTAGATGATGATAATGATGGATTAGATAATACATATGATAATTTTAGTAATACAAATCAGAGTAATTATTCATCAGATAATGGAATTCAAGCTGATAATGTAAATACAGATGGTACATCTAACCCTGATTATTTAGATACTGACTCAGACGGAGATGGTGTACTAGATAGTATTGAAGGTCATGATTATGATGCAGATGGCGTTCCAGATAATCAACCAATTGGCGATTCAGATAATGATGGTTTAGATGACGCTTATGACGGATCCATAGGAGATTATGCTGACCCTAATGGGCTTTCGGTTATAAATGACCCAGCAACAGATTTACCTAATAGAGATTTAGATTTAGCTGGAGACATTAATTATCAAGGTCTTGTTCAAGGAGATGCAGAAGTTGATTATAGAGATACCGACGATGATGGTGATGGAATACCAACTTCAGAAGAAGATACTAATGGTAATGGAGATTGGTCTGATGATAATTGTGATAGTACAGATCCTTCTGATAATGATCCTTTTCCAGACTATTTAGATGCTACATCGTGTACAATAGTTCCAAATGGTTTTTCTCCTAATGGAGATGGTGATAATGATTTATTTGTTATACCAGCATTATCATTGTTTGCCAATTTTACAATTGAGGTTTATGATCGCTGGGGTAATATAGTGTATGACTATAGTAATAATGGTAGGGCACGAGCAAACATTCAATGGTGGGACGGATTCTCAACAGGATCCAGGACTATTAAGAAAGGTCAAAAAGTTCCAGTTGGAACGTATTTCTATGTTATTGAATACAATGAAGGTGGTCGAGGTCCAGATAAA
>NZ_JBWQOK010000007.1:0-3878 GCF_056591635.1 Maritimimonas sp. 2304DJ26-3
GATTTGGATTCTCATTAACTGTATCTACTCCATCACCATCATCATCTACATCTAAGGCATTTATCGAGGCATCACCATCCGTATTTAGAAGAGTATAATTTATTGTATCAGTGAAAGTATCTCCTGTTTCTATAGCATCAAACAAACCATTTATTCCAGATCCAGTATCAGCTCCAGTAATTCTTCCTCCGGTACTTGGGAGTCCATGCCCAGCTTCATAAACATCATAAACACCATCTCCATCAGCATCGATATCTAGATGATTAGCTGTACCATCTCCATCTAAGTCAAAAGCTGCTTCAACAAGACCATCAACATCCCCAATCGTAGCATCTGCTTCATTATCATCAATATACGCAGGAACACCATCATCATCAGCGTCAGCATAAGGATCTAATCCTCCAACATATTCATCTAAGTCAGGAATTCCATCATTATCCGAGTCTAAATCGTCATCATCCAAAACTCCGTCATTATCGGAGTCAAACAATAATCGTATTGCGTCAAGAGTAACAGAAATTTGAACTGTTTCAAATGTTTCAAAAGTTGGAGTTCCAACTGCAGGGTCACTCCCAGGAAGAAGTTGCAATGTTTCTGTAGGAGCGGTCGCTATAAATCTAAACTTTTCTGTTCCCCAAACATCTTGAGTTACAGAACTTATCGTTTGCAAAGGATTTGCTCCAACAATATATCTAAACTCATCTATGTATTGAGTTGCATAACTTTGATTACCAGAAGGACCACCGTCCATATTGGAAAGCGCGGATAATGTATAAATTGTAAGTTCATAAGTCTCTCCAACAATTAAACCCGTCATGGTTGTATTAACAATTTCTTCAGTCCCAGCAACTCCAATATCTCTCAGAGAAATCCAAGAAGTATGACCATTTGGTGGTAAGGGTAACATTCCATTTTGCCAACTAGCTCCACCACCATAGTTTCCGGAACCTGCTAGAATCATAAATCCAGCTTGAGTTGCGTTGGACACATCTGGCGTTCCTATTTGATCTACCCAACCTGGAGGTGCACAATTCTGACAAGGTGTACTTCCGTCCGATGCTGGAATTGATTGAGCGCTAGAATTATACTGAAAAAATAACCCTAGAAGCAAGAGCAATAAAAGATTGAGACTAATTTTGGCTTTAAAAAAGCTCTCAGTTAAGTAACTTTTCTTCATAATTTGAAACTTAATATTTTGAGTAATTCAAAAGGCTTATGAATTACATTTCCCCTTATAATGTCGCTAATTTTTTACAAACTAGCTATTCTGACAAATATATAAAAAAATGTTAAAGCCTATTTTTAAACTACTTTTATTTTTACTCAATTATTAACTGTTTATTATTCACTTTTAATAATCTTAAACTCAGTTCTTCTATTTTCTTGATGCTGTTCTGCAGTACATTTTACAAAACTTGAACATTTATTAACCAACCGCATTTCACCATAACCTTTACTTAGAATTCGTTCACCATCAACCCCTTTAGCAATTAAGAATTGTTTTACTGATTTTGCTCGTTTATTCGATAAAGCTCTATTATACGCTTCTGTGTTATTAGAATCTGTATGAGATCCTGCTTCTACAAATAATTCGGGATTATTTCTTAATATTTGAACAACCCGATTCAATTCATAAGCTGCATCTTTTCGAATAGTATGTTTATCATAATCAAAATAGATAGGATTTGTATTTATAAGTTTTTCATCTCCTTTTTCTACAAATTGCTCACTAGGAAAACCATTTCCGTCAACAACCATAAATTCAATTCTTCTATTTGCTTGATGCTCATCTTCTGAGCAATTAACAAAACTCTTACATTTATTAACATAGGTACTTTCTCCATATCCTTTACCAAAAATACGGCTTGGATCAATTCCTTTAGAAACAATATAATTCACTACAGATTTAGCTCGCTTATCAGATAGAATTTGATTATACGATTCCAAATTTCTTGAATCAGTATGTGCTCCAGCCTCAACTACAATTTCTGGATTATCATTCATTATTTCAACAACATTATCTAATTCTTTTAGCTCTTTGTCAGATAAGCTCCATTTATCATATTCAAAATAAATAGGTGATATTTTAATAAAGTTTGTTGAGCTATTAGAAATGGTCGAATTTACAACTGTAGTTGGAAGGCTTACTGAATTATCTGTAGATGCAATAGTGTTTTGATCTTTATCATCTAAATCAACATAAGTTAAATTTACTTTCTTATCTAGTTTAACATTGTTCACATTTGCGTTTGTTGAAGCAAACCTATCATTATCATTAACAATCACAAACTCTGTTCTACGATTTAATTGATGTTTTTCTCTAGGGCATTTAACAAAACTTGAGCATTCGTTTACCAATTGCATTTCTCCATAACCTCTAGCCGCAATTCTACTTGGGTTTATTCCCTTTGAAAGGATATAATCTACTGTAGCTTTGGCTCTTTTTTCTGACAACGTTTGGTTATAAGCTTCTCTAGCTCTTGAATCAGTATGTGAACCAGCCTCAATCACCATAGAAGGATGATCTATCATAACAGCAACTACTTTATCAAGTTCTTTTGCTGCTTCAGGACGAATACTCCATTTATCAAAATCAAAATAGATCGTATTAATATTAATCATTATTTTTTCGTCAACTACCTTTAATTCTGGGGGCAAATCGATAAAAATATTTAAAGGGTCTGTTTCTAAATCATTAACCGTTTTAGCAGGAACTTCTTCTCTTAAAAACCCTGGTGATGTCCCAACTAAAGTAAATTGAGTATCACATGGTAATTGAAATTTATAGGACGCATCCTCATTAACCGCGATTTCTTTTAATATATTACCCTTATCATCAAGTAGCTGAACTGTTGCCCCTGGCAATAATGCATGCGTTTCTTTATCTCTGACAACTCCAGTGATTTCCTGATTACATTCAAAATGAATCGGTGGGAAAGATGAGAATCTATAGATATCATCATCTCCCTTTCCGCCTTTTCTATTAGAAGAAAAGTATCCTTTATGATTAGTATCATCAATTATATAAGCAAAATCATCTTTTTTACTGTTTACAGGCTCTTCAAGGTTAATAGGTTCTGCAACCGTATTATCAAATATTTTACTGGCGAATACGTCTAGTTCTCCAAAGCCAGGTTTTCCATTCGATGAATAATACAAAATATTATCATCACTAATAAATGGAAACATCTCTCGCTCTTCTGTATTAATTTTTTCTCCTAAATTTCTAGGCTCGCTGTATGTCCCATTATCATTAATATCTACGACATAAATATCTGTTTTACCTATAGATTCTGGTCTATCGGATATAAAATATAGTTTAGTATCATCGATATTTAATGCTGGGTGGCCTGTTGAAAAACTAAGGTCATTAAACGGTAATTTAACAACATCTATCCATTCGCCTTTACTCGTTACTTTAGCTTTAAATAATTGAATATTATTAGTTCCTGTAGAATCGGTTCTATATCTTTTCTTCAAGTAGTCATTCGCGCTGAAATAGACTGTTTTCTTATCTTTTGTAAAAGAAACAACCCCTTCGTGATACTTAGTGTTGATGTCTCCAATCACTCTTTTCTTATTGATAATTTCTCCATTCTCATCAATATCACCAATATATAAGTCTAAGAATGGCTGATTATTGCCTTCCCATTTAATTCTCGTAATCGAAATATTATCTTTAGGAGCCGCAAAAATCACTTTATTCTTACCAAAAAAAGCTGTGCCGAAATCTGATAATTTAGTATTTATACTAACCCCATTAACAGTATATTCGCCTGGTGTGGTTTGTCCAAATAGAAATGTAACCGCAAAAAAAACGGTTAGAGTTAGTAATTTTTTCATTGTGCATTTAATCCACATTAAATATAAAATTATTT
>NZ_JBWQOK010000008.1:0-3327 GCF_056591635.1 Maritimimonas sp. 2304DJ26-3
CGTTTGAGGTTTTCTTTCCCCATCGTTGAAATAAATAATATAGTAGTATGTACCTACAGGTACTCGCTTGTCATCTCTATTTAACGTTAATCTACCACTAGAATATCCATTCCACCATTGAATATCGTTTCCAGACCTTCCATTGTTTTCATAATTATGAACTCTATTACCCCAACGATCATAAATTTCTATTCTAAAGTCTGGGAAACCAGTTAGTAGAGGAATTATAAAAGTATCGTTATCACCATCATTATTTGGTGAGAAACCATTTGGAACAATATTACATGACAACGGATCTAAATAATTAGGTATTGTATTAAAGTTACAATCATCATTCGTATAATCTCCATCTTCATTCGTATCTTCTTCAAGAGTTGGCTCGCCATCGCCATCATCATCTATATCACGATAATCTGGTTCGACATCTCCTTCAACAATATCTGCAAATAATGGATCATTTTCTAAATCTTGGTCTCTATTCGGAAGATCATTTGATGGATCAGCAATCTCATCATTCACATCGAAAGGATCATTAAGGTTAGCCCCTTCAAAAGCATCATCTAAGCCATCTCCATCTGTATCTGTTCCGCTAGCTTCTCTATCTGGGAAACCATCGTGATCTATATCATTTCCTTCAATAGCGTCTGTTAAACCATCATTATCTGAATCATCATCTAGATAATCAGGATCATCCGTACCATCAGTATTTTCTGGAGTGATTCCGTTAGAATTTGGATTACCAGAAGTATCACTATCATAAGCATCATCTAAACCGTCATTATCAATATCAATTCCACTTGGTTCTATATATCCAACTGTTGGTTGACCTTCTACATTATCTGGTATACCATCATCATCAGAATCAATATCTAGATAATTTGGGTTCGAATCGCCGTCTAAACTATCGGTGCCCTCTAAGATTGTTAAAATACCATCATTGTCATCATCTATATCTAAGTAGTTCGGT
The DNA here is from genome assembly GCF_056591635.1 of Maritimimonas sp. 2304DJ26-3. NCBI lineage: Bacteria > Pseudomonadati > Bacteroidota > Flavobacteriia > Flavobacteriales > Flavobacteriaceae > Maritimimonas > Maritimimonas sp. 2304DJ26-3. The sequence goes on from NZ_JBWQOK010000008.1 coordinate 968, forward strand.
TGACCATCTCCATCAAAATCATCATCAAACGGATCACCACTACCATCAATATCTTCATCTAATGTCGAAACTCCATCACCATCATCATCGATATCGCGATAATCAACATTGCTATCTGATTGACCATCAGTAACATCACCATCAGTATCAGGTAAATCTATTACTGGATCATTTATTTCATCATTAATATCGAATCCGTCATTAATATCTGCTCCTTCGTAACCGTCATCTAATCCATCACCATCTGTATCAACACCGGTGAAAGAAGCCTCTGTATTGTCTATCATACCATCATGATTAATGTCATGAGCTTCTATACTGTCTGGTACGTTGTCATTATCTGAATCTAAATCTAGATAATCATCATTATCTGTTCCATCTGTGTTTTCAATTGCTATTCCCTCGCCAGAACCAGGTGTGTTTTCATATACATCATCTAGACCATTTCCATCACTATCAATTCCAGATGGAGCAATATAACCCAATGTCGACTGACCTTCTACATTATCCGGTACGCCATCATTATCAGCATCAATATCTAATTGATTGATTATTCCGTCTCCATCAAAATCTAAATTATCGCATACATTATTTGTGTTTAATGTACAGAAGTCTGGGTCTTCAAAGTTTGGTATTCCATCATTATCGTCATCCCCAGTTGCATCAATACCATTGCTTTCGGCGGTGTCTAAAATACCATCATTATCATCATCAATATCGGTAATATCTGGTATACCATCACCATCTGTATCAACTAGTACAATAATAAATACAGTTGCTGTAGATGTGTCTCCTGTTGGGCTACCTATTAATCCTTGACCGTCTTCTATTGTATATGTAAAGGAATCTGGACCCGTATAATTTGGATTAGGAGTATACTCTGCAAAATCATCCGTAGGATCATTTGGAGTACCATTATCATTTATTATAGCCGTACCATTTGTTGGAGGTGTGGTAATTACGATTGGGGTTGTACTTGGGCCATCTCTACCAAAATCATCTGGGCCATTACCATTATCTAATAAGACCATGATAGGGTTATCTAAAGAATTCTCAACTACAACTGCATTGTCGTCTACTGCCGTAGGTAAGAAATTGATTACAATAGTATCAAGGATACTTTCGTCATCATCATCATTTAAATTACCATTATTATCGTCATCCACATTAAAGCTTTCCGTAACATCACTATCAAAATCAACGTTATCTGAAGCTGTAATTTCTGCTTGATTATAATAGCTAGTAGTAGTATTTGTTCCTGTAGTGAGTACTTCTGCATCAAATTGAAGAAGTAAATCACCAGCATTAGCAACATTTAATCCAGTCCAAGTAATTGTATTACCAACTAATGTTCCTCCATTATTAATATTTGTAATGTTTCCATAACCATCAGGTATTACATCTTCAACAGAAACTCCTGTTGCATCACTTGGCCCATCATTATGAACAGTTAAAGTAAACGTTATAATATCACCAGTTGTAGGGTTTAAATCATTAACCGTCTTAACCAAACTTAAGTCTGAAACTGGAATAGGAGTAACTATTATAGAAGCTTCATCATCATCTACTATTCCATCACCACGGTCGTCTGTTCCAAAACTTACGTTAGGGTCACTATCAAAATCAACATTATCTGAAGCAGTTACTTCCGCAAAATTTTCATAATCAGCAGCCACACCATTGGCTAATACCGTTGCTGTAATATTTAATGCGGCTGTATTACTTCCTACTGTAGCGGGAATTGTAGGAACTGTCCAAATTCCAGTACCAGAAACATAAGCCCCACTGCTATCATCAATTACATATGTATAACCTGTTGGCAATAGATCTGTAACCACTACTCCTGTAGCATCGCTTGGCCCGTTATTAGTAATAGTTATTGTAAACACAATATTAGACCCTACAAAAGGTGTTGTATTATTTACTGTTTTAGCAATCTCAAGGTCAGAAACTGCTATTGGATTTACATCTACTGATGCATAATCATCTTCTAAAGGATCACCGTTTGCCGGATTAGAATCTGGATCAAAATTATCTGAAGCAGTAACTTCTGCAACATTTGTATAAGTTCCTGTTGGGTTTACTGTTGCAACAATATTAATTGAAGTTGAAGCTGAGTTAGCTAAATTTCCAATTGTCCATAAACCTGTTGTATCACTATAATTTCCACCGCTATCATCGCTTACATACGAATATCCATTTGGCAATAGATCTGTAACTTCAACTCCTGTAGCATCGCTCAATCCATTATTAGTTACCAAAATTGTAAAAGTCACATCAGATCCTACAAATGGGGTGGCATTGTCTACTGCTTTAGTTAATTCTAAATCTGATACTGCTATTGGTGTAGTGTCTATGGT
>NZ_JBWQOK010000009.1:0-1802 GCF_056591635.1 Maritimimonas sp. 2304DJ26-3
ATCTACTGCAGTAATAGTAATTGATAGTAGCAACGATCCAGCAACATGTTCAGGTACTGAAGGAAGTATCACCTTGTCAGGTTTAGCAAATAATACAAATTATAGTGTAAGTTATGTGTTAAATGGAGGAACTCCAGTAGTATCTACTATTAGTAGTGATGTTGCAGGATTATTAATGATATTGAATTTAGGAGCTGGTTCATATACAAATATCAATGTTACCAATGCAGGATGTACAAGTAATAGCGTAAGTACAACCCTTACCGATCCAATAACTCCAATGTTGACATTGACTAACAGTACAGACCCAACGACTTGTTCAGGGACAGATGGTGTGATTGTATTTGCCACTACTGGTTTAGCAGATGGTAGTTATATGGTAGACTATGCAAGTGGTACCTTGACGATGGCTGTTGTAGGTAATGTAGGGACAATTAATGGACTAGGTCAAGGAATCTATAATGATATTACGATTACTCAGGCAGGTTGTACATCAATGGCAGATATTGATGTTACACTTAATGATCCACCTACGCCAGTAGCTCCAACAGCGGCGAGTCCATCAGCCTATTGTGATGGCGATACGATTTTAGACATTACAGCAACGGGTGCCATAGGTGCAACTTTTACCTGGTATAGTGATGCAGGGTTAACGACAGTAGTTGATAATGATGCAACCTTCACTCCTGCAGGCACAGTAGGTACAGAGACTGTATATGTTACGCAAACGGTTGCAGGTTGTACAAGCCTTGCAACACAAGTAGACATAACAGTAAACGCGTTGCCAGTAATAACCAATGTGTCTTTCACAGACCCAACTACAGCAAGCTGCCCTACGTTAAATGATGGTACTATTACAATAACCGCTACAGGAGCTAATTTAGAGTACAGCATTGATGGAGGGACAAATTATCAAGCATCAAATGTGTTTACAGGATTAACAGCAGGAGGATCACCATATACCATAGCGGTGAGAAATTCAGTGACCTTATGTGAAGTTATTGACCCAACTCAAGTAACATTAACTGCTCCAGGATGTAACCCAAGTGTAGTAGTTACTAAAACGCAAACAGGAGGCCCTAATCCGGTAACGGCAATTGGCCAAACATTAGATTATACGATAACACTCGAAAATGATGGCGATTTAGTTCTTAATAATATTAATATTACTGATGTTTTACCAAATGGAACAAATGGAACACTAACTGGCCCTACGGGAGATGGAGGAGTAGTTGGGGTTATTGAAGTAGGAGAAATTTGGACATATACAATTAGTTATACTACCACATTAGCAGACTTCCAAGCTGGCGTTGATTTAGTGAATACGGTATCAGTTACAACAGATGAAATAACCACTGCCGAAACTGACACAGCAATAACCCCAATAGTAGTTTCTGATTTAAGTATTACAAAAGCCGTTAATACTACAACACCGAACGTAAGTGATACGGTAACCTTTACACTAACTATTGCAAATGGAGGTGTAAATGATGCAACTGGTGTTTCGATTGAAGATATTGTCCCTAATGGTTACGGAAGTGTTACAGCAATTACAGCTGGAGCTACAGTTGTTGGTAATACGATTTCTTGGTCAGGATTAACGGTGACAACTACGGCAAGTACCGTTCTACAATTTACAGCACAAGTATTAGCTTCCGGGAATTATGATAATCAAGCTCAAATAACAGCATCAGACAATGTTGATCCAGATAGTGACCCTTCTTCAAGCTTTAGTGATGATGACTATAATGATGGGGATTCTGATGATGATGAAAGTAATATAGTTTCTATTACACCTACTG
>NZ_JBWQOK010000010.1:0-1015 GCF_056591635.1 Maritimimonas sp. 2304DJ26-3
TTAGAAAAATCTAGGTGATTTTAAGTTCTTCTTTGAAAAATCTATGTCCCATAATAAAAACGCCTCATGCGTCCCACTATTGTAATTACCCAAATTTGTTGTCGTATAATCATACGCATAACCTATCCTCAAACTTGGTGTCACCCCAAAATTGGCCATTAAACTCACCGAATCATCTAATCTATAGTTTGCGCCTACCTCAAAACGTTCATTGAACAAAAAGTTGGTCGACACATCTACAGATAACGGTGAACCTTGTACGCCTTTTAACATTACTGATGGTTTGAACTTTAATGTCTCTGATAATTCAAAAACATATCCACTCGTTAAAAAGTAATGTGTCTCTTCTGCCGCTCTTGTAATTGTATTACCCTCCTTCTCAAAATGTAAGGTCTCTAAAAAGTTTGGTGCTGATAAACCTATATAAAATCGTTCATTATAATAATAAACTCCAGCTCCAAAATTTGGAAATGTCTTATTAATATCTTCATCAAAGAAAGGATCCGCTCCTCGTGGAGTCTGTGGCAATCTAATATTTGCAAAGTCTGTATTAAACAAACTAACTCCTCCTTTTAATCCAAAAGCTAATCTACCTTCTTCTGAAGTCGATACAGTATACGAAATATCTGCATAGATATTCTGCTCTTTTACAGGACCCAATTCATCTGCTATAGCTGAAAAGCCTGCCCCTAGATTCTTGCCAATTGGCGCATGGATTGCTGCTGTTACTGTTTTTGGTGCGCCATCTATACCAACCCATTGGGTTCTACCCAACACACCAATACTCAACGTACCGCGACTACCTGCATAGGCCGGATTCACAATATTCATATTAAACATATACTGTGTATACTGTGGATCTTGCTGAGCCTCAACATCCATAGATGTTAAACCTAGCAGAAAAACTACCAATAGCATGGCTAACCCTCTTGATATATCTATTCTAATTCTCATCGTAATGCTTTTATATAATCTAGTAACCATAACCTCTCTAATAATTTACATAAACCCAACC
>NZ_JBWQOK010000011.1:0-530 GCF_056591635.1 Maritimimonas sp. 2304DJ26-3
ATACTGTTGCGCCTGTAATAACAATAAATGGAGATGCTGTTGTTAATCTTACAGTTGGAGATAGCTTTACTGATCCAGGAGCAACGGCTTCTGATGATGTTGATGGTGATATTTCAGGAAATATTGTTGTAGGCGGTGATGCTGTTGATACAAATACCGAAGGTACATATGTAATTACTTATAATGTGAGCGATGCGGCAGGAAATCCAGCTACCCAAGTTACAAGGACAGTAAATGTAAATGCAAGCAGTAATTCAGCACTTTTGGATTTTGAAAATAATTTAGCAGGAGTTACAGCTTCTGAATTTGAAACCTCAGGGGCTCTAATTAGTAATCCAGTTTCAGGAGGTATTAATACCAGTGCGAATGTATATGAAGCAACATATACTAATGGAAACCAATGGTGGGGAGGCGTAGGACTTGTCTTAGATGCAGGTTTAGATCAAGCAACCACCGTTTACAAAGCAAAATTTTATTCTACAGTGGCACCAACCAATGTGTTATTCCAGGTAGAAGTTGATGGAACAAAC
>NZ_JBWQOK010000012.1:0-506 GCF_056591635.1 Maritimimonas sp. 2304DJ26-3
GAGGAGCATTAGGTAATGAATTTTCAATTAATAATATTGCTGTACGTGTAGAGCTTGTGCATCCATTTACCAATATTCTAGCTTCTGCATAATATGTTCCTGCTACAACTGGTGTATAATTAGCATTAGCGCTTAATAAAAGGGTTCCTCCTCCAGCGGCATCATACCAATCTATAGTTTCTCCAGCTCCAACTGTAGCCGTTAATGTTGGAATTGTGAAACCAGTACAATATTCTTGATTTCCTCCACTAACCGGTGCATTCACAACTGGACAACTACAGTTCGGAGCTGTTACTGATAAAGTTTCTATACATCCGTTAGCAGCTGTTACAGTAATGACTATGCTAGTCCCAGACGTTATTGATGCTATGTTCCAAACATTCCCTGAGGTGTTTGTTATCGATCCTGAAGTACTGGTTACTGTTCCTGTATTTACTGTTACTTCTAATGAATAAGTTAATAAGTCCACAGAACAAAGTGGTGCACTTGTAATACTAATTGTTGGT
>NZ_JBWQOK010000013.1:0-500 GCF_056591635.1 Maritimimonas sp. 2304DJ26-3
CTAAAAGTGCTGAACTACTGCTTGCACTTACATTTACGGTTCTCGTAACTTGAGTAGCTGGATTTCCTGCCGCATCGCTCACATTATAAGTAATTACATATGTACCCTCAGTATTTGTATCAACAGTATCACCTCCTACAACAATACTTCCAGTAATATCACCATCAACATCATCAGATGCCATAGCTCCTGAATCAGTATAACTATCGCCAACTGTAAGGTTAACAACAGCATCTCCATTTAATGTTATTACAGGTGCAACTGTATCGCCTCCACTAGAGCTACCTACCTCTGTAATGTCATCTATATAAAGAGAACCAGTATTTGGCTTAGTACCATCTTGATTTCCAACATCTGGACGAACTAAAATTCTGTTAACTCCAGCTGGAATATTTGCCAATGTAAAAGTTAGTTCTACCCATTCGTTAGCAGTGGTAATTGTTTGAACATCTCCTACAGGAGCATTCGTTCCATCAACTTCTACTTGAAATAATACATTA
>NZ_JBWQOK010000014.1:0-320 GCF_056591635.1 Maritimimonas sp. 2304DJ26-3
GGCATAGAGTCTGGATCCGTATTATCACTAGCCGTTACTTCTGCCGTATTTGTATAATTACCTGTTGCATTTACAGTAGCTGTAATGTTTAATACTTGTATACCACTAGATACAACAGTTGGAACTGTCCAAACTCCTGTACCAGATACATAAGCACCCGTTCCATCATCACTAACATAGGTATAACCTGTTGGCAATAGATCTGTAACCACTACTCCTGTAGCATCACTTGGACCCGCATTACTTACTGTTATCATAAATACTACATCGCTTCCTACTAAAGGTGTTGGATTATCTACTACTTTCACTAAGCTTACATC
>NZ_JBWQOK010000015.1:0-259 GCF_056591635.1 Maritimimonas sp. 2304DJ26-3
GGGTATTCCATCAGCTCCAACAGCAGCGAGTCCATCAGCCTATTGTGATGGTGATACGATTTTAGATATTACAGCCACAGGCGCAGTAGGAGCAAGCTTCACTTGGTATAGCGATGCAGGATTAACCACAGTAGTTGATAATGATGCTACGTTTACACCATCAGGAGCAGTAGGAACAGAGATAGTTTATGTAACACAAACAGTTGCAGGCTGTGAGAGTCTTGCAACACAGGTAGATATAGTAGTTAATTCTTTACCA
>NZ_JBWQOK010000016.1:0-255 GCF_056591635.1 Maritimimonas sp. 2304DJ26-3
ACCAACCGCTGAGGCAGGCACTGCACCAGGTACCTTGACGTGTACGACTACTACATTGGTTTTAGATGGAACAGGCTCGACGACTACAGGTGTTACTTATTTATGGACAACTACAGGTACAGGGGTTATTGATAGTGGCTCAACGACATTGAGTCCAACGATTAGTGGTCCAGGTACATATACCTTAACAGTAACCAATACGACAACAGGCTGTACGGCTAGTGATACAGTTGTGATCAGTGAAGATTTAACGAC
>NZ_JBWQOK010000017.1:0-248 GCF_056591635.1 Maritimimonas sp. 2304DJ26-3
GGATCACTCAAGGTAACATCTATATCTGCTGTTGATGTACACCCATTCTGAGTAACTGTAATATCATTGTAAACACCTTGACTTAAGCCACTGATCGTTCCTACATTTCCTACAACATCAAGTGTTAAACTACCTGCCGTTGAGCTTACTGTATAACTACCATCTGCTAAGTCAGTAGTTGCTAGTACGATTTCTCCATCTGTACCGCCACAGCTTGTCGGGTCACTACTACTTGTAAAGGTTAAGGT
>NZ_JBWQOK010000018.1:0-226 GCF_056591635.1 Maritimimonas sp. 2304DJ26-3
GTTGGTGCTACAGTAGAATAGAATTTTGCTTTGTAAACGGTGGTTGCTTGATCTAAACCTGCATCTAAAACAAATCCTATACCACCCCACCATTGGTTTCCATTAGTATATGATGCTTCATATACATTGGCACTGGTATTAATACCTCCAGAAGCTGGATTACCAACTAATGCCCCCGAGGTCTCAAACTCAGAAGCTGTAACTCCTGCTAAATTATTTTCAAAAT